>LKMP01000021.1 GCA_001563915.1 Nanohaloarchaea archaeon B1-Br10_U2g21
CAAGGAAGTTAAAGTACCAAAGAGTGATAGAGAGAGACTTTGTATTTCAGATAATCAGGTGAAAGAACTTGCTAAATACGCATTAAGGATTGAAGAGCACTATGGAAAGCCAATGGATATTGAATGGGTGCTCGATGGTGAAACAAAGGAGCTTTATATTGTACAGGCAAGGCCTGAAACTGTGCAAGCAGAAAAGGATGAAAATGTGATTGAGGATTACAAACTCAGGGAAGAATCAAGTATTATACTTGAAGGTGCTGCTATAGGATCAAAAATTGGATCTGGGAAAGCTCATGTGCTTAATTCAGCCAAAGAAATTGATCAGTTCAATGAGGGCGAAGTGCTTGTAACAGACATGACAGATCCTGATTGGGAGCCAATCATGAAAAAAGCTGGAGCTATTATAACCAACAAAGGAGGGCGAACATCACATGCGGCAATTGTTTCGCGTGAACTTGGTGTTCCAGCAGTAATTGGAACGGAAAATGCTACTTCAAAACTAACTGATGGAAAAGAAGTAACTGTAGATTGCAGCAGCTCTACAGGAAAAATCTGGGAAGGCCAGTTAGACTTTGAGGTGGAGGAACACCATCTAGAACGAGTGCCTGAGACAGAAACAGATGTACAGGTAAATATTGGAGAGCCAAGTGAGGTATTCCATGTAGCTCAGCTACCAGTAAATGGTGTAGGTCTAGCAAGAGAAGAATTCATTATTTCTTCCCATGTTGGAGAGCACCCATTAAAACTTATTGAAGATGGAAGAGAAGATGAATACGTAGAAGCTTTACGGTCAGGTCTAGGTAAAATTGCTGCAGCTTTCTATCCTGATCAAGTAGTTGTGCGTTTGAGCGACTTCAAGTCTGATGAATACGCTGAACTAGAAGGCGGAGAACAATATGAACCAGATGAAGCTAATCCTATGATCGGCTTCAGGGGCGCATCACGTTACTATGATGAAGAATTTGGAAAGGCTTTTGAACTGGAATGTAAGGCTTTGAGGGCTGCAGTTGATGATCTTGAACTCGATAATCTTGTAGTAATGGTTCCATTCTGCCGTACAGTTCAGGAAGGCAAGAATGTGCGGGCTAAAATGAAGGAGTATGGACTTGACCAAGGAGATATTGATGTATACGTGATGGCAGAAATTCCTGCCAACATTATTCAGGCAGAAGCTTTTGCAGACGTATTTGATGGGTTCTCTGTCGGTACTAATGATTTGACGCAGTTGACTCTTGGAGTAGATCGTAACAGTGACAAGTTGAGTGAGGTATTTGATGAGCGAGATCCGGCAGTAATGGACTCTGTGTCTAAATTGATTAATGAAGCTCACAGAAACGGAGCTCACGTAGGGATTTGTGGAGACGCGCCAAGTACCCACGAAGGTTATGCAAAGTTCCTAGTGGACAAGGGTATTGATGCTATCAGTGTCTCTCCTGATGTGGCTCTTGAGACCATACTTAAGGTAGCTGAAGCAGAGCAAGAAAGAGGAGAAGTATCAAAAACTCCAGAAGCTTTAAACCGTGAAAAAGTTGGAGACGCTGCAGGACAAGTATATGACGCATTGAACCAACACGGTGAAGCAACCGCCACTAAGTTGAAGACTTATACTTCCCGTCTCAATGATTCAATGAGAGAACAGGCTCTAGGATGGCTCGCACGTGAGGAAAAAATTGAAGTTGATAAGGAGGAAGGCGAAATAAAATATCGCTTAAATCAATAACAAAAAAGTTTTTTAGAGGCCTTAATGGCCTGAATTTTTCTCTATTTAATTTTTTTATCTGAAATTAATGACTCTTCTATCTACTTCTTCACCGTTATGCTGTACTACTACAGTATATCTTCCTTCATACTCAATCGATGATGCTTCATAAACTCCGGATGCATAACAAGTGTCTCTAAAACTCTCAGGTTCTTGATCATTATCAGCGTACACATTGAGTACTATTCTATCTCCACTTCTATCATAGTCATAGCGAACATCAGCTGAAGTTGACTGAACAGGAAAGTATCCGTTAAACTGTAGCTCGTTGTCATCACTTACTGTGACATCAACACTTTCATCTCTATCAAAACGGCACTCAGTTTCTAAATCTGTAAAAAATACTTCTTGAGCTGTTACTGTTCCTATGATAGCGATTAATCCGATAGCCACTATGGCTCCAGCTGAAATCCAAAACTTTGACATAGTTACTACTTAGAGACAAACTAATTTAAACTCTATGAAGTAACAACTTCTCTCTGATTGGATTTATTAAGAAGGAGTACCTTAACCTAAATGTAATGACTGAAGGACGGATAATAGGCCTGATTTCCGGTAAAGGAGGAGTAGGAAAGACAACACTAACGGTCAATCTTGGAATAGGCCTTAAACAGCTAGGAAACGAAGTTACTCTTGTAGACGCAGATTTCTCAGCTTCAAATCTTGGAGTATACCTTGGAAGATACGACCATCCTGTCAAAATTCAGAAAGTACTCCACAACGAAGCCGAAGTTGAAAACGCAATTTTCAGACATCCAACAGGAGTCAAAGCAATAACTTCAAGCAATGAGATTAATCAAGTAGAGCCTAACACAGAAAGATTACGAGAAGTACTTACAACCGCAGCAAAAGACTCAGACTACGTACTCGTTGACTGTCCTCCAGGTCTAGATCAAACCGTTGAATCAATCATACAAGCCTGCGATGAACTATTAATTGTAACTATGCCCACTCAAACCGCAGGAATTAATGCAGCGCAAATAATAGAGAAATGTAAAGAGCTCCATAAACCTATACTAGGCACTATTCTAAACAAAGTTGAAAACAACCCTGAAAAGGAACTAGTTGAAAGAGAAGTAGAAATGATGACTGAATCACATATCCTAGGAAAAGTTCCTTATGACTCTGAAATGAAGGAGTCGCTTTTCGAGAATACACCTTTATCACTTTATAATCCTCTCTCAGAGGCGTCACTAGAAATAGAAAAACTAGCCCACAACTTAGCCGGAGAAAAATACGAACCTCCAAAGTTCTCTAAATTCAAGAGAGGCCTAAGAAAGATAAAGAAAAATATTTCACGCTAATACTATTATTTTTCCTTCCTTTTGCTAAAAATCGTAAACGCTTTTTTTAAAAATTAATTGCGAAACTCAAAAAACAAATTCTAGAAACTAGAGCCATATTCCAAAAAACTCTCTCTTTCTATCTGGACATTCAATGTAATGCTTGCTTGTGTAAGTCAAGACCAGATTCAGTATCAAATTCTTCCCCGCATATATCACATACATTACTTCCTTTAGATTCTTCAGAACCAGCCTCTTCGCTATCATCTTTTTCTACCTCATCTTCATTTTTCTGTCCAGAATTAGACTCTTCTAATTGTTCAGGCTCTACTTTCTGTGGAGCCACAGAAGGTTTTTGAACTCTACTGTTATCTCCCATTCTACCCCTCATTCTATCAGGTTCAGAAGAATTCTTTTTCTGTTTAACTGCTACCGCAAGTATCATTGCGAATACAAGCATCAGCCCCAAAGCTAAATTCATATCGCTTTGGCTATTGATGAAATCTCCTGTAGCTCTTTGGAGTTCCTCTGTATCTGGCACATCTATTGATGATGTCTGAGTATCACTATCCTCTTCATCTTCTGTATCTGATTCTTCTTCCACAACTCTATCTACCTGTGTATGGACCGTAGCAGAATTTTCAACTGCTTCTCCATCTGCGTCACCAAAAACAGTAACCTCTATTGATGGAGGGCTTTCTAAATCTTCAGGCACGTCATAAGTTAAGATAAGCTCAGATGTCTCGCTTGCCTCTAACTCATCTAAATCAGACTCAATACTATATTCATCTTCTTCGAGCCCTGAAACTTCTGTTTCCAAGTCCCCTATCATAGTTTGCCCTGTGTTCTTGACCTCATATTCTATAACTGATTCTTCTCCCATATTCAACTCAGGATCTTCACCAGACTCAACGCTAAGTCCTACGTCATAATAAACTTCAATAGCAGAACTCTGCTCCTCTGAAAAGCTTTCATAAGGTTCTCTTTCTGCTGCTAAACGCACTTTATATTCATCAGCGCTTTCAATATATTCTTCAAAACTGAATCCTCCATCAGAATCTGTAGATGTCTCAAAACTGTATTCATTAGAGTCGCCTACAAGCTCCAAAACGATATCAGCCCCATTAACTGCTTGACCACGAGAATCATCTATAATAGTCCCTGAAACTTCAAAACTATCTCCCGCCTCCAAATCTGAACCGCTAACGTCTAAACTATCCTCCAAAGTGAGAGCTGCATCAATACCTTCAGGAACTCCAACTAGGTACGCATTTGAGAGAACTCCTTCATCATGACTAAATCTATCGCTCTCAAGAGGAGTAATAGGAAAATCAGCTTTCCATGTAGCTCCAGAAGTGAGACCTACATAATTATCATCTAACTCTTCCCATTCTCCTGAACATTCTTCTGCTCTGAAAGTCCACTCATTGCACTCATATACTACTATATCCTGAGGTCTGATGTCGCTAGTGTCAAACTCCATTTCCGCCCCTGTTTCTCTCCCTTCTTCATCGGCACGGAAATTGTAATTTGAAATAAATGTTACTAAGTTAACAGGTCTGAAATCTAAGAATTCATCTTGCTCAAAATCTACGTTTGTATCTTCTACATCATCATAGTATTCGTAGCTTAGATCTCCTGGATCTTCCTTATCTACGCCCATGTCTGCAAGTCTCAAGCGAGCTTCTGGAAATTCTATCGTCATACTGTCAACTTCTCCAGTCTCTATATACTGTTCAAAGAAGCCATCCTCTGTAGAAAAACTCCTTATTCTATCTCCATCTTCTACTTCAAAATCTGCATCAACATTGTTATTTCTAACATTCAGAACGCTACCTGCGAACTCTACATCTCTCTCAATTTTTAAATCCTCTACAATATCTAGCTTTTTATCTTCCACATCTACTATTATGGACGCTTCTGTAGATTGATCAGGTTCTAAATCTAATACCGGAGTGCTATCCATTTCAAGAGTGTAACTTCCACCACTATCCCTTTCTTTCTCAAACCATCTCTGGGTATCAAGATTATCATGATCAAAAATGAAATCAGACTCAGCAATACCGCTTTCTCCTTCACCTTTCTTCATAACAGTGAACTCAACTTCAAGATCGCTGAGATGCCGGTATTTTACAGTATCATCAGTAATAGTCGAATCAGCACTCAAAATAACGTCTTCAACCCTCCAATAGGGCTCGAAATCTACTGCTTCCGATTCTTCAACTTTGAAGCCCATTTCTTCGCTTGAAGCTTTGACTGTCAAAGTTTCATAGTTTTCATCTTTAGCTTCAAGTTCAAAAGTTCCTTCATCTTCTATATCTTCAAATTCTTCATCATTGAAGAAGTAGCTGTAGTCAACGTCAGGAACTTCCATTTCGTCATTAGTTAAAGATGTCTCAACTACAGCCTCAAAGGTTTCTCCTTCATAAAAAGTTTCAGAAGGAACCTCTAACTCAAGTTCTAAAAAACCTGCGTTAACAGCAGCTGTTGATTTAACATAATCTTCATCTTGATCCTCACAGGCCGTTATTTCATAAACTTCAGACTCTTCAAAATCTGAAAAAGTATAATTGTAGACATAATCTTTCTCCTCTACCTCGTCGCCTTCGATTTTATCATCATTAACGGAAACTTCTCTATTTTCCTCGTCACAATTTTCGCTGAACTTAACTTCAAACTGGACTTTCTGATCTGCACCCTCATTCAACCAAACTTCATCATCAAGACCGTTTATACTGGTTTCAGCGTTTGCAGATGCAAGGCCTGTTACAAGTAATACGGCTGTTAGAAGCAAAGTAGTTTTCTTTGGCGCCATCTATAGTATTATAGTAGGGCCTTTTGCTTTAAAGATTTAAGTCTCCCATTAATCGTTTCTTTATTTCCTGAACGTGGGTAAATTGAAATCAGCTAGTCTTTTTCTAAATCCTTTACCCCTAAATATAAGAAGTAGATTTGCCAGTACAGATACTGCTAAAAGTCCTGTGAGCAGCTCTTTACGGTATTCTCCAACTTCTTCTACTAATGTAGGTTCAGCTTCGAGTTGTATATCAGTGCTGCCTATGACCCTATCTTCATGGACTACAGCATACCTTATTTCCTCTCTACTGTCAAATATAGGAGCATCATACTCTATAGATGCTTTTCCATCAACAATTTCGGCTGAAGATGTTCTCCAGAATACTGGTTCTTCTTCAGGTATAAGCAGACCTTCAGACTCAATTTCTACTGTTGCATCTGTAGCATTGGACTCAACAGTCCTTGATTCTAGTTCTGATTCAGGCAGAGTTCTTTCAGTAACATTAAACTCAAACTCTTCAACCAATTCCTCTTGCCCACAATATTCAATGTAAACTTCAGCATCCACAAAACCCGTATAGTTCATAGGCAAATAATTCAACTCAATATTTTCATGTGATCCCTGCCATAGCGAGTGCGGAGAAGAATAACGAG
>LKMP01000022.1 GCA_001563915.1 Nanohaloarchaea archaeon B1-Br10_U2g21
GACTCTTGTCTACCCGTTCTACCCATTCTCTGAATATCCCTGATTGATGAAGGAACAGGCTCATAAAAAACAACTTTATCAACTGATGGAATATCTAAACCCTCTTCCCCAATACTTGTCGACACAAGCACATCGTACTTATCATCTTCAAACTGTTCCAAAGTCTTGATCTGCTGTTTCTGAGTCATTCCATCATCTCCTTGCTGACCAACAAATTTCACAGGCCTATGATTTGCTTCTAATTCTTCAATTATTTTATCGGCTGAGGCCCGGTATTCCGTAAAGACTATTGCTTTTCCATCAAGACCTTCTAGTATTTCTTCCAGTTTCTCAATTTTTGGATGTTCTTCCCCTTTCTTCTTCATGTACTCAACAAGCTGTTTAGCTTTCTGAAAGTCTTCATCATTCAGCGCTTTCTTCGCAGCTTTTGACGAATCCTGATCAAGTCCTCTAACATAACTGTAACATTGACTAACTCCCTGCGTTTCCAGTAGTTCTATAGCCTGAGAGATTTTTAACGCAGAAGCCGCATGCGATATCGCAGAATAGTGTTTAGGATCATCACTGGTTGAAAGTTCTGCACGTATCTTTGACTGAAGTTTCAATAACTCAGTCTTGTTTATATTGACTTTACTAGTATAATCCATTTTTTTGAGTTCTTTCAATGGCTTTTTCTTTGCATCTTCGAACTTTTTTCGGGCAGAATCAAATCTGTTATTTAACGGGACCTTAACCCATTCAACATCTCTATCCTGTATGTATGGCTTTACATCAGGATCATCCTCTGTTCGAACCTCAAAGCTTCCAATCTGTAAATTTTCAGCTACTTCCATTATCTTATCTTTATCTCCTCCAGGCGAAGCAGTTAAAGCAATTCTATGGCAGCCTATTTTTTCACTAATAAACACATAGCTGTATTCTCCAGTAGCTCTGTGAGCCTCATCAAATATAACTAAAGAAAACTCATTTACAGGCACTTTGCCTCCAATCAAATCATTCTCAACAACTTGAGGCGTGGCGAAGAACGCTCTCTTCTCAGCCCATAAGTCTTCACGTTGGACAGGTCTTACCTCTCCTGTCATCAAAGCCATTTCATCCTCTTCAATATCTATAAACTTTTTGAATGATTTCAGATGCTGTTGCGCTAATGGTTTAGTAGGCGCTAAAAATAATGTTTTACCGTTTTCCAATTTCTTAGCAGCAATCATTGCTGCTATAACAGTCTTCCCTAAACCTGTAGGCAATACTATCAGCGTGTTATCATTCATTGAGGACGCTGCTATCACTTCTTGATATGTCCTTGAATCTATCTCTGAACTTTTCAGTAACTGCATTGTCTAGATTTTTGAGGTCAAGATATTTACAGTTTGAGTACTTTTTCAATCATCAAATGCATCAGGAGTTCCTCCTGCGTGCCAAGACTTCCTTGGCCTTGTCTTCAAAGGAAAGATGCGTTCAGAGTTATCATCTAAAACTAATCCTGTACCTGGTTCATCGGGTAAACCATCTATGTATTGTTTGATACCCCTCCGCATATAGGTCTGCATAATCTCAGATAATGCCTCCATATCTTGCTTGGCTGTCAAACGATGAGAAAGCACAAGGTCGCACTGAGACAAGGCGTTAGGGTGAAGTTTTGCCGGTTGCTGTGTTGCGAGGACAAGCGATACGCCTGGTTCTCTACCAACTTTCACCCATTGAAGCAGCGGATCAGTTGCAGGAGTTTTCCCATCACTCGGCAAAAATTGGTGAGCCTCATCTATAAGCATCCACGTAATAGGCATCTCATTCTTTTGCAGGCCCTGCATTTCATCTATCTCTTCTATACGCCGAGCATCCATTCTCTCACGTAAAATTCTTTTACACAAAAGTCCTACTACTAGTGATCTGACAGACCATCCAGCACTCATTTCTCCGAAGACAGACATATCTATGATAGACATTTCTCCTCTATCAGTCAGGCCATCAAGAGAAGATTCTTTCCCAAAGACCCCCCAGTCCTCTGCGCTCTTCAACCTGTTTTCTAGGCCTCTGACCGTTGAGTTATCGAAATCAAATTTTTCTATCCCTTTCCTTATGTGTGGAACTCTATAATTTTCGCCGGCAGTATCCTTTAATTTAGAAATAGTTCTATCGAGCAAGACTCCCATATCCGAGTTTCTATCGATCTGGAGAGCCATACACCACTCTTCACTGGATAACTCTCCAGGATTTATAGTAAATGTTTCATTATATGGTATATCTTTTTTGCTAAACTCTGCTTCCTTGCCTGCAGGTATATAGATAGTAGCATCATAACTTTTTGGTTTAAAACCCCAATCCTCAAGAATCCCTGCTGCTCTCTCATTAGGCCTCTCCATAGACCAATATACACCCATAGAATCAATTATAATTGTCGAAAGATTGTCAGATATTTCAGAGTCATGGAGTTCTTCTGCTATAGTCCCAAGCGAATACGATTTACCGGTTCCTCTCTTACCGAAGACCCCCATTACATGAGGCCTAGCTAAGTCAAGGTAAACTGGATTTGCAAGATGGGCTTCTTCTTTCTCACCAACTAAGTGTTTGCCTAGCAAGCCAGTGCCTTCAAGTCCATGTTTTTCTACGTCATCGGAATCTCGGCCCACCACTATTTTTGGCATATAATGTTATTTGTCGGCTTCTTTCTTTAAATCCTGCCTAGAAGAACGTCAAGACTAGAGCAATCAAAGTAATCCCCATAACAGTTAGCCATGTGAATCCACTCCAGAGCAGTATGTATACTCCATCTAGTTTTGAAGTAGGTATAGCTTCATAGTTGAATGGCAGTAACTGGAAGAACATAAACAGTATAGTTACTTCAGCCAAGAGTTGTTGCTCGAAAAGATAGGCCACATACCATGCTGCGAACAGTGTTGTAAGACCTCCCATTGTCAGCCAGTACTGTCTTTTAGCCCAGATAGCATCAATGCTTTTTCCCCAGTGCTCATATTTCCTGCCTGAGAAACTTGATGTCAGCGGGAATAGTAATATTATAGGTAATCCTGTAATCAATGCTAGAAATGCGCCAAAAAGAGATGTGGCTGAGCCTTCAACACTCGTCTTCAAATCGATATAGGCATCCATCCACTGCGCTACCATTCTTTGACCTATTTCTCTTGAAATAATCGTTAGACCTGCTAATAACAGATAGTATGGTAGCTCAGTCCACCCTGCTGATTTGAATGCCCAGAAACATATTGCTACTACAACTGATGCGACTGCGAAGCTCTGTACGTCTTCGGTTGTAGGATGAAAACTGGAGATCATGACAAAAGTTACGGCTTGCTTGCTTTTAGCTGTTATGTGAACATTTCGATTAAATTATCTGCAAAGTTGTATTCTCCAGAAACCCTAGTGATTTCAGGGAATCCTACAAATTCATTTACATGTATGCCTTTTTCATGGGCATTGTATCTATGCCATACTTCTTCCCATGGCACCATATAGGCCTTTCTAGGCCTACCTCTACCGCGTTTTAACTCCACTGCTAAGTATCCTTTTCTGCCTGAGCGGTTTACAAAATCAGTGATTCTCTCCACTTGGTGGCCGTCATCAGTATCTGAAAAATGCTGCGTAAAATATAGTTTATTGGTACTTGAAGTCTTGATTGATTTGTTTTCAATAGCGAGGTAAAATGTTTCGTGCGGCGAGTCAACTAAGACGTCGCATAACTGGCTGGAGAAACGGTGCTGCTTTTTACGGTGTGCAATACCTTCAATTCCTTCCTCCTCAAAGAAATTGTTGAACGAATTGACTAAAGCTCTCTCAAAATCAGTCATAAATAATTATTCTAACGGCTTTGATTATAGTCTTTTCCGTTTTCACTGATTTTCTAGATAGACAAATCTTAGGCGATTTCTATACAAACCTGCCTTCTCTACTAATCAAATGTTGATTCCAGAACTCTCAAAATCAGTCATGGAGAATTATTAGCAATACTATGGCACTAATTTTTAGCTTTTTCAAACGCGTTTAAATCGCTAGGATTATTGGAATTCTCCGTAGAAAAGTAAATTTCTCTCATCTTATCAATTACGATAAACTCTCCATCTTTTTCTCTTACTTCAACATCTTTAGGGCCTCTACAAGAAATTTCGCGGAATTCATAGGGGTTAAATCCTTCTTTCTCTAAGGCAGTCAAAATTTCTCTCATCTCCTTAATGCCCACTCCTCTTTTCTCTAAAAGTAAAGTAGCATACTCAGTATACCAGTTAACATAAACTCCAATCCTGCGAAAATTCTTTTTTCTCTGGTTAAAAGAAGTAGGTACCCACTTACTATCAACATCTTCATTCTCAGACTCTTCAAAAATCAGAGCAATATCTAAGCCACAGTCCATTCTTTGTTTCTCAACATAGTCATAGACTTGGATAACATCCATACATCATAATTTTGGACTCAATTTTATAGATATAATCTAAAAGTCCATAACGCCTCTCTGAATAGGCCTTCTCAATACTTTACCCGAATTCATCGGAATACATAGTCTATCATTTGAAACGATTTGGCCTTTCACTGACTTTACCTCTCCTTGGAAAAGCCCCGTCTTTCTGTACTCTCCTTTGATTTCTGGATAAGCTGTTAATGCCTGTATATCGATTATTTTTCCTTCTAACTCCCATTTCTCAATTATCGGGTCTAGTCTCTGCTTCTTGACAGGCTCTATTTTCTGTTTTTTCATAACGAACTGTCTCAGCTCTTCTGAAGTAAGTTCTTCTTCTTTCTCTAGCGCCTCGTTAGAAGATAACTCTGAAAATATTTCTACAGCATAGTCTGCTCCCTGTTCCACCCATCTTTTTTCGAGTCTAGTACTTCTGGCGACCCCTACCTTTACTCTGTTCGATATCTGTGCTAGGTAGACTGAAAAATCTCCATCTAATCCGTTTTCTTCTCCTCTAACGTAGTCAGTGTATATGTCTTTTCCTCTGCATTCTGGACATTGATCTCCCTTTGTTATTTTTCTGAAGTTAGGACAATGTACTCGTTCTCCTGGTTCTGGAGCATAACCTGTGCATCGTTTCTCTGAAGTTACTTCAAAAGAAATCTTTCTACCATGTTGAAGCCCTCTACTGTGGAATCCTTCTCTTGATACGAGTAGAAGTTCTGCTCGCCATTTGTTTTTCTTCTTAAGCCAGTTTACTCTTACAGCCGAATTCGTCGAGTTTGTCATTGACGCCACTGAGATGTGCTGCACCTAAAACCGCCACCACATCCTTTTCTGGGTTTTCCTCAACTACTATTTCTAATGCCTTCGCTATATGTAAATCGCGTTCTTCTAACAGTACTCTGTACATCTGAGGAAATCTCTCGCTGAACACTGTTTTCAGTTGTTCAATTTCATCATTTTCAGGAATATCATCCAATTTTATTCCTGGTGCAATGAATCCTAACGGTAGCATTGCCAAGGCCTTAGCTTTCTCTTTTCTACTAACATTTTTCAGCCTAGTTAAAGTTTCGCGAATATCTCTATCCACTAAATAAACCTGCATACTTTCCTGTTGAGCTCTCTTATATGCATAAAGCATTTCTGTACCCGGCATTAATCCTGTGCGTTTACCGATCATGTCTTGGAAAGATGAAAGCATCCTGTGAGTTAAGTCTTCAGCCTCATTGTCTTTATCGCTAACCAATGCATTCAAACGACTCATATCTAGCTCTAGGCATACTATTTCAGAATCAGTGCTTTCTAAGGCTTCATCAATCCTGTCTAAGCTCTTCTTCGAGACGTGTGACACTCCAACCAAGTGTATCATAGTATTGGAAAACCAGTGAGACCTCTTTTTCTCCAGCGGTTGACGGAACCGCGGCTAGGGATCCTTGGAGAAGCCTCAGATCCGCCACCCCTCGAACATACAACACATTGCTTAGGGCTGCTCCGATCAAGGCCTGACCCGGTTCACAAAGTGCTGTATCCCGAGGGACGGACCCTCAACAGCATCCTCACAAGGCCTTCGCCGAGGGAAATCCGTTCTTCCACTGAATACAAGGGATTCCCTGCTTACGAGGATTGCAGGGTTACAGGCGACCTCGAACCGCCCAATCCACAAAAGAGGCCTCAAGTCAAGATGGGTATAGAAATGTTAAAAGAAGGATGGATTTTTTCTAGAAAAACA
>LKMP01000006.1 GCA_001563915.1 Nanohaloarchaea archaeon B1-Br10_U2g21
AAACACTTGAACAAGGCCTCAACGCAGAAACAGTCATAGAAAACCCTGAAATAGAGCTTTACTGGGACACCATACCCGAAAACCCTGAAAATCCATTCATAATCGGCCTCGATATAGAAGATTTGGCGGATTTTGCATCAACTTACAACGGAGAACACCACTGGCAGCAAATCGCATCTACACAATTAAATCAAAATACACTAGCGCTGTTGAATCACGAAATAAATCAGATGGCAGAACGAGAATTGGAAAAAGAGAGACACAAATACTCTGACTTCACGACACGCACTGTAATGCACGACACTAAAAATATCCTGCAAACTTTAGAAGGCTACATAGAACTATACCAAGAAACAGGCGATGAAAAACACTTCCAAACTGTATTAAACGCTAGTAAAAACATTCAAACCCTATATGAAGAACTTGAAGCACTCCAAAAACTCTATGAAGAAGACCATAAAACCCATATCAACGCATATGACATACTACAAGAAATAAACAGCAAACTAGAATTCAGAGAAGACCAGAAAAGCAAAAGCATCCATCTACCTGAAAATAACACACACTACACCTTCCATTCAAGTCCATTAATAGAAAGAATGATGTACAACCTCTTAGACAACAGTCTAGAACATGGACAAACAGATCCCGAAATAGACATGTACAAAGAAAACGGCCATATAAACATAGACGTATACGATAACGGAGAAATACCACAATCTATATGGGATAACTGGGGCTCAGAACACAACGGTATCGAAGACTATCCAGGCACAGGAACATTCCTAATAGGAGAAATAGCCCAAAGAAACAATATCCGGATAGAGCCTTTAGAAAATGGCTACCGAGTTAAAATACCGGAAACATAGCCCAAATTCTTAGAAATAAATCTTTCTCTAAATTTTTTCGAATACTGTTTAACATGACTAGTCTCCTCACGAACCCATAATACTCTAGTGAGCTCTCAGACATAATTCCTCCGCCTCATAGAATCCCTCCGAACACTCTAACTGTTTCTCTCAGCACCCCGGACTTAACTGATCAAGACCTATCATAACCAAACTGAATGAACAATAACACTTCAACCATCCAAACTACCATAAATCCTATCCGAACCAAAAGAACCTCTGATAACATCAGAACTATACGCCATAAAAGTAGGAACACGAATACCCATAGCCTCTAAACCCAGATCAACAACCTCAGTCTCATCATAACTACCAAAACCAATTTCAACACTTGAACCTCTAGGCGTTCTCCACTCATCCTCCTCCATCCTATCAAAGAACGGATGAGAAACCTCCTCCATAAACTCTCCATACTCATTAGCAACCCTCAACCTCAACGGCTCAGGCCTCGGAAAACTATCATACTCCACCTGTCTAAAAGAGTCCCTCCCCACATGAAGCTCAGCCTCATAACCATTATCTAAAAACATTTCATCCATTAAATAAAGCTCATCTGCAAAAGCATTAGACATCAAAATAGTCTGCCACTTATCAATATCTGGCCCTGAAACAACACGAGAATCACCTATTTCAGAGTACAACTGATCCGACAAATCTCGTCTATTTGACACATACTCAACTTCATTTACCGACATCTCAGATAGTTCTTCAATACCTATATCCCCAAAATTTTCAATGTCAAATTCTGCATCCACTCTTTTTTTTCCACCTCCTGCACGTACTCTTTAAAACAAACTCAAAATGTTAAATCAATAACTATTGGCCGGCCCCTTATGATTTCCAAAAGCAGCTACATCCAGCTCCAATACTCCATCAACAAAATCATAATCATTCGAAACAACAATATTTGAGTCTCTATCCGTACCACTCAACCTAAACTTGTAACTATTATTACCAGCTTTTCTCTCAGGCGTAATAGGCATATTTGGATCCACCAATTGATCCGATATATTATAATCTTCCTCAAAATCTCTGTAAAACTCTGCAATATCATTTAACTGTTTAAACAAGTTTTCAGCAGCATCATTATCAGACTCATACTTAGGAACCCCTTTAACACTGTCAAAACCTTTCAACAGCACATCCCCTCCTAAGGCCTCAAAACTCCCCGAATTTATCACATCGCCATACAGATCCGCATAGTTGCCGCCGAACCCTACATCAACGTCATTAGAGCTGACAACTCTTGACTCTCTTTGAACTGCTTCAACAATCGCCATGTGATGATTAAATGGCATAGCACTAACCTCACTAGTAGAAATATTACCGCTTTCATCGATCAAGCTCATTGAGCCACCGTCTCCTAAAGCTGCTAAAACATATGTTGTGGTACCTTTAGAATCCTGTACATCGACTAATCCATTCTGAAAATCAATTCCTACTCTATCAACACCTACTGCTTCAGGTGCGCTCAGTCCATCAACAATTGTATCCCATTCTGATCTAGTGGATTGATTTTCAACAATACCAGGATTTAGTGAAAGTGCTTCTCCGAAAATGGATTTTCCTTCTAACTTTACGTTAGGGTTGATGTATGCGAAATCGTCTGAGTCTGAGGGACTCTCAACTTCTAGCCAGCGACCATCAACCATATATGTTACTATCACTTAGTAGCACTTATATAGTTTTCCTGTATAATATACACGATAGAACAACAAACAATGAGTCTTACCCTCATATAAAACCTTTCACAAGACTCAGCAAAAATTTTTCTCCCTCAAAACATGAAAAGCAGGAACAAGTTCTATCAGTTAATCATAATGCAGTTTTTTAGAAAAAAGAAAAAGAAGAAAATGTGTGGGGAAAATGTTTTCCCGCACTAGTTTACTCGACTACTTGTCCAGTCTCTGTTGAGATTGTGACTTCGTCTCTGCCTTCTAGGTCAGCTTCATGGTCACGGTAGTTAGCTAGGAATTCTCCAGCAGCTCTTGTATCTTCACCAGAGTGTCCGGCTACAATAAGTGCTTGCTGTCCATCGTTGAATCCATCAACTAACTGAACCATTCCTTCGCCTTCGGTGTAATCCTCAGCAGGCATGGTTCTGTTCTCTTCAACTAAGTCAGAAACCAAACTGTTTACGTTTGGTCCTCCAACTAGGACTAAGTGATCGTCACTTGTGATGTGCTCTGAATCATCATCAGAGTCTAGGTTTCCAGCAGCCCAACTGTAAGTAGGCGTCTGTGAAGTGACTGATCCATCTGTAGCTCCTCCTTCAGCGGATAGAGCTCCATCTGTTCCTGTCATAGCCATTCCTGACGTGGATTGAACTGCAGGAACGTTCACTGTGATGTCTCCTTCGTCGTCAGTGTCGTGTGTGATGTAGGATCCGTAAACTGTGTATCCTACTTCTACATCATCGTCACTGTCAAGTTCATGACCATAGAAGTCTTCAGAGTCTTCATCAGTGTAGTAGAAGTCTACTTCATTGATCTCTCCATTGTCGCCATCTTCAGCTTCAAAGACGAAAGCGTCTTCATCGCCGTCATCGTCTTCAGGCTGGACATAGATAGCTGCAGGGCCTTCTTGTCCTGTTTCTCCGTCTTGCTGAGTAACAACTAGATAATCATCGTCATCTCCATCTTCTACTCCGGTTCCATCTGCGTTACCTAAGCCATACTCAATTGATCCTGCCGTAAACGTATCATCGCCTTCTTCGTCATCTAGATTTACTGTCTCTGTCTCATCAATTCCGCTCGGAAGCTCTACATAATCTCCTTCTAAATCAGCTACAGCAACCGGCGCTGCGAATGCTGCTGCTCCGTCTGCTTCTGTGTAGAATGCGGAGAATACTTGCTGAGCGTAATCTTCTTCTGTTCCGAGCTCATCAGCTGCGTCATCTCTTACGAAGCTCACTGCTTCTTCTTCAGCTTCATCTTCGTTGTAGTAGACTTTGACATCAAATCTTAGACCTTCGATTCTCTCAGAATCGAGAGTATAAGATACGATATTGTCGCCGCCGATTTCACCTTCGTCTTCTACTTCTCCAATTCCGTCTTCTTCAATTGTAACTGTGTTGCCCGTGAATACATTTTCAAGCTCGAGCTCAAGCTCTCCATCATCATCGTCATCAACGATGTCTTCGTCTAGGTCTGCGAATAAGCTTGTGATTTCGTACATTGCTGCATCATCGTCCTGGTTCAGGACTACGAAATCGTCTTCGTCAAGTTGCTGTCCTTCGTAGGTTGCGATTGTTTCTTCTTCGCCACCTAGAGATACTGTATCGTCTCCGTCGCCTTCAGCGAAAGTGATTGTCTCTGTTTCTCCGTCATCGTTTGTTACTGTGAATTCTGCGTCATCTTCGCTTGCTTCTGCGTTTACGGTTTCTGCGTAGTCTTCTGCTGCGTCAGCGTTTAGGCCTCCGTAGTGGAATTCTAGTGCGCCGTTGAATACAGGTTCTACGTATGAGTCTTCTGCTTCTACGATGTTTTCATCGTTTTCTTGTGCTCCGAATCCGAATGTCATTCCGTCGATTGCTGCAAATTCTTGATCATCAGCATCGTCTAGGGATACATCGATTCCTCTGACTCGGTCTTCGTTGACTTCTACTCTTCCGTCTTGGATGGATAGTTCGTCAGTTCCGATTCCGAACTGTACTACGCCATCATTGTCTCCGAAGTCGTAGATGTTTCTTACTCTGACATCGCTTCCTGATACTCTTACTGTGTCTCCTGATTCGACTGTTTCTAGTGATCCGTCTACTCTGACTGTTGCTTCGTCTGAGCCTGAAACGGATACTACTTCAAATGTGTGTTCGTTTCCGTCTACTGTGATTGTTTCTTCTTCTCCTCTTTCGACATCAAAGTCTTCTGCGTCGCCGTATAGGATTAGTTCAGAGTCGTCTGAGTCGTCTGAGAATGTGTAAGTTTCTCCGAAGAGTGTGATTTCTTCTCCGTCTTCTACCCATTCGTCAGCTTCTTCGTTCAGGTCATCATCGCTTCCTGCTGCGTGGAAGTCTAGTGTCTGTGAGAAGTCTACTGTGGCGGTGAAGAGATTGTTTTCTGAGCCTGCGTCTGCGTCAACGTCTCCTCTTGATGGTACTTCGATGTATTTCGCTGGATCATCTAGATCTCCTTCATCTGAGTCGAAGGATTGTGGTCTTTCTCCCATTGCTACTTCGAAGTCTGTGCTAATTTCTTCTCCGTCTTCTGATGAGAATGTTGTTGATTCTAGAACGTCTAGGTCTCTGTCGTCTAGTGTTGATTCTCCATCATTTGTGTACTGGTTCAAGAATAGGTGGCTTCTTTCTCTGTTTAGTGTTACTCCGTTTTCTGCACTCCATTCTCCTACTCCGCCTTCTACGGATACTGTTTCTTCGGTTTCTGTGAATGCTGCGTTGCCGAGTGATCCGGCTACTTCGATTCCAGATACAACGTCAAGTGTTGATACTGGTTCTCCATCTTCTGCTGTCTCTCCGACAACAACTGATGAAGTTACTTCTCCGTCTTCATCTACGAACGGATGAGGATAGTCTCCTAAGTCTCCACTGGACCCATTGTCCTGTGCTGCTGCGAAGGCTGCGCCTCCTGCAACTGTTGCACCGACCAATAGTGCGGAACCTAGAAGGGTTCTTGTGTTATTCTTAAGTTTTTTGATTATTTTCATGGTTGTGTTTGTCACCATTGCTTTGCCTTCCCTGTTGTTTTGAGCGGGTTTTTCAGGCGAAATGTTTTCCGCTTTCCCATGTCTTTTCTTTGATTCCGAAGCCCTTGGGAATCTACGGCTCCGCGGGATCCCGTTTCCCGGAAAAAAACTTTTCCCTCTACTAGTATGGGAAGTTACTAAACGGGGTTTCCAAGATCCAGGTCTGAGTATACCTATGGCTCAGTCTCTGTTACCGTATAAGAACACCCACCTTTTTAAATGCTGTGATTTTTATTGCGTTCTAACCGTTCACGAACCGTTTTTAACCGTTCTCCAACGTTCAAATATTAATTTAAACGTTTAAGATTGTTTTTCAGCCAGAAACAGGCCCAAATAATCATTTTTTGACTTAGAAATATCTTCTGCACAGCCTTCACATAAAACGTATTTTGAGAGCTCTGTTTTGTTCATAGCGCCCCAAAAGTTTTTTGTTAAGTGAAAGAATAGTTAAGATTCTGTTTTAACTTGTTTTTAGGCCTTGAGTTTTGTTCGGTTTCTGTCTAACAGCTCTTACATGAGTTATTGAGGATTATATATTTTTGACAGTATATTTTGTCAACCTTTAGTTATTCTAGCATATACAAGTGATGTCCATCATCCCGAGAATTGAAGTATAACCGGCCTTCACCTACTGTAGGCGTGGATCGGGAGTTGTGGCCTACTGATTTTTCCCAGATGGTTTCTCCTGTGTATGCGTCGAATGCGAATAGGTTAGAGTCTTCGTCATCGTGATTTTGTGTTGACTGATAAACTGTTCCTTCTGTTATGAGAGGTGCTCCGTAAGCATCTCTTGCGTCCAGTGTTCTACTCCATTCTTCTTCGCCGCTTTCTTTATCGAATGAATTGACGTTTACTTCATTGGGCGATGCAGTTGCGTTACGGGTGGCGGCATATACTTTTCCGTCATATATTCCGGGGCCTGACCATGCTCTTTCTCCAGTGTCATGACTCCATTCTATTTCGCCTGTTTCTTTGTCTAGTTTCCAAAAATTGGATTCGTAGTGTTCAGGTAATTCTGTATTGTCTTCGTCTATGTCGTGGCCGCTGTCAGAGGTGATGTATAGGCCGTTTTCGCCTACTGCAGGTCTTCCTACTACGCCTTTTTCTATTTCTGTATTCCATTCTAGTTCTCCGTTTTCTTTGTCAAGTGCGAATACGTTTCCTCTTCCTACAGCATATAGTTTTTCATCGTCTATTACTGGAGTAGGTCTTATTCCTGCGTCTCTATACGGCCATCTTGCGCCATCTTCTTCTTCAGGTTCTAATTCGTTTGCTACGTTTTCTCGCTGGCCTGTTGCTTCAAATTCTATTTCTGTGCTCCAGAGTTCGTTTCCTGTATCTAATTCTAAAGCTGTTATTGTGTCAGGCCAGTCTCCGACCCCTTCACGGTTTATTGGGCTAGGCTCTCCTTGCCATCCATCTGTGATGTATAATATTCCATCTTCATATGCGTTGTATTGTCCTTCTTCTTCCCATTCAAGATTTCCTGTTTCTCTGTCAAGAGCGAATAGTGTGTTATTCCATCTGTAACCTATTACGTAGTCATCAGTTATTTCGAGGTTATCATAGTTGCTTATTCCTGTTCCTTCTTCTCCCGTTCCTTCCATGTCATAGCTCCATTCTTCTTCGCCAGTCTCCGCATCATAGGCATTAACGTAAAATCCTGTATCGGCCGTTTCATTTCTGACAGATTGGTACACAGTTCCATTGGAAAGCGAGGGGTTGCTCCTATAGTTTCCTCCATCTTCCACTCTCCATTCTATGTCCGGTTCTGAAGCAGGCCCCCATGTGTAAGGATGGTATCCTGTTCCCTGTGCGTTATACTGCCAAGTCCTCCATTCTCTAGGATCAAAATTTTCATCTAAGAAGTAGTTCCCTGTTATTGTTCCTGAAGTTTCCATTCCCTCCAGGTTTCCAGAATCAAAATTTATGGTTGCATCAATAGCGTTTGTTCCTGAATCTGTTTCGAATACTGGAAACCTTACTGTATCTGTATCCGCAACGCTTACACTTTTACCCGGAAACACGATTACTTCATTATCTCCATCACTGAGCTTTATCTCATTTATAGTTATAGAATCAGAATCCTGATTTCTTACTACAGCCGACATACCTTCTGAAGTCATTCCTACCTCATCTATCGCAATACTCTGACCATCAAAACCTGTAACAGTCTCAATGCTTTGATCTCCAACCATCGCAAATATCGCTCCTCCAACAATTGCTACTACGAGAAGCATCCAACCATAAGTCATCAAATACTCAATCGCAGACTGCGCTTTCGAGGTGTTGTAGCACATATGAGCCAATAGGATTTTATAATTGAAATAGCTTAGTGGGGCGAAGATAAACTTTAGAACTAGAGCTACGCTTTTTTTTGAACTTAGATAATGCCTATTTATCTTGCTGTATATTCTTCTATTTCTGATTCTGACATCACATCATCCATCCAGATTATATCGCCTAATGAACCATCAAAGGTTTCATAGGTGCTGCTATCAAACCCTCCTATTCTTGCAGTACCCGAGTACGATAGTTCCTCCTCCCAGTCTTCTGAAGCTATTTGTTCTCCTTCTCTGTAGACTGTATAAGAGCCATCATTAATCGTTACGGCCCAGTCTTCCCATTTCCCTTCTTCAGGACCTATATCTGTAGAAAACGTGTTTTCTCCCCAGTGTCTAAATGCGATGTTGTCTGAATCTCTCCAGAGTATTACATTCCATGATCCAGATTCTCCTGACCCTGTTACTACATCTCTATCATTGTGGTTGCCTCCCCATTTTATTGAGAACAGTATAGTCGCTGAGTCGCCTAAATCCAAGCTTTCGTCTTCTTCAGTAACAATATTTACTTTGCCGTCTTCTTCAGTATTGAAGGTTATGTGTTCTCCTCTTGAGGTAGATGACCAGTAAGCTTGATCCATTTCCCCATGATTGCTGTTTTCTGATAGATCAAAGATATGTGAGTTATTAGCATAATTGCTATTCAAAGACCAATACGCTGCCAGCGCATCATTGCTTATAATAGAGTCTTCTAAATCAAAATTACCGGTAACAGTACCTGAAGATGTAACTCCTTCTAAATTTCCAGAGTCATAAGTAAACTCTATATCCAACTCGTTTGAGCTATCTGATTGAGATATGGGAAGCATAAGTACCTCTTCATCTCCTGCTGATACTTCAGTATTTGCAGGCAGAACAACTTCTTCTCCTTGTTGCTCAATTTTTATCTCTTTTACTTCAACTCCTGTTGAAGTCTGTGCACGTAAAACCGTTGATAATCCCTCAGAAGAGATTCCGAAATCTGTAATCGCTAAGTTCTGGCCGTGAAAACCTGATACACTTTCAACATCATGACCGCCTGTAAGCGAAAATATTGCTCCTCCGGCTATAGCCACAACTAAAAGCATCCAACCATACGTCATCAAATACTCAATCGCAGACTGACCTTTGAGGCGACATATCATAATGAGGATTTGAAGATTCCAAATTTATAGTTAAAGGAGAAGGAGAAGTTGCTAGAGAGTTTTTATGGCATGAACTCTCTAGGATCTGGTGCACTAAGACTTTCTTTGGCACGATCTAGTGCTTGGATGTCTTTCCAGTACTCTGGTGCTCCATGACTGTCTATGGTTAATCCTCCTGTGCCTGAAGCTTTTCCGTTGTATTGGACGGCTTCTGCGATTTCTTCGTAGTGTTCGCCATCATAGTTCTCTAGTGCGGTTCCAATATCGTCTTGTTGGTCTAATAATGCATCGAATTCTTCGACTGCTTCTTCTGTTAGCTGTGTTCTGATTTGTGATACGTCTTGTCCGTTATACTCGTTGTTGTTTGTCATAACTGCGTCCATCTCTACAGTTGTAAAGACTTATTAAACAGGGCTTTCTCATCGAAAGGAATGGTTTTTAAGAGGTGCGGGTTTTTTGCAGGTTATCTTTCGGCGAGATCTGTATCTATTGCTATCCATCCCCAGCTTTTCTCGATTTCGGCTCCAGGAAATACTGCTTCTCCAAAGCTTTGATCATAGTGTCCTTGAATATGACTTCCTTTTCCTATCTTGTATTCATCGAATGCCGTCATATCCTCTAGTGCTTTAGCTATTTGTTGTTCCGTGGAAGCCTTTACAGGCCCTGATTGAAGCTCAGTAACTGTGCGTTGTTCGTCGAAAGGATCTTCACCCATTGACTCATCAAATCCATATATTTCGATGAGTTTTTGGCATAGTTCTTTAGCAGAGTAATCCGCATCCATTTCATTCAGTTCTGGATATAGGCCATTATAGAGGCACAGTAGATGTGTTGCCTTGTCTTCGGCTGCAAGTTCTTCTAAACTCTGATCTATTCCTTCTAGCTCTTTTATATAGTCCCAGCGAGTTTCTTCTTTTCCTATAGGTGTTTGTAGCAGTTCTTCGCCGAGTTCTGCTGTTATGTATGCTTGTCTTGGTGTAAATTCGTATTGTTCTTGGCTTTTAGACATTTTAGACTCTTTCCTCGATTTTTGTCAGGCCTGCCTGACTTAGACTACTTTGATAGCCGCTTTTTTAAAATTTTCGAGGTATAATTACGCAGCTAGTGTTTATAGAGCCACTGCATGTCTTGGTTATTTATTTTTTCATTACTATTTGTTGTAACTAATGGGCGAAGAGTTTCACTTTGAGTACAAAGAAGGAGTTTACAGGATAGAAGACGTTGATTCAAAAGACATGGCTTTTATGGGCCGCTATTCTGACTTAAGCGGCTCTATGCCTAATAGTCGCATTTTAAGACTGCGACTTGAGGAGTTAAGCGAGTGGGCGCGTTTAGAAGATTTTCAAGGAGAACCCTTGTACATGGATCAGGATAGAAACTTTTTGAGGCCTGACGGAGATGATTTAGTGCTTGATACTGGTGAAGAACGCTTTGAAAAAGAATTGTATTTAATGGATGCTGAAGCGCGTTTGAGAGGCGATGATGATGCCTGGACTGTAGAAAAAGCATTGAATCCTTAATCGAAGTATTCTGGTTCAATAGGTAACGCTCTGACATAGAGTTTTTCTATGAATTCCTCGATTTTTTCATTCTTATCTGCGTATTCAAAGGACTGATGAAATCCTCTAACGCTTTCTGCAAACTGTTCAGTAGTTTCAGCACTTCGGAGCGCAGTCTCTGTAAGGTCTTTTATTGATTCATAGTCTGCATCTAAGCTGCTTGGCGTGAGCTGTTGTAATTGTGCTTCTAAATGATTGAAAAATTCATCAGCTTCAGAATTATCTATATTTTCTATTTGTCCAAGTACTTTCTCATATTCTGGAATTTCTAATTGCTGATATACTCCTACACATTTTTCAGTCATAAACTGTTCAAATTCCTGGGCTTTCTCAGAGTTTTCTTCCCCGTATTCTCCGATTTTTCTGGTCGTTTTTGAGCGAAGCGTTTCTATATCTGAGCTTTCTTCAAGTAAGTCTCCTAAATCTTGGACAAATTCTTGCTGTCTATGTTCTAAGCTTTGTAGTTCTTCCAAGTCTTTATCTGTAATGACATCTGCTGTTTCTGCTAAAGCCCACATATATTCTAACTGTATGGTTCTGCTTGTCAGGCCAAGTTCTTCAAAAACTGTATCTAACTGCATCAGTAAAGAATCTATGATGTATATACTATTTTATACATATCTGGAAGCATAACTTCGCAGCAAAAATAGTTACAGATAAGGTATTGCTTCTATAATAGACTCCAGCATATTTCTAAGAGTTGACTGTTCTTCTTCTAATTCGTCCATTCTCTGTTCTAGTTCTTCTGTTTCATCCCTTGTTATTTGTATTTCTGCAGAATGGGTTTGATTAGCATCTTCAGGTGAGAACACGTATTCAAGTTCTATACTGCCTTCTTCTGCAAGTATTTCGTGCTCTCTGTCTTCAAGGTCTTCTTCATTGACTATATCGGTATCAGTCTGAAGGTTTGTTGTATCTTGGAAGTATGTTTCACCTTCTACTTTTAGTTCATAGTCTCCTCTAGCAGTTACGTCTTCTCCATTCTGATCTACTAGGTTGAGCGTCATTTCTTCGCCAAGTTCTGCTTCCTCTTGATCAAAGTATAGATCAAGCTCTGACTCTTTTAGCGAGTCATCTTTAACTGTGAGAGACTGGGAAAGGCTTTGATTCAGCTCCTCCGGCTCAAATAAGTATTCTAGCTCGAATTGGCCTTCCTCTCTAAGTAGTTCTTTCTGATCTTCTTCCAAATCCTGTTCAGTTAGTGTGTCTGTTTCTTCCTCTCTGATAGTAGTTGTTCCTTCACTTTGTAGCTCACCGCCCAAATATAACTGGTAATCTCCTCCAACTGTAAGTGCTTCTCCATCTCTATCAGTTACAGACAGTATTACTTCTTCTCCAAGTTCTATCTCATTTTTATCGAACTCCAAATCCATATCTAATCTTTCTGTAACTAAAGTCATATCTGCTTCAAGCTGTTCGCCAGTATCTTCTGGCGTAAAAAAGTAATTTAGTTCTAGTTCGCCAGTTTCTGCCATTTCGGTTCTTTGTTGTTCGTTTAAATCTTGTTCATCAATAGAATCGGCTTCTCTGCTTTCAATACTTGTACGCCCATCCGAAACTAATTCTCCATCTAAAAATAATTCATAATTTCCTGAAACTCTTTCTTCTGAAGTTTGATCTTCCTCTAGCATTGCTATTTCAAATTCTTCTCCAAGTTCTGCAATATCAGTTTCAAACTCTATATCGAGATCGGTTTCGGCCTCATAATCCGGATCTATCACTTCCACGCTATCAGATACTTGATTTTCTGTGTCTTGAGGAGTAAAAGCTATAGTCCATGTATAATAGCCTTGTTCTTCCAATATGTCGCTCGCTTCTTGATTTTGATCCGCAGTAGCCGACGTAGTGTATATCTCTTCATCATTTGTCTCCACATCTCCAGTCTCTTCTACCTCCACTTTAACTTCTCCCGCTACAGCTTCCTCCCGTCCAATTTCCTCTCCAGTATCTGGATCGAGAACAAGCACATCAATTTCTTCTCCGGCTTCAACCTCACTTTCTGAAAATTCTAAAACAACTTCCTCTCGTTCATCACTCACTACATCAAAAGATACTGAATCCGAAGTCGTACCTCTTTCAGTTTGAAGCGCATATTCTATCTCATAATTTTTCCCTTCTTCATATTCACTATCCGTAATCCGGAGAGTCTCCGAATCTTCTTGTCCAGATACATCATTGTATTCCTGCTCAACTATTTCTCCTTCTTCATACATAGTGAGAAGGCCTGTTCTCTCAGACTCCATTATGTCTCCATTCTCATTCTGGATCTCCATTCCAACCTCTATTTCGTCATCAATCTCAACAGCATTTTTGTCTGAAATCATCTCAACATTATCAGGGAGATCTTCAATATCACATTCTCCTGCTTCTCCATAAAGAACTCTTGATAAATCTCTGAGACTTATTCCCCCATCTTGATAATCTTCATAAGCACTATCAGCATCAAAGGCTTGACTTTCTTCGTCAAAATAGTCGATTGATGTTTCAGTTGCTCTTGCATCTGTGCAAGTCATTGTGTCAAATTGATCTATGACTAATTCTATCGTGCTATCTTCTTCATCACAAGATTGTCCTTCATTTCCTATGATGAAGTTTCCATTCCAGTTTTGTCCTGGTTCAGTTAGCTGAATACTTTCATAGTCTATTGCTAGGCCTGATTCTTCTTTTGTTTTTAGTTCATCGCCTTCTGCTCCTATTATTGCTCCTCCGTCTCCTTCTACGTCTTCGTCTATTTCTGCTTCTGCTCCGAATACTAATCCTTCAGAAAAAGGAGTTACTTCAGGGTGCTCTACTACTACTTCTCCAAATCCGCAAATGCCGTTCTCTCCAGAGTTTAGTTCTAGATTGGGTCCGGATTCGTCGAGTTCAAATTCTGCGTCCTGATCTTCTACCGAATCATAATATATTTTTGTTAGAGTATATTCATCTTGAGTAGTTTGTTCATATCTTATGTCTTCATGACTGAAATCAATGTTTTCTTCTTCTAAAATTAGAGAAGTTGTTTCTTCATGCTCAAAAGGGGATTCTGCAGATGCAGAGATTGATAATGCTAGGGTAAATGCTAAAATTAGCAGTATTTTCTGTACCATAATATGACTTTTTTCTCCCCATATTAAAAGTCTTTAGTCCCTTACTAGAGGATTTTTCTCTCAATGAGAAAAATAAAGAGATGCCGGGGGAGAGATTTGAACTCTCGAACCCCTGCGGGACAGGATCTTAAGTCCTGCGCCTTTGGCCACTCGGCAACCCCGGCATAGTCTATTTTTTCCTATAATTTGTGAAACGCTTTGTAACGTTAAAAATGTCGAGCCCATTCAATCCGCTGCAGTAAATAATATTTGAGGCGGACGAAGAGGAGGGAATTCTGCAGGACTATCTGAAGGTGTATTTTCTAAGTAGCCTTGTACGGATACGTCAAGATTCTGGAGGTCGTGCTCTAAGGCAGTATAATTACCTATCATCAAGTCATAGTTGTCTGCTATCTCTTCTAACTTTGTATCCTCTTGTTCTTGAGCGAACTTTTTTACCTCCGCATCAAAGTCGTGCATAAAGTACTCAATGGATTTATCCCATGCTTCTGATAAAAGCCTTGAATAGAACATCATGTCTGCATATGCCTCCTCATCAGACGATTCCTCCCATTTCACAACGTTATCCTGCGAAGACTCAAATAATAGTGTTTGATCGGTAGTAAACGGTACTTGAGAGTGTTGTTCTGCAGCTTGAGCCAGTTTTTCACCGTATTTACGAGCATGTTCATATATATCTCCTGCGCGATGAAAAGGACTGCAATCCATGTCTTTATCCATACTAATTTGTACTACCTGCTAATTTTTTATCTAATAACTATTTTCTAGTAAATTAGAGCCATTTGGAGGATTAGCTCTTGTTCATCCTAACTAGACTACTCCAAATATCGTTTTTAGCCTAATAGTATGACGATGTCTAGACTTCATTTCGCAACTTCTTCCTCCTCTACTGGCCCCAATATTTCCTTATAGAGCTGTGTTTCAAGTAGGCCTTCTATATCTATCCGTTCATAGTTTTCCATTCCTTTTCTCACTTTCCGGCCTTCATTTACTTCTTTTCTTATTTTTTCCAGCTCATGTTCAATATCATAGTACCTTGATTCTATCCGGTCTATCTCTGTAATAACCTGATAAAACTGTTCCGCCTCTTCCTCAACCCACACTTTCGTTTCTGGCTCTATTTCTTGTCTTACGAACCTTATATAGTCAAATACTTCATCTAGAATTCTGTCGGTTTCTTCAATATGACTTTGTATATCGTGTTCAGAATCTATCCATTCGTCTATATTTTCTCCTTGAGCCAGATTTACTGTTTCAAGACTGAGTTCGGCAGGCCCATTATAATTTATTTGAGAGTGTGATTGCGCAAGGCTTGCCGTCTTACTAAATTGGCCTACTAGTTTAGTATAGCTCTCTGAAAGATAGTTATCTGTTTCTTTTAATTGTTCTATAGATGAGTTATCCGTAGCCTCATAATGCTGAATCTGCATCTAGTAGTTTACACTCCGTTATTAGAACAGTTATATCTAAACTAATATATCTATTTTTCTATATAGTAGCTTTCTTCAGCATTATCTCGCTATACTCAATGAAACGCGAGTTTATTAGAGAAAAATTTACAGTCTATCTTCAAAACTTTCAAGATCATTTTTTAGTTCTTCGACTGCAGATGCTAAGAGATCTTCGTTGCTATATCCAGATGTTGATTCGATCCAGAACTTGAATTCTCCTTCTCCAGTCTTCTCATACCCTACTGTACCTCCTTGGTGTTTAGCGTGCTGATCTCCAGTCCCTAGCACAGCTGTAGCTTCAAGCTCAAGGTCTTGATTATCTTTAAGCGTTACGAGCCCAATATCATCGCTTACAGGTTCCGCTTCTTCATTGTCTGTCTGAATATCTCCAGATTTTACCTTTACAGGACCTTCTTTTTTGATTGCGATATGGAGTTCATCATCTTCATTGAACTTTTTTGGAACCGTAAATGGCACTTGTCCTAATCTATTGGCAAGTACTTCATCAAATAATCCTGACTCATTTCTCACTACATCTAGCTCTTTTATAGATAGTGTAGGAACTTTTGTCATTACTGATCTTCGAATTGCGTTTGCCATAGCTGGCGACGCATCTGTAAGTGTTGCTTCTAGTACTCCATCTTCTTCATCGCCTAGCTCAATATTCATACTCTTCTACCTCTTTTTCCTCCCTTTTTTCTGACACCATCATGAGGGATAGGTGTAACATCTTCAATCTGTCCTACTTCTAAATCAGATCTGGAAATTGCTCTGATTGCTGGTTGTGCTCCTTTACCAGGGATCTTAGATTTTTGTCCTCCTGGTGCTCGGACACGAATATCAACTTTTTCTAGGCCTTTCTCAATTGCTTCTTCTGATGCCTGGTCTGCTGCCTTCATTGCAGGGAATGCGCTTCCTTGTAGTCGGCCTTTGTCTGTAGCCATTCCAGAGGTTATTCTAGAAATTGTTTCTGCCCCTGTGGCGTCTGTTATATGAATTATAGTATTGTTAAAGCTTGAATAAATGTGTACTACTCCTTTCTTACTCATTGTTTTCTTCCTCCTCTTCTTCATCTTCAGATTCAGCTTCCGTATCCGTTTCTTCTTCATCTTCTGAGACTTCTTCGGCCTCAGATTCTTCTGACTCTTCTGATTCTTCAAACTCTTCTACTTCAATTTGTTTTTCTTCTTCCTGGGTAAGCATGTATCCAGGAATGTTAACTCTTTTTCCATCAATATAGACATGTCCATGCACTACTAGCTGTCTTGCTTGCTTAGGAGTGTCTGCTAGACCTCTTCTGTGTACTGCTGTCTGTAGTCTACGGTTTAGAATGTCTTCAACTTGTAGTGTTAGTAGGTCTTCAAGCTGTGCGTTAGATTTTACTAGACCTAGCCTGTGTACTTTTTGTATTACTTCTTTTGCTTCTTCTGAGTCAGGTTCTGATACAAGTCTTCTTGCCTGTCTTCTCAAGCTTCTTAGTTCGGAGTATGCTTTGTAAATCTCTTCTTTGTTTGCGAGACCATAGTTTTCAGATAGTTCGGCCTCCTTGTTCATTCTTTCTTGGTTCCATGCCCTGTTAGGCGTTTCGTATTGTTTTTTGAGTTTCTTTACCATTCTATCTCAGCCTGTTTTTGAGTTCTCTGTATTTTCTCTTTGCTTTTTCTGTTGTTTCTGAGAACATTATTCTTCTCCACTTGGTGCTGCTTCTTCTTTGATTGCTGCAGTGTCTACTCCAACTTTGCTTCCTGTTCTGAAGCTGGATTTGGTTTTTTGTCCTCTTACTGGTAGTCCGAGCTTGTGTCTCCATCCTCTATAGCTATCTATTTCTTTAAGCCTTCTGATGTCGAATTCTTGTTTTAGCTCGAGGTCTGACTCTATTAGATGTCCGTCTTCTCCAGTTTCTCTGTCTTTTCTCCTGTTAAGCAACCATGATGGCACTTCAGGATTTTTAATTTCTTTTTCGATTTCTTCTATCTTTTCATCGCTTAGATCTCCAATCTTCTGGCCTTTCAGGCCTAGATCATGTGCGATTGCGTTCCCATACAGCTCTCCGACTCCGGTTAGGCCTGTCAAGGCTTTTTCCACCGGCTTTGTGCCGTCGATTCCTGTACGTGCAATTCTTACAATTTCTTTAGTTTCGGACATCGGGTATAGAACTGGGTCTCGCTTAAATCTTATAAAGGTATGAACCCCTAGAACTGATTCCGGCAGTAATTGTTAGAAAAATGTTGCGCTCTAATTAGACTTATATGGTCTTAACCCGACTAATACACCGCTTAACTACGCCCCCAAGAGAGTTCGTAGAAATTGAAGAGGATATTGGCGAAGTTTTGACAACTCATGCGATAGCCGGAATGGAGGACGAGTATGGCGAAGTAGGCCGACAAAAATTGAATGCTGACTGGGACGAAGTAGAAAGACTAATGGAAGAAAGTCCAGGAGTTTTCAAGTCTCCTGAAGCCGAATTTAATTATAATGGCGGCCTTACCGCATTAAGCCGACGACCCGGATGCACAAACGTTGAAAGCCTGAGCTATGATGTTAATGGAAATGATTATTCAATATTCTTGATAGAGGTTGCCGAACCTATAATCACTGATGATAATCCTTTCTACATTGTGGGAGAGGTTTTTGAGTTTCCTGAGTCTGAAACAGATGCTAAGCTAAGTTACTTGAATGCTGAAAGACGAGATTATGACACTCCTCTTTCAGAAAATCTTGAAAGATAAAAAATTAAGAAAATGCGCGGCCTGTGTTAAATATCAACTGATACGTTTTGCATTGATTAGACTATAGCTCGACACCTTTTCTTCAAGGGTTTCTGGACTCTTTTCTCCACAATAATTTACCAGATATAACTGGCCTTTTTTACCCTCATACATGCCGTCAAGGTCAAAAACTAGACCTATGAATTCTGTATCTGTGTAATCTGACCGTTCTATGAGTTCTGCAACTTGATTGTCTACATTCCTTTCTACAAGCCTATCAACCTCTTCTATCTTCTCTGCATTACCCTTTAGTTCCTTGTAATCTTCTAGCAGCCCAGAGTTTATTAACAGACGAATTTTTGTGTTTATTCCTTGTGTTTTCCCATTATACTTGGCTAGGTTTACTTGATCTATTTCTATATCATCTAAATCATAGTCTTTCTCTAGCGCTTCAAGAGTTTCATATGCTGCAGTTACCGCACCACAACCTGTATGCCCTATTACTGCCGCCACAGTAGGAGTCTCAGAGTGCTCCGGTATATAGTCTACATCTCCAGAAATAGTTGTTTCTCCTTCATGCGTATATTCTAGAACCGAGTTCCCTATTGTACCTCGAGTAAACTCCGCTCCTATTTCTTCATTACCCCACATGCCCTCCTGCTTAACTCTAGAGTCGCAGCACGACACCGTTGTAGTTACGGGATCTTGGCCGTCCACATGTTCTTGCAGCTTCTCCTGCATTTTTTCTATATACTCATTATTTCCTTCAAAAACTTCGTTTAGAAAATTAAGCAAATTGAATGTTTCTTCTGTACTCATCGGTGAGGAACCATTTGAACATTATAATTTAATTAACTGAACTACTCTTGACTCAACTGTAAAAATAGTAATAAGTAAACCAGAAAGTAAGACTTAATACCTATAATGACCAAAACTAGTCCCGACATTCTAGACCCTTATGAAGAAATAGAAGAAGAATATCAAGACATTTTATACAGTCATGCTAGCGACTCCGCAGCCCATTACGGCGGTTCTCTACACGAAAGCTCTTCATCATGGAGCCAAATACTAGAGCATATAGGAGACTCATGCGGCTCCATAGATGACAAATGCTATCTAGGTTATGAGTTAGAGATGGCTGCAGACATGCTTGAAAACACTTCCCATCTAGGTCTGAAAAACGAAGACGAGGAGATTTATCTTTTGATAGGTAGAGCATCCGGATTCATAATCGACAAAAATATTCGAACTCCCGAATACTTAATTGGAGAAGTAAAAAAATGGGAAAGCGGAGACACAACCGTGCCCAACTGGAGATTTATAGGCGAAATTCGCACTCCTAGCTTCCTGAAAGACACATTAAATAGGCCTCCATCGCTTTCAAAATAACCAAATTCTCCCTTCTTATCAGGCAGATATCTTGAAAGAAAAAGATTATTTTTCGTCGACCTTTTTTATTAGATGCCAGCCAAATTCTGTCTGTACAGGCTCAGATACTTCCTCTTTACCAAGATCGAACGCCTCTCTTTCAAAAGGCTTAACCATATCTCCTCTTCCAAACCATCCGAGATCTCCGCCTTTATTTCCTGACGGACACTCCGATTTTTCTTTTGCAAGTTCTTCGAAGCTTTCTCCGCCATCTATCTCTTGTTTTATCTGACGAGCATGCTCCCGATTATCTACCAAAATATGTTTGGCGCGTACTTTTTGTACCATAACACCTTTTTCGCCCTCGACATTTTTAGAAACTCGGGGAGAAAAAACATAACCCTCTCAGACTTTATACTCCCATTCCTCCAGAGGCCTCAGGAAGATCAACTTTCTCATATTCTATTTCTAGCTCATCCAAAGCCTGCTCCAGATGTTTCTCCTTAGCATACTCTGAACCATCCTCTACTCTCAACTTATGAGCCCTAGCCAGTACTTTAGCCCTCTTCTCATCAGGAATCCTGTATTTATCCGCAGATAACTCCACCACCAACCCGTTATTATCCTGTGTATAAATCGAATGGAAAATTCCTCTGTTAAACACATTATAACCGTAGCCCTCTCCATCTAATGCATCAGTTATTTGCTCAAACTCGGCCGGATCGATTTTATAAGATATATGATGAACTGACCCTGTCTGACCTCTCTGTAGTGGCACAGAAGGCCTATCATCATTAACAAAAAAAGTTAGTATTCTACCATCCCCTGTGTCAAAGAATAAATGCGTCTGATTCGGATCATCAAGATTAGGCTGCTTCAATACCAAAGGCATCCCTAAAATATCTTGATAGAACTCTATAGTCTCCTCGGCATTACTCCCCCAAATTGTGATATGATCGGTTCCACGAGTTTTCAATAAGCTATCAGGTCTTTCTGTATCAACGTTGAGATCAGTCATACTATAATTTGGGAGTCTTGATAGTTAAGTAGAAATCGGAACTGTATGACAAAAAAGAATAGGTTGTTTAGCCCCCCCCGGATTCGAACCAGGGTCACCGGCTTTCTCCTACCAACAGCTTTATCGCTGTACAGTAGCCAAAGGCCGGAAGGATTGGCCACTACCCCAGGGGGCTGTTTTAGATAAATTATAGACCTTTAGCTTTAATTGGTTGAATCAGTCTTATAAACTTGTCAACTTCATCTTGAGCTGCAACCTGAACAGTCCTATAACCTCCTTTAGAAGTAGATATTCCTAACTCTTCACATGGTTCTCTGAATCTTTGAGATGTGGTTTTGATGCGTCTTGAATTGTGTTACATCATAGCCATCTAGAGTTATAGCTAGAAAGAGTTTGAGGCCTTTATCTTACGGTTATTGTTCCTTCCATTCCTTGTTCTGCATGACCAGAAACTGAGCATTCGAAGTCGTATTCTCCTTCTTCATCGAACGTTACTTCAAACGAGTCTCTTTCTCCGGAAGAAATTACTTCTGTTCCCTCATCAAGGTCTGGAATTCTTAAATCATGCTGCATGTCTCCAGTATTAGCAAACACAATTTCAACTGTCTCTCCTTGCTCAACCTCTACATTATCTGAGTCAAAGTAATGTTCTCCGCCTTCTATAACTATCTGTCTAACATCTTCTCCATTTTCAGCATCGCTAGTTTCAGAATCTTCATCATCCTCTTCCTCCACGGATTCGTCTGGTTCTGGCTGGTCCAGCTCTCCTTCAGGAGTTTCTGGATCTTCCCCATTTAAACAACCTGATGTCACTAAGATTGCTGAAACCAGAAGTAGAAGTGCTATCCGACTTTCCATAACTTTGTATTAAATCGGAGTTTTTTAATATAAACTCCAGATTACCCGATCTTAAGCGCAAACTTAAAATTGGCTATAGCCCCCACAGGATTCGAACCTGTGTCTTCACGCCCAGAACGTGAAAGGATTGGCCACTACCCCAGGGGGCTGCTTTCTTAAGAACTGTAGAATATAGCAATCTTAATAACCGGAGACTTTTTTCAGAAATTCTCTAATAGACCTATTTTTGAGGTTTAGGCCTGTTTTTGCCTCATCCTTTCTACTGAGTCTGCTACTATGTTTAGAGCATCTTCAACGTTTTCCTCTGCCTGTTCAATAGATTTCTTCTCAGATTCATAGAGTCTGGCTCTTCTGAGTTGTTTTTGGACTCTGTTTATTTCTAAGTGATATTTCTGGATTTCTTTTGAGAACTCTTCTACTTCTTCTTCGAGCTGTAATAACGTTATTTCTTCAGCTCCTTCTTCCTGCGCCATTTGGTTTATTTCAGCTCTGAGTGTAGCTTCTATTTTTTGTCCTAATTGTTCGAGTCTTTGCTCGAATTTTTTCTGTTTTCTTGTGCCTGATTCAGCCACGATTTTTCTTAATGTGCTTAATTGTTGCTCGAATTTTTCTGATTCTTGTTGCAGATAGTCTTCGGCGGTAAATCCTTTTTCTTGGTTTTTCTCTAATTCTGCAACCATTAAGGCTAGAATTCTCATCTCTTCTGCCTCCTGCTCTAGTCTCTGTGAGATGTCCAGAAGAGATTTTATGATGTAATCTGCATCATCTTCAGTAAGGCTTTCCTTCATTCTGTTAATGTTGCGGTTAATGTCTTGTAGTTCTAATCGAACAGAGTATTGTTCTTCTCCAATTATTTGCTCTGTTTTCTGTATAAGAGCAATCATTTTGCTAATATCCTGTATTCCATTTTCTATACTTTTTAGAGAGTCTCGTATTTCTTCTTCTATGTTGTTGGCCTTATCTAAAGCCTGTCTAATTTCTTGATCAGTGAGTTCATCTCCCTTGTTTTCTAGCCATTCGTCCAATTGGAATTCTTTTGCCTCAAGTTCATTTTCTTTGCCTAAAACGTTTTCAAAAAGCAGTCTGGCATCTGGAGTTATACGTTTGAACTTTTTAGCAAATCTGTATACAGGAGTTTTCCCCATGTTTTAGGATATGCTTTTTCCGGTTAAAAAGATTTTACAGTCTAGATTCTTTTTACTTAGTTACTGAAAATTTTCTTTGCCATGCTTCCTGCCTGTCCCGCCATCTTTTGTATATCTTGAAACTGTGCTTCTTCAGACTGAAGCTTGCCTGAAACACCCTCCATTCTTTGCTGAGCTTCCTGTACATTACCAATAGCTTGCTGAATGGCTTGTTCATCTTCTTGGTAAACTGAGCTTTGAGGCAAATCTGATTCTACTCTGTTTACTTCAGTTCTAAATGTTTCTAGTTCTGATGTGAACTCTTCAACTCCTTTTTTCAATTGAGAAATAGTATTTTTTTCAGCGTTGAGTTGTTGGGACTCTTGATTTAACTCAGTCTCAAGCTGTTCTTCAATTTTCCTCTCAATAGTTTCAAGTTTTTCTTCAAATCGTGCTTCCTGTTCTGTTCCTGCTTCTCTTATCAGCCTCTTCAAAGCCTTCAGTTCTTCTTTAAACCGCCCTACTTCTTGTTCTAGATGACCTTCAGCTTGAAGTTCCATGCTTTCAGTTCTTTCAAGATCGTATATCATTAGGGCTAGTTCCTCCATATCTTCGGACGCTGCTTCTATTTTCACTGAAACATCAAGAAGTTCTTTTACAACGTAGTCAGCATCTTCTTTAGTTAGGCCTCCTTCCTCCATCTTTCCTATATTTCGGCTAATATCTTGAAGTTCTTGGCTGATAGAATATTCTTCTTTTCCAACCACTTGTTCTGCCTGCCTGACTTTCTCAATCATTTTTGCTTTTTGTTGAATGGCTTTTTCCATCCTCTGAATTATATCTTCTAATTCTTCTTCGATATTTTCTCCTTCTTCCAGGGCTTTTTGAAGTTCTGCAGGACTTGGTGTGCCGTTGAGTCCGCTCAGCCAGTTTCCTAGCCTCGTCTCTCTTTGGTCTACATCTTCCTCCTCATCAACAACTAGCTCAGCAGTTTTCCTGACTTCTTGAGCGAGGCCTCTTACATCTTTTCCAGTTATTCTCTTGCGCTTACGTTTCTTTTGCTTTCCTCTACTGAACAAGCTGCCGAGAATGCCCATATATCAAATAGCGTATGTGTCCAGTTTAAACCTTTCTGCCTGTAAAAATAATGATGGGTAAACCTATGTTGGTTCTGAACGTCTATTCAAAATCCCGGTTTAATTTTTAAGAGATATTTTTAACCATGTATGTTCTTTCAGGATGTTCTGGGTCAGAAACATTGAGATCCTCAAATCCGTGACTTTTGTAAAATTTATAGGCTTGTTCTGAATTTGGATTTGTTCTAAGCACCATCTTGTCATATTTCTCAGCTTTTTCAGTCATGTTTTTGAGCAGCTTACTTCCAAGATGTTCGTGCTGATGATTAGGACTAATAGCAAGTTCATCGAGATAGGCTACTTCAAATCCTTTTAGAGGCTTCCAAAAATTCTCTGAATCTGGGTAAGGAGAGTCTCTTTGATTCATAGGATAAAGCATTGCAAACCCTTCTACTACCTTATCTATCTCTGCGACTAGGATAATCGAGTCTCGTTCTTCATTTTTCTCAAGTTCTTCCTCTTCTTCTTCAAAAGATGTATCTTCCCAATATGGAGGCTTCCAAACTTTACTCCCTATTTCAGCTATTCTTTCTTCATCTGAAGGTCTGAACTCTCTAATCATGATCTATAGTTGTGAAATAGAGAACTTAATAATTAGAATCGTGGCAGAATTGGTTACGAAGCATGTTTGCTGACGGCGAAATAAGTAAGGAAGTATAAAAGGAAAAATTGAGTCCTCGAATATTTCTTCATCACACATCTGTAATAGTATTAGAATCCTTCCTACAGATCTATACCGTATTCCTTATTAGATCCTGATATTTTTATCAGATTTGAACGTTGTTTAGATTGGGTTTAAGCTTTCTTTTACCGTATCCTATTTTTGACGAGACGTCACAACGCTTAAACCGCCAGAAGGTTAGTCGGCCTTATGTATCCGCTGCATAGTGAGTTAGATAGAAACACGCCGGGGCCGGGATTCGAACCCGGGCGGGCTTTAGAAGCCCAATGGCTTAGCAAGCCATCGCGTTAAGCCACTCTGCCACCCCGACACAGTGTATAGTTTTAGATGTAGGTTAACTGTTTAAAACTGGTCGGGCTCTGAGACCTATTTTTGAGATTATTTTTCTTTTGAAATCTGAAACTCAAATATTACGTATGCTATACCAAGCGCCATGAATCCTGTGAATCCATTCCAAAATGCCTGTAATACGAATTTAGCGTCATTGGTTATATGGCCTAGATTGTATATGAATTCTATGGACATCCATAGTGCTACTAGAATGACTCCAAAAAGTGCTATGCCCATGTTTATAATTCCCCATTCTCCCGACAACTTATGCACTATGCCTCCTATCAGCGCTACTACTCCATAAAGTAATGAAACAACAGTAAAAGTATTAAGAACAGAGTTAATATATGCAAAAGTTGTTACAGACACTAGTATCACTGCTGAAATTAGTATTGGCTTTGAATCTTTCTGACCTTGCCTCATATCTATGTAGTAGACTTGGACTACGTATAAATTTCGCGGTCAAAATACCCGGTATAAAGTTTTTATTTGAGCCCTATGCTGAGCGGATAAGGTATTTAAGTTTCTGAGGGCCTTCTTGTTGTATAAGTGGTTCAATAATGGCGCAAAATATCCTTGATTTCTCCGATGTAACGGGGAAGACGGTATATACGAACAAGGGTTCGTACTGTGGAAAAGTAAAAGATATAGAGATTGACTTGGGAAAGTTCGCTGTCAGAGCAGTAGTAGTCGGAGCTGATAAAGAGTCTTATCTTGCCCAAAAAGTTGGGGGAAGTAAAAACGTTGTTATCCCTTATAGAATGGTTCAAGCCGTTGACGATGTAATTATCATTAAGGACTTCCAGACCAGCCAGGTAGATAAAGAAGATAATTAAAGTTCTTTAGGCGTCTGGCTTAGTTGGTCTGAGCCGTTACTGGTTACATGAACCGTATCTTCTATTCTTACCCCTCCTAATTCTTTCAAGTGTAGTCCTGGCTCTACAGTCACTACCATTCCTTCCTTGAACTTTTCATCACAACTGTGTGATAGAGTTGGCGGTTCATGCGTCTCTAATCCAATTCCGTGGCTGAAATACAACACATTTTTATCAGGATTAAAGCCTTTTTCTTCAACCAAACGATATTCATGTTCTTTCCATTCGGCCACTGACAGTCCTGGTTCAATCATTTCTATTAGTTCTTTTTGTATATCTCTAACAGCATTGAACAATTCTATCTGTCTTTCGTTTGGATTTTCGCAGAAAGTACGAGTTACATCGCTACAGTAATGGTCTACTCTGCACCCTGTATCAACTATTACTAAGTCTTCAGAAAGAATTTTTTTGTGTGATGGAGGCCTATGAGGTCTTAAAACATTTCTCTGCACCAGGCTTTCTCCTTTGTTCGTTATAAATGACTCTGGGACTTTTTCTTCTATGTAAAACTTTTTTAGCTCCCCTACGGCCTCAAATTCAGTTAATCCTACTAAATTAGGTTTTAATTCTTCAAAAGCTCTGTCAGTTATCTGGCAAGCTTCCCTAATTTTTTCTACTTCTTCCATCGTCTTTATTTTTCTTAGCTCATTTACTATATCAGTTTGCTCTACTTCAAATTTTTCAGGTAGTAACCCTTCTTTTCCGGCAATATAGACTTTATCGTAGTCTAAATTCTCAAAATGATCTAGGTAATCTTGAAGAGAGAACGCGTATCGAGCGTCAACATCTTCATACATGTAGAAACGCGGAAGCACCATTTCAACGTCTTCCTGAGTTATAAAACAATATCCGGCCATTTCTAGGCCGAAGAAGTACAAAAAGTCATAGGAACTATTTATACAAACGGTTTCTATTCCTTCATCCCTCATTTTCTGCCTTAACCGTTCTAACATAGTTACATTTTTGGAAGCCTAACGGTTTAAACTTGGGGCTCCGAAATAATTTGTATGATAGAAGTCTTTGTCTCAGTAGGTTACAGCCTGATTGAGGCCTCTTGGACGGCTGCTGCAATGGCGATAAAGTATTATCTTGCTTTTACTGTTTTCAGATTAAGCATGGATGAAAAATTAGATTTGCCGTCCTTTGAAGAAAAAGTGCTTGAAGAGTCTGCTACAGTAGTTACTGCAGTTTTCGTATTTGGTGCTTTAATGCTGGTTACAGGTGTGAATTCTGATCCTGTTCTAAAGTTTTTCAGTGAGTTAACAGCTTTGGCTTATCTTGGCTTCCTTTTCTGGAAGTTCTAACTTAAGCGAGCTTGGATTTGTGAATGCCAGTGATCTAATGCCTCAGAGGTGATGTCCATGATTTCTTCCATGGGTAGCGTTGTATAAACATAGTATACAGTCTTATCTGTTTTACCTTCTCTGACTAAGAGATCTTTATCTAGCATTTTTTGAAGCGCTCTCTGAACTGTTGAACGATTTCGTCCTACTTTGGATGCTATTTCCTGTACTGTAAGTTGTGAACCATCTAAAACTTGAAAAATATCTTTTTGGAGGTCGTTTAATCCAAAGACTTCGAATACTATTTCATCTTTGGACTTATTCTCTAGTTCCAGCAATTCCATTGAATAATATGTAAAATTCCACAGGTTTAAATTCATCCCCCTGCTATAACGTCAAAGATATTTAGTTCGTCTCCATCTTTTACTTTATGGCTCTCAGAAATAATTTGTCCGTTTCTAGCGACTAAAACTTCCTGCTTTTCTATATCGAGCTTATCCAGTAGTTCGGAGACAGTCAAACCTTTCTCAATCTCTATTTCTCTGATTCTTTGCTCTACTAAGTCATCTCGCACAATTTTTATCTTGATCTTATATCACCTTTCTTCCTCAGTCATATACTGATATTTTCCGTAACGATTCGAAGGCTTTATTCTACATCGTTTCTTAAATAATTGAAGACTGAGAGCTTGCTTTCTATGTTTTTCAGTATAACCTCTTCACTTTTTTAGATTCGTAAATAATTGTTATAGGTTAAACGTAAAGTGTATTACCAAAAATATTTAAGTGTTACTAACTAGTAACTACATATGACTAAGTCCTCTGGCATCGCAAGAATTCCGAATCCTGTAAATGACCAAATAAGAGTGAAAGAATCCTATAACCCTGATAATCCTCCGGCAGAATATGACCCGGATGAACACGCTTTATTTGAATTAATATCTGAAAACGGTCGAGAAGGCTATATGTTGATGAGAAAACCGGGCGAAAATGAGTTCATAAGCCCAGGGCTAAATAACAGAGAATCCTTCAACAAACTCGTAAGAACTGATGCCGCCTCAGAATGGTATGAACAACCCGAAGATTTTGAGCCACACGACCCCGGATACGACCATAAGCCAAGCTCAGTATACGGACTCAGATGCCCCTCCCTAGAAGAAATAGATGAATTTGGAGAACAGTATCAAGAAAAAGTTGAAAATGCAGAGGGAGAAGAACTAGAAGAGATACTAGAAGAGGCTTGGGAAAATGCAGCAGAGTTCGTTCCAGAAAAGAGAGAAAGACTCGGAAATATCTAATTATACATCAATCCAGCCCTTTCTAGCAGCATGAAACAGATATTCTTGCGCATATCCTGAGTACGGTCCAAAGAACTCCCTCAAGTTACTTGAAGCATCATCATAGTTTTCAGAATACAGCTCAGGATAATATTTCTCCACTGCTTTCAAAGCCCAAGTATCTAAAGGATAAGCTTGGTAGAAACCAAGAGAGAATAATAATACACAGTCCGCAACTTTATCTCCTACACCATACAACTTTTTCAAGTCTTCGCGAGCCCTCTCATAATCCTCAGAGATGACAAGACCGCCTTCATTAAGAATCTTTACTGTTTCAGCCACATATTTTGCCCTGTAACCTAGGCCTAGATTTCGCAGATCTTCTTCTGAGGCTTCAGCAAGCTCTTCCATACTAGGGAACTTTCTTAGCTCATCTCCATCGAAATTGATTTTTTCACCAAATTTTTCCGCAATATCATCATGCATTTTTTTGATTCTCGGTATCTGCATTTGAGGAGAGCAAAGATATGATACAAGACATGGGAAAAACTCATCTTGGACAATTCTGAGACCTGAAAGCTCTTTTGAAGCCTGTAAAAGAATTTCATCTTCTGGAAAAGTCTCTCTTATATCTTCTAAATTTTGATCTATGCCTAACGCTTTTTCAACTTCTTCTCTAGCCAGTTCCGTTTCTGCAATTATTGAGTCTCTTTTTTGTTCGACTATAATCAGCTTCTCTTTTCTAAAAGTATAGAATTTTGAATCTCCTTCTCCATACAGCTCTCCGTTGAAACGGTTCCAACAGAATGTTTGTCCGCAGGTCATAGTCAACTCAAGATCAAAGTCTGGAGCCTGAATTTTGTATTTGTTCATAGTTCAGTATGTGTCAGAAACTGTTTAAGTTTCAGTCTTCTTTGCGGTACTTGAAGAACCCTACGCCTTTTTCATCATCAGGTTTTTTGGAAGCCTCATACTTCGCTCTTTTTCTATAGCTGCGACCACACCTATGGCATTTAATTCTTTTCTCTGCTTTGCTGCGCTGTTTGAATCCGCAGTCAGGGCATTGGAAGTATGTCACATCTAGTTTTTTGAGGCCTAGTTTTTTCCATTTAACTGTTCTATACTGCCGATAGATATGGCGCGTAACTGAACGCTAGAAGAGTGATTATCGCCCATACTGACATTGCAGCAGTCATTACGCCTGCTATTTGTTTTTCTGTTAGCCCTCTCCGCATTAAAGGATGAGTTAAAGAATAGTTTTTGCTGTGTAGTGGCTTTAGCGTTCCGTCAGGCTGAATTTCTCCCCAAGAATGCGCATTAAACTTATTTCGAGCTTTTAACAAAAACTCGGCCATCCATGGCATGAACAAAATTATTCCAAATTTTTCCATATCGCCTATAACCATTGCAGAAAACATCACTGCTCCGCAGAGGTAAGTTAAAGAGTCTCCTGGAAGCACTGTAGCAGGATACTTATTATAGAACAGAAATGCTAGAAGAGTTCCCGAGAGCACAAAAGTTAACGCATAGGCCTCTACCGCTCCATTCTGGTAGGCGTGTATTCCTAGAGCTGTTGAGGCAACAAAGGCTAACGCAGCTTCCATCCCGTTTATGCCTGCCAACATATTCACCACATTCGACACAAAGAGTAGGCCTAAAGGCAATAAAAGCAAGGGATAAATGAGACCCCAGTCTATAACTCCTATTACAGGAAACGTCATTGTCCATGATCCTGCTCCTACAGCTATTAATGGAAATGCGGCAGGCAGAACCATCAACATTTTTACTGCTTGATTTAGGCCTGTACGTTCTATTTCCGAATCTTTAGCGCCGAATACGACATCTACATGGCGGTGAAAAATAGTTTTTCCGGTTTCAAGATCTATTTGGATGTCTTCTCCTACTCTTTCCTCTACTAATCGAGTTATATCAACATGCACATCATCAATAAGACCTATTAGTGCTATTAATGCTGCTGAAGATACTGCAGCAAATATGAGCGATCTGTCTGTCACTGTTTCTGTGAAAAGCGCAGTTGCTCCCGCATAAAATGATATGGCAAACATAAAACCTAGAAGAACTATAACTCCTCCTGAAGTCGGTATTCTAGGCTTCCCTAATTTTTGCTGATCTTTTCCATATATTCCTGACGCAAAAAGATATTTTTCCGCTACCGGCGTGCCTAAAAGCACCGTAAGAAATCCCAATATTATTGATAGAAATAGTAGCTCCATAACATAATACCTATTCTTCTACTCGCCAAGTCTTTACAAAGTCATTAGATGCTTCATCGACTCCTTCCAAATAATCTATTCCATACCCATCCATAAGATACATTCTTGCAATATTCGTTTCCTTAATATCTCTAGGTACGATTACTAGTCTTGCTTGCTGTCCAAACACCTGGCTTCTATCAAGAGTAAAGTATGGATCCTCAGCAATACAGTACTCTGAGTCTCCATCTTCAAATTCTTGCACTCCATTCTCTGTAATAATGCAGCTCGCAGACATCCTTTGCCCGTCCATAGTTTGGATAGTAGCTGCTCCACTTATATCGGCAGAAGCTTCAGTTCTGTTTATAGGCGCGTATATTTCTGCAGGCAATCCTTCAATACTTCCAAAGAATGGTACTACTTCTGACTCTCCATCCGAAGTTACTACATCTTCTAGAGCCCCCATTGTCTGAGCTTGTGACCATGAGTCAAAGTTTTCATTGTCCTCTCTAGCAATCTGACTTACTGCAGCATATTTACCAATCATAGTATTATCCAGCACTATATAGTCTACAGAATGCTTCTCTAAAAGATCTTGATCGTCCTCAGGATCATCAGATGTGAAGTATCTTGCAATCGGGAAGTTAACTCTCTCATCGCTTGTGTAATAGTTATAGTTACCTCCATCCGCCACACTTGCAGAACGGCCAATCGTCTGGAAATGGTATCCATAATCCCACCATGACAAAACTACCGTCCCTTCATCAGCTTCTTCTCTCAAGTAGTCCAGATTCTCCATCCAGGCCTCATTAGGCTCTCCACCTATGCCTTGAACGGCCGCCCACCCGGCAAAAATATTCACTGATAACAGTGCAATAATTCCCACGCCTAGTATCAACGTCCTCAGTTTGTCCCCATTGATATCAAGTTCGCTGAAATCCAAAGATTGGATTCTACGGTATGCTATCGAGAATGTATATCCTGCTCCAAGAGCGACCGGGAATGCAGCCAAGAATATTAAACGGTTTCTTGCCGTTGCGCCTAACAAATTAGTGATAATCCAGAAAAATGCAAGGAATTGATACCACTCTACTTGGATTTCACGAGGCTTAAAGTCTTCTAAAAAGTATACTACTCCCAGTCCTAAAGTCGCTATCCATAATGGGTACGCTGCGCCTCTAAGCACAGAAGACTGATCTTCTTGTCCAAAAGAGAATAATGTGGCGATTATAGCGGTAAATAGAAGAGACATAATAGTGATTGATAATACAGAATCTTCGTCAAGATAAAACACAAGAACCGAAACTAGGCCTAGCATAATAAGTCCTAACGCTATTCCAGCTGTCGTATAGCCTCCAAAGAACCCTAAAAATGTTACACCCCATGCTGATACGACTCCAGCCAGAAGCCCATAGTATTTACGACCTTCTAAGACTTCCTCTACTAACCCATAGCTTTTGGCAATCATTAAGATTGCTGAAACAAGAAGGAATGGAATTGAAAGGAAAACTAGTGTCCAAGGACCTACCAGCGCAGAAAGAATCTCTGCGCCCGGAAATATTTGATCAACAATTCCTGTACCAAGCTGAACTGTAAGTTCTCCTAGCCCTGGTGCTGCATCTTCTGCAACAGTTCCCGAAATAGTTCCTGCATCAGTCTGAGTTGCTCTACGATATATGCTGAAAGTTATATCTGCTAAGAAGCTAGAATAAAGTGGAGATAATGCGAGCGCCAGACCTCCTGTAATGTACATTGATGGTGAAAAGTACTGTAAATAATCTTCCTTCAACAAGTTTAGCTCTTCTACAAGGAAACGAGCCCATAGCAGTGTAAGCATACCGACATTCAGGTAAATATACATATGGTCGAACCAGAATCGTCCGGAATTAAATATAGATGCGAAAAATGCGGCTATTAAGACTGTAGGCGTGAATGCAGCAACAAGATTTTCTATATCTCTGTCAATTAAAAGCATGAAACCGACTGTCATCGGATACAGAAGCCAAAGTACTCCGCTTCCACCCCAAGTGATTGTGAATATTCCTAATGTGAGGCCTGCAAGTATGCCGTAAATCCAGTCTTTTTTCTTCCACGCTATAGTGAAGAAGAGAAGGGATAGTAGCATGAAGAATGTTCCTATGGCTTCTTTCTCGAAGAATCCTGCTGAGCTTCTAAACATTGCTCCCGGAATTACTGCTATGAAGAATGCTGCTCCAAGGCCTGTGTATTTATCGAACATTTCTTTTCCAAGGTAATACATTGCTATTGCGCCAAGACCGGAGAAAAGAGGTTGTATCCAGTAACCAAACTCTAGATAAGAGTCAAAAAGTAGAAATCCTCCTGCCCAGTAAAGTATTGCCGGTATTACAAGATTACCCATATGGTCTAAATGCAGCGGGTAAGCATATGGGAAATATCTTAGGAAATCAAGTTCTGGAAGTCCTCCTGTATATGCTATTTGCTGTGAGCTTCGGAACAGATTATACGGATCCATTGCAGAAAGATATTCAATAGTTCGTGTAGGATAGTATCGGAAGCCTACTGCTATGAAGAAAATTGCTAGTAAAAACGGGGCGACCCAGTACTTTTCGGCCAGTTTTTTCGGATTTCTTTCTGAAATATTCATCGGCTGTAATTTTGAATTGTGTATAAAGCTTTTTTATGAGCTTCTAGACCTGGGACGATTTTAAAAGCATTTCAAGTGTAAATATTGTTTACCGTGGAGCGGATTGATGAGTTAGAGAGAAATTTGAGCAAGAGATATACTCGGCTCTATGAGAACCATGAACGGTATTTTTTCATACCTTTAGTGCTCATACTTCTAGCAGCTTCAGTCTTATTCTATAACTTTGCTACTACCGGCGAATTCCTTGAGAAAGGTACTGATTTCGCTGGAGGCACAGAAATAACGTTTGAAGTTGAAGGAGAATTTAGCTCTAGCGAAATAGAGCAAGTATTCGCTGACGCAGACCGTTCAGGAACCACTGCATTAACCCAAGATACTGGGGAACGAGAACTCTTACTAGTTCAAGTACCTCCTCCAGACATGACTCAGGATGAAGCCGCAGAAATAATGGAAGATGCAGGCTATGAAGTTGAAATAGAAGGATTCAACTCAATATCTGCGGCAGTTTCCGGACAGTTCTTCCAGCAAGCCCAGTTTGCATTCATACTAGCATTCACGATAATGAGCATAATAATTTTCTACGCATTCAAAAACTTTACACCTGCAGCAGCAGTAGTATTTGCAGCAGGAGGAGATATCATGATAGCAGCAGCCGGAATGTCCTTACTAGGAATACCTTTGACTCTCGGATCGCTCGCTGCACTATTGATGCTTATAGGTTATTCTGTTGACACCGATATCGTACTATCTACGCGCGTATTGAAGATGAATAGGGGCTCTAACAGATCTCGTATGTGGAGTTCTGTCAAAACAGGATTGACAATGAGTTCGGGAGGAATAGCAGGATTTACACTACTATATCTTGTTTCTTACTCTATTGTCGGACCTTCAGAACTCTCAATAATCGCCTCAGTAATGGTTATAGGCCTTATGGCGGATATACCTCTTACTTGGCTTGGTAACACGGTCATTTTGAAGAAATATGTTGAAGGCGATTTTGAAAATCTTGATAACTTTACGAAGTGGTCGTTTTGGAGATCTTAAAAGAACTCGCTAAGGAATGGCGTATTTGGCTTCTGCTAGTCTCTCTAGTTGGCGCCACACTAATGCTTGGCTTCAGCTATGAGGAAGACGATGCTGGAGACATAGCTTTAACGACAAATCTTGAAGACCGTATGGGTATTGACTTCACAGGCGGTACTCGGTTACTGCTAGCAATGGATACTGATGCCGAAGGAGATGAACAATTAGAGCTAGCGGATCAAGTAAGAGATGTTTTAGAAGTACGAGTGCAGCAATTTGGTTTACCTGATCCCAATATTAGAACTGTAGATATCGGAGGAGGCAATCATAGAATACAGGTAGAAGTAGGTGCAACAAACCAAACTCAAATACAAGAGCTAATTGAACAAGAAGGCACATTTGAAGCTCGAATGCCTATATGGGTGGACGAAAGCGTAGATTTCACCCTATCAGAAACTCACACATTCACACGCAGTAATGGAGAAATAGAGGTAGAAGAATCAGGAGAAACATACAGCGAAGGAGAAAGGTTTGAACTAGAAGGCAGAGATTTCAAATACATAAACGACACCGAAGATAGAGCAGTATTAGAAGTAGTCACCTATGACGGAAGCGACATACAAGATGTATTGACAGGCGATGCTTCTCTTTCCGAATCTGCGCCCTACGAATTCCAGTTCCCAATTGTTTTGTCTAATGACGCAGCACAACACAAGTCCGCAGTAGCACAGAACTATGATGTTAGTATTGGTGATGGAGGCTGGCTGCAACATCCTAACACAAATGAATATGCTCGGATGAATCTCTACGTCGACGATGAAAGAGAAAGCGATCTTCGTATGAGCGGAGTATTCCAAGAACAAGTACTCACTCAGTCAAGTATCAGTGGCGGAGGAGAAACACGAGAAGATGCAAGTCAACAAATGGAAAATTTACAAGCCATACTTCAATCAGGAAGTTTGCCTGTTCCTGTAGAAATTGAAACTATAACTACACTGTCATCAGCGTTAGGAGATGACTTTATGAGAGCCTCAATACTTTCGATTATCGCTTCCTTAATAGCTGTAGGATTACTAGTAACAATAAGATATCAAGACCCTAGAATTGCTGCGCCAATAGTTCTTACTGGTGCTGCAGAAGTCTACATCATATTAGGATTTTGGTTCACCACTATGGGAACTTTAAGTCTTTCAGCTATCGCAGGAATAATCGCAGCAGTAGGTACAGGCGTGGATGACCAAATTATTATTGCAGATGAGTCAGATCGAGAAGTAATACAATCTTGGACAGAAAAGATGAAAAGGGCATTCTTTGTGATCTTCACTGCTGCAGCATCCACAATCGGAGCCATGACTCCTATACTCTATCCTGGATTGATGAGTATGCTGATTGCGATGGCAGGAATAGGATTGTTAATGTACAATTATTACAGCAGAGGAAGTAACTCACATCTCGTGGCAATTGGAGTTTTTTCAGTACTCATAGGATCATTTATATTCTCAATGGATCCTTCAGGAGCAGCAATGTCAACAATCCATGATTTTGCATGGACCACAATATTAGGAATCCTTATAGGGATTACAATCACAAGACCTGCATTTGCAAAGGTTCTAGAAAAGATGAATGACTAGAAATTAAGGCAATACCAGGTTTACTCAACCAACTCAAACATTTAAGCTATAAAAACAGGTTAAAGCTAAAATATAGTAAATGAAAGGAGGCTCAGTTCTTAAACTAGTGGCTGCATCAATATTACTTCTCTTACTATTTGGAGTTGCAGTACTAGGAATATCAGCACTTGACAATACGCTAGATGATGAAATAGAAGCAGAATATTTTGAAGAAAATGAATCTGAGAGTGAATCTGGTGCGGAAGAAATGTTTATGAATCTAGAAGAACCTGGAAAAAATATTAAAGGCCCTGAAGCTTCATAACGGCTCCAGCAACGTCACCTTCACTTTCCAAAGCTTTTCTAGCTTCTTCTTTTGAAGCATCTGTTTTTTCCATTACAATTTCAATATCTTCTTCTGGTATAGCTGTCTCTTCAGTATATTTACCTTGTAGCTGGAAAATTTCCTGTCCTTGAGCCTTAACCTTTGAAATTTGAGGAGAATTGAAAACTACTTTTTTCCCTCCTGATAACGTTATTTCTACTTTTTCTGCGTTGAGTTCTTCCATATCAACGCCCATCTGTTTCATCATTTTTGACATATCTTTGCCGCCGAACATACATTAGGATTAACCCTTAGATTTTTTATCCCTGTTGAGACAAGCAAATTATCATTTCTAATATTTCTTGATGGATCCACTTTAGAACAACATGAGTGTTCAAAATATGCGAACAATAAGATTAACTTTTCATAAAAACAAGACTATGTTCTTTTCAGGAAGAACTTTTATCTGACTAAGTTCTAAAGATTATACATGGATACACAAAAAACCTTTCTAGCAGGTACAGCCGCCCTTCTAACACTCATTTCCTTAACGATGTTAGCACCATTTCTGGCGTATATACTAACTGCAATAATCCTAGCTTTTGTTTTAAGACCTCTACAGATTAAGCTTGAGCCTTACATAGGAGGAACTATTTCCTCAGCACTTCTAATACTAGCGTTCATCTTAATTATAGCTCTACCTTTTGCATTAGCTGTGGGCACAGTAGCCACGGACGCACTAGAACTTGTAGACGAGATAGAAGACATTGAAGTAATAGATCTCGGCGAACTTGAACAGACAATATTTGATTTAACTGGACAAGAGATAGATTTAGAATCCGAGCTACAGGAACTACTTGAAAGATTCACTGCAGTGGCTGTGGGCGGCATTTCCCAGATTGTTGGCGTAATAACATCTGTAGCAATAGGCCTGCTGATAATGATATTTTCGTTATTCTACATGCTTAGAGATGGAGATAGACTCTACAACTGGATTAGGTCAGTTACACCAGTGTCAGAAAAAATACAGAAAGATTTGTATTCTCGAGCCGAGATAATGACAAATGCAGTTCTCAAAGGGCATGTGCTGGTGGCAATAGTAGAAGGTCTCGTAGGCGGTCTAGGACTGTATTTAGCAGGAGTACCTAACTTTGCATTCTGGACCTTCATTATGATACTTCTTTCCTTCATCCCTGTAGTCGGAGCATTCTTAGTCTGGGCTCCTGCGAGCCTGTATTTATTTTTAATACAGCAGCCGGTTGAAGGAGTATTCTTGTTCTTATATGGAGCAATTATAATTTCCTTTATAGACAATGTGATGAGGCCTTATCTTGTTGATAGTCGAGCGGAACTGCATCCTGCCGCAATACTTATCGGTGTTCTTGGAGGCGTTTATGTTTTCGGAGCTATAGGACTATTCATAGGTCCTGTAATCTTTGGATTAACAAAGGCAGTGCTTGATGTATTCAACGCTAACTACAAGGATTTATGAGCGGAGAGAGCTTCAAATGACTTATTCTTTTTTCTATCTGTGTTCGCTGTAAGGATCTTCTATTCTCTCAATATCATCAGGCCTGTAAGGAAAAGATATTTCCAGTACTTTTGCGACCATCGAATCAATGTTCTGTAATTGGTGTTTCTCTCTACTTCTGATTATTTGAGCCTTTCCTTTCTTGAGCTCTTTCATTTTGTCCTCTAATCGGAGAGTTATATTTCCCTCTTCAAGATATATGATATCTGCCTGAGTGTCGTGAGAAGAGTAAGAAGTCATCTCATCAGAGTTAATTACTAGTCTTCTGATTCCAAGCATTCCACGTTCTCCCCCAATATCTACCTGGGTAACAAGTATCTGCTCTTCATACCCCCAAGGCTTCTCAATCCTTCCCATGGTAGGTTATACAGTCCTTTAATCTTATACCTCTTTCTAAAAATCCTGAAACTGCTTATCTATAAGAAAGTGCTTTGTAGGTTCAGTAAGCTCGATTTTTTTTAACTCAGATGGATCGACCCATCGGAAATCGGAGGCCTCATCATTTGTGCTGACTTCTACTGGTTCCTCTACAGTCTTAGTGTACAAATACCAGTAATGATAATCTGCGCCTCTCCTACAGGGATCTTCAACTTTTTCCTCTAATTTAAGTTCAGGAGCAGAAATTTCTAGATTTGTTTCCTCTTTAACTTCTCTTATAATAGCTTTTTCAGGATTTTCTCCTTCTTCCAAATGACCTGCTGGAATAGTATATTTGAAAGGATATTTTCTCCGGTTTAGCAATAATATCTTACCGCTTTTTACAATTACCGCCCCAACAGACACATGAACAATCTCTCCTTCCTCATTGTAGTGTTCTAATCCCTTGTTAAGAATCATCCTTGAGTTTTTATGGCCTTCTGAACAAATATAGTATTCCTTCCCGTCTTCAGTCTTAATTTGAGTCTCTTTACCACAATCCATGCATTTCATCTTTCTCATCCTCATAATAGCTAAGTTTAGGGAAATCTATATCCTCTACATGCGAATATAGCTGATCTCCTTGTAGATCCCATTTGCCTACAACTGTTTCCTGAAGCTCTGGATCGCCTCTGGCAACAATTAACTGGCTTCCTGGCTCGCGTGATTGGATACCGTGATACATACCTGCAGGAATAATTAAAGGCTCATCAAACTCGATAATAGTAAACCCTGATTCTGATTCTTTGGATGCCACCTCCATCTCAAAATTACCTGTTGGAACGTAAAGCTCAGGAGTATTGTGTACGTGTGTAAGCTCAGGATATGATCTCAACTCTTCAGAAAATCGATATTTTAACTCTACTGGGGAATTATCCGAATTCATGAAATAGAAGCCATCGCTGCTTCTATCATCTCTTTCAACAGTGTTTTCGTTTCCAAGAATTCTTGCATCAATGTAAAGGCCTTCTATACCAGGATCTCTACTCAAAACAACGTAATCTCCCTCTTCTATGTATCCATTATCTTCCATTGCAACGAAACCCGGCTCCTCTAGGATTTCTCTTGCTTCATCCCATTCTCCAAAATGCGTGACTTCAGCAAACATCGTAATACACCATATTACTTTTTTTGTTTTTAAACCATGGCATTTATTGTACATTATGGGTAATGAATACTTGCGTTCAATGCTGACAGGCGAATCTCGATCCTATGGTTTTACTATCGCATTCTGGGGTAGCGGCGCAGTCTTAATCAACTACTTCGGCGTACCAGAACTATTCCCCGCACTATTATTCGGAATAGGATCCATAACAGGTTTTGCTCTATTAGCTATACTTGCCCTAAGAATGGAAGAGCCTAAAGAAGCAACCTCAAACAAAAATCTGCTCATAATTTCAGGAATACACTATCTATCGGCACTATTACCCATATTAGTAGCCTATTCAATAATATCCTTAGGTATAGAAATCCATGCAAGCTTCTTTTTATCAGGGATGAGCGTATCGCTTTTGTACACGCTATTGTCAATACAAGAGCAAAACATGGCAGAATTTCTAAATAAGAAAGTATAACCCTATTACTCTACTTTCCGCCATTCCCCACCATAAATATATCCTGTTAGCTCTTTTTCAGCCGCCAACTTCTCAAAAGTCTTATGAAGACCTCCAGTCTCCAATCCATCAAATATTTCCGGTTCAAAGATATATGCCCCCGCATTAATCAGTCTAGTAGGCTCTTGTCCCGGATCAGGCTTTTCATCAAAACCTAATATAGTTCTACCTTTCATACGAACAACTCCATAATTTGTAGGATCTTGTACAGTCGTTAACGCCATTGAAGCTTTTTTACCTTCATCTCTATGCACCTGAAGCATATCCCTAAGATCAATATCTGCTATAACATCGCCATTAATTGCTAAAAACGTTTTACCTATTTTATCCTTCAATTGTTTTAGCGCAGTGGCCGTCCCCCCATCTTCACTATCAGCAACATATTCAATAACTAAACTATTCCAACTACTTCCAAAATGATTTTCTAAATCTTCCCTATTAGACCCTGCTAAGAGTAAAACACGCGAAATTCCTTTGTCTGACAGCATATCAACAATATGGCTTAAAAGCGGCTTTCCATCTATCTCAGTCAAAGGATCATACTCTTCACCTCCGCAAAATACTGCAGCAGTATCTAACTCCTGCCCATGAATATAGTTCTCAACTATCTCCTCCACCATCTGAGACCTATTCATCGACCGGTACTCAGCTTCTGCATCAATACGCTGCACAAGTACGTCATCAAGAGTAAGAGAAACACGCTTTTTCGTCATACAAAATAAATGCCATAACACATTTTTTAGTTTGAGCCATTGACCTCTTCTACTTCAAGCTTCAAATTGTAGAATTTCCCATCCTTTTCAAAAACACCGAGGCCTTTATCACCATAAGACAAACCTCTCAAAAGACCTATAGCCTCTTCTAAAGTCATTTCTTCGTTAAGATCAAGCCGTGATACCTCATCTAAATCTTCTCTATGATGCATAGATCCCTTCTCAAGGTCTTGCTCTTCGCCTTCTTTGCCTGCGTAAATATTAGGCCAATTCTTCTTAAACAGTTCTGCTTGAGCAGCCATCAAACGCTCCCGCAAACTAGAAGCAGTGTCATCAGATTTCAACTCTACTTTTTTCCTTGCAATTACTGGTCCAGTATCAAGACCCTTGTCCATGTAGTGTATGGCTACTCCTGCAGGACTTCCATCAATTATAGGCCATATATATGGATAAGCGCCTCTGTTAAAAGGCAGATAAGACGGATGGAGATTCACTATACCTTTTTCAGGAATTTCTAGTATTTCCTCAGGCACAATATGTTCAAAGCCTGAAGATATTACTAGATCAGGCCTCAACTCTTTAACCAGGTCTAATTGTTCTTTTTCAGTTAGTAAAGCCTTTACTTCAACATCACTCCTATTATTAAGCCACTCGTAGACTTCTTCACCTGCATCATTTATCCCTAGAAAGACTGCTTCGACCGTCATTAGTATAGTTAGAATAATGAAAAAATATTAAACCCAAGCTTTGGAGAAAAATGGCTTTAATGTTTGATCTTTCAAAATTATACAAGATGCACGGCCGAAAACGAATCAAATATGAATACAAGAAAAGGTCTTTCCAAGAGTTCCTTAAATGGCTTTATCATGGGCTAAAAGCTCGTATGGCGGTTAAGCTCCATAGTTTGTTATCAGACATATTGGGAGAAGAGAGATACTTTAATGCTCTAAAAAGGCTTCGGTGCCGAAAGATAAGAGAAGATGAGTTCATAGAGCTAAGGAAAATAGATCCTGACACAGTGGAATATGTTTCGCCAACACGAGAAAAACAGAAATGGTACTCTACCGGCAAACTGAAAAACGGAGGTTGGGATAAAGGTCTAGATAGATACAATGATCTTCCTTTTCATCGCGCAATGATAAAGAGAGTAAAAGAAGATATTAAGTGGGATGAAATTGAAGAAGTTCAAGAGGCTAGGAAAGGAGGAATAAAATGGCCAGGAAAGCCGTATAACGTAGACAGAGACATTCAAAAGACTGAAGAATTATTGGAGAATATTAAGGAGAATGGTTACAGGTCTCAAGAAGAAATTAGAAACATTTCTTACGAAGAAGCAGAGAAGAACTGGGATTTTAAGGCCTTAAATGAAGTATGTGTAGATCTTGACAGAAATGGCGACCCTTTATTTGTAGACGGACGGCATAGATTAAGTATTGCAAAAATTCTTGGAATAGATGAAATACCTGTTCGTATAGTTATGAGGCACAGAAACCTCAAAAAGTAACAGCTTATTAGTACCTCCAAAGACCGAGTGTAAATAATGACCGAGTCCAAAGTTGTGAAATCTCTTTTCACTGGGGGCGCCATAATTTTCGCAGGGATGATAATCTCCAAGCTTTTTGGGTTGCTTTACCGAGTAGTAGTTGGTAGAGCGCTCGGACCAGAAGAATATGGCATAATCTCGGTTATGCTTGCAGTTTCCTCTGTGATAGGAGCCTTAGCATACATAGGAGTGCCCAAAGGAGTCCAGAAATACGTATCAGAGTATAGAGGTAAAAATGACATAGGCAGTCAAGTTGGTGTGCTTCGCACAGGACTCATACTGGTAACAATACCATCATTCTTAACTGGTATAGCGCTTTTTCTACTAGCTCCTTGGATTTCTACAGAAATATTTAATGAGCCGCGAGCCATATGGCCGCTAAGATTTCTAGCAATTATACTTCCTTTACGAGCCTGGAGAAAAACTATGATTAAGACCACAGAAGCCTATGAAAAAATGCAGTATAGAGTCTATACTAACTATATTTATGGAAATGTCCTAAAGGTAATACTCACAGTATTCCTCGTAATAATGGGCTACGGCTATCTTGGCGCAGCTTTCGCATACGTATTTGCTTGGGGATCTGCAATCATACTTGCAATAATATTCACATACAGAGTTTTACCTGAGACCTTTCAACTCTCGAGGAGTCCAGGAGCACAATATCGGAAGCTCTTCCACCACTCTTGGCCGCTGTTTGCGGCAGGTTTGTTTGCATCAATCGCCGGATACATAGACACGTTTATGCTTCAGGCCTTCCTTGGCAGCGAAGAAGTAGGACTATACAACTCAGCCTATCCTTTCGCAGCAGTAATATCATCTGCAGGAGGAGTATTTGGATCAATCTATCTGTCAAATGCCTCTAAACTCTATGGACAGGACAAAAAAAATGAAATGACTGATGCCTATAGGCTCGTTGTGAAATGGATTGCATTAGTATCTCTTCCAATGTTCATGATAATGGTAGCGTTTCCACATGCAGTGCTTCAAATCTTTGGTAGCGAATACCTTGGAATGGGTAACGTTCTTAGAGTACTTGCTTTCGGCTTCTTGTTGTCGGCCATGATAGGTCCTGTAGGCAAAGTAATACAGGCTATAGATAAGACCAGGTACAAACTATACCTTACTCTGTTTATAGGGTGTTCAAACATATTGCTCAATTACTTGTTGATTCCTATTTATGGAATAATGGGTGCTGCAGTCGCCACCACTCTTACATTTGCAATAGCTTTCATACTTAAAATCTTAGTAATGGAGTATCTTGCTGATATACAGCCATTTCGTCCGATTATCCTTAAAATAATAACTAGTTCAGGTCTTGCAGCGCTAGCAGTTTTCTTAATAGCTTTACTGGCGTTTGAAACAACGCCATTATGGTA
>LKMP01000007.1 GCA_001563915.1 Nanohaloarchaea archaeon B1-Br10_U2g21
GGAATAACCTAGCCAGGTCTCTGAGTATTCAAAGTTAGTCTGGCGTCCGAAGAGTTCAACAGTCATCTCTTGTTGACTCATTGACTAAAATTTGGTTTCTTGGTGTTTAAGTCTTTCTAGTATATTCCTCGAACACTAATTCTCCTTTATTCTCTTTTTTCTTCAATTCCCATTCTTTGCTATTCCAGTCAGGGAAAAAACTGTCGGCTCCATGATTTCCAGGAATACGAGTTAGAACCATTTTATCTGCGCTAGGTAGTGTTTGTCGATAAACAGTTTCCCCTCCCGCTATGAATATTTTGTCTTCACTTTTGGAAGCAGTTCGCCAGACTTCGTCAACACTGTTCGCTATCTTCACACTCTCATGGAATTCTGGATTAGAACGCGTTAGAACTATATTAGTCCTGTCAGGAAGAGGACGGTATTTTTTAGGTAAGGATTCGTAAGTCTTCCTCCCCATTAAAACAGCGTTTCCGATTGTCTTTTCTTTAAAATGCTTCAAATCTTCAGGATAATGCCAAGGCAATTTACCTTCTAAGCCTATGCCATTTTCTTCATCCATTGCGGTGATAATTATTTTTTTCATGCTCTCTTCTTGTACTCTGATATATGTCTGGAAATTTTTTCATCGTTTTTTATACCTAGCTGGTTCCTGAAGAATGAGTAAAGCCTTCCAATATTGGGGTTCTCAAGACTTTCTAATGCCATTCCAACGGAATCTTCTCTAGTTTTTTCTCCATTAGGTTCATAGAACTCTGGCTCTATCACGTACTTATCCCCTTCAAAATGGGTGTAAACACATTCCCAAGAAGCAGGATTATTGCCGGTCTTTAGAATAGTTTCTATATCAGCAAAACGCAGAATTTTCCCGATTTCACTGGCGGAAAGGTCATCACTGAGCTCGGCAATATCGGAACTAGTGAATGAACTAGATTTTTCATTTACGTATCTTTCAATTAAAGGTCTTAATTCTTCTTGATATCTCAGTTCCCAGCTCATTCTGCCACCGCAAACTTAAGACCGGGATAAGGAGTATAACCTTTCAAATTGAAGTCCTCAAATTCTAAATCTTCTAGAGGTTTGTCGCTGATTTCTATTTTAGGCCTTTCTTTCGGAGTTCGAGAGAGTTGTTCCAACAAGCCCGGAATATGGTCATATGCTTTCTTCTGCTCTGGAGCCTCTTTTTCAATCCAGGTCTTAATATCTAGATAGTCTTCGTTTTTTTCCGCATTCTGAATTTTAGCTTGTAGTTCTTCCAAATTTTCTTCGTACCATTCTCCTCTCTCATTTTTTCCGCAGTATAGGTGTGCGTCTACTAAAGTGTGGGAGAATTCTCCGATTTCGAGGCCTGTTCTTTGTGCTATGATTTTAGTAAGCATGGCATAGGCTGCGATATTGAAAGGTACTCCGAGAGCAATATCTGCGCTTCTTTGAGTTAAGTGTGTGTTTAACTTACCGTTCTGTACATTAAAGACGAATGTGAAGTGGCATGGAGGAAGTTTTGATACTGCTGCGTTTGCAGGGTGCCAGGCGTTAATTATTATTCTGCGTGAATTGCTACTTCGGTAAGGATGTTTGTTTTTTAGTGTGTCAATTGCGTACTGTAGTTGGTCGAATACTTTTCTTCCGTCTTCTTCCTTGTTAATCCATCTCTTTATTCCTTTTTGGATCTCTTCCTCGCTCTTCTGGTATTGTTCTGAGGCTTGTTCAATCCATTCCTCGGTGTTTGTCGGCCACCACTCTCCTGTCAGCGCAGCTTCATTGTTGGGTATAGGATAACGTCTCCAAAACCTACCGTATGCAGTGGGTAAGTTACCATCATCGTCTGCCCAAGCATTCCAAATCTTTGTATGCTCCTGTAGATTCCGTATATGTTCTTCTCCTGAAAAATACCATATCAGCTCATGAATCAGAGAGTTCCATCTAAAACCTGACATATCTTTAGTCGTCAAAAGAGGAAATCCTTTTGCTAAATCAATTTTATAGGTCTGAGAAAAAGTAGAAACTGTATCTACTCCTGTTCTGTTAGGTTTGTAATTTCCATTTTTAAGCACATCTTTAACGAGTTTTTGGTAATGTTCCAAGAATTAGTTACCCCTCCTAAAACCTTAATTTTCAGGCACGATTTTATATTTTGAGATATATACATTTCCGTGGAACAAGAACACTACTTTACCTCAGTTAATGAGGATTGGAGAGGTAACTATACTTTTGATCAAGCCATAGTGCTTGAAGATGAAGAAAAGAAAGCATCTTTCTTTATGTCAAGACCCTACTCATCGCTTTATGAGTTCGAAAGAGGTCTAGCAACTTTAGTTACTGATGCTCATATGAACCATCTTCTTGAAAGAGATGAGTTTGATGAAAGAGATCTGAACTTTGAACAGATATATCGTTAAAAACACGATTTTTCAATACTCGACTTCTGAACCTTCATAAAGGGGAAATTCATCCATTAGTATTTCCACTCTCTTCTTTGCATCCTGTATAACGTCTTTTTCAGGATTCTTAATTATGTCTGCAATCATTTTGCCTATTTCTCTCATTTCTTTGGCTTTCATTCCTCTAGTAGTGAGGGCGGGAGTTCCTATTCGTATTCCAGAAGTAGTCATAGGGCTTTCAGGGTCGTAAGGAACCATGTTTTTATTTACAATTATATTGGCGTCCTCAAGCGCAGATTCAGCGAGTTTACCTGTTATATCCTCTTCTCTTAAGTCTATAAGCACTAAATGATTATCAGTTCCATTTGATACGAGTTTTAAACTGTTTTCTTGAAGTGAATCTGCCAGAGCTCCTGTATTTTTAATTATTTGAGAAGTATAATCTTTAAACTCTGGTTTAGATGCCTCATTGAAGCATACTGCTTTCGCCGCCACCTGGTGCATTAGCGGCCCTCCTTGACTGTAAGGAAACACTGCTTTATCAACAGACTTTGAGTACTCGTCCTTACATAAAATCATTCCTCCGCGAGGCCCGCGAATAGACTTGTGAGTCGTTGTAGTAACTATATCACACTCAGGAAATGGATTTTCATGAGCTCCTGTTGCTACAAGACCTGAAATATGAGCAATATCCGCCATTAAAATTGCGTCTACTTCGTCAGCCGCCTCTCTGAACATTTCAAAATCGACTTCTCGTGGATAAGCAGAGTAACCGCATACTATTAGATCAGGATCATGTTTTTTCGCTGCCTTTAGAACATCATTGTACTCAAATCTCTCAGTCTCTTTATTGATGGCGTATGTTTCAAAGTCAAAAAGATCTCCTGAAAAATTTACGTGGTGACCGTGAGAGAGATGACCGCCATGACTCAGCACAGGACCCAGAATTTTGTCACCTGCTTCTAAAACTGCAAAGTACGCTGCAAAGTTGGCTGTTGTTCCTGAATGAGGCTGGACATTAGCGTGTTCGGCATTGAACAATTCACAGGCTCGTTCTCTCGCTAAATCTTCTGCACTATCATGATGTTCGCAGCCTGCATAATATCTCTTACCAGGATATCCCTCTGCATACTTATTCGTCATCACAGATCCTTGAGCTTGGAGTATTTGTAAGGGTACAAAATTTTCGGAAGCAATCATTTCAAGCCCTTCATTTTCCTGTCTTGAGGCCTCTTTCTTGAGTATTTTGTATAATTCTGGGTCTGCTTCAGAAAGACTGTGATGCTGCATATATCTTACTTTAGTTACGAAGAGTTATGATTTTTACCTTTTGACTCCTAGAAATTTAGGCCTGGTTAACTATTTCTTGCATTTCAGGTCTCAAGACACTTTTATCAACTTTTACAGGCTTGCCCTCCCAGGATGACGAGGACTCTTTAAATTCTTCATCAAGTTTAGCTTTGTAAAAGAAATTTATTCCTGTTATTCTATTGAACTTCGTTTTAATACATATTAGTTCTTCTATAACTGCATCTAGTCCTGTTTCCTCTTTAAACTCTCTTTTGGCCGCTTCCTTAGGATGTTCTTTAGCGTTTATTATTCCGCCAGGAAAGTTGTATTTCCCGCCGAGATCAAGAACCACAATTTGATCATCATGAAGACATACAATATTTGCTCCTGAGGGGGGATAGAATGCTTTTGCAAGTATGGGCGACATGAATCTTTCGGTTGCTGTAACTATTTTTCTAAGATGGTATGGCATAGAAAACAATTTCTGCAGCTAAAAGTTAACTATTACTGAATACACACAATTGCGTTAAATAAATTCAATTCTTTAGGCTATTTGTGAAGGATTACTCGGGAACATTTATTGTTGTGGAAGGAGGAGATGGTGCAGGAACTACTACTCAATCAAAGAAACTAGCTAAAGCGCTAGATGCTTACTGGACTGCTGAACATGGTGCTAGAAGAGATACCGGGGGTTTAGTTGGAAGAAAGGTTGAGGAGATGATTTCATCAGATAATTATTCTCCAGAAGCGGTGGCTCTGGGATTTGCAGCTGACAGAATGATTCATTTGGAAGAAGACGTTATTCCAAGACTTGAAAAAGGAGATATAGTTGTTTCTGACCGTTATATGTATTCTTCAATCGTTTATCAAACAGTGATGGGGGCTAAACAAGAATGGGTTGAAACAATTAATCGATATGCTTTGAAACCTGATTTGACAATAATTCTTGATGTTGAAGCAGACATAGCGATGGACCGAGTTGATTCTAGAGGCGCAGATGGGAATATATTCGAAGATCTAAGCTTTCAAGAAAAAGTAGTGCTGAAATACAGACAAGCAGCTGAAAAAAACGCAAATTGCATAAAAATAGATAGTTCAAGGCCTATAGAGAAGGTTTTCTCTGATATAATGTCTGAAATAGATTCAAGGCTATCCTTTTAAACTCGATCCATAATTAAGTATTAGTATAGAGTATGAACGATAAAGGCCTCAAGGAAACTAATTCAGGAGTCAAAAAGAAAGGCGACATAGAGGAAATAGCAGGATTTGCTAGAGAGGTGGAAGATGCTCTAGAAAAAGAAGATGTCAGCGAGGAATCTATCAAAAAATTTGATGATTGGAGGCCTAGAGAAGATGATTCTGTTAATGAGATAGAACGGAAAACTGTGAAGGCGGCTTCAATAACTGAGAAAAGTATTGAAAAAGAAACTAATGGTCTAAAAAAGGATATGGGTAAGGCAGGCTTTGAAGCAGTAGCTGCTAGCAAAAAAGTAGTAAAGAAGCAGAGTCCGGAACCAGAACTTAAAGAAGCTTCAAAAAGCTTTTTCAGACCTATATTTGCTGGATCAATTAAATCGGCTCGAGTATTAGAGGAAAAAATTTATTCAAAGGTTATGACTAAATTTAATCCATATTTCTTTGATACGGCCGAGTTTTCAGCTGATTTAAGATGTGAAAAAGACGGTAGCTATTCAATGGACGTTAATGTTCCTGATGAAAAGCAGAGAAACACTTTGAAGGGTCAGTTTTCAGGTAACAATTAATGGAAATTATATTTGCCTTGACTTTTATTGCGGCAGCATTTATGGGGATTTCTATAGGAGCTTCAAGCATTGCAGCGACTTTTGGACCGGTAAGCTCTTCAGGAGCTATGAATGTTCTTAGAGCTGCGCTTATAGCAGGAATATTTGCGTTCTTTGGATCTGTTCTTCAAGGCCATAATGTTGCGGATACTATTGGTTCAGGTCTGTTAAATACGGAGATACAGGTGGCTCAGGCGGCTGCTATATTATTTGTAGCAGGTATTTTAGTTCTTGTAAGTGTTTTGACCGATTATCCGATGCCTACAGCATTTACTACTGTTGGAGCTGTAGTAGGTAGTGCTTATGGGTTTGGAGGCTCGGTAAATTGGACTGGTTTGAGCGAAGTGGTTCTTTACTGGTTAGCGGTCCCTATATTTTCTCTAGGTTTGGCATATGTTATTGCAATTATATTGCAAAAATACATTTCTAAAGATGCTAAAAGACCTATAAGATATCTTTTACTTATTTCGGCATCATACATGGCTTATACTACAGGGGCGGGATCTGTAGGTTTGGTTTCAGGGCCTATGAGTGCTTTAGGCTACTCTCAAACGATTTTATTATGGTTTGGGGGTATTTTAATTTTGATAGGCACTTGGATGTACTCTCCAAGAATAATAAAAGCTGTATCATATGATTATTCTAATATAGGACCTAGACGTTCGATTGCAGCTTTAGGAGCTGGTGCGATAATGTCTCAAGTAGGAGTAGTTTTAGGTGCGCCAGTATCTGCTAATCTAGCAATAATTGCTGCTGTCGTAGGTAGTGGGCTAGTTGAAGGTAAAACAAATAGAGACATGCATAAAATAAGCTTCACTGTCTTTGCATGGGTTTCTGCATTCTTCGTGGCTATAATATTGACAGCGATATTTGGAATGCTTTATAACGTTCTTATTTGAAGAGTCTGAAAAAATTAATAGGAAAAATGCAAAAATGCTGGATAAATTATTCTAAAGTTTCATCAAATTTATCCACATGGGTTTTGAGTTTTCCAAGCAGTTCTTCCGTTTTGTAAAGAGAATTTTGCAGATTTTCTTTATCTCGCTCTAATTTACGAGTTTTTGTCTCTAATCGCTCTTTTTCCTCTGAAAGATGATCTTTACTTTCCTTCAGATTCTCAAGCTCCTTTTGCTGTTCTTCAATCTGATTTCTTTTCTCGTCTAGACTGCTTTCCAAACTATTTTTTGTATCTTGAAGGCTATTTACAGTTTCTTCAAGATCTTCATTTTCTTCCCTGAGTTGTTCGAGCATTGATTTTAGTTTTTCCTTTTGATCTTTGATATCTGCTGCTTTCTCAGTTTCATCTTCTATATGATCTATTAACTCTTCTAGCTCATACATTCTTTGTTCAGGATGTATTTGGCCTTCGTGGATGTGGAGGCCTGCTTCAGTATCAAATTCTTCGCCGCAAACTGTGCATTCATGTACGTCTGACATTTTATCACTCTATATAATGTTTCTTTGTTTAAGCTCGGTTTTAAACTCTTCTACTTCATTTGTAAGTTTGACTACGCTACTCAACTGATTTTCTATTTCATTTAGCGATCGGTCAGGGTTTTCTTCAGCATTCTCTGCAATATGAGCCACGAGATTGTTAATTTCTTCTTGATTAGAGGCTTCAAACTCATTTATAGAGAATACTATGCAGTTAAACTGCTTAACAATAATTGAAAGCATCCTGTTAACTTTCTCAAGTTGATCTTTTTGATCTACTAGTTCTTCAAGTTTATCAATATCTTCTTCGAGCTTCTCAAGTATGTCGCTCTTGTGGTTCATGTATGAAATGCAGAATTCTGAGAATATAAAATAAAGGAAAAATCATTCTAGGGTATATGGCAGGGCAGGGATTTGAACCCTGGTCCGTACCGCCCCGGGGTACGATGATAGTCCGCTACACTACCCCGCCGCTTTTGTGAATAAAGAAATCCTGCCTTATTTTTATTTTAACCGATAAAGACATCGAAATAGTTTTATTCAGGGAAATTCCCAATGGTTGTATGCATAACGTTACTGAAAAAGCCTATGGTGCGTCAGGCCTACTATTGATTATAATATCATTGTTGAATTCTTTCTTCGGTGTAGGAGAATTAAGACACAGTTACATATTCATGTGTATAGGTCTTTTCCTATTTTTCGATTCGTTAAACTCGTTTTTAATTGATCAAGAATCTCTGCTTACAAAAAAGATATCTCTACTTGAAATGGGTCTATTTGTAGTGTTCTTTGGAGCAGTTACAGGGTTTTTCTTAGAGTTTTATGCTGCATATTTAGCAGGGATATGGGAAGGGTTTTTCACTTCAGATATAGAAGGTAGTATACTACTAGGTCTTGCGAACAGGTTCATAGACATGACTTTAGTCTATGGCGTATTAGTTTTACCAGCTTACAGTATTTTTAGAATTTTGAACAGAGTTTTTGATGCAGAGGTCATGCTAAGTAAAGAATTTGAGGCATCTGATTATTTCAAATATTTTGTTCACGCGGGAATACTACTTCTTGCTGCTCCGTTCACGCTTCTATTTCTTGAGTTTGGAGCAACTATAAGGTTTATAATGTTCATATTATCTATACTAGGGCTATTATTAGTCATAGAGTATTTTGAATTCAGAAAAAAAGGCCAGGGTATAATAATTAATTTAGTATATGGTAATTTTGATCGTTTCGGAGCAGTAATGATTACTTCAGTTCTCATGGGGTCATTTATGGGAGTACTTAACACAAGATTTGGTCTCTGGAGTACTGAGGCGGTGCCTTTAAGCGATTATATGCTTTTTGAGACTCCATTGGCTATTTTCTTGGTGTGGACTCTAGTTATTGCTGTAATCTCGTCAGGATTTAATCTTGTATCTGGGGGAGCTTTAAAAAAGCTTAATCCTGAACAAGTCAGCGAAACTCCTTAATCTCGATCATGTATCCAAAAGGATCCTTCACGTATAATGCTGGCGCTCTGCCTTTTGAACCGAGTGGGTTACTTTCTCTTAAAATTTCCACGTTTTCGGATTCAAAAAGTGACTTTATTGAAGCAATATTTTCATCTACTATTAGGCAGAAGTGATCATAATTATGGCCTTGGGGTTTGTTAAACTTTTTTACAGGCCTTATATGGATCATAGATGTAGATCCAGCTCTGAAAGCGAAACTAGTACGGTCGCCATTTCTGTATTTTTCTAGTTTTTCTGGTGAAAATCCTAAGATGCTGTGATAAAATTCTAATGCTTTCTCAACTTCATTTTCGGGTATCTGGATATTTATGTGGTCTATTCTCTCAACTTTCATAGGGGATAAACTAAGACTGAACTCTATATCGTTTTTCAATCAAGTTTCTACTGTTTCTATAGATGTCGCATAAAATGTGTAACCCTAGCATTGAAAATGCTAGTAGGCTAAGATCTTGGTTAAAAGCCGATAAAAAAGCTGGAATTATGGCTAGAATTATGAAGTGGCTTACATATCGGCTCCAATTAGGGATTAAATTGTCTAAAGCCTGATTATTATTTTTTAATACAGTTTTTGGATTTTTCAGTGCAAGTTTTAGCTCTTTGAAGTTTTTATCGCGTATAAAGGCAATAACGAAATGATCCAAATCAATCAAAGTTCCGAATCCAATGGCAGCTATCCAGAGAGGTACAAAGAATACGGGACTAATAAACCCATAAATCAGATAAATAGCAGGTATGGCTGCTATAGCCGAAATGGTAAAGTGTTCGTAAAACTCCATGATAGGGATTTGAACTTTTAGCTTTTATTCTATCTCGCTTTTTCCAGGAGGAAGACATCTAATAATATAATCAAGATCTAGATTGTAGTCTTTGAACTTTCTATTGATTTCCTTCGCTATTTCCGATTTCTTGCTGTTTCCAGGTCTTAAAACTATTCTCTCCGGGCAATTCTCCTCTACAGCATCTTTTGGGCCGCATAAAGGTACGTAAATTCCATCTTCTATTTCATAAGGTCCTATAGCTGCATCAATTTTAATATTGTGCATGTATTCTCTGTCTCCTCTTATTACGAAAGCTCCCTGTGAAAGATATTCGCCTGGCTCCGCTTCTTTAGTGACTTGTTCAGGGTTAACATAGTATACATCTGCTGCGCCTATTCCGGCTTTCCAAGCTTTAGTAAACGTCACTGCAGCGCGTCCTGCCTCCTTTAAAGTTGTTTCTGAAGCATCTTTGCCTTCTTTAATTACAGCGCTTGGCGCACCATCAAAATCAGAGTGAAGATATAGGTCTTTATCCTCCATATGTTTTTTCACCAACATTTCATTAGTCTGAGAATCTCGTCCTAAAATCACTAGATAGTCTTCAGAAGAGTAAAACCAGCGATACTTTTCAAACCACTTCTTACTTCTACGCTGTGATTTATCTTCCATTACTTCATTTTCAATCTCTAACTCTTCCTGGCTCAAATCATTGATTTTTTCCTGTGTCTTCTTCAAAGCTTTTCTAGCTCGATCCATTTTGGATTCGGAGTCTTTGGCTTTATCATAGTATCCTGATGCAGTAGCCTCTAAATCTTGGTAAAGATAGATTTTGAGCCTTGTCTCTCCTACATTATATGAGAAAAACTTGTTTCTCTTATTCAAAGCTGTTACTTTTTCTGCTTCTGAGGATTCGGTTATTTTTTCTTTAACTGTAGTCCATCCATGTTCATCTATACCTCTCTTTAATGCAGACTTTGCTTTTTCTAATTCGTTGTAGTTTTCATAGATTAGTTCTGCATTTCGCCTGTTCTGCTCAGAAGATTTTTGTAAGCCTTCTATTTTTCTTTTTTGTTGTTCTTGCTGTCTTTCAAGACCTTCAAGTTTTTCATTGTACTTTGATTTTCTTTTCTCTTCCTGTTCTCGTTTTTCTCGACGGTAATAATATTCATCCATTGCTTCTGAAAGCGTTTCAAATTTTTCGGACTCCATGTTCTCATATTTTTGTAAGCTGAACGGCGCTGCTCTTTTTGGTAAGTCGTCAATGTAGAGAACTGGATCTTTTCCTGCTTCCAGAATGTCATTAAGTACTTCTTCTATACGATTTCGTTGTTCCTTGGTTAAATCGGATATCTCAGTGTTTTTATCTATATTTGCTCTTTTACAAGCTTCTTCTGAGTATGTTCCTCCTAAGGATAAATCTGAAGCCAGTCTTCTCACTAGCTCGCCGTCTTGAAGCAAATTAAAATATTTTTCTCCGCGAGGATCAGTTACAGGCTCTGGAAACTTGTATTCTAAACCTACTCGTATCTCTCTTTCAGCCCATTCTTCTTCTCTGAGAGCTCCTATAATTTTATCGTTTTTTGTTAGTATATAATTGGATTTTCCGAACAGTTCCAGTATGAGTTTTATGTCCCCGCTTTTCAGGATTAGAATTCGGTCGAATCCTCGCTGTTCTATTGAGTCTACTCGGCTTAAATGCTTTCTAAGTTCCATGCAAAAACCTGGAGGTCTTGTAGGATTATCTCGCTTATATTTTGTCAAAAATACGCGATCAGGACCAATGAGTAGCCTTTTCTTGTCCTCTCCAGGAACATATATTTCTATTGTTAGTTCGCTACCTCTCTGATACACTTTTTGGACATGTCCATCTTTAAGTTGGTTGAATTCTTCTTCAAGAACTGAGAGATCTAGACTGGTTACTTCCATTACTAGGATTGGTAACCTGTCTATCATTTATTAGTCTGTTTTTTCTCAGAAAGTCTCTTGCATCTCTTTTTCTTGCTGGTTCTTGAACTCGTTGATTGAGTCAATTTCGAAGTAGTCTAGGAAAAAATCTGTTGTATCAAGAATGGCTGTTCTCCCATCTTTCTCTTTTCTTATAAACCCCCTTTTTACTAGCTCCTTTACGTGCTGATAGGCTCTGTTACCTCTCACGTCAATAATATGTTTTTGTTCTACCGGAGAGTTGTAAGCAATTATTGAAAGAGTGCGTAATTGGCCATCGTTTAAGTCCTGATGAGGGGCCAGATGAGAAACATCTTCTAAATGATTTTTTTTCACTTTTAGCTCGTATCCTGCATTAGTTTTAACAAGTTCAAGACCGCGATGAGTGTCTTCAAGCATCTCTTCATATTCTTGTATTAGCATGTCGACGTATCCTATACTTCCAAGATTTAGCACGTCTGCGATGTCTTTTCTTTTTAATGGATTTTCTGAGAGAAACAGTGCTGCTTCTAGTTTTGCCTTTTTCTCATCCATTTATTCTGGCCTCTGTTACAGTATTTACATTCATGATTTTTTAGTTCACCTTTTCAGGCCTAACATGTAATTCACCTAGGAACTCTTCCTGTATTAGTCTTACTTTTTCATCATTTTCAAGATGGAGCACATGTTTGAACTTCTCCAGTTTTTCTTCACGTTCTCTTTGATCGAGTAAGTTCTCGAATTCTATTGACTCATTGCTTGATTTCACGCTAGAAATGATAGAGTTCATTAATGAGTCTAATTTATCTGTTATATCATCTTCTTCTATCTTAAAAGCCTGATCCATTTCTATTCTCATTTCTTGCCTTTGTTCTCTCCGTTCATGAACTTGTAAAGCATCATCTAGCGCGGCTTTTAATTCTTCAAAACGCATGCGTCGTTTAGGCCTGTTTTTTACAGGTATATTGAGTTTAGGCCCTACTTTTACAGGATTTTCCTCTTCTTCTTTTTCTTCGTCCTCGAAGTCAAGAGGATTATCAGCGATTTCCTCTTCATTTTCTTCTGGGGCATAAATAGCCATAGTTTTCATGTTCAAAAGCGCTGCGCATATACGGATGGCTTTAGCAGATATGGATAGGTCGTGTTCATGCATTTCAGAGACATATTCCCTATATCTATCTGCAAGTACTTTGATATCTATTTCTTGAGGAGGCATATCAGCTGTTAGGAACTCTAGAGTTTCTTCCCAGGGCTGATCTGCAATCATTTCTAGTTGTTGCTTCTCCATTTGTACGACTCCATTGCTATTACCCCTCTCAATAAATTTTTGGGCTTTCTAACATTTAAATTAATCTTCTCTGCGGCACATTAGATGGCGGATAGGCCTCTCGTTCTCTAGATTATGTTGCAGTTATAGATATTTTTCTTGTATTCAATGTGGAATTCTTTTCCATTAAATCGGTCTTGGAAGTATTGTTCGCTGCTGCTGAAATCAAATTCTACTAATTTGTTGACTTCTTGTTCATCTAGTATAGGGAAGTTTCCTAGTGAGTGCAGGTTTATTACAAATTTACGCAGTTCCGGGTATTTTAGATATAATTCGATATCATAGTGTGCGGCTCCATAAGTGTAGAATAATGTTGGTTTTCTTCCTGTTCTTTGAGTCATGGTGTCTGCGATTGTATTTTCCATTTTTTCAGCTATCAGGGCGCTTCTTGCAGATGCAGGGTCTAAGATGTGGATGACGCTAAGTTCTCGTATCTTTATTCCTTTATTTGCTAATGCTGTTGAAACAATGCCTATTAAAACTGCGGTTCCTGATAGGTAACCGGCTGCAAGAGCACTAGTTGATACAAGGCCTGCTGGAGCTGCTGCTAACGCAACTAATGGTGCTACTCTTTGTGAGGGGGCGTGAAGAAGTTCTTCAACCATGTAGTCTAGTTTTGAATCAATATTTTCTGCCCGACTTCCGCGCACGTCGCCTAGAAATAAAGGCTTTCTACTCTTTAACGAGTTTTCATAAATGAGTTGAGAATACGTGTTGTGCCCGAATTTGTCGCTTCTTTGCGCGTCTACCGGATTTTGATAGAGATTTTTTAGCGTTATCTGATCTAAAGGTACGCCTGCACCTTCTAGGATAAAACAGTCGGATTTTTCGTAGTATTTTTCAAATATTTTAAGGAGCTTGTTGTGATCTGATTGATAGGTACATATGTAATTGGCTTTTTTCGTAGAGAAAGTACTATCCATCCTAATATTGGAAATATCATTTTCTACGGAAGATTCCTTAATTTTTTCATAATTTATCAGGAACCCTGTGAATTCTTCGATAGCCTTTATGTATGTAAGGCCTTTATTTCCGGCCATTTCTAGGTTATTTTGCTGGTGTTTTCGCTCTAATTCTTTCTCTAGATTCTCTATTTTTCGCTCTGTAAGGACTAATTTCTCCAGCTCTTTTTTGTCCAATGATTTTCCATGATTTAGAATTTGGTCAACTTCATTGAACAAGCGGAGCGTCTGTTTTTGTTCATATTTAACCTCTTGAAGTAGTTCTTTATCCCAATCTGAGTTGGTATCGTACTTTAGAAGATTATCATACCATTCAGCTAAGTTTTTAGATAGTTTTGAGAGCTGCCAAAGTAGGTATTCTTCATCTTTGTTCATTCTGAATCGTTCTTATAGTTCAATGCTTCTGATTTTTGAAACACCATCTCTCATTGAGACTCCATAAGCTCTTTCTGCGTGCCTTACAGTAGTATCATCGTGGCTGATAACAATGAACTGATTGTCGTCTGCGTAGTCTTTTAACAGTTCTGACAGCTTTTTAGCATTGGTTGTATCAAGTGCGGCGTCTATCTCATCCATTATGTAAAATGGTGAGCTTTCGTACTCTAAAATAGCAAATACAAATGCTATGGCTGTAAGAGTGCGTTCTCCTCCGGACAAGGCCTCTATAATGTGAGGGTCTTTGTTCGGTGGAGCTGCTCGGATTTTAAGACCTTTTTCTATGTTGTCATCTTCTATAACAAGTTCTCCTTTTCCTCCGCCAAATAATCGTTCAAATATTCTAGAGAAGCTTGATTCTATCTCATTATAGACGGCCATAAATCTATCTCGCTTCTCTGACTCAATCTCATCTATAAGGTCTTCTATCTCTAGTTTTTCGCGCCTGACTTCAGATACTTTTTCATTAAATTTATCGAACTCTTCTTTCTTTATCTTATATTCTTCGATTGCTCTCATGTTTACAGGACCCATAGAGTTCTGTTTTTTCACTACCTTTCTTTTCTTCGAGTTTAATTCTTCTGGACTCGAATCTAAGCCTGTAAGCTCTTCATCACTGTATCCGTATTCTTCTAGGTCTGATTTAACGTTTTCTAGTTCAGCTTTGAGCTTAGCTTTCTTTCCTCCAACCTCATTGACCTTAGTTTTCAGTTTTTCTCGTTCGCTGTAGAATTTTTGCCTCTTAGAGCGTAGATCTTTCAATTCTTCGCGTATATTTTTTCTCTCCTCGATTAATTCTTCCGATGTTTCTTGTTCTTCTTCTTTCCGATTCTTCATCTCCTTTAATTCTGCTATATCCCTTTGTAAGTCCTTAACCTCTTGCTTCACTTTTTTCTTCTCTTTTTTCTTTTTACTAGGGTCAAGATTGCTAGATAGACCGCTACTTTTTTTCCGTCTTTTCTTCTTTTTACCGCCACTCATGGCTCCTCCGCGCGACATGACGTCGCCGTCTAGAGTCACTGCTCTTATACCATCTACGTTCTTCACCGAGTTTAGATCTTCTGATATTACTGTATCGCTAAAAACGTAGTTAACGGCTTTTTCATAACTTGAGTCATATTCTACAAGGTCGCCTGCGTAATCAATTACACCTTTCTTTTTCAACGCAATTCTTGATTTGGCAGAGCGCGATCGGTCTTTTATTTTATCTAGGGGCAGCATTCTTGCACGGCCTATATTTTCTCTTTTCAAGTAATCAATAGCTCTAGTAGCCACGTCCCTGTCTTTAACGACAATGTCGTTCATATGGCCTCCGGCAGCCGTCTCTATGGCTACAGCATATCTATTATTAGCAGAGATAAGGTCCTGAAAACTTCCGTAGACGCCATCCCAGTCCAGACTTAGTACTGCATCGACGGCCCTGTTACCTGATCTGCTACGATTCTGCATGCTTTCAAGCTCTTTTATTTGTTTCTCTAGGCTGTCTACACGATCCTTCTTATTCTCGATCTCTCCTTTCTTTTTCTCTATACGATTTTGAAGGTGCTGTACATCGTTCCCACTTTGTTGTTGATCTTCAATCTCCTCTATACGATCCTGTTTAGACTCTATAGTAGAATCTATTTCTTCTAGCTCAGAATTTAGTTTTTCTATACGTTCTCGGTTGTCTGAGACATCAGTATTAATGTTAGCAAGTCTATTGGCGATAGCTCGTTTCCTTACCTCAAGTACGGAGGCTTCAAGCTTCTCTTTGCGCTTTTCAAGTTCACGATACTTGATAGCCATCTCTTTTTCTTCCTTTAACTTGTTAAGGTAGTCTCTTTTCTCTTCAAGAAGAAGTTCTTGTTCTCTAAGCTGCTCTTCAACTTCTTCAAGTTCTTCTAAGGCTTCATCACGTTTTTCATCGAATTCAGATATCCCTGATAGATCATCTATTACTTTTCGTCTTGCTACAGGGCTTTGCTCAACTATCTCTGTTACTTTTCCTTGTCGCACAAAGTGATAGCCATCAGGATCAATATTCGCTCTTCTTGCAATATCATCTATCTTCTGTTTTTTACAGTTAGATCCCTGGAAACGATACATAGAGCTGCCTGCTCGAGTAATTTTACGACCTACTTCTATCTCATCAGATTCCTCGTCATCTTCTAAAAACTCATCAAAAAGACCTGAGGAGTTATCAAGATATACAGTTACTTCTGCATAGTCTGCGGCAGACCTTGATTCGCCTCCGTTAAATATTAACTGCTCCATTTTTTCTGCTCTAAGCTTTGAGCTTCGTCTTCCAAATACAAAGCTTAATGCGTCCAAAACATTTGATTTTCCTGATCCATTTTCTCCTACAATTGCAGTCAAGCCTTTGAAAAATGGTACGCTTGTCTTTCTTTGAAAGGACTTGAATCCTCTACACGTTACTTTATTAATCTGTGTCTCTTCTGCAGATACCTGTTGCTCTGTCTCTGTCTCAGCCATTAGATAATCAGTTAGGTTTAGAGAATAAAAAACACTTGGAATTAATTTATTGAACAAAATTATTGATTAATTTTGGACAATGTATAGGCCTTCATTTTTGTCTTCGTTACAGCTTTCTATTTGGGAAATGGAGAGTTCATTCGCTTCAAAATCTTCAGTTTCTAGTTGTATGTCTCCTCCACGTCCTGAGTGATCATCCCAAGAAACATGTTCCGAAATGTGATCTGTTTCTCCTGGTGATAGATATAGTGATGTATAATGGCCGGGACCTAATTCTCCTTCTTCGAGCAGACCTGACTCGTTAAATACACAGTAACTATGAGTGCTGTGCCCTATTCTTTCAGATACAAAGTTGTTGTTAGTATAACTAATATTTGTGAAGCTGATTCTCTCACCTTCTGCTAACTCAATTCTATCGACATTCTCAACTTGGGAGTCTATAACAAGGAATCCGCTGTAATACAAAAGACCTATGCATAAAACAAGCAGTCCTAAAAGACTGTAAAGGTTATATGCTGTGTTTTCTAAATAGACGTGAATTTTAAAGTCTAGGATAAGCAAAGAGGCAGTTATAATAAGTGAAAAGACAAGGAATCCTGTTATAAAGTAGAGAAAAGAAGTTCCTGGAGTATTAAAGAATAGAAAAACGGGTATGGAGAAATAGGCTGACAAAAGTATTACCGAAATCTTCCTCAGTTTGGAATAATTTGCTTTTGCTAAAAGATTGTAAATAAACAATAATGATACTAAGCTAAAAATAGCTAATTTTACTGGGTTAAAACGGCTAAGCATTGGTGAAAACAGAACTAGGGCTAAAAATCCTGAAATAGCTATTACAGGAACTAAAATGAGGCCTATAATTATTTCTTTCTTGTAAAAAAGATCTTTAAAATCTCCTACAGCTAAGCCCATAAAAAAGATTTTCTTCAGTTACAGCTATTAAAATTGTTGATAATAAAAAGAGAAGATATGAGGAGGGTGAACATATTATGGTGTTAGTCTGCTTGGATCCCTCGGGAATAAGATAGACTCTTTAACGTTTTCGAGCCCAGCTACCTGCTTAACCAGTCTATCAATACCCAGTCCGTATCCTCCATGAGGAGGCATACCGAACTTGAATGATTCTAGGTAGAAGGAAACGTCTTCTGGGTCTACCCCATCCTTCTCCATTCCTGCTTCAAGCCTGTCGAGGTCGTGTTCTCGCTGCCCTCCTGAAGCAAGTTCTAGCCCTTTGTAAATAAGGTCAAATCTTCTACTTTGATATTCGTCTCCTTCACGAGCTTCCATATAATAGAACTTTTCATCAGGATAACCAATGACAAAGAATGCGGGATGCCCTTTTTCCTCGAAGTACTTGCCTAGAAGTTTTTCGCCTTTGGTATCCAAGTCGCTTTCATCTTCGGGTACATGACCAAACTCTTCTTCTAGGATTTCGCGTGCTTTTTCAAACTTGATTCTAGGGAAGTCTTCTTCTGGAATATTGAGGTCTATTCCTAATGTTTCAAGCTCATCCGCACATCGCTCTCCGACTTTTTCTAATGTATGTTTTAGAGAGCCTTCAAGTACATCCATCACATCATGCTGATCCTCAATAAACGCAATTTCCACATCAAACATTGATATTTCCGAGATGTGTCGCGAAGTCGCAAACTCTTCAGCTCGGAAAGCAGTACCGGTCTCATAGACCTTATCAAAACCAGCAGCCATCAACATCTGCTTGTAGAGCTGAGGGCTTTGAGATAGGAATGCCTCTTCTCCATAATAAACTACTGGGAAGAGTTCAGCTCCCCCTTCAGCACCCATCTTGGCGATAGTAGGAGTATTAATCTTGATGAAGTCGTTTTCGGCAAAGTATTCTTCCATTGATTCGATTATTTTCCCTCTCAATGAGAAAATTGCATGTTTTTCTGGCTGTCTCAAATCGATGAAACGATTGTCAAGTCTGGTGGAGAGATCTGAATCAATATCTTTGGATATTTCAAGAGGTAGAGGAGAATCGGCTTCTGAAACTAGTTCAAATTCTTCTGGATGCATTTCTCTATCTCCGGGCGCCTGCTGATTTGCTTGGACGGTCCCTGAGGCCTGCACTACATCTTCACGGCCTACTCTCTGAGCTTTTTCAAACAACTCATTATTATCATCTTCTTTGAATGTTAACTGGATTTTTCCTTTACGATCTCTGAGTATTACAAATGTTATACCTCCAAGATCTCTGATATCATGTATCCAGCCTGCAACTGTGAATTTTTCGCCATCGTCATCTTCTGTGATTTCGTTAGTATAGGTTCTCTCCATTTTTAATGCCACATTCATCTCTTCGACGCAAATTTTTTTATCAGCTCAGGACTCTCACTGGTTATATGGTACTTAACAGGGAACAGCTCAGAAAGATGATAGAGGAAAAAGATCTTATACAGAATTACATAGACTTGGAGACACAGTTAACTCCACAAGGTTTTGATTTAACCGCGGGGGAAATACACAGGTATAATGGAAGTGGTAAGCTAGATTTCTCGAATTCAGAACGGGAAATACCTGGATCAGAGAAAATTAGCCCTGAAAAAAAGAAAGGAGATGACTACGGCTGGTGGCATCTAGAGAAAGGAATATACAAGGTTGTGATGAATGAACGCGTAGATATACCAAATAATTTGACAGGTTTTGCTTATCCAAGGAGTTCTCTCTTGAGAATGGGATGCAGTATTGAAAACGCAGTCTGGGACTCAGGTTATATAGGTACAGGAGCGTTTATGCTGGTTGTAGAGAATCCGGAAGGGGTCAGTATAAAAGAAAATGCACGTGTAAATCAGTTATTGTTTCAAGAAACGGAGGAAACAGGTCAGGGTTACTCTGGCAGGTACCACGAAGGATAAGTATTTTTTCGGTGATGATGAGAAAAACACCCGCTGAGCTTGAAAGAGCAGTGATGAAAGTTTGAACACCTCTGAACCGCTATATTTTTCCGTTAACTTTTATACTGGGTTAACCAATTAAGTGATATGACGGATGACGAGCAGCTTTACGTAAAAGTCAATGCACAGGGAGACATAGAACAAAGCCTAAATGAGCTAGAACTCAAAGTGGAAGACGTAAACAATGCGCTAGAAGTTCTTCAAGAAGTCCGAGCCCTGAAAGAAAACGCCGTTCAGAAAATATACAATGATCTCGCCGAGCTTAATAATGCGCTGCAGAGCATCGAGCAGCAATTACCGGGGGTAACAGAATCAGAAAGACCTGTTGAAACGCCTGAAATAGATGGATCGGTCCAAGAACTTCACTCTGAGCTTGAAACTCTGCAGAGCGAACTAGAGCGGCTAAATTAGAATATTTAGCTATTTTTGCTGTTTAAGTAAGCTAAGGTAGTGTTTAGTAAAGGTCTTAGAGATTTTCCAACTTAGTATTGCCGCTATTAATCCGCCTGTTATAATGAATAGCATAGTAAACATGTTTTTTGCAGATTCAATACTATTATTAAAATCATTTAACCTGTTTTCCGTGGCGCAAATTGGATTTGTAAAGGTATAGTCATTAGCGAATAAGTTATTCAGGAAGCTAGGAAGTATGGAAATTTCGCAGTCTTGAGGTGCTTCAATTTCCCGAAGACTTTCAACTTTTTGACACTCATATCCTTCACCGTAAGGTTTAGCTCTTTCGTCCAATTCGCAAGCATCAACCTCAAATATGGAAATTCCGTCTTCAGCACATTCGTAAATTGCTTCTTGTCCGTTCTCTATTCTGACTGACTGTCTTCCTGGTGTACATTCTTTTTCAGGAGTGTAAGATGCAGTAAATGAGCTAGAAACGATTGAAGTAGTTTCAAGGTCCTTAATATTGAGATTACAAGTTTCATAGAACTCTTCAGAACCGTCAGTATCCAAATTTAGAAATACTGTGTCAGATTCTCCAGATTTTAATGATGTGCGACTACTTACTCCAACTGTATCAAATTTATCACAGGAAGCTGAAACTTCAAAAGCGCCGGTTCCATTGCCATTATTTGCAACTTTTACTTCCACAGAACCGCTTGAAAGACCATTAACTTTGGTATCTTCTATATTTATAATCTCTAAATCTGCAAATTTTCGCTGTAGTCCTACAAAATCACCATTTAATCTAACGTTAAACTCTGAGATAAACCATTCGAACTCTGATTCAGGCCTATATTGAAAAATCCCATTTTGAAATTTGTTTTTGCCATCAGATACGTTTGACCCTTGAATAGGAGATTCTTCGTATTCTCTTGATGCGCTCAAAAAGTTATCTCTGGCTTCTTTGTTTTTCTTATCAGTCCAGTCTTCTATATTGAAATTATCTTGTTCTCGCATCTCTTCAACTTTTTTAGGAGATTCATTTTCAATATAAGTTATGTAGCTATCAAATTCTTCTTTTTCAATTAATCTCCAGCCATCTGTGCTTGAAAAAGCAGCTAGAGTATTTTGAGGGTTAGGAGCATTACTCCCGGTATCTTTCAATGAAACAAACTCGAGTTGAACATTATCATTCACTCTTTCCAAACTTCCATGTTCTGCGCCACTATTAGATAATCGAACTGTTTCGGCAGATTCACCTTCAACAGCTATAATCCATTCAGACTCAAATAACGTATCTGGAGGACTCTGTAAGAAACCAACGTTAAAAGTAGATTGGCTCATATTAGGTATCGCACAATTCACAATCCAGTCTCCCCAGGGGTTAACCAATCCTCTTCTATAAGTATTATAGTTGGGTGCTCCGCTATTATCAAGATCAAGGCAGTTATTATCGGCCCAAATCTGAGCTTTTTCTTTTGTGGAATGAGTAGTTCTCGTGTATTCTATAGGTTTTAAAGGCCTGAGACCTCTATCTTCTACTTCATACTCGGCATAGACATCGGATACTTTCGCGCTAATCTCAACACTTTGATTCGTATTTTGATCAGATAAATCTGATAACTGGCTAGGTTCTAGATCTGCATGTATTTTCTCATCAGCGCCATCAATAACAAATTCGATAACTACGTGGCCCTGGTCAAAAAACTCTGAAGTTGTTTCAATATAGTCTACTTCCGATACATAAGATACAGAAGCTGGAACTATCAAAAACGTAGACATTAATAATACTATAGTTAATACTGATTGCTTCACTAGTCACTCATCTCTTTACTTACTTCATCCGAGTTTTTCTAACTCAAACTTGCCGGGTGCAGGACTTGAACCTGCGAACCCCTGCGGGAACGGATCTTGAGTCCGCCGCTTTTGACCACTTAGCTAACCCGGCATATAATCAGTGAGGGATGTTCAACAGTTTTAAGCTATTAGATTTGAAGAGATCTAGCATGTTCAGGAAAGAGCCTATACTTTGCCTTGATACTTGTAAATGCTAGATTTACCGGTTTGCAATAGGCGTAGATAAGGCATTACACATTAGTTTAAAGTCTTGAAGTATGCTGATAGCGGGTTTAGAAAAGTTTATCTTTAGAGGCATCTATCCAAGTTTCTGAAGCTGTATGAGGAGTCATAACATTAGGAGAACCTAATGTTGGTTCTTAGCCCTGCTTTACTAGGGTCAGGTGATACTAGTTCATATGGTCTGTCAACTACTTCAGCAAACTTCCCGCATCGAGGACATCGAGTATATCCTGCGTGTTCATCTCTTTCAAATGTCTGATTGTATCCACAAGAGCAGTTTACATAGGTTTCTAGTTCTTCTACATCTAATTCTATCCGTTCCAGTATAGTTCCTCTTGTAAAGTGGTTGAAAAGTGCTTTGAACTGTTCAGGTTTGCACATGGATCTATTTATTTTGATATGGGCAGAGCCATTTGTAGAATACCTTGAGAGATCTTGCATCAAGTTTATCAGTACGTTTCCTACTTTTTCCATCAACTCTTAGGCCTCATCTCTATCATTTTTACCCCATGTCTCCCTCTCAATACAATGCATATGACGTACTACATTTAATTACTTTTGGAACTTTGTGGAGGCAGACATAATTTATTGGCGCTGATTGAGCGATTAAGATTACAGATGTGATCAAAAGTTGGGAATAAGCTAGGAATTTCACACCCTAGAAAACATTCTTAATAAATCAGTAATAGTGAAAAAATTGGAGTCAGTGAGCAAAGAACTGTGTATTTTTCCATCTAAGTCTGAAAAGCTGGTAATAATCTAGAAAAAGACTTAGTAATCTGAATGTATGAAGTGTTTAGCGGGGCGTGGATTTGAACCACGGACCTCCGGGTTATGAGCCCGACGAGCACTCCTGGCTGCTCCACCCCGCTCTAAAACTAGAGGGGTAATAAATTCTTTTAAACAAGAAGGATTATGTCATCCAGCAAAGTTATATTATTAGGCGGATACGTCTTTAGTGATGGATAATACAGATAGTTTGGAGGAGATATCGCTGGTCTTAGAAGATTTAGATCATTCGGAACAGCTAGATCTGGATTCAGATATTGATTTCTATAGGGCAGAACATCCTAATGGTGAAGTAGTTCGTGCTGCACTAGGTCAGTCAACTCATTTCAGGCCTGTAGCAAGAAGTTTTGGAAGATTGAGAGAATCCCAGATTGATATGCTTCTATATGATATGAAGGAGACTGCAAGAAATGTTGATTTAGCGGTTTTTCTTCCTGATGATGTTGCCAAAGAGTTTGAAGATGAATCCAGGGGTTATGGTCCAGCAATGTTCTATACAGATGGGCAGTTAAACGATTTAACTGCTAAAACTAGGACGCAAAGCGAGTTTAAAAATATTTTAGGCTCTTGGCGTTTCGAAGAGTTATATGATTATGTAGAAAGAGAAGTCTTTGATAGAGACAGGATGCTTGCTGTCAATTCTCAAGACTCTGATTATCCTAGTTGGAAGCTCGCAGAATCATGTCTCATCAGCGATACCCATTCTATAATGGCGTCGCCCGATGACGAAGCCTTGAAACAAAATACTTCTAATACTGGGATTTCGGATGTCCGAGTCAGAGAGAAATATATTGAAGAAGGATTGAAACAGGTTGAGATCTATAACAAAGGAACTGAAGAAATTGAAGTGGTACCAGGTGAAAACGGCGCATCACTAGTTGTAAATGATGAAGTAGTTGAAACCTATGAAGAATTTACTCTTGAAGATGTCGACGTGCTAGGAAGAGACCAGCACTTATTTTACTTAGTTAAAGATCAGCAATAATAATCTGTCGACTAAAACCTCTATATGGTACGTGTTCTTGGAGTCGATGAAGCAGGTAGAGGTCCGGTAATAGGAAGCATGTTTATAGCATCTTTTGAAACCGATGAAGAAATGCTGGGCCGGCTCACAGAAATAGGTGCAAAAGATTCCAAAAAACTCTCTGAAAAAAAGAGAGAACAAATTAGGGACCAGCTAGATGATATTGGAGATTTTAAGCTCAAAGAAGTAAAGGCCTCACAGATAGATGAGATGAGGGAAGTAATGACTTTGAATGAGATAGAGTTAATGGGTTTTGTTGATGTCATAAAAGAGTCTGATGCGGATCAGTTTACCGTGGATTTACCTGAGCCTAATGGAAACAGGTTTATAAGAAAGATGAAGAAAGAGCTTCCCTCAAGGTTTGCTGAGAAGAAGTTTGTTGCAGAACATGGAGCGGATGATAACTATCCTGAGGTCTCAGCAGCATCAATAGTTGCAAAGTCTGCGCGTGAAAAGCACGTACAGGTACTGAAGAATAAGTATGGCTACGATTTTGGATCAGGATATCCTCATGATAAACCCACAATTAAGTTCTTGGAAACGTATATGGAGGAAAAAGGAGAGCTGCCTGAAGAGACACGTATGTCTTGGAGTACTGCGGAAAAAATTGTTGCAAAGAAAAATCAGAAAAAATTTGACGAGTTCTAAAAAATCATCATGGAATTAACACTTACGGAATCAGGAGCATACCTCGCTGGAGGAAAAATAGAGGAGAAACACTCAGAAGACTACTATGGCAAACTAAAGAATGGAAAATTAATGCTTTCGCCATCGGAAACGGCACATATGGCTGATAGAGGCTTATTGGGTTCGGAGAAAGAGTTCGAGGAAATTTACAACTATTTTGCCGAGAAAGATAATGAATTCCAAGAAAAATATGCTGCCTACGCTGATTTAAGGAGTAGAGGCCTGATTGTAAAAACAGGCTTCAAATTCGGCGCGCATTTTAGAGTTTATGCTCGGGGAGTTAATCCTTATGCTGAAAATAAAGGGCGTAAAGAACACACAAAATATATTGTCCATGCGGTACGTGAAAACAAGGATATGAGCTTTCAAGAGATGAGTAGGGCCGTAAGGCTTGCAGGAAACATTAGAGCTACAATGATGTGGGCTGTGGTAGATTCAGAAAAGGATGTAACCTATTATAAAGTAAATCATACGTCTCCTTAGACTTCTAAGGGGTTAAATGAACCCGGACTTTTTTTATAACGTTTTTGAAGCTTTTCGCCGAAATACAGGCCTATTAAAAGTCCAGCAAGATGGGCTTCTGACGCGAGCACGCCAAGAACAGGTAGCTGTATCCCCATAAGCTTGATAGTCAGGTTAATAGCTTCAAAAGCTCCGAAAGCATACACCAGAGTTTTTATTTTCATAGGAATAATGAAGAAAAGCAATACATCAGCATTAGGGTATAGTTTAGCTACCACCCCCACTAGGGCTATTACTCCTCCAGATGCTCCAACAGCAAGTCCTGCAAGCGCCGCATCGCCGTAAATAACTCTCAATAAATTGTGAAAGACTACCATTGCAAGACTAGCTCCAAGCGCAGCTATTAGATAGATTTTAAGCATTCCTTTACTTCCTAAAAGGCGTTCTAATGGCGTTGCAAAAAAGTAAAACGTCAACATGTTACCTATAATGTGTATTGGAGGTCCGTGAAGTAATATCACTGTTAATAATGACCATGGTCGTAAAAGAATTTGGTCAAGCTGTGTATCAAGTATCAAGAGTTCTTGATAACCGGGAACGTTAATCTGTAGAATATAACTTAGAGTTGTGACCGCTATTACTAGAAGTGTTGCACTTCCTGTCAAAGTTTTCAATATATCTTTTGAAAGACTTTTTCTATGAGTTCTATAGGAGGCTACTGGCGCACGTTGGACTGATTTACTGCCGGACGGTTTCTCTTTTTTATCTTTAAACTTTTCTTCAAACCACTCCTGTTCTTCTGGTTCACCTTGGAGACCTTCACAGTCATGGTTTTCGGGAAGCCGATGCTCTGAGCAAAATTTTTCGCTGCAGTAACGACATTTGAAGCTCATAGATTTTTTTCCGCACTGACTGCACTCGGCCATAGACAAGGATTTTGGGATCGGTCTTTTTATCAATCCGCACCATCCAAAAACAACATAAGTAGCTTGTTCAAATAAGAAGTCATGAACCTAGAACATGCTGCATTTCTAATAGGTAAACTTCTTTTGGGAGGTTATTTCCTATATTCTGCGCTAAACCATTTCTTAAACGCTGCTTCACTGACAGAGTGGGTAAAGAGTAAAGGATTTCCAATACCTAAGCTATCGGTGTATTTTTCAGGCATAGTGCTTGCTATGGGTGGTGGAGGACTAGTTCTAGGTGTATATCCAGTATTAAGTATAATGATGCTCTCCCTTTTCTTGTTAGTAGTTACCCCTACAATGCATGACTTCTGGAATCATGAGGGTGATGCGAGACAGGCAGAAGTAGTTAACTTTACTAAAAATATTGCACTTTTAGGCGCGCTTCTCGCACTTTTGTCTGCTGATTGGACTATTTACGGACTTGGATTGACGTTGGGTCTGTTATAACAAAAAAGAAAGGAGGATCAAAAAGGCTTAAAGCCTTGAGCGTATAACCTCTTCTAAATCTGTGATGTGGACTCTTTCTTGTTCCGTTGAATCTCTGTCTCTTAAAGTTACAGTTGCAGGGTCATCCTCAAATGTTTCATAATCAACAGTGACACAGATAGGCGTGCCTACCTCGTCTTGGCGTCTGTATCTTTTACCAATGTTTCCTGTATCGTCATATTTCACAGAGAAACCATGATTTCTTAGATTGTTTGCTATCTCTCTTGCTTTTTCACCAAGACCTTCTTTATTCATCAAAGGGAATACAGCGACTTCTGTGGGGGCAACTTCGCTACTAAGACTCAATATTTTCCGTTCTTCACCGTCTATACTGTCCTGAGTGAAGCTGTGAGCCAGTACTGTGTAAACTGTTCTGTCAACACCGAAAGAAGGTTCAACTACATGCGGCACAATTTCTTCTCCTGTTTTAGTAACCTTTTCCGTAGTTACTTCTATCGTTTTGGAGTCTATGGCGTATTCCTCTTCGTCCATGTGTACAAATATTGGTCCTTCATTAACTATATCTGGTCCTAGCTCTACTTTTCTTCTAAGTTTTTCCGCTATTTCTGAGGCTTTATCTCCGAATTCAGGGCCTAAAATGCTCATATCGATATTAATCTTGGTTTCTTCAACAGTCTCAGGGTCATCATATTCTTTGAACACTGAAAACTCGCGTTCCTCTCCAGAATGTTTACCGTGCTTTGTTAAGTCATAGCAACCTCGGTAAGAGAATCCTGCAATTTCAATCCAGTCGCCATCGATTAATGCCTCTGCATCCCAGCAATCGCTGGCATAGTGCGCACGCTCATCGGGCTGATGCTGTCTAAACCGGAAACGATCCATGTCGACGCCGATTTCAATATACCATTGTTTCGCAATACCGAGATAGTAGGATATCCATTTGTTTACCAATCCTTCTTCTGCAGCCTCTCTGACAGAAGCCTCAATGTAATTGATACCATCACTATTCTGGTTTTCAACAGGATAAAGCTTCAATTTAATATCTTCAACCTCTTCTAGAGAAGGTTCATCTTCCTTAGGATCAATAAATAAATCTAGTTCTGCCTGAGTAAACTCTCTAACACGTACAAGACCCTTCCGCGGCGAAATCTCATTTCTGTAGGCTTTACCAATCTGAGTTATGCCGAAAGGAAGCTGATTTCGTGCATACTGTTTCAGCCTCGGAAACTCCACAAAAATACCTTGCACTGTTTCAGGTCTTAGATAGCCAGGAGTACTGTTTCCCGGACCTATACTAGTCTCAAACATGAGATTAAAATCTTCTACATCTACGCCGTTTAAAGAACTGCCACAACTAGGACATACAAGTTCGTGTTCAGTTATCAGGCCTTCTATTTGCTCAGCACTGTATCCTTCAGCTTCACTAATTGGTGTATTATCCTCTACTAAGTGGTCAGCTCGGTTTGAATTGCCACATTCAGGACATTCAATAATCATATCATCGAAACCATCTAAATGGCCTGAGGCCTCAAAAACAGGTTCATGCATGATTGTAGGGGCCTCTATTTCCCTATGACCTAAACCTCTAGAGAATGTATTTCTCCAGCTGTCTTCAATATTTCTTTTAAGTTCTGCGCCTTCAGGTCCAAAAGTTTGGAATCCTGAAATTCCTCCGTAGGCCTCACTACTCTGGAAGAAAAATCCGCGTCTCTTCCCGAGCTCTGCCACTTTTTTTGTTAAGTCTTCCATAGAGAAACACGCTCGCGGAAAGTTTTAAAGTTAGAACTAAGGTTTTGAGAATTTTTCGAGACTTTATTGGTTGACCGCATTAAGCGGTCCAAAATATCCACCTTTCATTGTAATCAAAAATTTCGGCTTAAGAAATTAAAAAGCCTTATGTCACAACCCTTAAAACCAATCAAGTATTACTTTGTATTACGATGCTAGATGGTGTAGATCTCGAAGGCAAGAAAGTTCTTCTCCGTACTGACCTGAATCTTCCTATGAGAGACGGAGAACCTCAGAAGTCTCTAAGATTTAAACGCTATGTAGAAACTATTGAAGAACTTTCTGAGAAAGGCGCTAGAACTATGATATTGAGCCATCAAGGAAGGCCGGGTAGAAAAGATTTCGTGTCTCTACGAGCTCATCGAGAACTAATTGAAGAAGAAACGGGTCTAGAAATTAATTTCTTACAGGCGTTTATGGGAGAAAAACTTGGCGAAAGACTTGATGCTCTAGATAATGGAGGAGTGGTGCTGATGGAAAATGTGAGGCTTTTGTCAGAGGAGCTGAAAAACTTCTCTCCTGAAAAACATGGTAAAGATCTCTATGTTCGAGAAATGGCTAAAAAATTCGACTTATATATTAATGATGCTTTTTCAGTAGCTCATAGGAGCCAGGCATCAGTAGTAGGCTTCCCACAACATCTTGAATCCTTTAAGGGTCCTGTAATGAAGGAAGAAATAGAAAATTGCTCAAAAATAAGAGAAGAGTTCGACAATGGTGTGCTGGTATTAGGAGGAGAAAAACCTTCGGATCTGGTAGGGATAATTCAGGCAAACATAGGTTCAGTTGAAAAAATATTGCTTGGAGGTATTCCTGGGGAGCTAGGCCTAATAATCAAAGGCTATGGTCTTGGCAAAAAGGAAAAATGGATAAGAGAACGCGATCTTGATAGTGCAGAAGAAGAGTTTAGAGATTTACTTGAACAATGGCCTGGGAAGATTGAGACTCCTGTCGACTTAGCCACAGAAGAGGGAAATCAGAAGGTAAATGAAGTACAGGGTATGACGTGGGATATAGGGGAGGAAACAGCTGATAAGTACGCAGAAATAATCTCGGGTTCTGACGCAGTCTTAATGAAAGGTCCAATGGGTGCTTTCGAGAAGCATGCAGAAGGTACAGAAAAAATACTCGATGCTATATCGAAAAACAATGGGTTAACTGTGCTTGGCGGAGGACATACGTCATCGCTTGTTAAAGAGTTCGGATATTCTCTAGATGACTTCAGCCATGTGTCTATAGCTGGTGGGGCCTTTGTCAAATATGTATCCGGACAAAATCTGCCAGGCCTTGAAGCTATTGATAATTGATTTTTAGAATTTAAATCTGGATTAGCTGCTGAGCTAAGGGAGAAACTGGGTCTTAGAACTTGTTTATAGCGGCTTTAGTTTGCTATTGCTAAGAGAACAAAAGAAAACTGGAGAGATATTAAACGTGGATCAGGAATAGGGTTTCAGAAAATTACTTAATTATGCGAGGTTATAGAGATAGTATGTTTGCTGGTGGCTGTTTTTGGGAACAGTATTTTCGAGTCTGTGATTAGCGTCAGCAATAATAGGTTAGTTCTAAGTCGCAAAATTCTGTTTGTTCAGAGGCATCTGCAAATTTCTTCAGTTGCAAAATCTTCTTGGTAGGAAATATTGCAGAGTTTTTCAAAGTGTTTTCTAGAGTAGTTGGAGAATTAGGTAGAAACAGCAGTTATAATGTTGTAATAAAGACTCTAAACTTCTAAAACTTATTTAAATCTTTTTTAACAATCTAAAAATGCGTGATATGATGACAGAAGAATCAAAAGATGATTATTTAGCAGAAGCTCTAAATGGTGGATGCTTTTGGAGATCAAAATCTTGAAGAAATTATACGAGAGGAGTTGGATGAAAGGGATGAATGCAGATGCATAGATTTCTCAGCATCTGGAGAAGGTATTATGCTTGAAGTAAATTCCTTAGATGACAATTTCTATGCAGAATTATTTGAATCACTTTTCAATCCTGTTAGTGGAAGCATAACAGATATCCCTGACCATTTCGATTTTATTCTCAAGAAGAGAATACGGTTCTCGGCAGGATGGGGTACAGAGTATTCAGAAACCTATTCATCAGAGTTGACTGGCAAAGAAATACAGGAAATAAAGAGAAAATCGGTTGAAGACTCTTACGCAGAAGGATACTCATCTGAGAGATTCCGAGAACTCTATGAGGGGATGCGGTAAACGTGAGCCGATTCGACTACGGAAGAGGATTAAAACTTCCGGGTTCTTTTTTATTTTATACAGGTGACTAAATATGCCGGAAATAGACCCATGGGGGGATGTAGAAGTAGGAGACTATAGTCAGAAAATGCAAGATTTTGGAATAGATCCTATAGAAGACGTAGAAAACAAAATGCCTGACAACTATTTAATCAGGAGAGGCATAATATTTGGTCACAGAGGGCTAGATAAATTCCTTGAAGCAAAGGAAAAAGGGAAAGACGTGGCGATGATGACAGGAATAATGCCTTCAGGAGTGTTCCATTTTGGTCACAAAAGTGTCGTAGACCAAATTTTGATGTACCAAGAGATGGATGCACAGATAACGATTACTGCAGCGGATATAGAAGCCTATAACACAAGGGATATCTCGCTGGAAAAAAGTAGGGAGCTTGTAATCGAAGAATATCTAAAAAACTATGTTGCACTAGGCCTAGACCTAGATAAAACAGATTTCTATTTCCAGAGTGAAGGCGGTAATAACTACCATCTCAGGAGCAAGCAGTTCGCCAAACACCTTACACAGAATGAGGTGGAGGCAACTTATGGAAGCGCTGCACCCGGTAAAATTACGTCAGCACTTACACAGTACTCAGATATTTTGAGGCCTCAATTTAAGGAAAATGGGGGTCCAAAACCTGTAGTGGTGCCTGTAGGAGTTGATCAGGATCCGCATATCCGTTTGACTCGTGAAGTTGCTAGGAAGTACAGGGATGCAGATTACTACAAGCCTGCGAGCACGTACCACAAATTTATGAGAGGTCTTCAAGGTGGAAAAATGTCGAGCAGTGATGAAAAAAGCTATATTGCGCTAACAGACAGTCCTGAAGATGCATTAATGAAAATTGATCAGGCTAAAACTGGTGGACGCGATACTTTGAAAGAGCACAGAGAAAAAGGTGCGAAGATTGAAGAAGACATGGTTTTCGAACTGTTGACATTTCATCTTATTAGAGACGATAATGAACTAAAACAAATTAGAGAAGAATACGCTTCAGGAGAAATGCTATCGGGAGAGTTAAAGCAGATAGCTAAGGAAAAACTGAGCGAATTCCTTGTGGAGCATCAAGAGAAAAGGAAAGAAGCTGGACCGATAGTAAAACAGTATCTAAAAGAACGATAGATTTAACACCGCGTCCTAGAAACTCATTTACATGCTCCCAGAACTGATTCTGTATGAGGAAGAACAGACAAATATGCTCCTATTATTTGTGGCAGGCATGGTAGCAGGTATAGCAGGGTTCTTATTCGCTAACCAGTTCTTTCCATCTCAGAGGGCAATTTTAGCTCCGGTTTTCGCATCAATACCTTTGATATATCCCTTAATGGCGTACTACCTAGAAAACGAAGAAAAACCAGATTTCATAGATGAAACAATGGTTTATGGTTCTATGTTTGCGGGACAGGCGTCAGCATTTTTGCTTATCGCATTAGTGATTCCTGACACGTTTTCATTGCAAATGGAAATAATAGGGCTATCAGGGCACGCAGTGGCATCAGAAGTAACTTTTATGTCAGTTTTTATGAATAATATAATGGTTTTTGGGGCTATACTGTTGGCAGCTTTCTTTTTAGGTTCTGCGGGAGCATTTATATTAACGTGGAATGCATCTGTTCTAGGAGTATTCTTTGCACATTTGCTTAGAGATTTATCAGGTTTTGAAATTCTGTACTCGACAGGATCGCCTCTTGCATATGTGCCTCACGCGTCTCTTGAAATGACAGGGTTCATGATTGCGGGTATACTAGGAACGACTGCTTCAGCCTCGATCTGTAGAAAACACTGGGAGTTTGAACACTGGAAACAACTCATCTTACTAGGAATAATAGGAGTTATAGCTATAATTTTAGGCGCTGTTATCGAAACTTTCTGAAACATCAACGTAATCATCTGTAATATCTACTTTGTATTTATGGGTTGAGTAACTCAAGCCTTTCATTTTGAGTACATCAAAAACTTGTTCATTCTCTACTTTTTGAAGTCTGAAAACTCCATCTACTACAAATTCTGCGATCTCATAACGAGAAGGTTGTCCATTTAGAGAAAAAGGTACTTCTCCCAGCATTAATGTGGAACATTGTTTGGACTTCAATATATCTGTTATTCCTCCTAATTTCTCTCTCTGAACTGGCTCTGCATCAAAAATCATTAAAAACTTGGTTATTGTGTCTATAACGACTCTATCAGGCTCAAACTCGTTGAGATTTCTTCTTAAAGCTTCAGTAACTTTTTCAGGTTCGAATATGGTTCCTCCGCTGCCGGGCCTCATCAAGTCATTTGATATCTGAAACTTTACGTTCTCTGATTCAGGGTTATGACCTCTTCTTTCTGCCTCTTGTTTTAATTGCTTTTCAGAACTTCTCAGCGAAATATATAGGCAGTTATCTCCATTTTCTACTCCTTTAAACAAATAGTCCATGGCAAAAGCGTTCTTACCTGTGCCCGGTGTGCCTCCGAGAAGAAGAACAAAGCCTTCAGGAATATCTACTATATTTTCAAGGCCTTTAATTCCTGATTTGAGAGTCATGTTTGAAGGTTAGAATTAGTGGATTATAAAGTCGGCGACTCGGATCGATATAAAAAAATCCGCTGCCAATTGCGGAATGTGAAACTGTCACAGCAGGCCAAAAAAGTGTTTGAAGTACTAAAAGAGGAGAAGAGAGCAAGATTTGAAGAAATAGAAAGCCATGGATTTGACCAAAGCATGGTGGCGCGTGCTGCAAAAGAACTTGAAGAAAAAGGATTGGCTCAACTGGAAGAAGAGGAGGAAGTGGCTTACAAACTTTCAAAGAAAGGACGTCAAGTTGTGAGAGAGGGGAGTCCTGAATATCGTTTAGTAGAAATACTTGGAGAGGGGCCGAAAAAGTTTTCTGAGATAAAAATTCCTGCGGATGTTGCAGTAGGGAAAGCTAAACAAAATGGATGGATAGAAATAGATGATGGTGAAATAAGTCTTACTGGGGAGGGCGAGCTTGTTGAACAAGATAAAGTAGCGAAACAGCTTAAAGAAAAAGATTTCGGAGAAGATCACGTAGCAAGAGGGCTTGTAGAGAGATTAACCGAAGTTACACGTAGTTTAGAACTAACTAAAAAAGGAGAACAGGTCAAAATCAGTAATGTCGAGGAAGAGTTTAATGTAGAGGCAGAAGCCTCGCTTCCACAGACAGGTAGAAAGCATTTTTACAAAGAGGTAGTTGATTACGCTAGACAACAATGGCTCGAAATGGGATTCAAAGAAATGAAAGGCCCATTCATCGTATCAAGTTTCCTGAACTTTGATGCACTTTATACTCCTCAAGATCATCCCGCAAGAGAACTTCACGACACTTTTTTCATCAGAAATCCTGAGAGAGATGATTTAGAGAGATTTGGGGGAAAGGTAGACTATGTCAAGAAAACTCATGAAGATGGATGGAAAACAGGGAGTAAAGGATATGGGTATGAATGGGATAGAAAAGAGGCGGAGAAAAATGTGCTTAGAACACACACTACATCTGTATCTGCTCAGAAGCTCCATGAAATAGATATTGAAAATGAAGATCTTCCTGTAAAATACTTTACGGTCTCCAGAAACTTCAGAAATGAGACTGTTGACAAGTCACACCTTGCGGAATTCCTACAGACGGACGGAATTGTGGTAGGTGAAAATTTGAATTTCAAAAATTTGAAGGCCTATATTTCCATGTTCTTCGATAAAATGGGGTTAAGATACCGTATCATTCCTTCATACTATCCATACACTGAGATGTCTGTAGAAGTTCAGGTCTATGATGATGAGCTAGATGAGTGGCTAGGTCTCGGAGGCGCGGGAATGTTCCGTCCTGAAGTGGTAAAACCATTACTTGGGAAAGAGGTAACAGTTCTTGCATGGGGGCTTGGAATAGGTAGAATAGCTGCAAAAGCTGCGGGAATTGAAGATATTAGAGAACTCTATCAAAATGATATTGAAATACTTGAGAAAACACCTATATGGAGGCCAGAGTAAGAAATGCCAAACATTGAGATAAATAGAAAAGAATTTGAACAACTACTAGGAAAAAAAGTTGATGATTCGGCTTTAAACGAAAGGGCATCTTACTTAGGAGCTCATTGGAACCATGTTGAGGAAGAAAAGTGGGATGTGGAATTATATCCAAATAGGCCTGACTTACTTAGCGTAGAAGGGTTAGCGCGAGCATATAGATCATTTTTTGATGTAGAAACTGGCTTAAAAGAGTATAAAACAGAAGAAGGCTCTTTGAAATTAAATGTAGATGAATCTGTAGCAGATGTAAGACCTTATGTGGGCGGGGCAGTTGTAAAAAATCTTGAGATTAGTGAGAGGACTATTAATGGTTTAATTCAACTACAGGAAAAAATGCATCAGACAATGGGCCGTAGAAGAGATAAGTTGGCAATAGGTCTTCATGATTTATCTCAAGTTAAGCCTCCATTTACTTATAGAGCTGTAGAACCTGAAAAAGTTTCCTTTACGCCTTTAGAGCATGATAAAGACATGCATCTTGGAGAAATTGTGGAGGAGCATGATAAAGGTCAGGAATATGCGTGGATACTAGATGGCGAAGAATTATACCCTATAATAGAGGATTCGAAAGGAAAGGTCCTGAGTTTTCCGCCAATAATCAACAATCAATTGACTGAAGTTACAGATAAAACTACAGATATATTTATAGACGTAACAGGCAAAGATCCTAAAACTGTGAGGAAAGCCTTAAACATACTTACCATGGCGCTAGCGGAAAGAGACGGAGATATTGAAACGGTTGACGTAGCAGGCAAAACTATGCCTGATTTATCTCATTCTGAGAGAGTAGTTGATCTCGAATACTTGAACTCTGTTTCAGGTCTAGATCTTGATTCAGAAGGCGCGATTGAATTATTAGAAAGAATGGGGTATGGGGCTAAAGCAATAGATCAAAGTATTGAGGTACAAGTCCCATGTTACCGTACCGATATTATGCATAGTTATGATTTGATTGAAGATGTAGTAATTGCGTATGGATATGATGAAATAGAGTCTGAAATACCGGAATTAGATCAGATCGCTGGTGAAAAAGAAATAGAAAAATTTTCGAAAATAGTTAGAGAAACCTTAGTTGGGACAGGAGCACTAGAAACACATACGTTTATACTATCAAGCAAGAAAAAGCTGTTTGGTATGATGGAGACTCAGAAAAAGCCTCACGCAGCCATGAGTAATGCATTAACAGAAGACTATGAAGTTGTTAGAAATTGGATGCTGCCAAGCTTGATGGAGGCTCTAAGAGAGAACCGTCAAAGACCTTATCCGCAAGCATTCTTTGAAGCAGGAGATGTTGTCAGTATGCCTTCTGCAGAAAATAAAAAGAAGCTCTGCTATGTGAAGGCTGGAGAAGTAGACTATACTGATGCTCGTGAAGTACTACAGGCCTTAGAAAACACGTTAGGCATTAAACTAGATCTAGTTGAGGAAGAAAAAAGCTTTGCAAAGCCTAAGAGATCTGCTCAAATTCAGAAAGAAGGGGAGGACTTAGGATTTATAGCCGAATTAAGCAGCAATGTAACAGATAATTGGGGTATAGAACCTAGAGTTTCTGGATTCGAGATTGATCTTGAGAAACTCTCTCAATATTATTAGATAGTTTAAGAGAAGAAAACGAGGGGAGATGATGAACCCTGCGGGACACGGTAAACGTCAATTTGACGTTTTGTAGAAGATTTTTTATCTTCGCCGGGATTTTTGAGTGCTGATACCCTCTTATTCTTCTCCAATTTCTACTTCTTCCTGTGCTAATTCGGATTCATGAGGGATTATTAGCCATGCAAGAATGTATACGACTAGAAAAGTACCGCTTGTGAATAAAGTCAATAATATTACTGCGATTCGAACAAGAGAGGGATCTAAGTCATATACTTCAGAGATTCCTCCACATACGCCGGCAATCATTTTGTCACTTTCAGAGCGGTAAAGTCTATTGTTAGTCATAAGAAAAAAATGAAGGATGAAATTTAAGCATTTAACCCCTTAGTCAGTTACCTGACTTGGGACTCATGTGCTTGTTCAAATGTATGAACTTCATCTTCATCAAACCAGATACTTATCTCTCTTTCAGCTTCATCTACTTCAGCGGAAGCATGGATAACATTTTTGTGTAGAGTATCTGAAGAGTCCGCATGATCAAATGACATGTGTGCGAAACGACCTCTAATAGTTGATGGACTTGCTTCTTTAGGATCGGTGCTTCCAACAAGCTTCCTCCCGTTCTCAACAGCGTTTACTCCTTCTAGTACCATTGCAACGACAGGGCCTGAACTCATGAACTCTTCAAGACCTTCATAAAAGTCTTTATCAACGTGTTCGGCATAATGTTCTTCAAGAATTTCGCTGTCTGCCCATACCATTTTCATGCCGCAGATTTTGAATCCTGCTTCCTCAAAAATATCAATGATTTTACCTGTTATACCTCTTTTAACTGTGTCTGGCTTTAAAGCCACGAAAGTTCGTTCAATGTGTTCAGACATTTTCAATTATTCACCTTATAATTAGACTACGAAGGCTCAAACTTTTAACCTACTCGTCTACTTCAAATCTGAAAGTATCTTCACAGCCGAGTAGATTGATTTCCTCCATTTCGTACCATTCTTCTCCTGTTCTGTTATCGTGTTCAGCGTCTTCTAACCAGTCCATGTCTTCCAGTTCTTTGTCCTCGCAGATACGGTATGCTTGCAACATTAACTCTGCTTCAGCGACACGATAGTAGTCTTCAGAACCTTCTTCTGGAGATTCCCAGTCATCAAAGTTGTGGACTTCGTGGAAAGCTCTTTCAATACCTAGACAGACTCCTAAATCAAGCCCTACACAGTCATAATAAACTTCTACAGGTCCAACATTTACATCCTCTCCAGAAGTCATAACGTTATTTGCTGCAGCCATTCCCATGATTAAAATAATACATACTCCTAGGTAGAACAAGTTTTCTTGTAGACCTGACTCGAATTCGGGTCTTTGAAGTTTAAAGTCCATATAATGGATTGGAGACATAACGTTGAAATACATTAGGTCTGTCCACAGCCGAGATATTATATTTTAGAAATCCTGAGAATTAATTAATGTCTATTATTGAAGACTTCAAAGCACAGTCTGCGATTGAGTATTTGATGACTTATGGTTGGATGTTATTAGTTGTTGCTGTGGTCGGCGGCGCAATCTTTTCTGCAGTTGGTGAGGAAACTTTAGTAGAGGTAAGTGGTTTTGATGGAGAGGATGTTCAGGTTGAGGATTTTGCTTTCAGCGAGACGGGTAATCTGCGTTTCTCGATAGAGAGTTTTGATTCTGAACAAGTCACAATACAGGAAATATCTTTGGAAGATGAAGAGAATACTATTAGTTGGACTGGAGATCTGGACTTAGGTTCAATTGGAAGCAACGAAATAATCCATATATCAGGCGTTGAAGAGGCTGAAAACGCCCAAATTTTGGATTTAGATATTACTTATGATTCTGGGAGCCTAGAAGACCTTAGTGTTTCCGGAGAGATTCAAGGAACACTAGAAATTGAGGATGATGTAAATATACTAGCGTCGAAACCCGAGGATCTACAATCTATCTATGAAGATTTGGAGGGGCAGGGTGAAGAAGGAGAACCATACCAAATCAATGACGTAGGCGAATTGCAAGCAATTGAAGAAAACACTGGTGAAGGAACCTACTATGAACTAGAAAAAGATATACACGCAATAGGCACACACTACTGGAACAATGGTAAAGGTTTTGATCCTATTGAAGATTTTGAAGGCAGCTTTAGTGGTTTAGAGAATGAAATAAAAGACTTAGAAATAAATCTGCCCAACACAAATACAGTAGGTTTATTTTCTGATACAGGAAGTGATGCTGTAGTTACAGATATTGGCGTTGTAAATGCAGATGTTGTGGGAAAAGACAATACTGGTGTGCTTATAGGAAGAAATAGGGGAGAAGTCAGTAGTTCATATGCTTCTGGGGGTAGTGTAGTAAAAGAAAATAGCGGAGGTTTAGTAGGTCGAAACACAGGGTCTATTCATTATTCTTTTGCAAATGTTGATCTGAATATACAGAATAGCGGCAGGACTAGAGCAGGAGGAGTAGTAGGGCTTAATTCAGGCGAGGTAAATAATTCATATTCATTTGGAGATGTTGATCCAAATGATGATGCTGAGAGGGTTGGAGGTTTTGTAGGTCAAAACTGGAATGGAGGACTAATAGAAAACTCATATTCTACTGGTTTTGTTGATCAAGGCGGCCAAAACATAGGAGGTTTTCTAGGTGAAGACCGTCCTGAAGGAACAGACAACAATAATTACTGGGATGTGGAAGAAAGCGGACAGTCTTCCAGTGATGGAGCCGCCATAGCTTTGAATACAGAAGATATGCAAGGAAGTGGTGGCCCTAGCAACATGGAGAATATGGACTTTATAAACACGTGGGATACTGTTGAAGACGATTATCCTATTCTTCAGAGTATTGGTGAGGAAGTCCAGCTTGACGCCAGATAGCGTTTTAGAAACTATCCGAGCCCTATGAAAGGGGGAGGCCCCCCGAACTAGAAATATTTCTAAAACAGTCCTTGAAACAAGTCTAGACACAAAATACAAATTCTAACCTAAAAATATTCAACACAAAATAACTATGCGGAATGATAAAAATGCAAACTATATCCATTTTTTATCTGAAACCTAATCATGGCTTCATTCCGCTTCAATTTTTAAATTGCTCTAATTAAAGTTATGGTGTGGAACTAGGCGGATTTCTAGGACAGTCGGCTATTGAATACCTGATGACTTATGGGTGGATGCTGCTTATCATCGCTATAGCGGGAGGAGCTGTGTTTTCAATGGTAGATGATCAGAGTGTTGAGAGTGTTTCGGGTTTTGATTCTAGTCATGTTAGTGTTCAGGATTTCGGTGTATCTACTCAGAGTGGTTTGATGTTTGAGATGCAGGATTCTATAGGTCAAGTAAAAATCAATGAAATAACTGTTAGTAACTCGGGCAACACTAACACAACCTACAAGTTAAATCAGGATGTTTCTAGTGAAAATATGATTAATTTGCCCGGCATTAATCCTTCAGAAGATTCTAATATGCTGGATGTGGAGGTAAAGTATGATTCTAATAATTTAGATAATCTGACAACTACAGGAACGGTAACAGGTACCTTGGATCTGGATGAAAACTTCAATAACAGAACGTTGATTATGAATGGTCTCAAAGGATACTGGCCGCTAGACCAAGTATACACTTCAGGAGAAACAGTATATGACATATCAGAAAACCAAAACCATGGGGAAAAAGAAGATCATGAATGGGGTGATGGAGTTTATGGAATGGCTTTAGAGTTAGATGGAGAAGATAATTATCTAAAATTATCAAGTGATACGAGCCAAGTTGTTAGTGATGCGGGAGAATATACTATAACATTTTGGTCCTTTGCGAATTTTGATGATACGGGTACTTATCACCAGATAGATTTATTAGACAATGCTAATATTATGGTGCGAGTAAGAGATCAGAGACAAAGCATAAGACAAGGAGGAACATCATATGACAGCCAGTGGGATTTTCCAGTAAACGAGTGGGTTATGACTACTATGACTTGGAATGGTAGTACTATTCGCACATATAAGAATGGACAGTTTCAAACCGCTATTGATGACGTTAGTCTCGGACAGCAGGGAGCTCATGATGCTATAGGTCATAGAGCTTCTTCTTCTGATAGGCATTGGGATGGTAAAATAGATGAGGTTCGTGTTTATGATCGTGCTTTATCTCAGGATGAGGTTGAGACTATTTATGAGGAAGGAAGTGTAGAGTGATAGAAATAGTAGGGCAGTCCGCGTTGAGTGTTTAATGAATTTGGTTCTGAAGAAAGAATATCTGTGACTAGTTCTGGAAACAATATTGTTATTGAAGATCATTCAATAGAAGCTAATTTTGGTTTTGATCTAATGAAAACTTCGAATATTTTGTCTACTAAATGGCGAGAAAAGTAAAGCTATATCGAGTTGAACTAGATGGGCGAATGGCTTTATCAAATATCGTAACGTCTTTGTAATATATGCAAGTAGGAACTATTGAAGGCGATGTCAATACTTCTTCATTTACTTTTAGAGCGGTGGAAGAGGTAGGGAAATTCGATTTTGTATCGGTGAAAAGTAACGAAAATTGGATTCTGGCTCAGGTAGATCAAGTCACTAAACATGCTTCAGGTGAGACTACGGCTACAGCAAACATCATAGGTTATAGAGATAAAGGGTTGACAAGAGCACCTAGACACGTAATTGAACCGGACTCAATAGTTTATAAGGCTGACCAAGAACTTATATCGGATACGCTAGGGCTTAATGAGGCGGGCCTTAAAATTGGATCTCTAGAAACTAATCCTGATATAGATATAATGGTGGATGCGGAAGATTTCTACAAGCATTTTGCAGTTCTTGCACAGACTGGAGCAGGTAAATCATATTTATCTTCAATATTGGTTGAGGAAATGCTTGAAGACGAGTTCCCAGTACTTATAATGGATCCTCACGGAGAATATCCCTCATTAGCACAGCCTAATCCTGAGGTGGAGGATGGCAAAAGTTATCCGGTTAAGGAATACTCTCCTAATACAGATATTAATCATGGTGCGTTGCCTTTGAAGTTTTCATCTGTAAACTTAGATAAAAAACAGTTGACGACTTTGATTACGGATTCTTTGACGAATTCTCAGATGGGGGTACTCTATACGGCGCTTAAAAGATTAAATGATAAGGGAGAAGATTATAACTTGCTTGATGTACAGGATGCAGTATCTATAGAAGAGTCTACAGCAAAATGGAATCTTTTGAATTATCTTGAGCAACTAGATGATTCTGGATTGTTTGCAGAAGAGGCAATAGATTTGAAAGATTTAGTAGTGCCTGGCCAAGCGTCAGTGATTAATTTAAAGGCGGTTGAACCTGAAGCAACTGAAATGACAGCATATTTATTGGCTGAGAGGCTTTTCGAGCTGCGTAAGCGTAACAGAATCCCGCCATTCATTATGGTTATAGAGGAAGCACATAATTTTGTGCCTGAAAAAGGGTTTGGCCAGGCAGTCTCTAACCCAATTTTAAGGAAGATTGCGTCTGAAGGTAGAAAGTTTGGTATGGGCTTGGGGGTTATAAGTCAGAGACCTGCTCGAATTGATAAGAATGTATTGAGCCAGTGTAATACTCAGTTTATTTTGCGAGTCACTAATCCTAATGACTTGAAGGCAATTTCTAAGTCTTTTGAAGGGGTTAATTCTGCAGTTGAGGAGATGATCACGTCTCTCCCTCCAGGAGTGGCGTTCTTGCTTGGAAATGATTATCCTGTTATGACTGATGTTAGAACTAGGAGAACAGTTCACGGGGGCGAAACCCAAACTGCTGAGTCATACGTAGAGCAGGTAGATATCTCAGTTTTCCATACTGCGAAAACTCTTCCTGAGATAGAGGCGCGTTATGGTGAAAAGTTCTCTACGGCTTACTATCCATTATATGTGGCGAAAAAAGATGGTAGAGAACTTCTTGTGGACGGAGTAAATGGCGAGGTGAAGGCTTCGAGAGCTATAGTGTCAGAATCAGATGGAGAGCTATTTGAGATGCTGAAACAAGGTAAAGAAAGATCTGAGATTGTTGAGAGGCTTGATATTTCGCCTACGAAACTTGCTGAAAGAATTAATGAGTTAGAGAAAAAAGATCTTTTAGAGGATGGAGAGCCTAAAGAATCTGTACTTGAGATTGAGGTATTTGAAGAAAGTGTTGCGGCTGATGATTTGATAGATTTTGAAGTGTCTCTTGAGGAGCTTGAAGACGAGTTTAAAGACGTTGAGGAGATCTACTATCCTTACTATAGGTCTGGTGAAACCGTGTTTGATCCTGTGCTGGGAGAGGAAATTTAAAGCAGGTGTTTTTAAATCTCCTGTACGTACAGGAATATTACGCCGCGGGTCCGTGGTCTAGTTGGTTATGACGTCGCCCTTACAAGGCGAAGATCCCCAGTTCGAATCTGGGCGGACCCATTCAACATTTTATGTTAAAACCCTTGCAGCACAAATTCGTTACTACCGAAAAGTAAATAAGATTTAGCAGTAATAATAGATTTGTAGGAATGAACAATTCACGGGATAAAAAAATTAAACAGGCAATAATAATTGATCAATCACTAGACATGAGTAAAGGAAAATTAGCGGCACAGGCCTGCCACGCATCCGTAAATGCGTATATTAAGGCCTCAAAAGATGTTCAAGATGATTGGCATCTTAATGGAGCAAGAAAAATAGTATTGGAGAAGGGAAACGAAAATTTTGATGAGATAATGTCTCAGGCTGAAAGACTTAATATACCTCAGTACGAAGTATGTGATGCCGGTCTGACTGAGCTGGAACCAGGAACAGTTACGGCGCTAGGACTCGGACCAGACAAAACCAA
>LKMP01000023.1 GCA_001563915.1 Nanohaloarchaea archaeon B1-Br10_U2g21
AGCTGGGAAAAGCCACGAATGCATATGCGAGTAAAACTTGCGCTCCTTCAATATTAAGATTTTAACACAAGCACATTCCAGAATTTCTGTCAGGTTAAAAAGTTAAGTTTGCGGGGGACACGCGACAGGACTTATGCGTAGTTTTGTGCTTTTGGTTAAGGATTTAACCTTATCTAAGACTTCTACTTAACTTTTAAATACCTAATTACTGTTCTAGGTTAGAAAATTAACTACCAGTTAAAAATTTAATTTACATCTCACTCATTCTGCCGCTCTTCCAAGATATTTGCGATAGTATCAGAGTTCTCCTTCTTGGCTTCTCTTTCCCATCTCCTGAATTTTGATAAAACATCTCGGCCTACACCTTTACACCATGTATCGCCCATACCCCAAGTTTACTGTTCTATCTTCTTAGATTTTTCGGGAACTATCTGTGCACCTAGTTAAATTTTTAACATGGTGCTTTATCTCCAGTTATCTGGTAGATTAAGCGAGGTTGTCTCAGCGATTTCCTCTTTTAACTCAGAGACTGGCTGTGGTGGTTCAGGTCGTTCTGCTATCTTCTTCATTAAATTTTTAACCTCGTCTACCTCTTCCAGTTCTCTATCGGAATCAGAGTTTATGACATCAAGTTTTGACTTTATGAGGTCTATCTGCTCTTTGATTTTCTTGTCTTGTTGTCTGATAGGTTCTACTGCGGATTCAAAGAGATATTCTAGTGCTTCTTCCATAGCGAATCTAGGAAGATTGTTGGGTAGTGGATCCTCTTCTTGTATAAAGTCCACTAGATGATCAAAGTCGATTGCATCTAGCATTCCTTCAGGAGGAGTGTAGGCCAGCTCTTTCTGTATCTTATATTCTTCTTTATAACTAAGTATTCTATCTCTGAGCTCATCTGTCAGGTCGGCTGATGTTAATGGTAGTGACGGAATCTTTTGGAGCAGTACTCTGTTCCTGTCGATATAATCTATCTCGTACTGTTTGACAATTCTTTCAAGTTGGAGAAGGTTTACATAGACTTCGAGTAGTTCATGGCCTTTTGCGGTTAATTGGTACGGTCCTCGTGTCTTCTCCTGATCTAAGTAGCCTCTGTTGAGTAGTTCTCTTTTCAAGTTCTCTAATTCGGTTTCCGAGTATATGCCTATTCGATTTCTGAAGTCTTCAGGATCTATGTTTACTCCTTCAAGGCTGCCTTTGATTTCGTTTAGTGTGACTTCGTCTTTCGTTTCAGCCAGTAGAAGTATGGCCGCTCTGCTACCTATTTTCCTTGGGTTTTCCGCTGCAGGTAGTAGTTCGGAAAAGTTTAGTTGCAGCAGTAGTGGCTCTGGTCTGACGATCTCTACCATATATAAATGAATAGTCCCACAGTCTCTTGAATCTTCGGGATTAAATCTTGACCCCTATTCCTGAGTTATTGTGGTGTATGACCTCCGACGACAATGGAGACACAGCACCTCCTAGACTCAAAGAATTTCCATCAATCAGCGTAGCTATACAAGCCAAAATCAAGTACTACAGAAACAAAGCGAAAGAGCTTAAGAAAGGCGATAAAGATGGCTGAGGACAGTTCAGCAACCTCAAGTGACCTCAATACTCGTCATACAGGTACAAAGAATGATCGGCTGATACAGATGCATACACGGTTCAGAAGATCGACCATGGAAGAGATAGAAGAGATCAGTGAAGGAATGCAGTGGACCAAGGCCAGTGTAATCAGGTACCTGGTGAAAGTAGGTTTGACGGAAAGCAATCTCAATTCAGACTATGATGAGAAGGTCAACTGTCTCAACTGTTCCACATCGATGGTTGAGGTCAACGAACAGAAGTATGCCTGCAAAACCTGTAAAAACAAAATAGAGGTGATATAATGGAAAATCTGTCTAAACTTTTGGGCAAAGATTACAGTAAAATGATGGATAAAGAGCAAGATTACATGCTTCGTTTCATCAAAGAAATGCTAGAAGAAATAGAGGAACCACTTGAAGACAATCTTTCCACCTGGGAGAAGCTGATGGAAAACGAAGAATTCAGAGACCTATCCAGTAAAACCCGTATACTTATCTGGGAGCTAGTCAAGATAAAAGAGAATGATAGCCCTAAAAACCAGACTATGGTGGCGCGACAGTATGACGTGTCTGACGCCCACCTATCTCAGGTCAAACAGAAAATCGACGACCTCGGACTTTAGGAAGTTCTCTGAGGTTAAACTTCTAACTTTTCTTAATTTTTTAACCAAAATACGGCTGATTTTAGGCAGTCATCTAATGGCAGAAAAACGACTTATAACACGTTCTATGACTGTAACAGGCCTGACTTTACGTACTGAGTTACATCGGTTTTCAAGAAAATGACAGGTTAACCTGAGGATTAATCTCTTTGAACTAATTGGATCTAGCTAACTCAACTTTACCCTGCTACCTGTTTTCTCTACTTTATCTGCTTCTTCAAGTTCTTCTAGTATACTGTCCAGCCTGTCTTCATCCATTATCGGCGCGGCCTTCAACACCATTCTCAAATCATCCATTTCTGCCTCGCCGTCAAGGTTCTTCAAGTACATCAGAACACGCTTCGAGCCTTTCGACAGCGCAGGTTGACTAGCCAATAAATCCACTACTTCCTGCTCGTTATTTTCCTTCACCTTCTGTTCAATTATCTCATCCAGAAACGGATCTATTTCATCGGCATCCATATTAGTAGTTTATTCGGTGGCAAAAGTTTAGTGAATATGGCTTATAGTAGTAATAAGTTCGGGGCTTGAAGCCCCGTTAGTTGTGGTTTGATGGCAATCGACACACAACGAATATTTTTTACTCTGGCAGGATATCCGATATCTTCTTCCAGTTCTCGTCTTTAATTTTGTAAGCCCAGTGATCTCCGATTTTCTTTCTTTCCAAGATTTCTTTCCACCGATTCAGTGTATCTCTATCTCCCATCTTTGCTTGTGTTTTTCCCTCTTCCTCCATGGTAAGGTTTGCTCCGATCCAGTCGCTAGGATTGAAGGTTTCTGTTAATCCTCCGCCTTCCAGATCGTATAGGTTTCTACCCTCTGATCCTTTTTTCAAGTGAAGGTTGAGTTCCCAGTACTCCTCAATTTTCTCGAGGATATCGCTTCTTTTCGCCCATTGGTTGCCGTTTTCTTCTAGGCATTTCACAATAGCATGAAGTGTTTTTTCAGGGAATTTTTGGAAATTTCTTTCTTTCTCTTTGCCTAAATCCCTTCCGAACTCTAGGTCTTCTTTCAAATCCTCAATTTTCATTTTCAATCACCTTGTAACAGTGAGGATGGTAGCTTTCTCCGTCCTTTCGATATGTGTTGTAATGTTTCTCCGTCCATTCTTCGTTACTCTGATAATCTCGGAATAATCTGTAAACTGATCCTACCGGTCCGTAAAGCCTGTCAAATATTTCATCCAGTTTCTGTTTCATCTCTTCCGATACTTCAGTATCTTCAGGGTTCTCCGGATCTCTGGTCACAATTGCCTTGATGTATTTTGGATTCAGCGGCAGCCCGCAGTGATTACAGATTTGTACGTTATTCGGAAGATCTGGACAAAATCCAAGGAAGTCTTTTGGTGAACGAAGAACAGGGTCAAAACTTACCTGATAGCTTGAAAATCCATCGCTTTCTACCGTGTTAACCACCATTTGATCGTCGAGTCTTTCTCCCGTAATACTCTTGTCCAGCAATCCTAAGGTCTTGTTTGTTACCGAGAATGCTTCCGGAGTTCCTGAGAGATAGTTTAGCTCTATCAACTTCTCCAGCTTAGAATTGAGGTTTACCGTTAAGTTAAGAGAATCGCTGACTTCCTCCTTCTCACTCATGCCTTTTTCAACGATTTCAGATAGAATTCTCTTTTCATCGTTGCTCATATTCTGGAGATGGTAGCAGTTATCTTCGTCTTGATATATCACGTCCTTTTCCTTGAATTCTTTGAGATATCTGGAGACAGTTGATTTGGATCTATCAACATTTTCTACTATTTCTGAAAATTTTGCAGGGTTCTCGTTCAGGAATTTTTTGATCTGGTTTTTAGCTTCGATTTTCCGATCTTGTTCCCGTACTTCTTCAGCAGGTATTGGCATAATTAACTATAATTGAAACTATTATTTATATATCTGTTGTAAAGTGGGAGTTAAATAAAGAATTATGGGAGTAATATTGAACTAAACAGAAGAATATGAAACAAGTTTTTTGTTCGCTTCTTTGAAGCTTCATCAATCACAGCTTCACGAGGGAAAGAACGATAAATGGAAGTGTTTTTACATATACAATGTGGGACCGGAGGTAGTTACAGAGCAGGATTCTTCCGTAGCTGAAGAACAAGAGAAAGATCTTCAAGTTGAAAGGACTCTATCTGTAGAGGAAATATTCGAAAAAGTCAAAGATTATGACTTGGTTTTCACAGCTGAAGCTTCTCTCAAAGACGCATTGAACACACGACTAGAGGAACCAATTCTTGGTCACTTCGCTACCACGCCAATGATCTATGTTCTCAGCAACTACCAGAATCAGGACTTAGTGAAGGAACGAGGTTTGTTCCTAGAAGCAGTAGACGAAACGGATCTTTCCTGGAAGCAAACTTCCTACCTACTTGAAAATATTATTCAGTGCTGGCTTGAAACAGGAGAGCTTGAAGCTATACTACAGTATGAAAGGTTCGACAACAAAGCAACTAGACAGATAATCCAGGCCATTAAGAATACAGAGAACGTCTACTCCAAGATGCAAGATTTCCAGGTTGACAGCGAAAAAGATGTAGCTGTAGTAAACCCTCACCAGTTCAATGAGTTGGATAAACAAGTAGTCCCCGATGATGCGGACGAACTCAGTGTTTTCACGGATGAAAAGGAAGAAGTCCCAGAGTTCAAGTTCTACAACTCTACTACAGAAATAATAAGAGCTGTTCAAGAGAACATCACGGAGGAAAACTGTCAAGACGTGGCTATTGTAACGAATCCTGAAAGCATCTACGGCTCCTTGATAGAATCAGCCCTGCAATCTGAAGGAGTACCTTTCATGGCACAGAAAGGATTCTCTGAATCCGAAAAATTACGTACATGCCTAAGGCTCGTCCGACTGGCTCTATCTGAAAGAGTACTAGTGACGGAATGTCAGCCCGTACTCAAGAAGCTAGGTAGAAATATTTCCGTCGAATTCAACAACGACTACTTAGACGGTGTGGAAGACAACGAAGTAGAAGATTTCAGGAAGTTGCTTCAAGAAGTTCAAGAATCTACCTTCGGAGAGGCAGTAGAACTGTTTGAGGAAGAGCTTGGTGAAGACTGCAGCGAACTTGAAAACAACCTAGAGGAGCTAGGAATACTAGACGAAAAAATTATCGATGAGAATCTCAGCCGATTAGAATACTACCTTGATACCTACGATATAGAGTCAGAGAAAACCAGTAAAGGAGTACTACTGGCTTCCGCTAAATCATCAGCATACGTCGACAGACCTATCGTATTCTACCTAGGAATGGATTCCTCCTGGACATCCAGCATACTGGACAAACCATGGATCAACCAAGAAAAACAGGAAGACAGCAACCTGA
>LKMP01000024.1 GCA_001563915.1 Nanohaloarchaea archaeon B1-Br10_U2g21
AGCATAGAGATATCAGAGTACAACTCAAGGTAGATGAAAACGCAGTCTATGGAAATAACACGCTAAAGATTGATAAGTCAAGTAGTGGGGACAGCTTCATTACTGAAAGGATTCCCCTAGAAGTAAGAGTAGATGATCGTTCGCTAATTGTAGATAGTCTTGAGTTTCCTGAAAGAGTTGAATCGGGAAGCAGCGGAGAGATGGTTGTTGGCTTGACGAACTTGGCCAACGCTAACTTTAGAAATATTGATGTATCTTTAGATACTTCAGAATTACCTGTATCTACTCGCGAAACCTCCAGAGAGAGAATTTCAAGCATTGAGCCATTACAAGATGATGAAGTAAACTTTACAATTGACGTTGATGATGATGCAGACAACGAGCTTCATGATTTGCCGATAACGATTGATTACCAAGATCAAGCTGGCAACGAGCTTTCAATGAGTGAAACGACAGGAGTTAACATTGGAGGTTTTCCTAATATAGATGTAGCGATTGAAGAATCAGATATAAGAACTTCTGGTAGTGGAGAAGTGACATTTAGCATAATAAACAAAGGAGAAGGCCAGGCTAGGTTCACAGAAGTTCAGTTAGAGGAATCTGATCAGTATGAAATTCTGTCTGAAGACTCCATATATTTAGGGTCAATGATTGATGATGATTTTCAGACTGCCGAATTTGATATTTATGTGGAAGAAGACGAACAGCTTGAGCTACCTGTGACAGTAAATTATAGGGACGGTGAAGGAGATCAAGAAAAAACATTTGAGATAGAGAGAAGACTCTACAGCTCAGATGAACTCAGAAGATACGGTCTCACAGAGTCAGGAGCGCCATGGATTGTTCTTATATTGGCGCTGGGTCTTACAGTCGGAGGAATTTATTACTGGAGAAGACGAAGAAAAAACCGTGAAAAGGAATGAAGGCCTAGACAAAACATGATTTATGACTTGGCCCAAATATCGGGAAAAAATCTATTTCGTAGAGGCAAAAGAAGCTGGCTCACAGTAATAGGGATTGTGATTGGAATAACTGCGATAGTAGCGCTTTTTTCATTAGGTCAAGGATTAGAGGATTCAGTAACACAAGAGTTTGAAGAATTAGGGGCAAATACTATTTTCATTTTGCCAGGAGAGGGTTTAGAAGGATTTTTCAGTGAAGGAGGTCTTGATGAAGAAGACCTTGAAGCGATAAGAAGAACTCAAGGAGTTGGCGAGGCTGGACCAGTAATATATACACAGACCACAGGAGAGTTTAGAGGAGAAGAACAAAGAGTTCCTATGCTTGGAATACCTACTGATTCTTCTCAAGAGATGGTGATGAGAAGCAATAACCTAGAAGTAGATTCTGGTAGAAATATTAGAGAAGGAGATAGATTCTCTGGATTAGCAGGATATGATCTTCATGAGGGTAATATTTTTGAACGAGAAGTAGGTCTTAGATCACAGATTAATTTGGCCGGAGAAAATGTAAGAACAGTGGGTCTCTTGGAAGCGTCAGGAGACCCAGAATTTGATAGGTCTATAGCTTTACCTATTGAGACAGTAAGAGATATTCTTGATGAAGATGACAGGATAGATTATGTTGTGGCAGAGGTATCTGCTGGAGAACCTGATGATATTGCTCGAGATATAGAAGAAGAAATTAGAAGAGAAAGAAACATTCAGGCGGGAGACGAAGACTTCACAGTATCAACTGCAGATGATTTAATTGATTCTTTTCTAGGAATTCTTAATCTTGTACAGTATGTTGTATTAGGAATAATTTCGATAGCGTTATTTGTAGGGGGTTTGGGCATTCTTAACACTATGTACATGTCAGTATCAGAGAGAACTAAAGAGATTGGGATAATGAAGGCCTTAGGAGCCAGAAAAAATCAGATACTAGCAGTATATCTTTTCGAGGCAGGCATAATAGGTCTAGTAGGGGGAGTGATTGGGATAGTTTTAGGCTTGGGGCTTAGTGAATTGGCGTTCTACATCATCAGGCAATCAGTGGCCATACCTTTGGAGCCGTCAAGATCGATTCAGTTAATTGGTGGTGCTCTCGGAGCTTCGTTTGTGCTTGGCGTGGTTTCAGGATACTTGCCTGCTCGTAAAGCAGCTAACCTTGAGCCTGTGGAGGCGATTAGAAAGGGATGATAACAGGTATTGGGAAACTAGCTGTTAGAAACACCTTAAGAAGAGGAAGAAAGTCTTGGATTACAGTAATAGGGGTGTTCATAGGTATAGCTGCAGTAGTCTCACTAGTCTCGCTAGGCCAAGGGCTAGAAGTAGCTATTACTCAGGAGTTTGAAGAACTGGGGTCAAATCAAGTAATTACTACTGGAACAGTTGAGGATTCAGATCTTGACACTATAGAAAGAGCTAGAGGTGTTGAAAGCGCAACAGGAGTGTATACAGTCTCTAAAACAGTTAACTTTAGGGGAGATGGGCAGGAGGTAAATGTGGCAGGGGTAGATCTTTCTGAGTTTGACACTGCATTTACAGGCCTACCGTTCACGCTGGAAGATGGTAGAATTTTAAGAGGGCCTGACAGAACCTCAACAATAATCACAAGAAGCATGGCGGAAGGATATGAAAGAGAACCAAGTCTTAACGACCAAGTGGAGCTAGATTCGGATAACTACAGAATCCAAGGTATTTACAGTGCAGGCGACCCACAGTTCCAGAACAGCATGCTAATCGATATTGACATAGTTAGGGATATGGAAGAAGTTGACGATGAACTTACCCAGATTATTGCGTTGACTCAGCCAGGATTCACGCAGGAAGAAGTAAGAGAAAATATAGAAGAGGAATTAAGACGGGATAGGGGGCTGGAGGAAGGAGACGAAGACTTCAATGTAACAATACCTCAAGATGTGCTTGACGCATTAACAAACATTTTAGGGGTAGTACAAGGCATAGTTGTAGGATTAGCAAGCATTGCCCTCCTTGTAGGAGGAATAGGGATAATGAACACTATGTACATGGCTATCAACGAAAGAACGCAGGAAATAGGTGTACTCAAAGCCATTGGAGCATCTAAAAAAGATATAAGAACGCTGTTCCTGCTTGAAGCAGGCCTAATCGGGCTAATAGGAGGAGTTATAGGAGTGCTAATAGGAATAGGCATAAGCGAAATAGTGGTCTATGCTGTAACAACTTATACTGATACTTTGATTACTAGAGGCTACACTCTAAGCTTAATTGCAGGATCAATAGGATTCGCAGCGACACTAGGCCTAATCTCAGGATATTTCCCGGCAAGAAACGCATCTAACCTGAAACCTGCTGATGCATTAAGATATGAATAAAAAAATCGTTTATATTGTACGTTACAATAGTTTGTTTATGGAGATCGGAGGAGAAGTCGCAATAGTTACTGGTGGAAGCTCTGGGATTGGAAAGGCTATTTCAAAAAGATTCAAACAAGAAGGCTTGAAAGTAGTTATAGCTGATATATCTGGAGAAGATGTTGCTAAAAAACTCGGCTGCGAGTTCATAGAAACTGATGTATCAGATAATGAACAAGTTGAAGACATGGTTGACCAGACTGTGAAAAAATTCGGAAGACTTGATGTACTTGTAAATAACGCAGGTATTGGCTCACAAGCCTCAATTAAAGAAATGGATATAGAAGAGTATCATAAAATTAGGTCTGTTGATCTTGATGGAGTAGTCTATGGGTGCAGAGCAGCATCGCCACACTTAATAGAGAATAAAGGCTGTATAATCAATGTTGCATCTATATATGGCCTAGTAGGTGATGTAGGAGCTACAGCATACAATGCCGCTAAAGGAGGAGTTGTTAATCTTACTCGAAGTGTTGCAGATGATCTAGCAATGGATAAAGTAAGAGCTAACTCAATCTGCCCTGGATTTGTCAAAACAGCGATGACAGAAGAAGGTCTTAAAGATGAAGAGTTCAGAAACCATGTTTTAGAACAAACACCGATGGGCAGAGTCGCTGAACCTGAAGAAATAGCAGGGGCAGCAGCATTTCTAGCTTCAGAAGATGCATCATTCATTACGGGAGTAAATCTGCCGGTAGACGGGGGTTGGACAAGCCACTAAATGGTCTGCACTTCTTATGAGACTCACTCCAGAAAAACGCAAACTATTACAACAAGCATTTGAAAATAATAATGTTTTGAGAATGGAAGAAGCCTTCAAGGTATATAGCTCAAAAGAAGCAGCTAAAAAGTCTGTAAAATCTTTGGAGGCTCATGGATTTCTCGCTAAAAAAGATGTGGGCAAATTTGAGCTAGTCAATCTTTCTGAAGACATGAAATACTTGGAAGAAGAAGCTTACGGAGCAAGAGACTTTATTGGAATAATACTAAAGAGAGTAATGAAAAGAATTTACTCTGATTAAAAAACTAGATCTTGATTTAAGTTTAGAGGCAAGAAATGAAGTGATATATTTTTATTTTTGGAGTTTGTTTTGTAGTTTCGCGTCATTTTCCCCTCTCATCTCTCACCGTTTAATGCGGCTTGAAGGATATATGTAATCTCCCTTAGGGAAACGGAATAAGAATCGACTAGCCCCGTCCGAAATAAAATCGGCCGGATAACACGTTTTGTCAATAAATAATTGAAAAACGCATTTCAATCAACTTACAACACTTCTTATGGTCCTCCTTCAATAAATAATTGAATTAAAACACTTAAATAAATAATTTAACCTCAAAACAACAATAAAATTCTAGCTTATAGAGTTGTAACAAGAGTAACAACTGTAACGCTATTTTGTATTAGGAATAAGTAAATTAATTAATAAGACTATGCTACTATCCGGGATTGTAAATCTCTTCACACCAGATTTGTGCTTGCTCATTGATTCCTTCAGCGACATTATCAGGGTCTGACACATAGTTCTCAAGACTCTTCAATATTTCTTCTTTAGTTACCTCGTTAGTTAGTTGCTTCAAACTAGGATTTCCAAGATTTTTCTCTATACTTGATTGATTTCTGTGGATTGCCTCCATTTCATCTTCATCTACATACCTAGCGGAAAAGAAGGCTATATCTCCTTTTTTAATAAGTCCTAGCGCATCTTTGACCTCATCAAACTCGTAAAAGTCATCCTTAATTAAATCGTCTAAATCAAAGGTATATCCTATATCTGCTCTAGGAGCCTTTGCCTGATAGTTGTGTTTCCAATAGAGTTGACCTTTCTGAAGATCTACCCATGTTACATAAGCATAATTGGCTTTTTTCCCTTCTTCATCTATTTCTTCTTCAATCCACTCATCTAGTGTTATTTCTCCTTGTAATAGTTTTTTGGGAAATTTATCCGGAGGTATTCCATAAGCACTACCTACAACCCTTGCTCCATATTCATTTGTAAGCTTTTTTCTAACCCATTTATCGTCTTCATTAGACTCTTGACCGGCCATTCTAATTATAAGAAGCGGCTTAGGCTCGTTGAGGTTCTTTCTAAATAATTCTTGCCTAGAGATGCCTTTCGTTTCAAGAGATTCCATTAAGC
>LKMP01000016.1 GCA_001563915.1 Nanohaloarchaea archaeon B1-Br10_U2g21
CGGCGGAATAATTCTCATACTCAAAAAAACAGCCAACTAACCAGAGTTACCGCCTAAAATTCAATACTTTGATTGATGTTTTTCTGCTTCCTCTAGAGATTTCTCAATCCATTCTGATGCATTTTCCTCTACTACATCCCCATGACCAGGATAAAATTCCTCTACCTCTAGAGCCAATAACTTCTTAATTGAAGCAATAAGCATATCTCGACTCCCTTCTGCTAGATCAGTTCTCCCAAATCCGGCCTCAGGAAATATTAAGTCTCCTGTGAAAAGAATGCCGTTTCTCTTGTTATAGATACATATAGAGTCATTTTTGTGACCTGGCGTATGAAAAACTTTAAACTCTAAACCTAAAATTTTGATTTCGTCTCCATCCCTAAGTTTTTCCGCATCTACATCCAAATTAGAAGGCTCATATGCATACACATCAGGAGAAAACTTCTCTATTATTTTAGAGAGATTATCAATATGATCATAGTGACTATGCGTTATAACCACTTTTTCAAGTGAATCTAAATTTTTAACAACGTCCCAAGTATCTCCTGTACCTGCATCAACGAGACAAACCTCACCTTTTTCCATCTTCCACACATTACCAGTAAAATCTTCTGCTTCAGAAGCCAGATTTTCGATTTCCATGTACATAGAGTAGAAAAGCTATATTTTTAGGCCTAACTATCCTCTGTATAAACAATGAAGCTGCACTTTTTAGGAACTGGAGGAGGCCGATTTGTCACAGGAACACAGAAAAGAAAAACTGGCGGCATGATATTAGAAACAAATGAAACTGCACTACACATTGACCCGGGACCTGGCGCTCTTATAGGCCTCAATGCAAATTCAAGTTATCCTAGAGAAAAACTTGAAGGCATAATTGTTTCGCACTCTCACCTAGACCATTACAACGATGCAGAAGCCTTGCTAGAAGTAATAACGCAATGCGAAAAAAACTACTGTCAGCTGATGGCTCCAGAATCAGTACTGAAAGGATTCAGCGATACTGAGCAGACTATAACAAACTACCATCAAAACATGTGTAACAAAATAGTTCAGCTGGAAAACGATGGAAAAACAAAGTTCCAAGGCCTAGAAATTGAAACTCAAGAGATGTTCCATACAGATCCTAAGTGCGTAGGTTTCAAAGTATCTAATGGCGAGAAAAAATGGGGATTCTGGACAGACACACAGTATGGTGAAGAATTAGTAGGGTTCTACGACGACTGCGACGTTATCGTGATCTATTGCTCAAGACCGTGGAAAGAACCTTACAAAGGCCATACAGATTTAAGTGACGTGCCTAAAATACTCGGAAATTCAGAGGCCTCAACCGTTATAATCACTCACCTGGGGTACAAATTCCTAGAATCTGATCTAGAAAAACAGAAAACATTGCTACAAGATGAAATTGATCAAAAAGTTGTATTTGCAGAAGACGGAATGACTTTCCCAGGTAACAGAAGCTTAGGGGACTTCTAGAAAACTTAGAGAGAATAATTGAACTAGTAGGAAATACATTAAAGGCTAGGCCTCTACTGTGTTTATATGAACGGCGTCTATTCAATTAAGGGTGAATATTTTGTATCGGCAGCCGTTTCACTACTTTGAAACGGTTTTAAAACCGTTGAACTTTCTAGTTGATCTAAACCGGAGGAGTATAATTTAATGGAAGGAAATTACAATCCAGACCAAGTTGAATCCAAGTGGACTGAAAAATGGCAGCAAAAAGGAGTATATGAATACAGAGAAAGAGGTGACCAAGTATTTTCAATAGACACTCCGCCTCCAACGGTGTCGGGAAGTCTTCACTTCGGCCACACTTATGGGAACACGTTAGCAGATTTCAAAGCCCGGTTTGAGAGAATGAGAGATCAAGATGTTTTCTACCCGTTTGGTTATGATAATAATGGTATTGCTTCTGAAAGGCTTACTGAAAGAGAATTAGATGTAAGACATCAGGACTATGAACGATTTGAGTTCCAGAAAATGGTTAGAGAAGTCTGTGAAAAGTATGAAGCAGAGTTCGAGGAAATAATGAAGGAATTCGCGTTTTCTATGGACTGGAATAATACTTACAAGACCATCCAACCGGAAGTACAGAGGATTTCTCAGCTATCTTTCCTAGAACTTTATGAAAAGGGAAGAGAATACCGTGAAAAAGCTCCTGCAATTTGGTGTCCGGACTGTGAGACGGCCATTTCACAGGTAGAAACTGAGGACATGGAGAAAAACTCGCATTTCAATGATATAGAGTTCGATTTAGCTTCAGGGAATGGAACTATTACTATTGCTACAACAAGGCCTGAACTAATCCCTGCATGTGTCGCAATATTTGTACATCCTGAAGATGAGGCCAATGAAAATCTAGTAGGAGAAAAAGCAGTCGTACCTCTCTTTGGACAGGAAGTACCGATTCTTGAAGATGAACGCGTAGACATGGAAACAGGTACAGGAATAGTAATGTGCTGTACGTTCGGAGACCAGAATGATATTGAATGGTATCAGGCTCATGATCTAGACCTGAAACTTGCGATCGATAGAGATGGTACAATGACAGATGAGGCTGGAGAATATGAAGGCCTAACAACGCATGAGGCACGTGAAAAAATAGTAGAAGATCTAGAAATCGAAAACAAGTTGCTTGACAGGCGAGGAATAACACATACTGTAAAAGTACACGAACGTTGTGACCACGAAATTGAGTTTATGGTAGCAGAACAGTGGTATATTAAAGTCCTTGACAAGAAGGAAATTTACCTAGATGCAGGGAAAGATATGAACTGGTACCCTGAGAAAATGTTTACACGTTACAAAAACTGGATCGAAGGTCTTGAATGGGACTGGTGCATATCAAGACAGAGAGATTCTGGAATTCCTTTCCCAGTTTGGTACCATAAAGAAACAGGTGAACCTGTCTTTGCGAATAAAGAGGATTTACCAGTTGATCCTATGGAGGACGAACCTCCAGTCGATAATCCAGAAGACTACGAACCAGAAACTGATGTATTTGATACATGGGCAACAAGCAGCTTGACTCCACTTATCAATGCCGACTGGAACGGAAAAGAAATCAAGAGGCCTGAACTTTACCCAATGAACTTAAGGTATCAAGGCCACGATATTATTTCTTTCTGGTTGTTCCACACATTAGTCAAATGTTACGAACATACCGGCGAAGTACCGTTCAAAGACGTTATGATCCACGGTCACGTACTCGACGAGAACAGAGAGAAAATGAGTAAATCTCGGGGCAACGTCACATCGCCTAAGGAAGTTATTGATGAGTACCCAGTTGACGCAGCCCGTTACTGGTGTGCAGGCGCTAAGGTCGGCGATGACCTTGCGTTAAAAGAAAAAGACCTTATAGGCGGAGAAAAACTTTTACGTAAACTATGGAACGCCTCTAAACTCGTCGATAGTTTGACAGAAAAAAAGGCGGACGAGAAAGACGTCAAGTTGGAGTCCGTTGACAAATGGATGGTAGCAAAAACTGATGAAGTCGTAAAACAAGTTACAGAAAACTTCAAGGCTTATGAATTTTCAAAAGCTAGAGACACACTTAGAAGTTTCTTCTGGAATACATTCTGCGATGACTACCTAGAAATCTGTAAACAAAGACTTGAAGACGAAAACCCTAGTGCAGAAAAGGCCTTGAGACAGACTCACAAAAAGATTTTGCAAATGTTCGCGCCGTTCACGCCACATATTACTGAGGAAATTTGGAGAGAAATGTACTTATCCAGCTCAGTACATAGGTCTAACTGGCCTAAACCGCAAAAAGTGAAAACTGACCTGAAAAAAGGAGAAAACGCGATGGAAACAATCTCCCTTATCAGAAAATACAAGACAGATGAAAGAAAGGCCTTGAACACAGAACTAGAAGAAGTAGAGGTATTTGGAAAAATCGAAGGCTTTGAAAAAGCAATTAAAGAAGTAATGCACGTCAAAGAACTAGAAATCTCCGATAAATCTCCTGAACTAGAGACTAAAATCAAAGAAATTAAACTAAACTACGGTCAAGCCGGACCTGAATACGGAGAAAATGTGCCTGAGATAGAAGAAGCACTTGAACAGAATGATTATCAATTTGAGTCAGGACATTTAGAAGTCGCCGGTCATCTTTTGAAACCTGAAATGTTTAAGGTCATAGATGAAAAGGTCTACACTGGAGAAGGGACTTTCGTTGAAGGCGAAAGCATTTCAATAGTCGTAAGGTAGGTTAAAAGAATTCAATTCAAGGCAGAGTTATGACACAGCAAAAACACCAGGAAATGTCGAAGTATCAGTTAAAAAAACTGATAAAAAAACTGGATGACATCAGAGGTAGAAATACTGAACTAGTTTCAGTATATATCCCAGCAGGCTACGACATGGCAAAAATGGGGGACTTCATAACCAGTGAGGCCTCAGAAGCAGAAAACATTAAATCAAAGCATACGAGGAAAAATGTTCAAGCTGCGCTTGATAAAATAGGTCGCAAACTGAAGGAAGAACAACAAACGCCTGAAAACGGGGTGGCGTTTTTTGCAGGAAATGTTTCTGAAAGAGAAGGCAGACCCGATATTCAGGTATGGGAAGTAATCCCGCCTCAACCTATCGAGTCACGGCATTACCGCTGCGACAAAGAATTTGTTCTTGAACCCTTGAAACAAATGATTGTAGACGACAAAGTCTACGGGCTTGTAGTAGCGGATAAAAACGAGGCCGCAATAGGATTCTTGCAAGGAAACTCTGTCAAAACAGTTCAGACAATGTCCTCTAATGTTCCGGGAAAAACTAAGGCAGGGGGTCAATGTCTTGATCCTGATACTATAGTTCAAATGTCTAATGGTGAATTACGTAGGATAGATGATGTTGAGGTAGGAGATTGTGTAAAGAGCGCAGATTTTGTGGAAATGAGGATAAAGGATTCAGAGGTAATTGATAAATGGGAAAATGAAAAAGAACTCTATAAAATAGAAACAAAACATCCTAAAAAAATTATTAAGGCTTCAGCAGATCACGAGTTGTTTAGAACTGATAGAGGGGTAGAAAGTGTTGCAGTAAAGAATTTGGAAGAGGGCGATAAACTAATCTTTCCTGAGTCGATACAAACTTCTGAACAAGAAGAGCTTCTGATGTCACAAGACTGTTATAACTCCTTTATAATTTCAAATAGCGGGCGGCATAAATTAAAACAGAGAAGAAAAGAGAAAAGTCTCTCTCAGAAGAAGCTCAGTAGAAGAATAGATGCAACGCAAGCATCAATATCTAAAATTGAGTTAGGTGAGAGAAATGCGGGACAGGAGTTCTTGAGAAATATTTGTAACGAGTTAGGTTTAGATTTTATGGACTTCACAGCAAAGTACTGTATTGGTAAGAATTACAAATTGCCGAAAAGTATGGATAGAGATCTTGCAGAAATACTAGGTTACTTTATCGGAGACGGTAGTTTTGACTCAGAAAGATTAAATTTCCATGAATCTGATAGAGAAGTTGCTGAAAAATATCAGGAAAAACTAGAGTCAGTATTTGGCTGCGATACCTCAATTAGGTTTAGGGAGGATAAAAACTACTATCTGCTACGAGCGTTCGGGAAGCCGTTAGTCAAATTTGTCAAAAAGCATTTTCCAGAAATTAAAAAATCTAGAACTACTCAAATTCCTGCTAAAATATTGAGAGACGATGAAGAAGTGCTGAAAGGATTTATTACCGGTTTTTATGATGCAGAAGGATCCTGTTCAGAAAACAGGAAACGTATCAGTATTTCAACTAACAATGAAGTATTAATGCATCAACTCCAATCAAGTCTTTTGAGAATAGGAATAATATCTTCATTAACTACTTACAACAACTCAAAGAACCCTTACAGTAGCAATACTAAGTACACTGTAAGTGTTTCAGATCAAGAATCCATTGAGAAATTCGCAGAGTCTATAAAGCTTAAAGCGCCAAGGAAACAGAAAGAACTTGACGCAATATGCAATAATAAAAAATCCAAAAATAACAACCGCCAAATAGTTAAAAACGGTAAAGAAGTCAGAAATATATTAGAAGATCATGATTATCTAATGGAAGACTTCAAATCTGCCAATACCTATCTACAAGGCAAAAGAGAAATTAGCAAGAAGGTATTTGAGGAAAGATTTGTCAAGAACTCAAAGGGAGATCTCAATAAACAGTTTAGAGATATTCAAAACTCTCAACTACTGCCCACAAAAATAAAATCAATAGAAAAAATTGGGAATCGAAAAACAATTGATATCTCAGTAGAATCAAGAAATTTTATAGCCAACAACTTAGTGGTTCATAATTCAGCACAGCGATTTGAGCGTTTTAGAAAGGAAATGTATCAAACGTTCATGAGAGAGATATCGGATAAGGCTAAACGGGCTTTTCTACCTAAGAAAAGAGAAGAGAAGCTTTTAGGAGTGATTGTTGGAGGCCCAGGATTCACAAAGGATAAGCTGATTGAGGATGATTACTTACATCAGGAGATACAGGAAAAAATAGTTGCAAAAGAGTCTACAAACTACTCTGGAGAAGAGGCCTTAGAAGAACTTGTTGCGAAAGCTGAAGACGCTATCGAAGATTCGCAGGTTATTAAGGAGAAAAATCTGGTTAAAGAGTTCTTTGAGAACCTGAAGAAAGAGAATGGTAAATCTGAGTATGGTCCTGAACAGGTGAAAAAGGCCTTAGATATGGGGGCAGTTAAAACTGTCTTGATATCGGAGTCGACAGAACTATACTATGCAGAGTTTGAGTCTAAATCCGGGGAGAAAAAGCATATATTCGAGAGTAAAGCTGAAATACCTGAAAATATGGAGTCTAGTAGCGGAGAAGAAATGGATTTAGTAGAACTGGCTGATATTGTAGATGCATTTGGTAAGACTGCTGAAGAAATGTCGAGCGAACTAGAAATAATTGGGAATGATCACGAAGAAGGCCGTAGACTCGAAAACTTTGGAGGAATCGCAGCAATTCTTAGATACAGAATAAGATAGCTTTTTTGAGCCACTATAGGTGTGGCCTAACTATAAGGAGACTGCATAGCCTGAGATATGGACTTCAAGAATGCTGTGTAATGTCTGCCAGAGGAAGTTTCTATTGGGTCAAAACCTATAGCTTGGTGCTGCGTATTTAGCATGACTCTAATCTGCAGAGACTGATTATTAACCGTAAGCTCGTAAAGCCTCATATTTTCATCATATGCCTCTTCAGAAAAAAGCATCTCTAAAGAAACATCTTTGCCGGTATCATCACTGAAATTTTCTTCCGATTTGGATAAGATTTCTTCAGCAGCACTCCAAGAAAGATTTGAGCTAAAATAATCTCCTAATGTAGAATAACTAGCCATTACTAACAATTCTTACGATATTAAGATATTTATTGCTTTTTCTCTTTGAAATCAAGAATTTATTGAGTTCTATATGTTAGAAAAATGCACCACATTTTAAAGATTCAAATTCGACTTATGACACATGACTAAAGAAAATATTGATAAGAACCAGGAAAGGTTTGAACACAGAGTAGACACGAACGAAGGGTATAAAGCGGGAAAAGGACTTACCGAAGATTTGATTAAGGCAATTTCTAAGGATAAAGACGAACCAGAATGGATGCTTAAAAGAAGGCTGAAAGCGTTTAGACACTTCGAAAAACGACCGATGCCTAATTGGGGTCCAGACCTATCAGGACTTGACTTTGAAGAAATAACACATTACTTAAGGCCTGACGCTGAACAGAGCGATGACTGGAACGAAGTACCTGAAGAAATCAAAGAGACATTTGATAAACTAGGCATACCTGAAGCAGAAAAAGAGGCCTTGTCAGGCGTAGGAGCCCAGTTTGAGTCACAAGTAGTCTACCAGAACATGAAAGAAGAATGGGAAGAAAAAGGAGTAATATTTTGCGACATGGACAAAGCAGTTCAAGAACACCCAGAACTAGTAAAAGAATATTTCATGACTAAGTGTGTGCCTGCACAAGATAACAAGTTTGCAGCACTCCATGGGGCAGTATGGAGCGGAGGTAGCTTCGTATATGTGCCGGAAGGTGTAGAAGTCGAGATACCTGTACAGGCTTACTTCAGAATGAACTCAAAAGGAATGGGGCAGTTTGAACACACATTAATTATTGCTGAGGAAAATAGCCAAATCCACTACATAGAGGGCTGTTCAGCGCCTATGTATACAAGAAATAATTTACACGCAGGATGTGTAGAGGTTTTTGTCAATGATAATGCTCATGTACAGTATTCTACAGTTCAAAACTGGAGCAAGAACACCTACAATTTAAACACCAAACGAGCTAAAGTACAAAGCGATGGAGTAATGGAGTGGATCTCAGGATCAATGGGATCTAAGGTTACTATGCTCTATCCTTCTTCACATCTCAATGGAGAAGGTGCACGAGCTAACCATATTACGATCGGTTTTGCGGGAGACGGCCAAGATATAGATACAGGAGCAAAAATCGTTCACAATGCTCCAAATACTAAGTCTACCATAGAATCTAAATCTATTAGTCAAGGAGATGGACGAACTAACTACAGAGGACTAATCAGAATACCTAAGGGTAGTCATGGCAGTAAGACCTCTATTGAATGCGATGCCTTAATGTTCAGTAAGGAAGCTACGTCAGATACTGAACCATATATTGAAATCAAAGAAGATGATGTTGAAATGGCTCATGAAGCAACAGTCGGAAGAATAGGTGATGAAGAAATACATTATTTGATGAGCCGAGGTCTTGAAGAGGAAGAAGCCAAGGAAATGATTGTAAGAGGGTTTATTGAACCGATCGCTAAAGAACTGCCAATGGAATATGCTGTTGAACTTAACAGACTGATCCAATTGGAAATGGAAGGCAGTCTAGGATAAGTCTTTTTTGTTTTCTTTTATTAGTTGCTTCAGCTCCATATTGTCTTCTAGCTTAGGAGCAGTCAGTATAACGTTAGTTTCAGTTGATTGAATTCCTTTTGTTTGTTGCAGTTCTTTGAGAAAGGCATTCATGTCTTTTCGGCCTAGAAATCTGCTTATTACTATCATGTCTGTTTCTCCTGTAACTTCAAAGAAGGAAATCACTCTTGTGTGTGATTTAATTTTGTCTGCAGTCTCAACAATCTGTTCTGCTTTAGCTTTTATGGCTATCATGGCAGTAAGTTCAAATCCTATCTTCTCATAATCTACTGAGGTTGTAAAACCAGTTATAATGCCTTTTTCTTCTAGTTTTTGAACTCTTCCGGCAACAGTAGATGTAGCTAATCCTATTTCATTGGCTATATCGCTGAACGCAGCTCTACCATCTTGCCTGAGAAACTCTAAAATCTTTAAATCAGTCTCATCCACAGTAGTCAAATATTATTTTCTAAAACTTAAATATTTCGAATAAGTTTCGAAACCTATGTATTTAAACTCTAAATATTTCTGAATAGGCATGGACTTACACAATGAAATGGCCTTTGAAGACGATTTAAACCTTGATTTTCCTACTTATGCGAGACACTTCGTAGCAAACGAAGAAAGATATACCGAGGAAGGATTCTATTTCTATCAAATTCAGACAGGCCTTGAAGAATCTCCGAGAGCAAGTGAAGTAGTAGAAGATTTAGAAACTCTAGTTGAAGCCGGTATTCTTGAAAAAGATGAAGTAGATATATCATCTAAATTCCCAGATCAATACGTGTTAGCACATGATGAAGAAACAACAATAATGCAGAACTATGCCGAAAAGACTCGTGAATGGACGGAAGAATACATTGAATCATTGAGATATGCTATTCCGAGAATATAAGTCTTAAGGGTTGGTAAGGGTAATGCGTTTTTATGATTTAACTAAGAAATACTAATTTCATGTTGCATCAAAAAATATCGGAAAGAGCCTCACAACTATTTAGAGAATTAGAAGGTCCTGAAAGTATCAGGACACCGGGAAGAACATGGACACGATTCCCAAAAGTTGAATTAGAAGAAACAGAAAGTTACACGCCTGAAATAAGCGAGAATGGTGATGTAGAAGTATTCACAGGAGAAGAAGCAGTAGAAGAAGCTGGCGATAAATTAATGGATGCAGTAAAACTTGAAGAGAATTGGCTGACAGCGCTACACGCCGCATCGATGAACTCCATAGTTTTTGTCAAGGCCTCAGGCAGTTCAAAAGTAAATGTTACCTACAAAAATGATGGGAGGCTACACTCACACATAGTTGCAGTTTTAGAGGAAGGCGCTGAACTTTCTCTAGTGGAAGAGTTCCGAGGATCCTCAGACGTGGATACTTCAATTGATGAATTCTACGTTGGAAAAAACGCCAATCTGGAGTATGGGGCCATCGAATCCTCAGATACAGAAGTAAGGTACTCTGTTAGGAAAGCAATTCTAGACAGAGACTCTCACATCAACTGGTTGAACGGAATATTCAATGGAAAACTTTCAAAGACTCGTGTCGAAACAGTTCTAAAAGGGGATAACTCCTCAACAGAAAAAACTGGAGTATGGTATCCTATAGAGGATCAACATTTTGACATCTCACTAAAGACATACCATATTGGAGAGTATACAAAATGCGACATGGACTCCAGAGCAGTAGTTGACGATACTTCAAGATCTCTGTATGAAGGATTACAAAAAGTAAAAGAATCTGCTGAGAATACAAAGAGTTTCCAAGATCAAGAAACACTTCTTCTATCTGATAAAGCGGAGGCAGATGCATCGCCAAAACTAATGATTGAAAATCCTGAAGTTGAAGCATCACACGCTGCAGCAGCAGGAAATATACAGGAAGAAAAAAGACATTATCTTGAATCTAGAGGACTTTCAGAGAAAGCAGCAGAAAGACTAGTTGTAAAAGGATACTTTGAACCGGTCATGGAGAATATTGATAACCTAGGTTTAAAGGAAAAGATTAGAGAAGAAGTACAGAAAAAGATTGAGCACTAAGAATTTTCCACTACTTTTTTAGTTCTGATAATTTTGCCTTCATTAAAGGTATTCTCATCTCCTCTTCATGTAGGCCTCCATGAACTCCTATGTCTTCTAATTCGCTAGTTTCTCCCCAGTGGAGTTTTTCTTTATCAGATATAATTACTATATCTCCTGCACGTTTGTCAAAGTCTTCTGCTTTTTCCCCTTGCCCAAAGTACCCTTCTTCCAGAGCTTCTTCTGTTTTAAGGACCTTTGCATCTAATTTTTGATTTAAGAACCGGTAGATATCATTCACTCTACCATCTTTTACATGTAGAAAAACAGATCTTCCAGCGTTTCCACTAGGAGTTATAAGCTCTCCATCAATATCGGTTTCAATACACTCTGTTACTTCATCAAAGCTGAATAAATCTATTTTCTCACCGTGTTTAATCTGCCCATGATCTGCAGTAATCAGAATTAATGTATCCTCAGCTATATCATCGCTTATATTCTCTACCAGATTGCGTTTTAAAGCATTTGAAATCATTTCTAACTGATTTGCTTCATCTTCTGTTTTTGGACCTCTAATATGAGCTATAGAATCTATGTCTGCAGTGTAAGCATAGATATATTTTCTGCCCTTGCGTTCTTCCAAAGTTTTCCTAATCTGTAAAGCCATATCTGCGGTATTGTGATAAGATACTTTTTCTGATCCGTAGGCGGTCAGTTCAGTATATTCGCCATCAATAATTTCTCTTTTAATTATTGAGAAACAATTTATTCCGTTATCTTTTAGTTTGGGATAAATAGGCTCTCCTTCAAAAAGCATTCTTGAATCAGCTTCGGTAAACGCTTCTTGAGCCCTTTCTCCGTCTACTGTGATAAAAGGAAGCGTGAAAAGTTTAGAGTCAATCTCTTCATAATACATTTCCCATCCAAGCAAACCATGCTCTTTTGGAGTTTTACCTGTATTTATACTTGTTAGTGTGGCAGGTGTTGCAGATGGAAACACGCTTGTAATTGATTCTAAGCCGCCAATATCCCTAATTTCTTCGAAAATTCCTGAAGAAAAATTTTCTAACTGGCTAGTACCTAGACCATCCACTAAAATCAATATAACATTCTGGTAGTCTTTCTCAACATCAATAATATCTTCATTTAGTTCTGATAACTCCGAGTCTATATCAAATAGCGAAAATATTGTTCCGGGGATATCAGCTAGAGATCCGCCATCATAATTGGGAAAAACCATTCTACTCTCCATATAAAATGTTTATTGAGACCCATCTTTTTTTGAATTGCCATAGATTCAAAAAATTCTATTTCTAAGATGAACTCTGGAAGAAAACTTAGAAAGAATTAAAAAATAAGCCGTTTCCATATTTTTATGGATGGAAAGAGGTTAGAACACGCAATTTCGCTTTTAGGATATATTCTGCTTTTCGGAACGGTATTGATAATTCCTGTATACATTTCGACATTTTTACTTACAATCTTAATCGGATATGCTGTAGGCATAGACTTTTCAAGCTTTATGCCAATGTCCGCATTCTTAGGTTCATACGTTAGTGTAACTATATTTCTAAATTCGTCTAGAGGCCAAAATATTGTTAAGTCAATGAAGGATTTAGAGGCAGTTATTATTCCGGCAGGAGGGTTCTTATTTATGGCAGCATCCAGCTTTGTAATGTTAAATTTATTTGGCAGAGAAGTCTGTGGAGGAGGGCCGTGTATGAACGTCCCTGATTTTGAAAATTATGCTTACCTATTAGGTATAGGCGCATCATACGTCCTCTCCAGTCTAACGGTATATCCTAGTTTAAAAAGACGAAGGACGAGTTTTAAACTGCTAATACTCTCTGCACACCAAATAGCAATAATTTTTATGTATATATTACTTTCTGGACCTTCGACGTGGATGGCGCCACTAATTATAGTAGGTTTAATACTCTAAAGCCTTGAAGACTAGAGTTCAAATCATAAAATTTCTGGGTAAATAGCAGTTATGGATCCAGAAAAAATTAGAAAGGACTTCCCTATATTCAGAGAAAGGCCTGACTTTGCTTATTTAGATAACGCAGCCACAACTCAGAAACCGGAGCAGGTAATAGATTCAGTCTCAAACTTCTACAGAAAAAATAATGCTAATACTGGTCGGGGCCTCTATAAGTTGGCTAATGATGCCACAAAAATCTATGAGGCCTCAAGAGAAAAAGTCGCAGATTTCATCGGCGCAGAAGCTGGTGAAGTAATATTTGTAAGAAACACTACTGAAGCCGAAAACTTGTTGGCCTCAAGTCTGGAATTTGAAGGGGGTATAGTTCTGAGCGAAATGGCGCATCATAGTGAGCAGTTGGCTTGGAGAAGAGAAGCTGGTAAAGAGGGAAAAGAGCTAAAGTATATTGAAACTAAGAATGGGGAGATTTCTCTAGAAGATGCCGAGATAAAAATAGATCAGAATACGGGAGTGGTTGCAGTTTCTCATATATCCAACGTTTTTGGAGCAAAAAATCCTATAGAAGGTATAATAGAGCTTGCGCATGAAAATGGTGCATTAGTAATACTGGATTGTGCGCAGTCAGTACCGCATATGTCTATTGATGTTAAGGAATTGGATGTTGACTTTATCGCTTTTTCAGGTCACAAAATGTTAGGGCCGACAGGAGTAGGAGTTTTGTATGGGAAGAAAGATTTACTTAGAGGCTTGAATCCTTATCAGGTTGGGGGCGGAATGGTAAAATCGGTGAAAAAAGAGAGAGTAAGGTATTCAGATCCTCCTCACAGGTTTGAAGCAGGAACGCAAAATATTGCAGGGGCAGTAGGATTGTCTGCTGCTATAGATTATATCAAAAAATTAGGTTTGGAAGAAATCCATGCGCATGATCTGCGCTTAACAGGGAAAATCAAAAAAGGCCTTCGAGAAATTGAAGGCGTAAATGTACTTTCTTCTGAAAAGTCTATCCTCGTGTCTTTTGAAGTCTGTGGCGTGCATCCACACGACGTTGCAGAGGTACTCAGTCAAAAAAGTGTAGCTGTAAGAGCAGGCAACCATTGCGCACAGCCGCTACATGAGGAACTTGGTATGTCTGGCACAGTAAGGGTTGCGCCTTACATCTATAACACTGAAAAGGATGTAGAAAAACTACTAGAAGGAGTAAAAGAGGTGTTAGAAGTCTTTGATGTATAGGGATGAAATACTCGACCTCTATAAAAACCCGCGGAACTCCGGTAAAATAGAAGCGGCAGACATAGAAGAGAAAGGAGATAATCCTAGCTGTGGAGACAGACTTAAAATCTACGCTGATATAGAAAATGAAAAATTAAAGGATTTAAAACATGAAACAGATGCATGCGCGATCTGCACAGCTGCTACATCAATACTCACTGAAGAAGCAAAAAGCCTTACAACCAGTGAGCTAGAGGAGCTAGACGGCGATTGGATCATAGAAAAACTAGGTATTGATATTTCTCCTATGCGCATGAAATGTGCGCTTTTAGGTCTTGAGACATTGAAAAAAGGATTAGAAAAAGTTTAACCGTTCATTTAGGAATTGATAACTTATAAGTGTCCTTATCTTTTATCTCAGCCACAGATATGGCGTCTAAGGCGTTCCCAGCTACGGTTATATCATGTAACTCTGAGTCTCTAGATTCTAGTGTTAGATACTGGAAATCTTCGTCCTCTTCTATATCAGCAGAATCAACGCTTATACCATAACTTTCAACTTCTTGGATTAACTCATCATAACTTTCTACTCTTGAATCATACATCATGCTTGACATTTCAATCTGCCTCTGGGAACAACTAGAGGAATGATAAAAAATTTAAACCAACTCATTTTCTGAAGTTTAATTAAATAACTCTCCTCATCCAAAAATGAATTATTAGGAGGGTTTTCAAAACATGAAGGAGCTTAACTACTGCTGGCGGTGTGGATCAAAACTCAGCACCAAAAAATATGAGGGACGAGAAAGGTACTATTGCAGTAAATGCGAGGAAATCGTATACAGAAACTCTGTTCCAGTTGCAGGAGTCTTTGTAGTCAGAAATAGAGAAGTACTTCTAATTAAGAGAGGAGGACAGCCTCATAAAGGAAAATGGAGCTATCCGGCAGGATATCTAGAATATGATGAGAAGCCTGAGACAGGAGCAGTTAGGGAGCTGTCAGAAGAAACTGGACTCAACGCTCCTGAAGAAAAATTAGAACTTGTTGCCACAATACATCTAGAACACCCTGACAAATATGTTGTAGGAAACGCATATACAGTGAGCTTAGATCTTACTGAGGGCCGTTTAACTCCTGGAGATGATGCTCTTGATGCAAAATTCTGGACACTTGACGAAATGAGAGAGAACTTAGAAGAAGTAGAGTCAGAGAAAATTATTGATGCTGCAGAAAAGGCGATAAATATGATTCTAAAGAGCAATAATTGAATATATTATTTTGTTTTATATGAAGTTAATAAGAAAGTTAACATTCACACCAATAATATGAGCCTTGAAGTCAAAGACCTTAAAGTATCCGTTGAAGATGAAGAAATCGTTAAAGGAGTTAGCCTAAAGGTAAATACTGGCGAAATACACGCGATAATGGGGCCCAATGGCTCTGGAAAATCTACGTTCTGCAAGGCATTAATGGGCAACCCGGAATACAAAATTGAATCAGGGAGAATAATGCTTGATGGAAAAGAAATAACTGATGAAGAAACAGATGAAAGAGCACGAAAAGGCCTTTTCCTTGGTTTTCAATACCCAGCAGAAATATCTGGAATCTCAGTCGCAGAATTTTTAAGAGAAGCGTTAAATGCGAAGAGAGAAGAGCAAGGAGAGGATCCAGTGAAGACTTCGGAATTCAGAGAAATTGTAGAAAACGCGCTTGAGATGTTAGAAATGGATGA
>LKMP01000008.1 GCA_001563915.1 Nanohaloarchaea archaeon B1-Br10_U2g21
GCCAAATCTTCTATATCGAGGCCGATTATGAATGGATTTTCAGGGTTTTCGGGTATGGTGTCCCAGTAAAGCTCTATTTCAGGGTTTTCTATGACTGTTTCTGCGTTGAGGCCTTGTTCAAGTGTTTCTACGTCTGTTTCTTCTCCTGTTTCTAGGAGTATTTTTATGTCTTCCATTGTGGCGCGATGTCTCTAAGTTTGGATGAGGGATGCAATAATAAAAACGGATTGTTATTAAGCAGGAGTAACATCTAATAGTGGTTGTTCTCCAAATTACTTCTACAAAGTTTCCACTGATTTAAGTGTTTGCTCGTCAGTAGTAATAGAGAGGGTTTTTTCTTATGGAAAGAGAAGAAATGATGAAGTTTGAGGACGTAATTTCTGATAGAAAGAAAATTTACAGTAACTTAGAGAACTCTTACGTATTCTCTAAACAAGCCCTAGAACAAGCACCAATAACGGAAGTAGCAGATTTATGGGAAAACGCAGAAGAAAAGACAGAATTTTATATCCGCCTCCTCTCAACAGAAAAAATTTCTGGAGACGTGAAAAGATACTCGGACCTAGCCGATCTCGGTTTTTTCGTGCTAGATTCATTTTATAGAAATGCTGAAAACTATCTTGAAGCCGAAGAGAGTTTCGATATATTTGCTGATAGAAAAGGAAAAGAATATGATTCTCTATCTGAAGAAATGGAGGATAGAAGAGGAGAAGACTACGACTTCACTGAATCTACAGAAGAACTTCTTGATTCTATAGAAGAACTTGACGAAGCCTACTGGAAGAACTGGGGTATTGAGATTTTGGGGGGATGGAATTGACATGGGTAGATGTTGTAAGCAGAGCTAATGAAGAACTAGACGAGATAGGACTGGATTCGTTTTCAGGAGAGGTTATAGAGGCAGATAGGGGTAGAATGGATAGGCCTTTCCTTGTTAAGGATAATTCAGTCTTGGTAAGAGACATGGAGCAAGACTTTGGAATTGCTCTAAGAGATTTAGCAGCTCACGAAATGACGGCAGACATAATGTCAGACAGAGCAGGATTACCTAGTCCAGATACTCGTACCTCTGCAGACGCTACAGAATTTGTAGAGCTATATGGGAAGCTTGATGAGGGAGAATCTTCAGCTTATGCGCCGGGAGATGAATCGCGTAAAAAAGAGAATGTTTGTCTTCTAATGAGGGAAAAAGGAGAAGAGATGCGGAGAATACAGGCTATCGCCGATGACGCGTTCAATCAACTTGATTTTGAGTCAAGTAAGATTCTAAGAGAGTATGTTGATGATGATTTTACGGAAGATTATTTTGACACTGTACCTGACTTCTGGGGATACTTTGTAGCCGATTTCACAGGAGCCCAGACTAGAAGAAGACATTATGAAGAACATTTAGATGATATTGGTAGGTTAATCGAATATGAGGGTACTAATGAGAAGGGTAGAAAAAACTTTTTGGAGCTAAAAGGGAAGATGCCTGAGCTTAGAGAGATTGACATGACTCGTTTCTATGCTTATGAACTTGCTAAAAAATCTATAGAGATTGAATTCGCTAATATGGTGGATGCAGCAGATTCCGAACTCTTAGCTGCATCAATTTTTTACAGAGATGCAGGTCATGCAGGTTTAAATCCTATTTACAATCCTGATGAATACTGTGAAGAAGTTGAAAGTATCGAATACGTTAATGAAGAAGTCTATAAGCATATTGAGCAAATGGTGTCTGATGCAGTAAGAAATAAACTAGGGGATTCGCGGGACTTAGAAGAGGCCTATAAGGAAACAGTTAGAACACATCTAAATTAGATATTTTTAGAAAGTTGAGGTTGTGGGTGCGGGGAGAAAATCCTTTTTTAGGCGACTTTCGTGGTTGGATGTGGAGGTTGTGTGAAAGCCGTCCTCTTACCTCCAAGTTTTTATAGGGCACATCGGCCCGGAGGTCTTCAGATTCTTAGCTTCTCCCCGCGGTGGTGCGGTGTGGTGTATTGTATACTTAGTTAAATTGTTTTTTAAATTGTATGCAAGTCTTTATCTATAATTCAACAGTTTAATATTCAGGCCAGTTTAATTTTTCTGTGTGAACTGGAAGAAGGTTGTCTGTGGAGTTCTGCTCGTTTTAATGCTTTCTGGAAGTGTGTTCGCAGAATGGAGTGATGGAGATAAATCACAAAATATTTTCGAAGGCGTAGAAACCCAAGACTCCGAAAAAGTATACATAGATCCAATTTTAGAATCTGAATTCCACACTGGTATTTCTATTCAGACCAGAGAGACAGTGAAAGTTATCGTGAACTTTGGATCTTACGAAGAGGCTGAAGATAGAGAAGATATGCAGGCAGAAGCCTCGAAATCTCAAGAACCTATTATGAATTTAGCAGATAATAATCCGGAAATAGAGGTCAAGAATCAGTTCTGGATCGCGAATGCGGTGCTTCTTGAAATAGAAAATGATTTTCCACTAGAAAAAATTGCTCAAGTAGGGGGAGTAGAAGAAATACAGGAGAATGCTGAGGTTTCAACTCTTGAAACTAATGAATTAGGTTCGCAAAGCTCTTCAGCGTCTAAAACGTATGGTCTTAACCAAATAAATACTAGTGAAGTCTGGGAAGAGTTTGATACAAAAGGAGAGGGTGTAAAAGTAGCAGTTTTAGATACAGGTATAGATTCTGGCCATCAAGATCTCGAACTTTATACAGAGGAAGACTCTGATCCTACATACCCGGGAGGATGGGCAGAGTTTGATAATGGAGAGGTAGATGACTCTGAACCCTACGACTGTGGAACGCACGGAACTCACGTCAGCGGCACAGTAGCAGGGGGGAATGAGTCAGGAGAGAGTATAGGTGTAGCTCCTAATACTAAATTGCTTCATGCAGGTGTCTTAATGCAAGAGGAAGATGGAGAGTGTACAGGAGACCATTCAGATATTTTGGATGGCATGGAATGGGCGGTTGAAAACAATGCGGATATTATCAGTATGAGCCTTGGGGTCGAAGGTTACTGGGGGTCTGCTATAGATGCCGTTCGTGGAGCTGAAGAGGAAGGAGTATTAGTCATTGCTGCATCAGGTAATAATGGAGAAGGAACTAGCTTTGCTCCTGCTAATGTATATGAGTCATTTGCAATAGGCGCAGCAGACAGCGAAGATGATATAGCAAGTTTTTCGAGCGGAGAAAAAGTTGAAGATTCAAACTGGCAAGGCACTCCTCCTGAAGATTGGCCGGACCAATATATTGTGCCGGATGTAGTAGCGCCTGGTGTTGGAGTGAAAAGTTCAGTGCCAAACGATAATTATGATTATTTTGAAGGAACTAGTATGGCTGCACCTCATGTATCAGGAGCTGCAGCGCTAATACAGTCTGCAACTTCTACTTATTTGGATCCTGATGAGTTAAAAGAGTCTTTTATTGAAACAGCGAGGAAACCTAGCGACTGGAATGAAGAGGATGCTGAAGATGAAATAGACGGCCAAGACACTCGCTACGGAGAAGGTGTAATTGATGCTCACAGCGCAGTAGAGTATGCTTTCGAAAACTTTGAAAAGCCGCGGTTCGAGATAAGTGAGTTAGAAATAAATCCTGAAGAAATCATTGAAGGAGACTCTGTTAATGTTACAGGCATTGTTAATAATACAGGAAGCGAAGATAAAGCAGATTTACGTCTTGAAGTTAATCAGGCTGAAGTAGCACAAAAAGACGTAAAAACAGTTTTTGAAGACGCTGAAGAGTTTTATTTTGAGGAACAGTTTGATGAACCAGGTTCCTATAATATTTCGGTAAACGGTACGAAATCTGGAAACCTCAACGTTTTGAAAGCACCAGAACTTGAAATAAATGAATTCAATTTATCAGAATCAGAAATACTTGAAAATGAGTCTACTCAGGCCACTTTAAACGCAGAAAATATTGGCGAGGCGGAAGGAGTATTTAATGTAAATCTTTCTGTAGGAGGGACGGTAGTACAGAACAGCTCTTTGGTACTAGAAGAAGGGGAAAAAGATACAGTAGAATTTGAAGAAGGGTTCGACAAATGGGGGAGTTATAATATTTCGTCAAATCAGAAATATGAAACACTTCAAGTCTTAAAACCCGGCTCTATAGAATTTTTGAACAGTTCTGTAGGGCAAAGAGAGATTGGAAAAGGAGATCAAGCCGAATTTTTCATAGAAGCAAAAAATCCGGGAAATGTTAGCGTAGAAGACAATTTTCACTTCAAAATAAACGATAGCTTAGAGGATCAAAAAAATGTTGAAATAGAAAACAATTCTCGTGAAGAATTCAGATTTTCTAGTAAAGAGTTAGAAGAAAAAGGCAGATATGACTTATCTGTTAATGGTTCTAAATCTCAAGTAATTGACGTTTTGAAACCTGGAGAACTGCAGAATAACGAAATCTTTTTGTCTTCAGAAGAAGTTGTAGCAGGAGAGAAGGCAAACATAACTAGCACAGTAGAAAATATTGGCGAAGTAACAGATGAGTTCGATGTAGATCTTTTGTTAGATAGGAACGGAGAAAATCTTGCAAATGAGTCAAAAAAAGTAGAAGTGGATGCAGGTGAAGAAAAAAATGTTACTTTTGAAAAAGCTATTGAAGAACCCGGAAAATATACTGCAGAATCTTTGAAGAAGTCAAAAAACTTCACAGTACTAAAAGACGCTGATCTTGGGGTAAAGCAGGCCTCAACAAATGCAAGCAAAATATTTACAGGCCAATACCTAGAATTAGAGGCCTTAGTAGGTAATGAAGGGGAGGTAGCAGGAAAAGACGTTTTTAACTTTACTGTGGGCAATGATTCAGTTCTGAATAAGTCTGAAGAATTGGATCCTGGAGAAAACATGACGGTATCTCAGAAGTTACAGTTAGAAGACAAAGGTAACTTCACGGCAGCAATAAATGATACTAGTGCCGGTGAAATCGAGGTTAGTAGGCCTTTTGTTAACATTACTTCTGCTGAGGCAGATTTTTCAGATTCTGGTCTGATAGAAATTGATGCATCTTTGAATAATACTGATCCTGCTTCTACTACGACGATTCTTGAGCCAATGTTTTATGATGTGGAGCAGCCAGAATATGAGTGGACTGCTGAGGAAAGTTTTAATTTGAATCCTGAAGAAGAGAAAGATGTTTCTATAGAGTATTATTGGAACATAACAGGAGAATATGAACACTTTTTGAACTCTACAGAACTAGGAAGCTTTGAATTAGAGCCTTTAGCAGAGTTTCGGGAAATTCGGCCTGAAACAGAAACATTTGAAGAAGGGGAAGAAATAGAGTTTTCAGGCTACGTTGATATTGTAGGAAGCTTAATAGAAGAAGATACACAGGAGGTGATAGTTGAAGTTGAAGGTGAAGAAGTTTACAGCGATGAAGAGTTGTGGGCAGGCAGAAACGAGTTTGAGTTCGCTGACTCATTCGATGCAGGAGAATATAGCTGGAAAATTATTTCTAATGTTCACAATTCTACTTTTGAGTCTTCAGAACAGTTTTTTGACATTGAAGAAGTAGAAGAACAAGACTCTGATTCAGAAAACGGAGAAGTGCCTCCAGACATGTTTGATGAAGATCCAGAATTACAAACTAGCGTTGAAGAGGATGGTGCAGAAGCCTATAATATCTATGCCTCAGAAGATGAAACAGTTAAACTCAATTTCTCAGGAGGCCCAAGTATAGATTTTGTCGAAATCACTGCAGATGAAGAGTTAGAAAACTCGAACTTCAGCTTATCTTCAGCAACCACGAATACGGACTACTTGTTAGAATCAGTCTACAATCTGCAAACAGATGCAGAAGCTTCTTTTAGACTTGAGTTTGCAGCATCAAAAGACTGGGTGGAAGAACATGAATTTGAATCAAGCGAGATATCGCTCCACAACTTAGATTCCGGCGAAGACTTAGAGGCCTCACCTATTGGGGAATCTGCAGATAAGTACTACTACGAGGCTTTTACCGAAGAATTTTCTACTCTAGGTATTGGAGTCGATAGATCCTGTCATTCTATGGACTCTATAAACGCATCTGACGGTGAAGAGTGCCAGACTTTTGATAATGTATGTGACGTTCCGGAAGACTGGGAAGAAGTCTCTACATGCGATAAAAGCGAGGACAGAGATTCTGAATCAGATGTTCTAGAGCATTTTGAGAGATTAAAGGAGGAAGATCCTGAGAGTGAGGAGCTAGAACAGGCGAACTATAGTATTGAACAAGGAGATTTTGATCAGGCCGCAAATGTTCTTGAACAAATGGAAGAGGATAGAGATTCGGGAGTGAGTCCATTGTATGTTGTGGGAGCTGTAATTGCGTTAGGGTTTGCAAGTGTTGCCTTGTTAATGGGTCATCGTTACTATGCTAGAAAAAAACTTGTGTCAGATTTGGAGGAGTTAACAGAAGTAGTCTCAAATCTTTCCCATACAGAAAAGCATTTAAGAGCGGCGGAGAGAGTTAGAGAGGCTAATGAGGCAGCAATGCAGGGAGAATGGGATAAAGCAAGGAAGAAGACGTTCAAGGTAAAAAAACTGTTGAAGTAAAAAAAGTTTCTGGTTTAAAAAACTTCCTTTCTATACTGAGTGTACCGGTAGTCACGAAACCGTGGCGAGGTCGATAATTTATGGATAAGAAAGCTAACCCTACTAATCCAGTTCTGCTCGAGACAATCGAGCTACTGAAAGAACAAGACGCTGCTCTATGGAGCGACGTCGCAGAAAACCTTGGAAAAGTTAATAGACAGAGGCCTGAAGTAAACCTCTCAGATATCGAGAGAAATACTGAGGATGGAGACACTGTAGTTGTGCCTGGAAAAGTATTAGGATCAGGTAGACTTAGTAAAGAAGTAACTGTTGCAGCATTTCAAGCATCCAACAGTGCAAAGAAACACATTAATGAAAACGGCGAATTTATGTTCATCCAAGACTTAGTAGAAGAAAATTCTGAAGCTGAAGAGGTGAAGATAGTAAAATGAAGGTAATTAATGCTGAAAATAAGATTCTGGGCAGACTGGCATCATACATAGCACAGGAAGCTCGAGAAGGAGAAGAAGTAAGAGTTGTAAATTCTGAAAAAGCAGTTATTTCTGGAGACAAGGAAAAGATTTTCGCAGATTACAAACAGAAATATGAGAGAGGAAGACGAGATACAGGCCCTTACTTCCCGAAAAGAAGCGATAAGATCATGAAGAGAACAGTCAGGAACATGCTTCCATACAAGAAATCTTCAGGACGAGAGAGTTTTGACAGAGTAAAGACCTATCTTGGGATCCCTGAAGAGTTTGAAGATCAAGTTGAAGAAGTAGATGTCAAGGAAGGGAATGACTTGAGAGACCGGAACTATGTAAAGCTTGGCGAAGTAGCACAGTTTATAGGAGGCGACCAATAAAAATGGCAGTACACACATCTGGAAAGAGAAAAACAGCCAAGGCTCGTGCCACGGTAAAAGAAGGCGAAGGCACAATTAGAGTTAACTCTAAGCCTCTCAATATTCTAGAAGACAGTTTCAGGAGGAAAATTGAAGAGCCGCTAAGAATAGCGGGAGAAGAAGTATATTCTGGACTCCAAATCCACGTAGATACTAGAGGCGGAGGAACGAACGGCCAAGCAGAAGCAGCACGTATGGCTGTAGCCAGAGGATTAGTAGAGTTTGAAGATGATGAAGAACTCGAAAGAGAGTTTAGAGAATACGATAGAAACATGATGGTTGAAGACCCAAGACGTACTGAGACACGAAAACCAAGCCAGTCGAGTAAAGGTGCTCGACACAAACAACAGAAATCTTACAGGTAGGTATAAAATATGCAGTTTCCTGTTAGATGCTTCAGCTGTGGAAAGGTTATTGGAGATAATTGGGATGAGTTCCAAGAGCGTGTTGAAGAAGGAGAAGATAAAGGAGAAGTACTTGATGACTTAGGAGTCAAAAAGTATTGCTGCCGTACAATCTTCTTGACTCACGTTGAATCAATTGAGGAAATAGGAGAATACGAACTAACCTAATTTTTCTTTCTCTTTATATTGCTAAAACTAGTAGGCCGATAAGGCCTACGATTGTCACTATTATTCCTGGTAGCAGGCTTCTGAATCGTACATAACTAGTGATTTCATCTGTCTCGGCTTCCATTTTTCTTAGTCCGATATGTGTTGAAACTCCTCGGAAGAACCATCCATTCAGGTTTACTTTTTGCCCTACGAGTTCAGGTACGTTTCTCACAGCGAACAATAAGTTACCTATTACAGGTATCTTGGACTGGTACTGGATAAACATTAGGCCTGTTTCATCCTTAAACATCACGTCTTTTGAGAACTTGTAGCCAGCTTGTCCTTTACCTATTAGCTCTCCATCAAGCTTAACGTTTTTACCTCTCATAGGAGAGGCATATACGTCTCCTAAGAGTTCTAAAACAGTTTTCTGCTCTGTGTCTCCTGAGGGATAACGGTAAAGGCTCTTGAAACACATTCCTATTCCTAATGCCATTATTGCTGTTGAAGCAATAGCTAGTCCGCTAATATTTAAACCAGAGAGTGAGAGGCCTCCAAGCGCTAAAACTGTGATTATTAATGCTGCTTTAGGTAGTTCAGCGACACTGAAATCCTTTACAAAATTGCTGTAGAGTCTTTTCTTATCTACGGGATGTTCTTTCTCGATTCTTTCGAAGTCAAACATTGGGTCTTCAGATAAGGAAGATAATGCACGGATTCTTTTTCCGGTTAGAGGGTGCGTTGACTTTAGTTCAGTTATAAACGCCCAAGGATTCTTCAAATCATATAAAAAGGCCTTAACTAGTGGTGTGAAGTCGTTCAAATTTTCAGAGTTGTGATAGGCTACCCCATCCTTTTCAGCCATCTCAAAATCAGTTAGGCCTATACTTTCAGTAGCTTTGACAAGTTCTTTGTCATCAGGTTCTGCCATTATACCATAAGCAACTTTAATCAGAGCAGAAGAAAGGTGATCAGGGTTAGTATGTTCTGCTGCAAAACTATCAGCATAGTATTCTCTCACACGTGAGAGATACAAGAGCAGATACTGTCCTAAATAGTAGAAAACAAAGGCAATAATTGCTAGGCCTATGAAGGCCTGTGCTACTCTATCGCGAGAGTTAATTCCCTGTCTGTAAAGTCTGACTGCCGCAATGTAAAGTAATTGTACTAAAGTGTTTGCAACAGTCATAACGATAAAATCTCGGTTCGTAATATGGCCTAATTCATGGGCATAAACTGCTGCGGATTCTTCACTATCGCAGTACTTGAAAAGCCCTTTAGATACTATTATTCGGGAGTTCCACCGACCTGAACCATACGTGAACGCGTTAGGGTTGTCATCGTGAAGTATGCCTAGTTTAGGCTTACTATAACTGTACTGCGCGGTCACTCTCTCAATAACTTCTGCAGATTCAGGGCTTATCTCTCGAAGATCTTCAAGCTCTACCCAGTCCATATCATAGAAATAAGTGTAAATGAAGTCGCTAATCTTAGGAGATACTAGCCAAATCACAAAGTTGATTAAAACTACGAAAGCTACTGCTAAAGGAAGTTCTATAATCCCTGTGAGAAGCATGGCTGAGACCACGACAGTAAACAGAAAGCTGGCTAAAAGCCCTAGAGTAAACGCCGAAGCCAACCATAACTTGAACTTCATATAAAGAAATTCTTGAAACCAACTTTAAATTACTACTTGAGTAGTCTTACCAGACCAGGTTTTATCATTTCAAGGTTGGGAGATAGATTAATTTCGTTTAAATCTTGAGCGTTGAACCATTGTAAGTCTGAAAATTTTTTCTCTTGAACTTCAGGTGTTCCCTTGCTAGAAGCAAGGTATCCATGCCAGAGATATAGTTCATTATTGTGCTGAAACTCTCCGCTAAAAAATGGTTTTTCAAGCGATACATCGACTCCTATTTCTTCCTTACACTCTCTTATAGCCGCATCTGTTGGCGACTCACTATCCTTTACTTTGCCTCCAGGAACCTCCCAGTGATCTTCATCAGGCCTATAAATTAGAAGAAGACTACCCTCCTCTATTATTAGACAACCCGATAGTTCTTTGTAATCCATTAAAAGACCTCTCTTATCTTTGAAGCTATTTCCTCTCCTTTTTCCAGTTCTTCTCTCTTGTAGTCTACTTCTATTTCATCGCCCGTATAACGAGGAGTGATATGAAAATGCAAGTGGAAAACTTCTTGTCCAGCCACTTCACCATTATTTTGCGAAATGTTTAGTCCTTCAGCATCAAAGGCAGTCTTCACTGCATCGCTCACCTCTACTAGAGCATCCCACATATAATCCATCTCTGATGCCTCATAAATATTTTCTACGTGTCCTTTTGGAATCACGAGAGTATGGCCTTTAGAAGAAGGATTTACGTCTAGAAATGCCAGCACTTTTTCATCTTCATAAACTTTGTGTGCCGGGATTTCGCCATCTATTATCTTACAAAAAATGCAGTTGCTCATGTTAATTCTTTAGGTTTTCAAATATTTGAATTATGTGCTGCCTAGAGTATAATTGGTTTAGAGGCGGATATGCAGATATTCTTTTTAACTAACATTTCGAAGATTAATTATGGTTAAAGCGCAGTCTGCGATTGAGTATTTGATGACTTATGGTTGGATGCTTCTCGTAGTAGCAATCGTTGGAGGCCTAATTTTTACACTAGCGCAAGATCAAGATGTTGAAGAAGTGACTGGTTTTGATGGTCAGGCGGTAATAGTAAGCGATTTTGGCGTAAATACTGATGATCAACTGACTTTAGAAGTGCTCAATGCTAGAAGAGGGACTGCGGAAGTCCATAATGTTACAGTAGAAGGTGATAGAGGGCTAAGATTTAATGATACAGAAATGGAGTTGGGCTCTCAAGAATATAAGCAGGTTAAGGTTGATGGTTTCGCAACAAATGATACTGCGCAACAATACAGTGTGGTAATAGATTTTGACAGGGGAGACCTAACAGGACTAGAGTCTTCAGGAGGTTTTGCTGGAGGAGTCCGTATGATTAATGAGTGATTTAAAAGTATTAACTTCTGTTTCTATTTTACGGTTTGCGCGGCTATAGTGTAGTCCGGCCAATCATCTCGGCCTTTCGAGCCGAAGACCCGGGTTCAAATCCCGGTAGCCGCAACCACGTATACATTATTTTTCTAGTCGTTCTTCCGTTCATAGCTGTCAGAGCAGGTTATGAAATAGAAAGAAGTATTTAGACCTTGCCGCATTTCCTAGAAACAGGTTTAAATGCTTCTAAGAGTTGCATAAATAGTACGATTGTCTTATAAATCTCTGAAATTTGATGTTCGCTTATCATCGAACAGGTCTTAGTATTTTTTAAGCTCTGAATTCAATTTTACGTCATGAAACAAGTTCTGATTCTGCTGTTTTTTTTAACTGCTATGATTGGAGGCGGTCAGGCTTCTGAATATTCGGAATCGTTTAAAGTTCATTTAGGAGAAGAGGTTGAGCTTGAGGGATATGATTTTCGATATAACGATAGAACAGGTGAAAATGTTTTCACAGTTCTAGCTAGGTCTAATGGCAGCTTAGTTATACAGGATCAGGTAAGAGGTGATGATATATTCTCAGAAATGGGAGAGGTTAGAGAGATTGATGACGAAACTCATTATGAAATAGTTGATATTGATGCTGACGACGAAGGCTTGTATTTAGATATGCAGGTTAATGCATCCGAACCAATATTTGATTCTGCAGATATAACTACGGATGATCCTTCAAACGTCTTTGTGGCTCAAGGCGATGAGATGGAGATAACTCTAGACTTAGAAAACACTGGTGTTGTAGACCAATCCTTTGAATTGGATGCAGAAACCCATGAAGCAATAGATACTTTTTTTGTATTTGACGAGTTCGAAGTATCGGAAATCGAAGTTCCAAGAGGAGAGACTCAGCAGATAACTTTGGAAATAGAGCTATCTGAAGATGTGCCTACCGGTCCTCAAGAGATGAATATTACTGCTGAAGGTAACACTCAAGCCTCAGAAACGTTCAGTTTTGAAGTCAGAGGTCAGCAGTTGCAAGAACCATATTTGAATATGGATATTTCCGAGAGTTTCATTAGATTAAATCCTGGAGAAGAAGAAAATATTCCTATCGTATTCCGGAACGAGGGACAAGTTCCTGTGGAAGATATTGGTCTTGAGGCCGAATCTGACGGGCTGGATATTGATATTCCCGAGACTGAGATGACTCTCGAACAGTTTGATAGAGAGGAGTTAGTTGTACAAGTTTCAGCTCCTGAAGATATGGAGCCAGGAGACTATTTTGTGGAATTTGAGGCGGGGGCAGAGAATGTTGATGAGCAGTCTGAAGAAATGCGAGTAAATATTACTGAAGAAACAGTTCTAAGATATGTGGGGCTGGCAATAATGATTGGCAGTTTAGGGGCGTTGATAGCTGTTTACAGGAGATTTGGGAGGAGATAAAAGGTGGTTCTTGAACTTGAGGCTGTACACAAGAGTTACGGCAATCATAGAGTTCTTAAAGGAGTAAATTTGGAGGTGTCTGAAGGCGAAATATATGGGCTATTAGGTCCTAACGGTGCCGGTAAAACAACGCTTTTCCAGACAGTTATAGGTATGCTAAGACACGACTCAGGAACGATAAAGGTCGATGGAAAACTAAATACGGAGGGAAAAGAAATTAAAGCCGAGATAGGTTATTTGCCTTCTGATATAAACTTCTATGAAAGCATGAACTCTATAGAAAACCTTCAATTTTTTGCTGATTTAGCAGAAACAAATCCTGATATACATAGTCTTCTGAAATTAGTAGGTTTGGAGGATGACAAACATAGGAAGGTTGGAGAGTATTCTACAGGAATGAAAAAACGGTTAGGAGTAGCTCAGGCGTTAGTAAAGGATCCTAAAATCGCTATTTTTGATGAACCGACTACAGGTCTTGATCCTGAAGGCAAGAATAAGTTTCGACATCATGTTGAAAAAATAAATGAGGAAAAGAACATGACTATAATAATCTCGTCGCACGTGACTACGGAAATATCTTCTTTGTGCGATAGATTCGGTATACTCTTTGAAGGCGTTATAAAGTCTTCAGGGACTAAAGAGGAGCTTTCAGGCAAAGTAGATTCGGATAATAGGAGCAGTGTGACAGTGGGTAGTCCCAGCAAGGCTGAAGAGATATTTAAGAAGAATGACATTGAGTACTCTAGGACTGGCAGAAAATTTCTGTTAGAAGCTGAGGATGAGCAAGCACTTTTAACCAAGCTGAGCAAAGAGGCCAAAATCAAGAGCTTTGAGTCGGAAGAAGCCTCTCTTGAGGCTGCTTATCTCGAATTAACGAAGTGATTTTATATGGGAGATATGTGGGATATTGCTGCAAAGCAGATGAGAGACAGTTTTTCTAAGAAGAGGTTTATGCTGGTTGTAGGCCTATTTTTTGTGTTAACTCTTGGTTCAGTTTATCTGGGTATAGATGCATATCAGACGGATATGGATAATTATTTAGATCCCGGAACAATCCATGCGGATGAACCGTCTTTTATGCAGATTTATGAGCCATTGGTTGGATTTAGTATGGCTATGGTAGCAGGAATCTTAGGTTTGATAATTAGTTATAATTCAATTTCACGGGAACGCAGAGATGGAACGATAGAGATACTGCTTTCTTACCCTATATATAGAGATGAGATAATAAACGGCAAAATTGTTGCTAATATCTTTATTGTGGCTTTTTCACTTCTTCTAGCATTTTTAGCTACTTCAGGCCTGGCTATGTATTTGTTAGACGCTGTTCCAACTATGGAAGAAGTTTCAAGAATTGCTTTCCTATGGATAGGGACAACTATATACATAACCTTCTTTATAGGTCTTGGAACTCTTTTATCAACTGTTTTTAGGTCTCAATGGCGATCACTAGCCACAGGAAGTCTTTTGCTCCTATTATTCATAGGGATGCCATTTATTGCAGGCATAGCAGCAAATTATATTTATGAAATGCCAGAGCCTGAGTATCAGCCGCAGCCGATGCATAGAGAAGTTACTGAAGAAACAGAAGTAGGAGAAGTTCAACTGGAAAATCCGGAACCAGACAATAATGATCAAGAGGATACAGAGCAGAGAAGAGAAGAGATAAGAGCTAAAAGAGAAAGATTTGTCCGTACCTCGGAGCGTCTATCTCCTGCTACTACTTACAACCAATATACAGGCAATATGCTAGGAACAAGATTCGAGTCCGGTGAAAATGTAAGACCTACCTTCGAAGAAAGTCTTTCTGCATCAATAGATGCGTTAATTTATCTTCTAAGCCATGTTGCGATGGTCTTTACAGCAGCCTATGCAGTGTTCCTTAGACAAGATCTCTAGTTTCTTACGAACTCTGCGCCATGATTCTGTAAATATGCCTGCCACATATATCGTAGACGTGTCCAGCACTTTTCTACTGGATCATTAACTTGGAAAAATAGGAAGTGCCAGTCATTATTGTTTAACTGTACTTTGATACAGGGGTGTACAGATCCTGTCTCAAGTTTAAGCCCGGTTATATCATTGAAATGTGCCTTGTCAAGAATTTTTTCATCAGGATACTGTTCGAGTATGTTTTCCCATTCGCCTCGTTTTTTCCGCTCAAAATGTTCTGTTGTAATGTATACGTCGCCGAGTTGGGACTTGAACTTTGAAACCATGTAAAAATATATTATAGTCCTAGAATTTAGAGGTTAATGGTTCTATATCGTTCCAAATTTTTTCCTTTAGTGTGTTTTCTAATCGCCTATATAGTCGCCATTAACTCTTCTAAAATCGGGTTGCTCCATTTCTTCTCTGACATGTGCTACTAATCCAGGAGTCCTAGCGATAATAAAAAACCCTTTACCAAGTTCTGGTTCAAAACTGAGATCGCTCATTATTCCTGCTATTGCGCCATCAACGTTTAACACTAGTCTAGTTTTTTCCTCTCCAAAAATTCTATGAATTTTCAGCATCTTTTCAGTGTATTTTCCTTTTAAATTCAGTTTCTCTGCAGTCTCTAGCATTTTCATACTTCTAGGATCTTCTTTTTCATAGACTTTATGCCCTAAGCCCGGTATTTTTTCTCCAGCCTCTAACTTTTTTTCTACTATTTTCTCTGCCGAGGTCTCTGATTGGAGTAAGTCCATACATTCTTCGATTGCTCCGCCGTGTTTATCTCCTAGAGCCATTATACCTGCAGCTACTGAAGTGTTCATAGAATTTCCTCCGCTTTGTACTGTTCGAGAAGCAACTGTTGAAGGATTTCCTATCCCATGATCGATACAGCTTGATAGAATTGTGTTAAATATCTCTGATTCTCTTTCTGTAGGCTTTTCGCCTTTCAGGATCAGAAATATTGCATCGCTAAATGGCATATCCATTACTGTCTCTAAATCTATGCCTCTAACTTTTGAGTTATCGCCGGAAGAAGATATTTCGGTTTCCCAGTTTGCCATGATAATAATTTTTCTAGAGAATAGTTAATTCTTTGGATTTTGTTTACTTTGATAATACTTTTCGGTTCTTTCCTCTAACTTAGGGAAAATATCAGAAGCTATAGAATCAGCATAGGAATCAGGAGAGCTTATATTGTTATCAACATTCAGAAATTTTCTCACAAGACCATTAAGCGAAAATTCTACGCCATAATCAATTCTCCAGCTTGACTGTGTTGCATCTTCTTCAGAGTACGCCATCCCTGAGTAAATAGTGTACGTGATACTATCTTCGCCTACTTCTTTCACGAGCTCACGGCTCTCGTCATTATTAGCATGGTCTATGACGGCCATAGGGTTCAGAGCGTATCGATTATTCCCCTCGACATTGACTGGTAATTCATACATCTGCCAATCATCCGTAGATTTTGAATTCTGTTCCGTGGTACTCACAGTATCTCCTCAAGCACATCACTTATTTCATGATGCACATCTACCACATGAGCTCCTGAATCTTTTAGAACCTTTTTTTTGTAGCTAGGGCTTTCTTCATTTTCTCTTATAATTGCTCCAGCATGACCATATTGTTGAGAGGGCAGAGATTCAGTAAACTCTCCTGCAATAAAGGCAACAACAGGTTTAGAGAACTCTTCCTCAATATATCTTGCGGCCTCTAACTCATATCGTCCGCCAAGCTCTCCAAACATTACGACTGCGTCAGTTTGACTATCTTTTTCAAACAATTTTAGACAGTCTTTAAAGTTCGTACTTGCTATACGATCGCCTCCAAGACCCAAAGCAGTTGAAATACCTAAACCGGACTGCCCTAATACATGAGCAGTCTCTGTTGTCATGCCGCCGCTCTTAGACATTAAGCCAATGTGGCCTTGCTGATAAACTTTTTCAGTATCTTTGCCTCCTATAGGCCCGAGCTTTGATTTGCCTGGAGAGATTATACCAACTGACGTAGGCCCTACCACTCTAGCACCAGTGTTCTGGGCTTTCCTGTAAATTTGCCACGCATCCTTTACTGGCACGCGTTCAGTAACAATATTCAGAAGAGGTATTCCGGATTCTAAAGCTTCAAAAGCTGCATCCTTCGCCGCAAAGTGAGGCACATATACTAAAGAAGCGTTTATATCAGGATAGTCTTCTAGAGCTTCTTCAACGGTATCATATACAGGCACACCTTCTACATTTTCACCGCCTTTTCCCGGAGTAACTCCTGCAAGTATTTCAGTTCCGTAATCAAGCATTTCAGGAACTTTTTCTGAAGCCTCTCGACCCGTTATTCCTTGCACAAGCACTTTTGTATTCTTATCTATTAGTATGCTCATTTTAACACTCTTAGTACTGCTTTAACATCATTGTAGCTGACTTTTTTGATTTTAAGACCGCTATAATGAGTACCAAATACACAGTACTGAGTTACCCAGACAAAGCTCATCTCAGTTTTTTCAGCGGCAAGATCTCTGTCCACATTATTTCCAAAATATGCAAATCTTTCTCGCTCTTCATCCCTTTGGCTTAGAAAAGCCTCGAATATTTCTTCATTAGGCTTCTTAACCCCGACTTCTTCCGAGACCACTAGGCCTTTGTAATCTAATTCAGCATCCGAGAACACTTTAGTATAGAATTTTTTGGCCTCAATTGAGTTGTCGCTGATAAATCCTATTGGCCCAAATTCAGAATCTATCTTTTTTAGCTCTGGAATTATTTCTTCTTTCAAAAATTTTTCTGCCCAAATCTCATATTTTTCCTTAATTATTGAAGGATTAGCGTGAAGCCCTTCTGAATCTAGCCATCTTGCCACTTCTTCAGTCTTAAAAACATTGAAACTATTAATCGGCATTTTTACAGGAGTTTGGCCGTTTCTTTCTAGCTCTTTTGAAACAAATTCGTTTATTTTGCTGTTATCAGGGATTAAAGTGTCTCCTATGTCAAATACAGGGATTTTATTCATAGACTATCCTCACTCTTTATCATGTCCATTAATTTCTTTGATGATTCTGTCATCGGTAAGTCGTTCCGATAAAGATTCATGTTTAAATCTAGTTTTTCCCGAGTTTTTTCTAATAGTTCAAATGCTTTTTCAGCGTTAGGCCCATCTCTACGAATTACTATTGGATATTCGGGCTCCTCTTCTTCTAGTGCTTGACAAAATCCTCTCATTGTCCTGTAAATATCAGTATTATTAGCTGTTCCTCCCACATGTAGTAATCCTTTGAGATTTGGTTTTGACATTATGACTTTACTAAGCCGGTAAACTTTTTCTGTCGGAGGATTTCCACCATACTCGGTATAATTTGCAGGTTTCCCTCCATAAGCTATCAGAGAATCCATATTTGTAAGTGAGGCGCCTCCACCAGCAAGCATCATGCCTATATCGCCCTCTAGCTCAACGTATTTGCCAGCTACACCTCTGTGATCCTCTTCATCTATTTTTTCGGCCTCTATTTCTCTTTCAGTTTTCTCCCTTTTGAAAGCAGTTCTTTTAGGATAGCTCCAATTATGGCGGAAGGATGCGTCATTATCGAGCTCCATTTTAGCGTCGACGGCTATTAAATCCTTTTTAGAATCCAAAACTAAAGGGTTCACTTCTAGCATCATTGCGTCCTCTTCAAGAAACACGTTGAAAATTAGGTGTGTGATTATACTTAACCTGTCTGAAATATCATCTGAGAGCTCTGCGCTTCTTAGCTTCTCCGTAAACTCTTTTTTGCTGCCTTTCTCTATTTTAAATTTCGTTATTTCTCTGTTTTCTACGCCTGATCCTCCATCAGCTGAAAATAAAAACACTGGTCCTCGTGTAGAGGTATCATAGACAAAAGAAATGTAGTATTCATGTTCTATATCCACTTTTTCTTCTATAAGTACGGACTCTACTTTTCTACCGGCTAGTTTGCCGTTTTTCATATCTTCAGCAATTCTTTCTGCTTTTTTCCGACTTTCTGCAAATTTTATTCCTCCTTTAGATTTTCGATTCTTTTCAAGTATCTGTGCTTTCACAACGAAGGATTCGCCGTCTTTTGAAGGAGTGGGGATGTCATGTTTCTCTAAGATTTTCTTTGTCTCGTGTTCTAATAGCTCCACGTTAATAATCTAAGAGAGTGTTATTAATTAAAGTTCTAAGAAATCTTGGTATAATTAAGGCACTAGTGAAGGATGTTTAATATCGTATTCTGGATCGTATTCTAAATCTCCTGAGCTCGCATCAATTACTAGACGGGTATTGTGGTCATTATTTTTTTCCCATGCGGTATCGTAATCTATGTCTTTGTCATCGAATCTTTCCTCAACTAAACCTCTTAAACCCCATATCTTTGAAATATCTTCAATTTGATCATCTTCATCGGACCAGTATGTGGACTTACCAATGTTAGTTCCGGCGGCGAAACCATTTAATTCAGAGACATCGCTACCATAATCTTTACCCACAAGCATTAAGAAAGGATCTAGCTCGTCTTTAAGCAGTTCTTTAGGACTCTTACTTTCGATTTGCGTATGAAGCATGTAACTCCGGTCTTCGTTGTATAATGCTACTACAAGACACTTATCGATTCCGCCAGAATCAAGCATTCCGTCTACTGCCCCCCATTGGGTCTGACCATATGACCCGTTTACTTCTTGAGTTCCGTCTTCCAGAACTCCATCTAGTCCTAGGCCCATTTCCGCTTCATATTCTGCTTCGTTTATGAGTGTGTTAGTATCTACCATTTTTTCACATCTTTTGAGAAGATAGGTTAGTATTTACAGTTTTTAAAGACATACTTTTTTATCAGTTAATCTAAAAATATAGGCAAACTTATAATGTAATATAATGGTCTATACTAGAAGAGGGGATAAGGGCAGAACTGATTTATCATCAGGAGAAAGAGTTTCAAAGTCAAGTAACAGAGTTAAGGCCTATGGGACTATAGATGAGCTTAACTCTTTGATAGGAATATGCAGGTTTTATGCCGAAGATAAAAGTCAGGAGTTGGAGGATATACAGAATGATTTACATATACTGCAGGCTGAGTTGGCAAACCGAGAACCTGAAATAAAGATTTCCCAAGATCATACAGAAGTCCTAGAAGATCGCTGTGATACATATCAAGAAGAATGCCCTCCTTTAACGGATTTCGTGTTGGCTGGAGGCTGCGAATCCGCATCTCACCTACATCATGCGCGCTCTGTATGTCGAAGAGCAGAAAGAGTTGCAGTAACACTTGATCAGGATGAAGAATTAAGACCTGAGATTTTGACGTACATTAATAGACTTTCTGATTTGCTTTTCCTTATGGCAAGACACGAAAATTTTCTTGAGAACGTAGAAGAGAAAAATCCTGATTATTAGTACGGTTCTTCGGTTTCAATCGTTTTTTCCAGGATATAAAAATCTTCTTCATCTTCAAGCTCGTTTAGCGCAGCATCATGGTATTTTTGCGCTTCCAATAAAGAATCGAGGGTTTGATGGTATCTGAGCCATTCTTCCTTATCATCGGCTCTTGCTAAGATACATCTATATTTTTCTCCGTAAACTAATTCGTTTGAACCTATTATTATCATTTTAAACTCCGGGACACTGTCAAAGAAAAAACATGTTATTGAAGCTGGCCCAATAGATAGAGGGGTAGAAATTTATTTGAACATAACTCTGTCTCTTTCTTAAGCATTTGCTATTAGATAACCAAGGAAAAATAAAGAAATCCAGCCTATTACAGACACGACTGCAGCAAGACCTGCAACTTTTTCAAACGTTTTTACTTTTTCTGTTCTATTCTCCCACTCTGGTGCGAGTTCTTGGAATTTGGGAGTCACCCAGATATTAAGAAATACTCCGTTAAGGAATACTATTACCACTATAAACATTTTAACTTGGAAAGATCTTTCTAGGGCCAAGTTAGGATGCATTAGAAACATTAAGAGGCCTGTAATCGAGAGTATAAGGAAACCTACCCAGATAATGAGAGAGAATATAGGAGCCATCATCGCATTGTACTTGGCATTACTTGGTTTAAGATGCATGTAACCATTTACAGCATCAGTCATCAGTACTGCCCCAATAGCAGTTATAGCTCCGAATACGTGAAGCATATGGAGTGTAAAATGAGGATCCAATACTGGCGATAAATCAATCACGATTCAACCACCTCTATTTCATTAAGCAAAGTAGTGGCTATGAAATATAGGCTAGTCAAAGCGACTGTCAGAGTCAATAATATTACAAAATAAGAAAAACTTGATACTCCTAACGCCTCAGAAACACTGAATAAGGATTCGCTTTCAGGGTCATGTGAGGCTACTTTTGTAATAAGTGCCAGAAAGGCCACTAAAAGACCTGATAATTTCTCCATATATCGGATTTTACATTCCATCATTAAAAAATCCTTCTAGCGTCCTTATCTTTTTATTCAGCTTCACAGATCTAATATTCATGGATAGAGAGTTCATTATCCCTTCAATATTTGTAGCAGCGCTAACTTTGATGCTGTTTTCTGGCCTTACTTATCTGGGATATGAACATATTACTGAGGCCTCTGTTGAAGGCGAGCCAGATGTAGTCATTGATATGTTAGCAGACGATTGGTACTTTGAGCCCGATAAAATTACTGTTAGTGAAGGAGACCATGTTAGACTTGTAATCGAGACAGAACACTCTGAAACAGGTACTTATGATCACGGTATCCACATACCTAGTTTAGGAGTAAACGAGCCTCTTGCAGCTGGAGAGACACATGAAGTAGAGTTTATAGCTGATGAAGCCGGAGAACATCAGTTTTACTGTAATGTATACTGCGGAGAAGGACATCATAATATGGAGGGAGAAATTATAGTAGAAGAAAACAGTCATGAGGATCATGGCGACGGAACTGAATCTGATTACGAAGATTACGATTTACCTGTTCGAGGTTCAGAAGATGCTATTGAGGAATTATCTTATGAAACAGATAGTGAGGGTGTGAAGGTCTTTAATCTAACAGCAGAACACGTAATGTGGGACTACGGAGAAGATCATCTTGGACAGTCTCACGTGGTCGAATCATGGGGGTATAACGGTCAGCTTCCCGGCCCTGAAATCAGAGTAACCGAAGGAGATGAAGTAAGAATTAATTTTGAAAATAAGGCTCCCATCAATACTACAGTTCACTGGCATGGTGTAGACGTTCCAATTGAGGCAGATGGCGTGCCGGGGATAACACAGGAACCAGTAGGAGAAGACGAAACCTTCACCTACGAATTTACAGCAGAACCTTCAGGAACACGATTCTATCATACTCATGGATCCGATCATACTGATGAGGCAGAACAAATGGATATGGGGCTAGCAGGCCCTCTGATCATAGAGCCTGAAGAGTTTGAAGAACCTGATGTAGACTACACAATGGTGCTATCTGAAAGAATAGGGGAAGGAATATATCCGATTCAGGGACAGATATATCCTAACGTGCCTGCTATAGAAGTTGAAGAAGGAGACTTGGTCAGAGTAAGAATGATAAATGCAGGTTCTACAACTTTCCATCCAATGCATCTACACGGTCATCAGTTTGACGTTATAGCAAAGGATGGTAACCCTGTGCCTGAAGAAGCAGTACAGGAACGAAATGTCAAAACAGTTCATCCAGGAGAAACTATGGATATAGAGTTTGTAGCAGATAATCCGGGAAAATGGATGTTCCACTGCCACGAATTATCTCATGCTGGAGGAGGTATGATCGCAGAAGTAGTCTATGATGGCTATGAGGAAGATCATTCAGCTGAGCATCACTAATTTTTCGCTATAGCTTCTTGTTCCACTGGGCTGATGAAAACTTTTTTTCCGCTAATATTGATGCCTTTTCAACTTCTTCTTTCGTCAAAGTTCCTTCTTCATACTTCTTGTTCTCTGTAAATTTTTCAATTAATTTTTCTACTACTTCCTCTCGAGAATGATCAGTATGGTCGCTTATACGAGTTACTCGTTTCTCTGCTGACTCAATAGCTTTATCGCTAACTTTTTCCTTTCCTATTCTTAGTGCTTTCAGCATATTCTCAATGTTAAGATCGTAACTTATCATGGTATGATGCAATACAGCATTGTTTTTCCGTATCTGGGCTGCACCTCCTAGCTTTCCATCTTGATGCTCTATGTCATTAAGTGGAGCATACATGGCTTCAACTCCAAGACTGTTTAGAGCGTCTACTGCAAACTCATCTAACTCTCTATAACTTTTCTCAATATCTCTATTTACTGCTTTTTTTGGAATATAAATCGAGTAAGTTATTACGTTTCCTGGTTCTGAGAACATTGCGCCTCCACCAGTAATTCTTCTGACAACTTCGATTCCGTTTTCTTCCACATATTCATGCTCTACTTCATCTTTGTATGCCTGGAATCTGCCCATAGGGACACTAGTATTTTCACGATACCAGAATCGTAGAGTAGGTTGCATCTCGCTATTGTCCAACTTTTGTGTTAGTACTTCATCTATGGCGTGATGCATAGCTTCTGAGTAACAACCTTCATTGATTATTCTCCATTTCATTTTGACTCACCTATGCTCTTTTTTACAGCTTCTGCAACCGAGGCTGCAGAAAAACCTATTAAATCTGCCTCAACCTTTTTTATGGCCTCTTTAAGAGCTTCTTTTTCTGAGTCTATTTTAAGACCTGTTAACGCGTCTTCTATTTCCTTTAGGGCTTCTGGAGGCTCAATAAAGAAGTCTCCGCGAACTTTCACATTGGTGAGTTTTTCTTCGTCATAATGGGTTTCAACTTTGACTAGTTTGCCTTCTGGGACTTTCACAGAAGCCTGTCCTTTCATAGGTAAGAATAAACTATTGAGCTTATTATACATTTTTGACAACATAATAGTTATGGAATCTAGAAGCGGCATTAATTATAGGAGGACTGATGGCGAAGGAAAGCCTCTCGTATTTGTGCATGGATGGTTAGGCTCAAGAAAGTCATGGAAGCTTGTGGAAGGGCATCTTAATCTCGAGAATCCAAAAATATTTCTGGATCAGCGATGTCATGGTAGTTCTCCTTGTCGAAAGTTTTCTATTAGGGATCTTGCAGAGGATTTGAAAGAGGTAGTAGATGAGTCTTGTGATGAAGACCCAATAATTGTAGGTCACTCGATGGGAGGAATGACGGCATTACAGTATGCAGCTATGCATGATGGCTATGAGTCTCTATGTCTTTTGGGAACTTGTGCATCGACTCCGGAGCCTGAGATTGAGTCTCCTCGTTTTTTCCTTGAGAAGTTAAACGAAATGGATAGAAAAGAATGGGCCAGAATGATAACCAAGAATTATCTTGGAAATACTGGGGAGAAAGAGTTGAAGAAAGCCACAGAACTTGAGTTAAGAGATGCGGAGAAAAAACCTATTATCTATGGTTTAGAGGCTATGATAGAGTATGATATAAGAGATCAATTATCGTCTGAAACTCACGCCATAGTTGTCGCAGGAGAAAATGATGGAGCTATCACTTTGGAAAAATCTCGAGAGGTAGCAGAACTGTTAAACGCCGATACAGTAATTATTGATTCAGGTCATTTGATGCTGCATGAACGGCCCAAAAGAATTGCACAGATAATAGAAAAATTTGTCCAAGATTTATGAGCTGTTTAAATCTTCTTTCATGATAGGACAGAAACCTCTATAACGTTCTCCTCCAGAGGCTTCTATTGGGTTTTCAAGCCAATCTATTGAACTGTATTTTTCTGCGAGATTTTCAACTTGGGCATTATTTTCTTGAGAAAATTCTATATTCTGAAAGCCTGCAGAATCAAAGTTTCGTTCTAGATGTTCTACAGTTTCTTTGGTGCTTGCTCCTAAATCAGAGATTGAGGGAAGATTATCTATAACAGTTCTCTCACCAGCTCTCAGGCTAGTAATCTCATCTAAGACGTCTCCGTCCCAATCGTCACCTGAAATAAAACCAGCGTAAAGAATTCTACCATTGGCCCTTTGATTGCTAGAACCAGAAATTGGAAGATTATTGTACCTTACGCTACGATCATCTTTTCTTATACTCAGTCGATCAGAATCTAGTCCGGATTCTTCAAGAGATGCTACGATACATTCTGCTATAGATTCTTCGAAAAACTCTCCCATTCCACTTGCTGCGTTTAAAGGCACTGAAACTGCAAAATGAATGTCTTCAGGCCTACACATGAAGACTGAGCCGCCTGTTAATCTTCTGCTGTAATCAAGATTTTTAGCATCTAAAAAATCATGGTTTAATGCATCATAAGGCTCGTTATTTCCGAGCAATACTCCAGCTTCATCGTAATTAAGGATGCTATAAAGTGTTTCTTCCTCTGGAGAATCTGTTAGATATTCCATAAAACCAAGAGTAGTATATAGATCTTCTGAATATTCGTGGTTAGAGCCCATTAAGTAACTGAGAGAGCATAAAGAGTATAAAATAGATGTTAAGGTCTAGATTCAGGGTCCGGATTAAAAAGACTACTATGTGTAAACAATTCATAACGCGAGGGTAGCCAAGTGGTCAAAGGCGCAGCGTTGAGGGCGCTGTCTCGTAGGAGTTCCGGGGTTCGAATCCTCGCTCTCGCACTGAGTTTTTCCTTAGGATTAACCTAGTTAAAGTAGATCTGAGCAAAAAAGCCCATAACAATGGTATAAGAGGTTCAACAGAGAAAAAGAAGGTTTTTTGAGCTTGAGTAGGCGGAGTAAGATTTTTTAGCATTCTTCACCCCAGTTCGGCTGTTTATCATCCTCGCCTTCAAAACCAGCTCCGCTGTCAAAATCAGAAGGTTTTTCTTCAATCTGCTCAACACACCAATCACTGATATCCTGATCAAAACTGCTTGCACCACGAAACATTCGCCACATAGACTCCACATTTGAGGTGTCCCAGTCGCTGATATCCTGATCAAAACTGCTTGCACCATCGAACATTCTCTGCATATTTGTAACACTTTCAGTTTCCCAGTCGCTGATATCCTGATCAAAATTACTGGCATCAGTAAACATTCGCCTCATAGTTGTTACTTCTGACGTGTCCCAATCCTCCATTCCCTCTCCTCTAAAATCAGTTCTTTCAAACATATCGGACATGCTATTCACGCTGCTAGTGTCCCATCCGCTTACATCGCCATCGAAACTAGATGCATCCTCAAATGCATCGCTAAAAGAAGAAACTTCAGAAGTGTCAGGTATGTCCGAGTAGTTGTCTTCCATATTTTCCGCATCATCAAAAGCGCCATTAAAGCTTTGGTATTTTATATCTCCCCATTGTTCTATGGTTTTGACTTTTAGTTCGTCTCCTTCTCTTAGTCTTGGGTGGGGGTATAATCCTCTGATTCTTATTTCGTGGAGTCCTGGTTCTTTGAATTCGATTATGTGGTTGTTGGTTAGTGGGTCTATTATTTCTTCATTTCCTTCTCCGTCTAGGTTTTCCCATTCTAATTGGTATTCGAAGTTGCCGCCGCCCGTGCCTAGTTCGAATTCGTTGTCTTCTGTTTCTCCTTCTTTTGTGGAGTTTACTTGGAAAATTAGTGGTTCCATATCAAAAAATTCGGAACCTTCAATGATTTCGAAGTTTCCGGAAATTGTGCCGGTGTTTTCTAAGTTTTCTAGGTTGCCTTGATTATAGTTTAGTGTGATGTCTAAATTGTTTGCTGAGTTTCCGTCTTCTATTTGTAGGAATGTGGCTGTATTAGTGTCGGTTACGTCTAGTGTTGCTTGTTCTCCGCTTGGTTGCCATATTGCTTCTTTTTGTCCGTCTGTTACTTTTACTTTGTTCAGTTCTATTGTTTCTGCACCACCATTCCTTAGCACTAGCTGTAGTTGGTCTTCAACGTTCAAACCTACGTCATCTACTAGCACACTGTCTCCGTCGAATCCTGAAGCGCTTTGCGGGCTTTCACTCTGGGTTATAGAGAAAATGGCTCCTCCTACTACTGCTACTACGAGGAGCATCCAACCATATGTCATTAGGTATTCGATGGCTGATTGGCCTTTGAGTCTTTCTACTTTCACATCTTAACTTTGTTTAGAGTGGTTTAATATTTAGGCAGCGATTAATATTTGGGGATGGTGTAACAAAGTTTCTTGGGTGAGAGGGTGAAAACTTTATTCAGTAAAGTTTTTTGAGCGATAAAGCGGATAGAGGAATTTTGCTAAATCAGGTATGCTGACAGGGGAAATAAGGACAGGTTAGTTAGCCTGTTGATCTTATTATACCCAAAAGCAGTTTTAATTAATAATCCGTCAAATCTATGGCAGACTTCACTATCAATTTTTTCTGCTTGTATAAATCCTACTTACAAAAAAGTTCATCTAAATTTAACCTCAATTTATCGCTCTCACATTCTAATTTCTTAATCTACACAAATTCTGTCGGAAGAACTTTAACTAGTAGATAGACTGCTATCAGCCAAGAGATTAAAGAAACTGTCAGCGCTCCAAGAAGACCTATATATTTGGAGGTTAAGTACATCACGGGTAGGAGTATGAAGTATCCTGCTGCTGCGTATAAGCTTGCAGGAATGGCCGCTCTTACTGCCGATAAATCTTGAGTATAACCAATAATAAAATAACTGGTTAAAGTAATTCCTGGAAATAAAATAGCCGCTCCTGCTAGAACTGGCTTGTCTACCTGGCTTAGATAAGTTGCTGTCAGAACGATAATGCCACCGAGTAAGAATCTTAAGCTATAGTCTAGAAGTTCAGCCTCACTCATATCTAATGATTAGCCTAATAATTTTATTTAAGACGTCTAGGTATGTTAAGAGATGAGCAAGTAAACTCAATTTATCATGCTGATCAGGTTGTTAGTCTGAAAAGGCTTTTATTCGAATAGCGTAAATATGTTCTGAATCAGGGAGTATACTATCCCTGTTTCTTCTGATTCTTCTGCATCTTGTGATTCGCCCTCGTCTTCTGAACTTTGATTAGAACTTTCTGATTCTTGCTCGTCAGATACTTCATCTTCAGGCATTGGAGGCATTTCTTCTGCTGCTACTGGTGTAATAATAAACCCTAAAAATACAAGGCCAATTACTATTTTGTTCATTTTATTTTTATTCATTTTTTATCACTCACTCTATTTCTGGCATTGGAGGAGCTTCAGATAGACTATCGTGTTGTACGCTGCATGACTCCTCAAAATACATGTAGTATCCTTTTTCAGGAACTTTAGTGTTGTATTCTCCTTTTAAATTCCAATCTTGCGATGAGGACTCAAAGTCCCAGATTATGCCTTCTCCGTATTGATTCGAATATTCTCTGGGTTCACAGTCTGTCTCAAGCTCTGAGAAACTAGTTTTGTAAGGTGTTGAGACCATATTCCAGCCTTCATTGTATTCGGTTTCTTGCTGTTCTTCAGATTGTGGAAGCTCTACTTCGCAAAAACCATCTAGGTAAACCATGTGTCCTTGGTCTGAGGTTAGGTTGGAGGGGTGCTGCCAGTCATTCTGTGAAAATGTCCATACACTTTGACCTCCAAATTCGTCTATATCACAACTTGCTTCTAAGTCAGATATACTAATATCTGAAGAAATAATATTCCATCCTGATTCCAGTTCCGAGGTGTGGTTAAAATCATCTGGTCTGTAATAGTGAGATTTTTCTATTTCTTCTTGAATAAAGAGTTCGTCACCTCTTTCGTAGTCTGATTGGGGTCGGCCTTCATCTTCTACTTGATTGGTTTCATAGACAGAAAGGGTTAAGTTATAGAATCCGTCTCCTTGATAGCCTCTAGGTCCTCTTGCGGGACCGGTTACAACTTCTTCGCCTCCTCTTACGGAGATAATTGTTTCACTATTATACACTTCTTCTATATTTTCTCCGTCAAAATAGCTTAATTCTCTTACTACGCTGTAGTATTCTGTATCGGAGCTTTCTTTGGTGATTTGGGCTTCATATTCTACGGCTTCATTTTCCCCATCTATATCGAGGTCTATGATTCCAAAATCTACAGAATTTGAATCTTGTGCTGAAGCTCCAAAAATAAGTGCTAGAATACTTAGAGCAATAATTAATTGCTTGCAAGACGCGCCCATATCTAAGCTCAACTCATTTTATTTAAATATTTTATGGGGACAGGACTCGTTTTTGAACTTTAATCGCATAAATGCGTGTTTAAATTCTGTTTTTTCAAAAATCAAGAATGGTAGGATGCAAATAGCTCATAAGGCTATGAAAAACTGGTTTTATCTTCTCTAGAATTTAGTAAGAGAGTTTTTTAGCGATCCTCAGAATTAATGTATCTTAAATAGAGTATTGCTATTAAAACCGAGGCAATGTAGCCTATGACTGTTCCTGATAGAAAAATTGCTACGTTTTCGGGCAACAGAGCGGTGTTTTGACTTAACCATACAAGACCTGAAATAAGTAAAACTGCTGATGACGCTATTAAAAGCGCTAAAAGTGATGCAAGTAGTCCTAGAGAAATTTTAATAGAAGTGTAGAGTTTTTTAGCGCTGCGTCTTTTTCTATTAAGTTCTCTAATCATTAGAGAAGTTACAGTCTCTTTTGCAGAGTCTGAAGTTTTTTCCAGCTTAGACTTTTTTTGGCTATTCATGCGCCACAGTTGGCAGGATAAATAATATAAAAACAAGTATTGAGCAAATTTGTTCTATCTAATTAAAAATTATGGGGTTATAGAATGTTATTTTCTTTATAGTTTGTTTTCACACATTTATTCTTTATTTAACTGAATTAATGAGAGTAATACTTTGGTTTGCGTACGCTTCAGCCAATTTCTTTTCCGAGGCTGAAAAATTTGTGCTTTAAGACTGAAAAACTTTGCTAACTTAACTATTCATATCTAAAAATAGTTTTTATGAGAGTCATTTTTTTGCTGACAGCTATAGTAATATTATTGGCGCCAGCCATGGCAAATATTTCGCCAGAGATTAAAGAGAAACTAGATGAGCGAGATGATGACGAAGTTATTGAAGTCTTAGTACCTTTCGACACAGAAATAAATGATTCTGAAGGTTTAACTGAATCAAATTTTTCAACATCTGGTGCAGAAATAAAGGAAGAGTATGAAAAATTTGACACATTTTTAATGAATGTTACGATATCAGAAGTTGAAAAAATTTCTGATAAAGAGTTTATAGACCGAATAGAACCAGATTATGAGATTAAAGCGTTGTTAGATCAGTCTTCTATACAAATTGGTTCAAGGATCTCGCATGAAACTGGTGTAACAGGAAAAAATGTGAGCATTGCGGTAATGGATTCAGGAATATCTGAACATGATAATCTAGAGTTAAAGGGACAGAGAGATTTCACTGGGGAAGGCATAGGCGATGAAAACGGTCATGGGACTCATGTGGCCGGAATTATAGGCTCAACACATCGAGAATATCGAGGTGTTTCTTACGAATCAGATATCTATGATGTAAAAGTCCTAAATAGTGAAGGTAAGGGAAGAGGCTCTAATATGCTTAGAGGCCTAGACTATGTTATTCGTAATGATATGGATGTTGCTGTAATGAGCTTAGGAACCACTGTGGATGAATGTGGGGGCAAGGACGTTCTCTCCAGAGCAGTGAGGGAAGCAGTAAGAAGAGGTACTACTATAACAGCTTCAGCAGGTAATTCGGGCCCACAAAATAACACTTTGACTGCTCCGGGGTGTTCTGAAAGAGTTGTAACTGTGGGGTCGATAGACAAGTCTGATAGCATGGCTACTTACTCGAGTAGAGGCCCTACAAGTGATGGGAGAGTAAAACCTGATATTGTGGCTCCGGGATCTTCTATAATTTCTACTGGAAAGAATAATGATTTTGTCTCAATGTCAGGCACAAGTATGGCTGCGCCACAGGCGGCAGGACAGGCGGCCCTAATACTATCTGAAAGTCCTGATAAAGATCCTGCAGAAGTAAAGAAGACGATTATTAACAGTGCTGATGATTTGGGATATCCTGAGAATGCACAAGGCGCAGGCAGAATTAATGTGCCGCACTCTTTGAATGCCACAGCAGAAGTACAGCATATTGAGGAAAGATCCAGTTTTTTGAATCGGGTATGGGCGTGGTTTACAGGATTATTCTAGGTCTAACGCCTGTATTTCCGGAATATATAATCTATTACGCGGCTAGGCAGAAATTTTTCTGCTTTGGAAAGAAATTTAGCTTCAGAAGTGATAGTATAGCGAGGCTTTTTGCCATATAAAATTATTTTAGCAAGCTGCTTTCCTGCTTTTTCAGGGGATAAACCCTTCACATCTTCATTTAGTTTTTCTTCATAGAGATCTAAATACTTAGAGTTATCATATTTTGTTAAATTGGATCTACCATTCTCATTAAAGCCTGTTTTAACTCTCCCTGGCTCAACTAGAACCACATCTACATCTTTCAATTCTCTGCGCAAAGAATCAGTGAAACCTTCTACAGCATATTTGGATGCGCAATATCCGCTTAGAAAAGGCAAGCCTATTCGGCCAGCAATTGAGGAAACATTCACGATTTTTCCCTTACTTTTCCTTAGTTCTGGAAGACAGGCATGGACAACGTTTATTGTGCCTATGTAATTATGGTATATGTGTTCTTCAAAATCCTCTATTCTCATGTCTTCAACAGAACCTTGTTTCTGTACTCCTGCGCAGTTCACAACTATATCTGTTTCAAAGTCTTCAAGTTGTTCAAAAACTTTTTGACGATTTGTGATGTCTAGAACATGTTTTTCAACGCCTTTAAGCTGATCAAGGGCGTTAGAATCTCTATCAACTACAGAGACTTTGTTATTCTTTTTCAGCCACTTTACTGCCTTGAGGCCTATTCCATTCGCTCCTCCAATAACAAGTATTTTCATTAGTGTAGAGGGCTCCAGTTAGGGATGCTGTCTTTGGCTCTAAGATCATATATTTTTTCTATTGCTAGTCCTGATAGGCTTGCCACTACTAAAAGTGCTGCATAGGTAGTTAGGAAGTAAGATGGCGGAGCTATAATTTCTACAGTCTTCAAGATGAATAGTGCGATCCAGGAGACTATTGAAATACTTGCCATAACGAATGCGGCTTTTCTGTAAACTCTATTCTGTCTGCTTTTAGGCTCTTCGCTGTTTCTAGAGAATTTTATGCCGATTATTTCCTGTGAAACTTTTAGATTGTAAACCGATCCGTTAATCAGTATAATTCCGATTATTGTTAGAAGAGTTAGGCTTTCTCCCGGGTGGAAGTGTCCTGCTAGATATAATCCTAGGCTTGTTAGAACTACTCCTCCTAGTGCGGCCCATGTCAAGTTGTTTAAAGTGTCTAATACGCTGGCTTGACGCTCTAGCATTTCAAAGTCTCTTAAGAAGTTGAGAAACAGGAAATCATAGGAAAGTGCTGTTCCTAGGCCTGCTGCAGCAACTAATACTCCTATTATGCTTATGGCCAGTCCATATTGGGCCATTAAAGCACCTATACCTACAGCAGAAGCAGGAATTGCAAGAATCATTATCAGGGCGCATAGACTTGCAGATACTAGACACCAAGTGCACCACATTTTCAAGGTAAATCCTTGAATAAATGTCAGATAAGCTGAAAATAACACTGCTAATGCGCTTGAAGCAATAACGCCGAGTACAAACCAAGAAGGTAGTGTCTGCGCTGTTAATAGATAAATGGAGTAGCTTACAATTACCACGGCATAATACAATAATCCTAGTACTTCAACATCCAGACCTAAAAATTTGGAATATTTACTTGTGATGACGTCTTCACAACTTCCGTCCATCGGACATGCCATGCCCTCTACATTAGTTTTCTTTTGGTAATGCAGGTAGGTGGATACTCCAAGTCCTGCGATTCCGATTAAAATTATCAAAGCTTGGAAAACTGGTTGCGAAAGTGTTGAAAAAAGTTCCATATCAAGTAATAGATACATCTTACTTAAATAAAATTCTGGTTTGAGATGGATTGTACTTTTAATCTTCTGGATTTTAGATGTGTACTATGAGTTCAGTACTGAAAATAGATTTACATACACATTCTGAAGGTTCTTATGATGGTAAAGAGCCTGTGGGGTTGATGGTAGAACACGTCGAAGATAAAAATATTGACTTGGACGGTTTTGTAGTCACTGACCATGATGAGATAGAGCAGTCTTTAGAAGCGGTAAAAATGGCTGAGAAGTCAGATATAATAGTAATACCTGGTGTAGAAGTATCTACAAAAAACGGACACTTACTTGCAATAGGAGTAGAAGAGAAGCCTGAAAAAGGCAAGGAATTCATGGAGACTGTTGAAAGTATTAGAAAGATGGGAGGTGCGGCAATAGTGCCTCATCCTTTCCAAAAAACTCGTCACGGTGTCTCAAAGAAAAAAATAAAAGATATTGATGCTGTTGAAGCCTTTAACGCATGGTTGTTTACAGGATTCCAGAATCGCCGTGCGAAGAAGTTTGCGGAGAATCATGGGTACTCTAAAGTTGCTGGGAGCGACGCACATTCTTTAGGAATGATGGGTAGAGCCTATACGGAAATAGAGATAGATAAGCCTCAAGAAGAAATAGTTGCTGAGGATGTAGTAGAGGCTCTGAGAAATGGAGAGACTTCGATGAGCGGCAGACGAGCACCAATGTATCGTGCAGCATTCCATTATGTAAAGGCTTCAATTCGAAAGACAGCTTACTATTTCAGTAGGCTCCTTGAAAGAGTAAATAAGCAGATTTACAGGTATAATAGGCCTTTGAGAGAGATTTATTTACGATCTTAAGCCTTAAATATTTAAGACAGTTAATTGAAAGGTTTTGCTGTGTATCTAGCTAACTGGATGCAAAAAGTTGACCTCTCTCAAGAGATACAGGAAGTATATCTTCATAGTTTTCTTTTCAAGCTTGCAGAAGCTCTTGTAGCCATATTTATACCTTTTTATATAATTGATAATGGTTTCTCCATATTAGCAGTTTTCGGGTTTTATACAGTTTATTATACGGCTCATTTACTTGGTTCAATTCCTTTCGGGATTCTAGCTACGAAAATAGGCTATAAACATACATCTCTGTTATCTAGCGTGTTCATACTCGCTTTTTATCTGATGATTAGGGGGGCAGATACAGAAATTCTACTATATCTCTCGGCTCTAGTCGGTGGAACAGGATTCACTATATACTGGATGGGTATGAATCCTGAAGTCGCTACTAGTAGTGATGATGACAGGACGGAAGAGGAAACAGGTTTTTTCTTCTCTATGCCTTCTTTGGCATCGATGCTGGCTCCTTTTACAGGGGGTTTGATTTTATTGTACTTCGGATTCAATACTTTATTTCTTTTAGCAGCTTTATTGATGTTCGTATCATTTACTCCGTTTTTACTCTCTTCTGAACATAGAGAAGGAATGAATATGGATATTAGTGAGTTATTCACAAGAGATATGGCGTATGATATACTAACATACTTTGCTGAAGGATCTCACTCGGTAGGAGAGAAAATTCTCTGGCCATTATATCTTGCAATAGTTATCACAGGGAGTGTGAATATAGGGACAGCGGGAACACTTCTCGCTCTCGGTAGTGCAATAACAAGTATTTTCATTGGAAAGATAGTAAATCCACAAAATCGTGCTAGAGTAATAATAATAGGAGCATTCATGGCTGCAGTAACTTTAATTCTGATGGCTCAAATTACTGCTCCTGCCACAGCATTTGTAATTTCTGCACTCCACGGTATAGTATATACTGCAGTAAATCTGCCGATATATAGTGCTGCAATCAGGAGATCAGAACAGAAAGACATAATGGAGTACTTTACGGCTAGAGAAGTATCGCTAGCGATGGGGAGATTGACAGTTATTGGTGTTGCGGCAGGATTGTACATGCTCTATCCTGAAGATTTCTTTGTAATATCATTCGCAGTTGTGGCCGCAGGTTCTCTGCTCACAGGATACTTCGGCGGAAAAATCAGAACTCCTGAAACCTGAATTTATAAAATTACTAGGCCTTTTTGATAGATGTGGTGAGGGTAGGTTAGCTGGTCTATACTTCGGCCCTGTGGCGGCCGAGACGCGGGTTCGAATCCCGCCCCTCGCCCTATAGCTATTAGTTAGGAGTTATTTTCGCAGCTCCATGACCATCTCCAAATAAATATAGGGATTCATTATGAAACTCGATATTTCTTAGCCTATGGTTAACAGCCTCATACTCTAATTCATCCTTTATGTAAAATACTTCACTATCAATTCGATCTCCTTGTCCATCAGTAAGTATTCTATAAACTATGCTCCCTCTAAGACCGGTGACGAAATAGCTGTTATACCATTCATGATCGGGATCATCTACAAAAGTAGTTCCTGAAGGAGCTAAGGTCCATTCTTCAAAACACTGTAATGGGTCTGTGGTATTCTCAACTTCTATATCTTGATACTCATAGCCGCATTTCTCACCAGGCCAGCCGTAATTTGCACCAGACTCTATAACGTTAACCTCATCATGCCTCCAAGGACCATGCATAGATACAAAGGCCTGCCCAGTCTCAGGATGAAAATCAATGCCTTGAGGATTGCGTAAGCCATAAGAATAGACGTAACTGTCTTCAAAAGCATTATCTTCTGCAGGATTTCCATCAAGATCAATTTTTAGGACCTTGCCTCCAAGAAAATCAGGATCCTGAACTCGCTCATGCAGATCTTCATTAGAGGTTTTAGCATATTCTGAGTCGCCGGTTGTAATGTGGAGATAGTTGTCAGGGCTTATGGCCAGCCTTCCTCCTGAGTGACCTCTATTAGCTTCAATGTTGTCGATTAAAACTTTTTCATCAGTAAGCTCTTGATCTCTGAACTCGAAACGAGACACACGATTGTAAATAGGATCGTTTACTTCTTCTTCAGCATCTTCGCTTACCTCACGATCATCAGAGTAGTAGAGCAGATAGATGTAATGGTTCTCTTCAAAATCTGGATCGGCTGCAATACCCAATAACCCTGAATTCCCCAGTCGTTCAACACCGTCTAGGTTAGCTCGTTTGGTCTCTTGTTCTCCATCATGCATAACTACATTACCCTCCATCTCGGAATAGATCACACTACCGTCTTCAAGAATTTCAGAATCCCATGCAAGATTATGCCCGATATCAAATACGTCTACATCATAGTCTTCTGCGGTTAATTCGGACGTAATATAATTCCCATCATCTGTAAAAAGAGTCACGTCTTCAATACCTTCAGACGTTCTCTCACAGTGATCTTCATCATATTGTCCTTCACTCTCACAGTTCTCATATTCGGTTATATTTGTCCGTATACAGGTCTCATCTTCCTCAAAACTACAATCCCATACTTCATGTTTTTCAATAGCGTCTTCAGAGTAAATTATCACTAATCCTCCTAAAATAACAACTACTGATAATAGGGCCAGAATTTTTCCAGGAACCATGGAGACAAATCTACTTCAAATAGTTAAAAAGTATTCAAAGCTGTAGAGGTTAAATGTATCGAAGCTCCAAATATAGTGTATGTCCGAATTCAAAGACGCACAAAAAAACCTGCTACAGGCCTTAAAAACCATAGATGAAGACTCTTACTATGAACGATTAAAAGAACCTGAAAGATTTGTGGAAGTAAACTTCTCAGTTGAAATGGACTCTGGCGAAAAAAAGGTTTTCAAGGGATTCAGATCTCAACATTCAACGCTTAGAGGCCCCGCAAAAGGAGGTATAAGATTCGCACCTCATGTAAGTGAAGAAGAAGTTAAAGCCCTAAGTTTATGGATGACTTTGAAATGCGCAGTCGCAGATGTACCTTTTGGGGGTGCTAAAGGAGGAGTTATTGTAGATTCTAATAATCTATCAAGTTCAGAGGAAGAGCGTCTATCACGCAGATATATTGACTCAATTGCAGAAGTTATAGGTCCTAATAGAGACGTACCTGCTCCAGATATGAACACTACAAGTAAGCACATGGCCTGGATGATGGACGAGTACAGTAAAGAATCCGGAGATTTGACGCCGGGGATAATAACAGGTAAACCTGTAGAAGCCTTCGGTAGTAGAGGTCGCGCAGAGGCTACAGGTTATGGAGCAGCTTATATTGCAGAAAAGATAATACGCGATGAAGGAATTAAGAATCCAACTGCAGCAGTCCAAGGTTTCGGAAATGCAGCGGCGCCAGCAGTGAAAAAACTTGAGGATATTGGAGTTACAGTAGTTGCAGTATCTGATAGGGAAGGGGCTGCGTATGACGAGGACGGACTAGATTACGAAGAATTATCTAATTTTGCAGAGAAAA
>LKMP01000017.1 GCA_001563915.1 Nanohaloarchaea archaeon B1-Br10_U2g21
CAGATCACTTCGGAGAAGTTATGCGTACTATGGAGAACGAGATTCAGAAAGGTTATATCGGACAAGAGGATGTTATTAACAAAATCATGTTAACAGTATGCGCAGGAGGAAATATTCTTTTAGAAGGCGTACCAGGTCTTGGAAAGTCTCTTCTTGTTGAGCAATTAGGAAGAGTTGTTGAAGGTACTGATTTCAATCGTATTCAATTTACGCCAGATAAGCTGCCGAGCGATATTGTGGGTGTTGAGGCCTACAACGAGGATAAAGGATTTTATGTCGAGAAAGGACCTATTTTTGCAAACTTCATTTTAGCAGATGAGATTAACCGTGCGCCGCCCAAGGTTCAGTCCGCGATGCTTGAGGCGATGCAGGAGCACAAGGTATCTATTGGAGACGAAACGTTCCATTTACCAGAACCATTCTTTACTATGGCTACTCAGAACCCTGTAGAGCAGGGAGGAACATATCCATTACCGGAAGCACAGATTGACCGCTTTCTTTTCAAAATTTATTTAGATTATCCCAAGAAGCATAATGAAGCTAAGATTATTGATATGAACGCGAACATTATGGATGATGAAGATTTTGATGTGAATCCTGTTGTCACAAGACAAGATGTGGCAGATCTTCAGGAGTTCGCAAAACAGGTTACTGTAAGGCCTGAGATCAAGAAATATATTGTTGATCTTGTTTCGGCTTCAAGAGAACCTCAGGATTATGGTTTAGAGTATGCTGATTATATTGCTTGGGGTTGTACGCCTCGTGCAAGCATTAACTTAGCGTTAGCTGGTCGAGCTCATGCTCTTTATAATAAAAGGCATTATGTGACGCCTGATGATATTAGGGCTGTGCTAGAGGAAGTATTTATTCATAGGATTATTTTGAACTATGAAGGAGAGGCTCAAGGGCTTGAAGTTTCAGATATTATTGAAAATATCGTGAATCGTGTTCCTGTAAGATAAATTGGGTTTTAGATTTCTCTAGGGTTGTAGTGGTCAAGCATCACGTCTCGTCCTTCATATACTGGTTCTGCTACTTGTTGGGGCACATCTCTAGCATCTATAATTTCCTCTAGGTTCTGAGTCACTGCATTTAAGTAGTTTTCAGCGTATTCAAACTCTTCTCTAATATAATGTCCGTTTTCTTGACTTTCTTCAAGCCATTCTAATACATTTTCTCTGCCTGATTCTTGAAACGCATTTTGGATTGCCGACCCTTCATCACTGAAGTTTATGAACCTGTTTTTTACCATGTCATTATAGGCTTCAGGATTTCTTAGAAAGTGTTGAAAATCAGTTGTTAGCTGCTGGCCATATCTTACATATACTTCAAATGCTCTTGAGTTTAAGTTTAGTTCAGAGTCATTCATTTTTCTTTCATCTCCATTTGTTCTGCTTTTCGTCCTAGTTCTTCATTTATCTCTTCTACATAGTCTATTACCTGTTCTCTTGCTTCTGAAGCAAGCCATGGGAAAGCAGTAAAGTGTTCTTCAAAGAAACCTTCAAGATATTCTCTGTCTTTATCATACATGGCCGGATTATATGATTGTACTGCGATAGTCTTAGCAGGATCTTTATTGGCTGATACTTGTTCATTGAGCATGTAAAGGTTTGCTTGTGCTGTCTGAGGCTGAGTCAGTAGATTGGATTTGTTTTCGAGTCTGTTGATTTCTTGAGCTAGTTGCTCGTTTCTTTCTATTGCTGTTTCTTCTGAGATAGTTTCTGCCTCTTCTGCTTCATGCATATTTTTCCACATTCTATCATTTAAGCCGGAAATTTCTCTGTTGATTTCTGAGGATAGCTGGTTTCTTTCTAATTCTTCTTCAAGTCCAAAGTGTTGGTCTTCATAAGTTCCTCTTAAGACCTGTATTCGACTTACTATTTTTTCTTCCATTAGTTCTGGCCACAGATATGTTATTGCGTTCTTGTCAATGAAGTCAGGATCTACTTCGATATAGTCTCCGTTTGTTGCTATAATACCAGGGTAGTCCATATTTTCTCTGAGTGCAACTTCGAAACCATATTGTTCTGCTGTTTCTACTATATGTTCTCTTAATTCTTCTGTCTGTCCATAATTTTCAGGTTCCAAAGTTCCGTAGGCTACTATATCATCCATATACTACTCTCCCATAACAAACTTTAAATTTGCAAGTTTTTTGGAAGAAGGTTATACACACTAAATTGGTATATCTAAACCTTAATCCTATTTTTCAACGCTAAAAGTTGTATTACTTGTTTATGCCGTCAGAAAGTAATTGGAAAAACCTCATCTCCGACAATAATTTTAACCAAGTACGAAAAGCACTAAGCAATGATTTTACTGCCGAAATTCTAGAAATTTTATCAGATAACCCTATGCACCGACGCGAACTAAGCAAACAATTTGACTGTCACGAAGCCACCTTATATCGAAGAGTTGATACTCTAGAAGAAACCGGTCTTGTAGAAAATCAAAACAGTTTCTCCAACCTCCATAACGATAACCTAGATAACAGAGTAAAAATGCTCTATAAAACTACAGAAAACGGCAAAGACGTATTAGAAACTTACAAAAGTTTTGCCAACGAATATGAGTCTTTTGATAAACTCATAGGCAATAATAACGTTTGCTACTTACTTGGAACTGTTAAAGACTCCCCAGGTTTTGAAACAGAAATACAAGAAACTTTGCATGATGCAGGAATCACTATATCTGCTCGCACGACAGGCCGACACCTAGAGTTACTATATGATAACGGTCTTTTAGATACAATACCCTCTCAGAAAAGTACTGAAGAATCCTATAAAATAACTGGAATCGGAGAAGAGCTAATTGAAGGCATTCAAGATATTTACTCCTCCAGTTTACAATCCAGAACCCTCTCTCCAAGCCAGGATTAGATGATTCTTTTTTTATTCAGGCCTGCCCTATTCTTCTCTATATGCGGGAAGAAGATTTCTTTGGTTCGGACGACTTGACCAAGAAAGTAGATGCCGAGGTTAAACGCGTTTCAGATACTTTCAGGTTCGCGCTGAAATACAAGGAGCAATTTCAGGCATCAGGCATTGAATTCTCCGACCTAAGAGAGTATCTGCCAAGTGATGACGCATCTCGAATTGACTGGAAGAACTCTGCCGCTACAGAAGAATTATATGTCAAAGAGTATGAGGAAGAAAAAGACATGGATGTCTTTATCGTGCTAGATGCTTCCGATTCAATGATGTTTGGCACCTCAGACAAGTTGAAATCAGAGTACGCCGCCGTTATTGCATCCGCTATAGCTTATGCCTCTGTAGACGCAGGAATCAGTGTTGGGTTCGGCATCTATGCTGATAATGAATTGACTATGACTCCTGAAGGAGGACAGGTCCAATACCAAAAAATTTTGAACGAAGTTACACGATTTGAGAACTATGGAGGAGAATTCAACCTAGAAAAAGCCCTAAACAACATTATAGGCCAGATAAAAGCTAATACTGCAGTATTCATAGTTTCAGATTTTATTGATGTTCAAGGAGAATGGAAGTCTAAGATGCTCGTGTCATCGAAAAAATTCAGACACGTAATGAACGTAATGGTCAGAGACCTTAGAGATTATAAGCTGCCTGAAGCAGGAAACTACAGATTTGAAGACATCTCTACTGGAGAGCAAATGGTTGTCAACACTTCAAAGATTCGAGAAGAGTTCAATAAAAAGGCCTTAGAACAGGAAGGAAAAATAATGGACAAAGTAGAGGGAGCTGGAGCTTCAATTATCAAGGTAGATACACGAGATGAGTTCGCAGGTAAATTCGCAGAGTACTTTGATGAGGAGGGAGCTAACTGGTGAGATTAATATTCACAGACCAATACGCCAACTTACTGCTTTTACTTAATGGATTAATTATACTGATATTTCTCTACTCGAAGAGGAAAAAGAGAAAAAGAGTAATGAAATTCGGGAACTATGAAGTTATGAAGAAGGTAGCTGAAGGAAACCTGATAAAATCAGATAACATAATAATTATTATCAGAGTATTAGCAATCTCAGCACTCTTAATAGGCCTCTCAAATCCAGTCATAGTGCAACAAGTGACTGGAGCTGACGCTGACTACGTATTAGCTCTTGACGCATCAGGTTCAATGTTTACCTCTGATGTTGAACCAACACGCTTTGATGCAGCAAAGGAGGTAAGTCAAGAATTCGTAGCTGGTCTCGGAAACAGCACCTCTGTAGGCCTAATCTCTTTCTCAGGAGAAGTAAATGAAGAAAAAGAAATCACCGACGATCTCTCAGATGTTCAACACAGCATCCAAAGCTTAGAAATGGGAGATGAAGCAGGCGCAGCCACCGGCGACGCAATATCTTCAGGAGTATCAATGATGATAAGCTCTGAAAGATCTCGTGAACTAGTATTAGTGACTGATGGTCGTCAAAACGTAGGACAAACCATTAACGAGTCCGCAGATTTTGCGGCACGCCAAAATGTTACAGTCCACTCAATAGGTATAGGCGATGGAGAAGTAGACGAACAAGACCGCTATGGAATGGTGTCTGGCGAGAATGCTACTCGCGCCGATTTCCCTAACTTAAATGAAAATGATCTATTAGGTCTTGCAAACCAAACAGGCGGAGAAACAATTTTTGTATCTGATCGAGAAGGCCTTGAAACCGCTTTTGTCGATTTAACTGAAGATGAGGCAGAAAGAGATATTTCCAGATACTTAATATTACTTGCAGGGTTTTTACTAATTCTTGAAGCAGTAGTACGAACTACTGACTTCCAGATCATACCTTAAAGTATTATTTAAGCCCTCCCAATTGATTTCCAGAGATGAGTGATGTCGAAAAACTTTCAACGGAAAAAGTATCAGAGCTTGTTACTAGCGATGCCTCTGAGTTTAAGGACAAAGTTTCAGACACCGATTTGAGCGTTGAAAGTCTTAAGGAGTTAAAAAAAGCTGAGGCTGCCGGACAAGATAGAGAAGAAATATTGAAGTTTATAGACAGCAAAATTAATGCAGGCAATGTTGCAGTGCATTTGGGTACTGCTAAAGATGATGTAGCTGAACTAGAAGAAATTATAGAATTCATAGAGGAAGTAGAAGATATAGAAAATTTTGAAAAAGATTCTATAGAAATAGACCAAAACACGTTAATTGATCTTGTAGGCGGCACCGTTAAAGAACTGAAAAAATTTGTGAGCGAGAACTCCTTGACTGCAGAACAAATAGATAACATCCTAAACGCTGAAAGCAAAGTCAAGGACCGTAAAACCGCCAAATCATTTCTAGAAGCTGAGTTAAGAAAGAGGAAAATGGCGCAAGATACTTCAAAAGTCAAAGAAGATATAGACAGTCTCAAACATGATCTCAAAGAGCTTGAAGAAGATTCTGACGCAGAAAACATCGACTTATCTCCTAACTCAGAAAATGTTGAAGACTCAAAAGAAAGTCCTGAAGAAAAATCGGAAGAGGAAGAAGACGAACAAGAAAAAGATGAATCCGAAAACACAGTTGAACAGGAACATGAAAGAAACAGAAAGAATGAGTCTTCAGAAAAAGTCGCTGACTCAGAAGAAGAGGAACTAGACTCAGAAGATGATAATCTCGAAGAAAAGCGAGATATTGCGGAGGAGTTAGGCCTAGATATTTCTGATAAAGATCTCGAAAAGTTCTCTGTAGAAGATTTACATAATGTTCTTGGTGAAAAGAAGCATAGAACTGATTTAATAGATTTTCTCAAAGGCAAAGGTCTTGAAAAATCTACCTTAAAGGCTTCTAGTACTAAAGATCTTGAGAAAATAGCGGAAGGTTTTGAGGATGAAGACAAAAAGGAAGACCATGAAGAGATGCGTGAAGAAGCCGAAGAAGATTTAGAAATGTTAATGGGAGCTGTGAGAGGAAAAAATAATGAGGAAGAAGATGAGGAAGACGCAAAAGATACTCGAGAAAAGCTAAGTGATTTGAAGGAAAGTATAACTGAGAAATTGAATAGAAATAGCGGAGATGAAACCGCTTCTGATGGCATCGACCCGGGCCAGGTAAGCGAAGTACTGGATCAGTACAGTAATCTGGGCGATGAGGAAGCTGCTGTGAAGACTGCTCACGTTATGAAAGGTTTTCTTGAGCAAAGCCTAGCTATTGAGCGGGAGATGACGTACAAGGAGTTAGCGGAAAATATGCCAGTAGACGATAATGAAGATGTAGAAGCTCTAGCAGAGTTCTTTTTGAAGATGCACCGCGAACAGTATACAGGACAATTCAGTATAGAAGATGTAGATTCAACTATTGATATATGTGAGAACGTTCTAGAGACTTTAAGTTAACCAAAAGGTAGTAGGCCTGGTGGCATCGCACCATAGTATGCAGAAGCCAGATAAATTATTATGAATGCTTCTCCGACTACTAAAAGTACTAAAGGCACTTTAACAGTCATATTGTGTATACCATATTTTTTAGTCATTAAAGCGTAAATTAGAAGTAATACAGTCCATAAAGATGCAACTATAGGTACCCTAAATTCCTCAGGCACAACTCCAATTTCTTCTCTTACATCAATATCTAAATCTGCAAAAGTAAACTCTCCCTCTTCTGAAGACACAATAACCGTAGACTCGCACTCTGTTACTTCATCTGTAGCATCAAAACCGATATCAACCGAAACCTGTTCTTCAGGACTTAAGGTCTCTAATGTTTCAGCCTCATATTCTCCACAATCCTCAGAGTTCTGCAATTCAACAGTTACATCATTCAAGTCTTCCTCCCCCATATTTTCGAGAAGTATAGGTATGTTTCGCGACTGATTCATCTCAAATGCAAGATTTCTAGGAGATTCTTGAATAGCAAGTGATCCAACGAAGATATCTTGAGTTACGTCTACGTTAATATGCTCTATAGCTACGTCTTCCTCATCTATAGATGCATATACAGGTATCTGATACATTCCTGGAGAAACATCTTCACTAGGGTTTACGTAAACCTCTCTCTCCAAAGACTCGTTTACTTCAAGCGATTCTATATCTGCATCTTGAGACTCCCAGTCCTCGTTATCGAATCGTGGCTCAAGATTCATCCCATCAATATCTTCCTCTCCAACATTTTCGATTTCCATACCCACCTCTGTAAATCGCCCTCTAGGAGCCTCATATGTTGTGTTCAATGGTTGCATACTGACACTAATCATTGGAACGGGACTAGGCGATGGATCTGGCTGTGGCACTTCAGTTTCTCCTGGATCCGGACTATCACCAGGGCGTGGTTCTGCATCATCATCTGTCTCATCAGCATCAGCATCAAGCTCTGCATCATCCTCTAGATCGCTTTCATTTGCATCAGTATCTATTTCTGCTGTATCATTCAACTCTTCCTCTTCTGCATCTACATCTACATCCAAATCTACATCATCGTCTTCTCCTACGTCATCAGGAATTACCCCGTCACCATCTACAAGTATTACCTCAAAAGTTCGATTTTCTTTTACAGTCCCCGACTCATTACCACAGTTGTAATCTATGTCCGCTCTACCCGTATAGTTTCCTGAAGGATAATCCGCCCAGAACTCTAGCATAAAGTCCTCAAAGCGGCCTGTTATAGTTTCATTACCATCTTCATCAGTTTCAATAGACGTTTCAGTAGAAAGCTCAGTATCAAAAGAATAATTTGCTGGCTGATTATCATCCGGAGGAATAACGTATTCAGTATCATTTTCAGGCATATCCAAAGTTCTGTTCTCATGAGACGTAACACTCAAATTAAAGGCCACATCAGCATCGTGATTACCTTGATTCGCAAGAGTTCCTGAAAAGTAGCCTGTACCATTAGTACCTATCACCTTATGATCCTGTGTGCCGATTCCTGGCTGTTCAAAATCATAGAGCGAAACCTGACAAGACTCGCTGACTGAAACATTTACATCTGTATCTTGAGAAGCTGCAGCTAGAATTACTAAACCAGTTACTGCCAAGACTAAGACGAATTTTTTCATGTTAATGCCTCTCTTATTATATAAAGCACTGTCAACAGCAGCAAAGCTACCAGTATATATGTGGATGCACTGAAGCCTTCACCTTCTTCAACAGTTTCTTGCTCCTCCTGTTCTTCTCCCCTTTCTGTTTCATTTACTTGTTCGGAGGTTTTTGTTTCTTCTTCCTCTGTATCATTTCCATCTCTCGTTTCTTCGGGCGTTATGAGATCGCCTCCGAACCCATGTTCCTCCTCAAAACCTGAAGCATACTCAAAGCTGTACTCCCGTTCTTGTACGACTAAAGGACCTGTTCCTCCTTGATCTCGGTAAGCTCTCAAAGTTACTGGAACTTCATAGACTCCTTGCACAGGATCTTTATCTGAAACGTTCACGCCATAATAGTTGACTGGTAGATTCTCTCCCCGGTACATATACTGGGAGCTTGGGTCATTGATATCAAAAGTTCTGTTTCTTTCATATTCGTAATTTAGGCCTTCTACCTCTTCTATATCTATTTCGACTATTATTTCTTCATCAGCCACAACACCTATTTTAAATTCCGCTTTAGGACCTTCTTGCTGTTTATCAGAAGCAAAAGTTCCAAAAATAGCTTGAGCTGAAGAAATTAAGAGGAATAATACTAGAATTAGACTTATTTTTCTCATTTAGTGTTATCCCTCTGTTGTGTTAGCTTTGAAAGTTATACTTCCCGTATATGCTCCTCTAATTATGCCTTGAGGCACATCAAGCCAATAGTTAAAGCTTAGTATTTCTCCAGGATCTAAATCTTCATCTACACGAGTGAAACTAGATCCTATGGTTTCTGGCTCATTATTTCCTTCAATAGAATAAGACATATTTCCAATACCTATACTGTATCTAGATTCTTCCTCAGATATGAGATCACTACCTTTAATCCATAGATGATCCACAGTATTACTTTCTTCATCTACTGTCAAGTTATATCCCTGCTCATTATCTTGTGCTGGCCTTTCAGAGTCACCAGGATCTAAAAGCCCGAAATCTATAACATTCCAGCCCATATCAAGTAATAATATTTCTTCAACAGTTATCTGTGTCCTATTAGAAGACTGTGATTCAATATCATAGTTCGAAGAGGCTTCAAAGTCTAATAGATGAGTTGATCCATCTTCACCAGTAGCATTTACACTCCAGTCTATTTCACATCTTTCGTCTTGTTTGAGATCATCACAGTTGTCAGTTCTCATTTCTGTGACTTCAAATATGTCTTCATTAAATGATTCTTGTTGACCCGAATCATTGCTTCTAGGTTCAAGATCGAGTGTGCCGCAATCTCCTCCAATACAGTCTATAAAGCCTGTAAAGTTGAATTCACGATTTTTCTGCACAACAGATCCATCTATAGGATTTTCAACAAATGCTTCAATTATCCCTAGAACAGTAACATCTAGTTCATGATTATCGCTATCTTGAGTGTCTTCGGTTGTTAATACCTCAAAACTCTGTTCAAATGTATTAGTAGATGCTTGACTAATATTGACTATATAGTTTGCATTTAGTTGTTGTTCAGGCTCTAAAGTGCCTCCGTTCCCTGTGTTCCAGCTTACTTCCCCTTCAGAGAAGTCTCCGCCTTCTTTTATCTCATCTAATTCATAATAAATGTCTTCTGCGGTATCTAATTCCCAAGATTGATTCAGGCCTTCATGAACAATAGAGTCTGAAGAAGTTAGAACCCAGTCATCAGATCCTTGGTTTTTAACCTCAAAAGAAAACCTGTACTCTTCAGAACTAGACTGATTTAAATTAAAAGTTTTGTTTAGACCTTCATCCACTAACTCTCCCCCAGTTCTTTGACTTTCTTCATCTGTAACGTTAAAAATCTGTATATTTTCTAGTGACGGCAAGGCAGCATTTTCTCCTGTTGTATATCCTGAAAACTCTGAAACATTATAGCTGAAAACCTCGTTTTCAGAGTCATAACTTGATTCAAAATCCGAAACACTGTTTAATCCCCATTCTTGACATTCCAGCCCTTCAAAATCCATACATTGAGCTATTCTGTCAGGTTGTTCGCGTTCTAAAGTTAGTTTTGCTGTATCAAAGTCAATAGATTGGTTGTTAAAGTAAAATTTATCTGCATGTGTTAGGAATTCTTCTCCTTCCGGCAGTTCTTTCTCAAATATTCGAGGTCTAAAGTCAAAGTCTTCTGAAATGGAGAAATCATAAAAAGTTGTTTTTGGACCTTCTTCTGGTTCGGCAATTAATTTGTATTGTTCGGCTGTTTCTAGTTCTGTTTCTAAACTGCCATCAGAAGATTCGATCGTTTCCCCATCAAGCACAACTTCATATTCTACGTTTAATCTGTCTCCATCTGAGTCTAGCGTTTCCACAGTAAAGTCTGCTGCAGTCGTTGCTAGAGATAAAAATATTAGAATCGTCAGGAGAATTAGTGATTTTTCCATCTATGTTTGTTTTTTAGTATGGATGTTTTTAGATGTATATGACTGTGATTCCTGCTACAAGACCGAGTAGACCTATAAGCACTGTCCACTGATATGTTGTTCGTGCATCTTCGAGCTCTTGTGATAGCTGATCTAACTCCTCCACTGTCTCTGACACATATCTAAGTTCTGAAGTTATTTCTCCAGCAGTCTGTCCTCCTATAGTTGCCCCTGAACTTTCAAGCGAGTCCATACTCGACTGGAATCTTTCAGAGTTAACAAGCATTGATGCAGTCTGTATATCTTCACTAGACTGCGAAGCTTGCTCTACTGCATCATCAACAGTATATATTGCATGTATAGAAACTACTAAAATTGATAACGATGCTATTATCATGACCTTTCCAAGTTCAGCTTGGTCTATCTTGTACTGTTCCCTGAGACTAATTATTTTCTCTTTAAATTCCAGTACTTCTTCGTGCCCCATGTTCTGTGTTTTGATTTCTTTGGAATTTAACTGTGCTGGGTTAAAAGGCTTTAAGGATGTGGTTTCAGAAGTTAATCTATGGAAGTAAAACTTTGGATGGTATTTGAAGCTGTGGCAGCTACCGAAGAAGGTGTTGAAGGAGCTCTAGACGAACATCTTGAAAAACTTGGCAATGAGCCAAAAGCTGAAATAGTTGAACAGAATATTGACAAGGTTGAAGAGGTAGAAAATCCACATCCGAGTATTGAGAAAGGTTATTCCCAAGTAGCTGAAGTAGTAGTAGATGCTTCTAGTTTTGAGGAGTCTGTTGCCCTTGTTATCAATTATGGACCTACTTATATCCAGATTGAGGAGCCTGATTTGTATGAATTAAAATTAAAAGAAGGTCAGGAAACACTTCAGGATGTTGCAGATATTATGCGACGTTATGCAGAGATGGGTGTTGGAGGCATGCTTGTATCCAAAACCGGAGAAAAATAGAGAGCGTGGAAAATGAAGCGAAAAATCGTGTTAGTTGTTTTTATTATTCTTATAACTTCTCTAGCATCAGCTAACTCGATAGATGAGCACAACGTAACTGTTGACTTAGAAGATGATACTGTTGAAGTATCCATGTTTTTCAACAGTATTAGTCAAGACCGTTTTACTTATCTAACCGATCACCCAGTTGATAACGTAGAGGGCGAAGTTGATGGAGAACCTACTGACTGCGAATTTGAACCTATGTCTCTTGGAGGAGAGATAGTCTGCGATATTGACAAGTTTGAGGACTTTAAAATAGATCTAGACTATGAAACTTCGGGCTTAACAACCGATCGTAACGGCGCAACAATATTCCGTTACAGTCAAGTAATCTATAGGCCTACTAGCAGCCATAATTTCAAGGTTTTCTTGCCGGAAGGAACAGGAATTCTTGAGGAGGATGGAAATATTTCCACACAAGTTGTGGATCCTGAAGATGGCGTGGTTGGCAGTGAGGGCCGTAGGATACATGTTGAATGGAGTACCGATCCATCTTTAGGAGAATCTGTTTCTTACCAGGTAATATACGAAGATATTCAAACTGACTTCAGATTCATTATAGGATTATTAACTCTATTAGTATTGTCTATAGGTTTTATTCGGTTTTACATTACTTACAGGTCTAAAAGAGATATTTCAGGTATTTTAGATGAGTTAACAGAGGACGAAATAATGGTTCTAGATTTAATTCGTGAAAACAAAAGCATGTTGCAGAAAGATATTGTTTCCGAATCTGATTACTCAAAGGCAAAAATTTCAGGAGTTATTTCAAGCTTGGAAGAGAAAAATATTGTTTCAAAGGAGAAAGAAGGCCGAAGTAATAGAGTATGGGTAAAAGAAGAATATCTTTAATTTGTATGAGATATTGGAATATACTGGGCAACACCATTCCTTTCCAATCTACAAACACACTCGAGTTCTGAGGCCTGCTCTACTTCTTCAGAAAGCTCTATTTCAATTTTTTCAGGATCAAAACACGCGAATGATCCTTCTAATCTGTCTCTTTCTATCACTTCTTCTTCTATATCATCGCAGTACGTATCTTGAGTTCCCGTGGCAGTTACCATACCTGCCGCAAGACCAAGTACGCACGCAATTATGATTAGATATGTTTTCATTCAAGCACCTCGTACCTGAGTTCTCCTTCAGATATAAATCCTTCTATTTTTTCTTCATCATCTACTATTAACGTAGGGCTTTGTGTAATGTTGTAATCTATCTCAAGTATTTCAATTATTAGCGAATCATCCGTTTCAGTATTAAACGCAAACACTTGGAGATCTGTATCCATAACTATCTCATCTAGCACCGCTCCTTGTCTCTGACTATCAGTAGAATCATCAAAGAAAAACAGCACTTTATTTTCTTCAGCATCACACTCATCTTTATAGTCTGAAAGCATCATATACAGGCGCAGCTGATTGTTGTAGTATCTATCTCTAAGATAATCATATTCGTCTTGATCATACCTGCCTCTTTCATCAAATCTTTCAAGCCTCTGACCTAGTTCAGCTCCTCTTTCAGATATTTCAGGCAATTGTGCCTCCGCAAGACCACAGTAGGATTCATGATTCTGTTCCATATAATTCTGTAGAACTGTAAATGTTTCAGTTTCTAAATCAGACTGCCTAATTTCATCATTTAGGTAATCCTGACGAAGATCATCCATTTGTAAGCCTACAAGCACTCCTAATAGCAATATAAGTAGCGTGAATCCTGCTGCTTTCAAGAATGATTCCTGAACTATGTCCATACTTTCTCAATGCGTAATACTTCTTTTAAAACTGCAGCAACCCAAAACACTGACTGGAGTATAAAGTACATAAAGAAGTAAATTAGTAGTGCTAATCTATGTCGAGGCGTTTCTCCAGAATAACTGTATGCTAAACTAATTATATAGGCTATAAGTACTAAAGAAAGCAACATAGGCGCATAAACCATTATATTAAGCCCTAAAAATGATGCATACACATTTATGGCGCCTAACTCAGGCAAATAAAAACCTGTAGCAGACACTCTGAGCAAAATATTATAGATGCTTAAAGATACTCCATAAGACACCATCCCCAAACTCATAACAATTAATAATGGCATTATTACAAGCATAGGTAGCTGCAAAGTGCCAAAATAACCATATTTCCTATTGAAGAACATTTCTCGATATTTCCAACCATTATATATGAATCCCCGAGCCCACCTAACTCTTTGATTGTATAACGCTCTCAGAGTAGACGGAAATTCCGTTTTTGAGGAATTAAAGTAAATCATTTCAAAGGATTTACCATATTTTCTTAGTTTAAATGCCATTTCCAAGTCTTCTGTCAGATTGTCTTCATCAAAACCTCCGGCCTCTTTTACGTCACGAGTACGATAAATAGAGAAAGCGCCCGGAGTAACGTTTAAGGTATTGATTTCAGTCATCAGCATCCTATAAAAATTCGTTAAACGATATTCTACTTTCTGAATCTTCTTGATAAAATTATCCGTATCTAAAGGCGCTATAGATGCAATAACTGCTCCTAAGTCTTCCCTCTCATGTATGGTGGCAACTGCTTTCTCCACTAATCCATCATCAATTTTTGAATCAGCATCCTGAACTACTACATACTCAGTATCAGTATATTCTAACCCTGTGTTGAGAGCTGCAGCCTTACCTTTGTTTTCTTGATGCCTCAAAATTTTGATATTTTTTGATTCAAATTTTTCAGCTTTTTGAAGCGTGCTATCAGTAGAAGCATCATCTATAAACACTGCTTTAACAGGGTATTTAAGCTCTTTAACGCTGTTTAACGCTTCTTTGACAACATCCTCTTCATTGAACGCAGGCATTAGTATAGTAATCTCAGGTCGTTCATCAAGCTTGAGTTCTTCATTTCTTGTTTTCTTAACATTTGAATATATGCTGACGTAGAATACAGAAATGAATATTGAAGAAAATATTAGCATCCAAGCCAGGTAAAGTATCATGAGCGATCTAGTTCTTGTTTATTTCTCTGAGGAACGCTGTTGCATAACATCCTTTTGGTAAGTCAAATTTGACTGTCATTTTATTCTTACCCATATTTAGATCGTCTTCTTCTATTTCAAGAATGTCAAAGTTTCTGAAGTCTGCAAAAGCTCTTCTGTAAGTACCTTCAGATCTAAGTTCCGGAACATCCTGCATTCTGAAGTCTTCCTGTGAAACCTTCTCTTCCTCTAAAATTTCTTTAATCATGTTTTCAGGCATGTTATCTTTGAGATCTGTTTTGTATCCTACTAGAGGAATTTCATATTTTTCATCGTACCATCCTTCATTTACGAGTCTTGACAGTACTTTATTGAACACCCATGACTGGTATGCGTGTATAAACAGTGTTTGAAGACCTTCAGGAAGTCTTTTGATAGCTCCTTTGTAATCCTCAGGATTCTTTGTTAAATGATATAACAAGGTTTTTTCATACCTGAATTTTTCTGGAAATCTTTCTGCAGCACCTTCAACTTCACGAGTTTCCCATAAATCTTTTCTGACTTTACGGATTGATTTGTATTCAGATTCGTAAGGTTTAGCGATATAAGTCCATACAGCCTCTTCATATTCTCCCCTTAGAATATGACGCCCTACTTGGTGCGTTATAGGTCTTGCTGAGCCAAAACGTTGCTCTCCAAAGTAGTTCGGCATTTTTCCATCCATTTCTTCAACAGTTTTCAGCCCAAAATTCCTTATATTTTCTATAGGTAGCGCTAAGTCTCTAATAGTTATTTCAAAACGGTTTGCCATCAAATTGCCAAGACCTATCCTATTCCCTTTACCTATTACCTCTAGATCAAATTCATCAGTGAATACTTGATTCACATCTTCTTCTTCTACTCCTTGAATAGA
>LKMP01000009.1 GCA_001563915.1 Nanohaloarchaea archaeon B1-Br10_U2g21
GGTCAAAGAACTGAACAAGGAACTAGAAAAAATGTGGACACAAGAGAAAGAAGTCTGGCAGCTACAGCACAATTGATAGCTGCTAAAAACAGAATACCTTGCGGCATCAAGAAATTAAGACTAGATAACAAAACAAACTATAGGCTAGTGTTTACAGTTTCCGACAATATAGTCATAGAAGATGGAAAAATGAAGCTAAAAGTTCTCAGAAAGAAAGAATTATCTAGAAACTCCCCTAGAGAAGTAGAACCTCAACAGAAAGTATATAATCTCCAAGTAAAAGACGACGAGAGCTATTGCACAACCACAGTAGCGCTTCACAATTGTCAAATACATGTCAAAAATGATACAGTCAAATTATACACTAGAAGACTTGAAGACGTTACAAAGCAGTTTCCTGATGTTAAAAGCGCAATAGAGAAACAGGTTGATGCAGAAAACTGTATTATTGATGCTGAAATTGTTGGCATGAAAGACGGAGATGTAATTCCCTTTCAGAAGCTTTCCAAGAGAATAAAGAGAAAGTATGATATTGAAAGATTAAGAAAAGAGATTCCTGTAGAGGTAAGGCCTTTTGATTTACTATACATGAACAAGTCTTACATGATGGAGCCTTACAAAGAGAGATTAGAGGTCTTAAGAGACGTAATTGAGGAAAATGGTGACATAAAATTTGCTGATCAGATTATAACTTCGGACATAGAGGACGTGAACGAGCTGCAGCAGAAAGCACTAGCAGCTGATCATGAAGGTGTTATGATGAAGTCATTGGAGGCAGAGTATAATCCTGGCTCTCGAGTGGGTTACATGGTGAAGCTTAAGCCTGTGATGGAAACTCTAGATTTAGCAGTTATAGGGGCCGAATGGAGCGAAGGCCGTAAGAGTGGCTGGCTTGGGCGCCTCAAGCTTGGTTGCTGGAACCAGAACACGGAAGAATATGAGATGGTGGGACGAATGTCTTCAGGCCTTACAGATAAGCAGCTTGAAGAAGTAACTGAGCGTCTGAAGCCGCTAATCACTGCGGAAGATGGTCGTGATGTTGAACTACTACCTGAGGTTCTTTTAGAGGTTGAGTACGAGGAAGTTCAAAAAAGCCCTACGTATAATTCAGGATATGCATTGCGTTTCCCGCGCCTAAAGAAGTTTAGAGACGATAAAGAACGGCCTGATAGTAAAGAAAAAGTTGAGAGACTTTACAAGTCTCAATAATGACTTATGCGTGTTTCTGAGCCTTATGAATTTTCATACCTCGTTCAGTGTCGAACTCTTTCCCACAGACAGGGCATTTATTCCTTGTAGACGTCTCGGTTTCTTGGTGTTCCTTTTCTTTTTTCTTTGACTTCTCTTTCTTTGTCTCAAGTCTCTGTTGTATATCAAATCCTCTATCTGTATCTTTTTGCATACGCAGCTTCCACTCATCACTCTCAAGCCAGATTATGAACGCACCAACGATCACAAGTAGCGGGCCAATCACTGCTTGAGTAAAGTTTAGTATCTCTGTCGAGTAAGTCAGCGATGCAAAGATTCCTAGTACCACCATAAACGCTCCTATAAACACTTTTAGTCCTGGATGCATGTTATCACAACTAAACGATGACAAAAAGCTCTTTTATTTGTTCCGCTTTCTCAGACTAGGGTTTATAATATTTGTCGCAGAACACGAAGTTACGAGCTGACACAGGATGACTTATTACAAATACGCCAGAAAACAGTACGACCAGCCTAAAGAGAATCTTGATGAAGTATGGCAGGAAAGACTGCAGAAATGGAGAAGAGAAGGAACAATTGAAGAAGTAGAGAACCCAACAAGAATCCCTAAAGCACGACAGCTCGGGTACAAAGCTAAAAATGGTTTTAATATAGTAAGAGTACGGATTCGGAAAGGAGGAAGTAAAAGACAGCGTCCAGCAGGAGGAAGAAGACCAGCAGCAGCAGGACAAAGTCATTACAGCTCCAAGAAATCTAAACAAGTAATCGCAGAACAGAAAGCATCCAAAAAATATTCTAATCTAGAAGTTCTCGCAAGCTACTGGGTAGCAGAAGATGGAAACTACAGATGGTTTGAAGCAATCATGGTAGACCCAAAACACCCTGAAATCCAGAGTGACGATGATCTTAACTGGATTTGCGATCAGAACAACAGAGCAGAAGAAGGCAAAACTCCTGCCTCAAGAGAAAGCAGAGGTCTACGCAACAAAGGAAAAGGCGCAGAAAAAGTGAGGCCCTCTCAAAATTCTCAGGGCGGTAGAGCAAAGTAAAAAACTAAGGCCCTAATAACAAATTCATGGGCTTCCACGACTTTTTAATCAATTTTCAACCAGAAAACACTCTCGGATGGAGCCAGCAATCTATAGACTCAAAAACAACTCTACTCCAAGAAGAAAACTGGGGAGAGCTTAAGAAACAGATTCAGCAAAAAAGCAGTGGCGCAGAAGTTTTAGTCTATCTTGGCGGCAAGAACAAACTTAATAGGAAAGCTGTAGAAGATTCTCGTATCGATATACTTCTCCATCCAGAGCATCATAGAAACGACTCGGGACTAAACCATGTTTTGGTCAAAGAAGCAGCCAAAAATAATGTATCAATAGGTATGGACTTCTCAAAACTCTACAGCGCAGAGAGAAAGGATAAAGTGATGGCAGACTGGCGTAAAAATTTGAAACTATGCGAAAAATATGGTGCGCCTTACATAATTACAACAAATGCCTCTGAAAAACGAGAACTACGCGCTCCCCGAGATTTAGCAGCTCTAGTAACAGTATTAGACGGAAATGGAATTAAAGCAGTAAAGCACAGACCTAAAAAAATACTTGAAAGAGTTGAAAAGCACAAGAGCGGAAGATTTGTAGGGTCTGGCATAGAAGAGGTAGAATAATGAAAACTTTACCTAAGTCTCTTAGAGAAAAGAAACGATATCTCAAGATAAAAATCGAATCAAATAATCGAAAAGAGTTTTCAGAAGTAGTGGACCTCATAAGAAGTGCCATAAAAGAGTTCTCGGGAGAAAAAGGACTATCAAATGTAGAACCTTGGATTCTTAAAGAAAATTTTGATTACAGAGAACAATGTTTCATAGTAAAAGTGAATCGAGACTTTGAGAATGAATTCCGTGCAGCAATTATCCTCTATGATATAAATGGCCTAATTTATACGGAAAAAGTTTCAGGCACTCTAAAAGGCCTTCAATCATCTTGAGTTATATTTGTCAATGTATCCATACCTGTTTCAAAGTCATCCCATAGTGTAACAAGTCCATGTATGGCTTGTTCTATAACCCCCATCTCAGAAATGGGCTTATCGCTTTCACGAATCTCGTCAGTATCTATAAAACCTGTTTCACTATCATTAATCGACTCATTCCCATTAGACACTATATCCCCCGCATCTTCAGGCGAAGTATCTTGTGGAGCAGGTTCAGAAATATGGACCATAAATACAGTCAACACAGACAGAAAAAACATTAGCCCCATTAGGAGCACTGCCGCCTGTGTCGAACTATTCATTAACTTCTCTTTAGTTATACTGCAATTTATAACACAATGGTCATCAGGCCTTTTAAAAGAGTTAGTTTATAAATCCAATTTAAACCGTATATAAATTGTTTATAAACGGTTGTAAGGTGAAACAATGCTATGGTAGAGAATAAAGATATCGAAATACAAAACGTCGTCGCATCAGCCACATTCGATCAAAGACTTCCTCTTGACAGGATCGCTATATACCTTGAAAACACAGAGTACGAGCCAGAACAGTTCCCAGGCCTAGTATACAGACTCCAGGAACCAAAGGCCGCAGCACTACTGTTCGGTTCAGGAAAAGTAGTTTGTACTGGTACAAAAAGCCCAGAACAAGCTAAAGAAGCAACGCACAAGATTATAGATGAGCTTAGAGAAGCGGATGTCGAAATCGGGACTAAACCTGACGTAACAGTACAGAATATTGTTGCTTCAAGCCAGCTAGATGGGAACCTAAATCTAAACAGAATCGCATTCGAACTAGTTGGAACAGAATACGAGCCAGAACAATTCCCAGGCCTAGTATACAGACTCGACGATCCATCAGTAGTATTCCTACTCTTCAGCTCAGGTAACCTAGTATGTACAGGCGGTAGAACCTATGAAGATGTGGAAAATGGAATTGAGCGACTAGAAGAGAACTTGAAAGAAATCGGTGCGCTTTAAGCACCATCATTTCCTCTTATTTTCCAAAACACAGTCTAAAGCTTTTAATGCAGTTCTTCTAGCATTTTCAGGCATATTCAAATCTTTATTTTCTAACTCTTCGCGAGAAAACCACCTAATATTTTCTTCAGCATACTCTTGATCTTCAATTTCATCCACGAGCCGTCCCAAATACTGAAAATCGCAATGCCAATGATGCTCATCAACCTGATGTAAATTAACATTCAAGGGTTGAGGCAGATCAAAACTGTCATCTAGCTCCGTATTAGCCCCTATAATTTCTATTTCTATACCCGTCTCCTCTAAAGTCTCCCTAATAGCACACTCATCCGGCGTCTCACGGCTTTCAATATGACCTCCAGGTTGGAGCCAAACACCATATTTTTTGTGGTTCAAGAAAAGCACCCTTTGTTTTTCCACAACAAAAGCTCCAGCAACAAAATCTCTGTTTGCATCTTCTGGCACTCTCAAATCCATCCTATCCCTCCTACGTAATGAAAAATGCTCTTAGATTTTTATCTATAAGCTATCATCATCTCCAGTCAATCTTACCTACAATTTCTTCTATCTCCTCTGCAAGTTCGAAATCACGTTCGGTCAAACTTTCAGCATCGTGACTCCATAAATCTATCTCCACTCCCCCATATTCCACGACAATCTTAGGATGGTGGAAATGCTTTTCTGCAAGAGCAAATATTGAATTAGCGAAAAAGCATGCTTCCCGATAACCATCAAATTCAACCCTTGTAACTAATTTGTCCTCTTTAAGGCTCCAAATACTGGTTTCGTTTAATTTTTCTTCTATTTGCTCTTTAGATAGTTCTGTCATGTACTGTTTGTAGTAGTTGATCTTTTTCACTTTTACCTGCAAAATTACGAATATGGATTATGGAGAAGCGGTCTCAGACTTTGAAGAATTCTTCGCAGAAGTTTATGAAGATCAAGTCTTAGAAGCCGAGAGGAAAGGAAAAGACTCCATAGTTGTAGAATTCGAAGATTTAGATGTTTTCAGACCTGAACTCGCTGATTATATAAGAGAAAATCCTGAAAACGCTGTCGATGCAGCCAAAGAAGGAGTGGAAGCAGTAGATCTTGCAGACCGAGACATAAACGTTAGGTTCTGCAACATGGCTGAAGAAGACTACGTACTGCTAAAAGACCTGCGTTCCGAGCATTTAGGCAAGTTTGTACCAGTGGAAGGAATGATTAAACGAGCTTCTCAGGTTAAACCCGAAGTTGTTGCTGCCGTTTTTGAATGCACTCAGTGCGGCGACAGGTATGAAAAAGAGCAGGATTCTTCCCAGCTTAAATCCCCTTATAAATGCGAGTGCGGTTCAAAGAGATTCGAAGTGGATGAAAAAATTATGACTGATACACAAATCGTGACCTTAGAGGAGAATCCAGAGAGCCGTGAAGGCTCCGAACAGCCATCGAGTCTTTCAGTAAGGCTTGAAGGAGATCTTGTAGACCCAGAGTTCCAGAAAAAAGTAGTACCGGGAAACGTAGTAGAAGTTACAGGTGTACTGAGAGAAAGACCTCTGAAGAAAAACTCGAAAAAGTTCGATATCTACATGGAGGCTAACAACGTGGAACCACGACAACAAGAGTTTGAACAACTTGAACTAACTGATGAAGAAAAAGAAGAAATCCGCGAAATGGCCTCAGACGAAAATATATTTGACAGAATCGTTAACTCAATCGCGCCCAGCATATACGGCCACGAACGAGTAAAAGAAGCAATAGCACTCCAAATGTTTGCAGGAGTCAGAAAGACACGAGATGATGGCATAAAGAGCAGAGGCGACATACATATACTATTAATTGGTGAACCCGGAACAGGTAAATCTCAGCTATTAAAATTTACAGGAGAATTAGCTCCTAAAGGCCGATATGTTGTAGGAAAATCCAGCACAGGTGCAGGCCTCACTGCCTCAGTAGTAAAAGAAGAATCTACAGGAGAATTCAGCCTGGAAGCAGGAGCAGTTGTGTTAGCGCATAAGGGTCTGGCAGCAATCGACGAAATAGATAAGATGAGTGTCGAGGATCGTTCCAGTTTGCACGAAGCAATGGAGCAACAACAAATTTCGGTTTCGAAGGCTAATATACAAGCGACTTTGAATGCTCAGACTTCTATACTTGCTGCAGGAAACCCGAAATTAGGAAGATTTGATCCTTATGAGCCAATTCCTGAACAGATTAATATTGGGGACACGTTGCTTTCGCGTTTTGACTTTATATTTCCTGTTACTGATGAACCTGATAAAGAAAGAGATTCTGAGCTAGCATCTAAAATACTATCTAACCACAGGGAGCCTCAGGATCAGGACGTAGATATAGACCAAGAAAAACTGAGAAAATACGTTGCTTATTCAAAGAGAAATGTTAGACCTGATCTTACAGAAGAAGCCACAGATAGAATACAGGACTTCTATGTTTCGATGCGATCTTCAGGAGATGAAGATAGTGTTCCTATAACTGCACGTCAATTAGAGGCGATGATACGTATTGCTGAGGCTTCTGCTCGCGCACAGTTGAAAGAAGAAGTAGATGAGAGTGATGCTCAGAGGGCGATTGATATACTGACATATACTCTGGAACAAATAGGCATGGATCCTGAAACAGGAGATTTTGATATTGACCGTATCGAATCAGGAGTATCTTCAAGTCAAAGAAACAGAATCCAAACATTAAAGCACTTAGTTGATGAGCTAGCAAAAGATGATGGTTCTGCAGAAATCGAATCTGTTCTTGAAAGAGCTTCTGAAGAAGGAATTGATCAGGAAAAAGCCGAAGATATAATAGAGAGGCTTAAGAGAGAGGGAGAGCTTTTTGAGCCGAAACAAGGTTTCGTTCAGAAGATTTGAAGAGGGTTATATTCATAAGATTCAACTCGGGGATTTGATACATGGCCGACCAGCAAAGAAGACAGACCGCTAAACTTGCAGATTTTGAACAATTGAACTCAGGCAACTATTTCCAGAGAGAAGGCTTTGAACCAAACTTTTTGCTTACCCCGGATGGTAGAAGACTTTCAAGGGCTCGAGTTGTAGCCACAGTAGTTGACAGCTTCATAAATGATGATGAAACTTATGGATCGATCACACTTGATGACGGTCAAGATACCTTACAAATCAAGTTTTTCAGTGAAATAGATCAGATGAGAGAGTTTGAAGTAGGCCAAATATTAGAAGTAATAGGAAAAGTCCGTGAATATCAGGGTCAGATCTATCTAGATGGCGAAACGCTAGTGGCTGTAGAACCTGAAAAAGAAATGTTGCATCAGCTTAGGCTAGTAAAAACCATGGAAGAATGGACTCAGATACGCGAAACTGTTAAGCAGTTGAAAGAGTCCGGAAAAGATCATGAAGACATAGAAAAAGAGATGGCAGGCACTCTGAATAAAGATGAGGTAGATTCATTACTACAGAGCTTCAATGAGGCCTTCAGCTCAGATTCACAAGGAGAAATGGCCAATATAGAGAGAGATGTTCTCGATGCAATAAAAGAGCTGGATGATGGCGAAGGAGCTGATTACTCTGACATATTGGACGAAGTTGATGAACCAGAAGAAAAGCTGGAAAGCACAGTTAATTCGCTACTTTCAGAAGGTACTTGTTATGAACCAAAGCCAGGAAAGATCAAGAAGCTCTGATTCGTGACTTGGTAGTGATAAGTATTTAAGCTCTAAGATTTTGAATTTCAATATGGCCTCAGAATTCCCATTCCAAAAACCTGGAAGCGAGATTATTAGAGCCAAAGCTGAGACAAACGAACAACTACAAGACCTAAGTAACTATTTTGTAGACGCGACAGTCCTACTTCAAGAACGAGATTGGCTCAACGAAGATGCAGATTTGTGGCCTGAAAGAAATAAAGAAGATCTCAATGTAGATATTGAGGCATACTCAGTAAATCTTCCAGAAGGTTATGTGAAGGAATTTTCGGATGGAGAAGACAAATTTTTCGCTTACGGAGCAGTTAGTCGTCCTTCAGATTTATTGGAAAAAGGCAAAGCACCTATATTCATATCAGACACAGTTCTATCTGAACTCGATATTGCTGAAATATCCGGCTATATCATGCATGAAGTTGTAGAAGTACAGAATGCTGACAATGTTGATCTGACTAACGTAGGCGTACAATTAAGAACTGCTAGAAATTTAGAAAAAATTCATGAGTATCGAAACGAACTAGAACATGAACTCGGGCCCCTACCATTAGATGTCAACGAGTCAGAAAGAGCGGCCACATACTCAAGACAAATGGGAGAATATTTTAATTGGTTTTAAACTGGGCGAAATTAGGCAAGATTAAGAAACTTTAGGACCCAATCTTTTACTATGGATTACGACGAAATGCTGGAAAAAGGTCGAGAACAGGTACCTGACGAACTTTCTTCAGGTGAAAGATTTGAAATGCCTGAAGTCAAGACTCGTAGAGAAGGATCAAAAACCGTTCTAGAAAACTTTTCTGAGTTCGCAGACAAATTCAATCGAGACCAAAAACACCTCTCAAAATATATTCAAAACGAGCTCGGTACAGCAGGTCACATTGATTCAGATAAACTAGTCCTTAATGGAGAATTTCGTAGAGGTCAAGTTACTTCTCGTATAGAAGCATACACTGACGAATATGTTTACTGCCCGGAATGCAACAGACCTGATACGAAACTTCTAAAGGAAAAAGGTGTTGAAATGTTGAAATGCCAAGCCTGTGGAGCCCGCAATCCTGTATAATTCGTGCTTTATAAGACTCGGGGATAACGGGATTTTAAGGTGTATTAAACTATGTCTCAAGAAATGAATTCACAGCAAATCTTGCAGATTATGCAACAGAAGCTCGGTAACCTTGAGCTGACTGTACAAGCACTTCTAACGATTCTACAGGAAGAAGGAATCGTAGACCAAGATGAGCTTAACGAAAAAGCTCAGGAAATTGTCGAAGAAATGCAGCAACAGCAGCAGGAAATGGCAGAAGAAATGGGAGATCTAGAAGACGAACTAGAATAGATTCTCTTTCTTCTCTGAGCAAAGCAAACCAAAAACATATTTTCCTTATTTTTCCTTAAACTCAAGATGAGATTCGCAAAGATCAGATAAAGGACCCTCCTTACACTTCGGATGACGAGCTTTGCAATATTTTCGACCGTACTCAATCAGCAAACGATGAAACTCGTACTTAATATCATCAGGTACTTCTTCATCAAGCAACTTGTGAGCCTTCTTACGCGAAGTATCTTCAGGAATTAAACCCAGCCTCTTTGAAACCCTATGAACATGCGTATCAACAGGCATAACAGGCCTATCAAAATGAAAACACAGAATAATAGCCGCAGTCTTGGGGCCTATACCCGGAATATCTTCAAGCCAAGCTTTTGCATCTTCTACATCCATATCATTTAGAAAATCCAGACTATATTCTCCGACCTCTTCGCGAGTAATCCTTAGCGATTCCTGTATCCTTTCAGCCTTTGTAGGCCCAAGACCCGCAATTCTTATAGTATCTATTAATTCTTCTCTATCAGCATTCTCAACATCTGTCCAAGAATCATACTTTTCTTTCAGTTTTTTGAATGCCTTATCACGATTGATATCATTAGTGTTCTGAGAAAGTATAGTCTCTACAAGATAATCTATTCCAGACTGATCTTCAGGCCTTGGAGCCTCACCAAAATAGTCCTTCAATCTTGAATTTATTTCTCGTATTTCTTTTTCCATTATTACATTGCACTAGTTCCCAGAGCTTTTTAACCTCTGAACCTGATAAAAGTTCTCTCTAGGCGATTTCAACGGATCAAATCCTCCAAGATACTCGCCATCAAATCTTTTGCAGATTTCTCTATCCCCTAACACATAATAATACTCTAGCTTTTTCACCTGATTTTCAACCTTTTTCAAGTGCTGCTCTATCTGTTCCTTTCTCTTTCTCTCAAAACGACCTTGTGAAAACCCTCCTTTTCCATGTTTTCTATCTACTCTATCTCTAATTTTCTCTAACTCCTGAAGTTCACCATCTTCCTCCATTACCACACGCGAATCTCCTCGAGAAACCTGAACCCAAGTTTTTTTCTTATCGAAGAACTTCAATATCCCTCCAGTTTTGAAGCTAGTGCTTACAGAAAACATTTCAGAGAAAAATGGTCTAGCTCTGAAACAATAAGCACCCAAATCTTCATCATAGAATAATAAAATGCCTTCTTTCCCCGAAAGTTGTTCAAAAAGATTTTTAGGAACAGAATTTTTGATTTCTGTTACGTTCGAATGATCTCTCAGCTTTTTGGGACTATAAACCGTAACTAAATTTTTTCCTTCTATCATTCCAAGCTTTTTCAAAGAGTTCTTAAGAGCATTAGGAGTTATAGATTCAAAATCCGAGGTTTTTTCAGATTTAGTTCTAGAATTCCGATCTTCCAAGCTTTGGACCTTATCTCTGAGTTTATTGATTTTTTTCTCCGCATCCTGTTTTTTATGAGAAAGCTCGCTTCTACGCTTCTTTTCTGCTTCAAGCTTTTTCTGAGTTTTTTCTAGTTTCTCCTCTATGTTCAACAAGTCTGTTTCAAGACTGTCTATTTGCTCGTTTAGTCTCCGGTTTTTTGTCCACGGCAGCTCCATAATCTTAGTATACTGCTAAGATTTTGTATGGTTTTGGGCAATGCTTTTAAGTTTCTCTGATTGACGGTTTTGTAGTGGTAAAATGTCAGAACTGACAGTAGAGGAACTATCTCCTGAAGATGACGATGTCGAAATAACAGGAAAAATCGCAGAACTCCCAATCCCTAGAGCAGTATCTACTCGATATGGACAGAAAAGAATTGTTACTGTAGTCTTTGAAGACGATACAGGACAAATAGATCTAACTCTATGGGAAGAAGAGATTGATGCGATTGAAGAAGGAGCCAACGTCCAAATTACAGGCGCTTATGTCCGAGAATGGGCAGATGATATCCAGCTCAACATAGGCCGCGATGGAGAAATTGAGCAGGTCGAGTGAAAAAACTCTGACCTACCAATAATCATTTCTAACCCTTCCCTTTTCACCATTTCCTATTAAAATTCTCATCCAACTCTTTTTCTTATGAGCATAGAAGACAAAATCAAGAGCGTAGAGGAGAAATTAGAAAAAACTCCTGTGAACAAGGCTACAGAAAAAGAGAGAGGGAGACTTAAATCACGCATAGCCGAGCTTAAAGAACAGAAACAGAAAAAAGCAAAAGGAACCGGCGACACATCAGGATATGCAGTGGAAAAAAAGGGAGATGCTACTGTCGCACTTGTAGGTTTCCCTTCAGTAGGAAAATCTTCGCTTCTAAATGAACTAACGAATGCAGATTCAGAAACTGGAGAATACGAATTTACAACTCTCGATGTAGAACCTGGCATGATGAAGCACAAAGGCGCAAATATACAGATACTTGATGTGCCCGGACTCATAGGCGGTGCCGCAGATGGACGAGGAGGAGGAAAACAAGTTCTTAGTGTGGTACGGAACGCAGATCTCATACTTTTCTTGCTTGATCCAGAGGAAATGAGAGAGGAAGAAATTAAGAAAGAAGTATATGAAGTAGGCATCAGGACAAATGAAAGCCCTCCCGATATCAAAGTTGAGAAAAAAGGGCGTGGAGGACTAGATATACATGCAACAGTAGATTTAGACATTGAAAAAGACACTATAGAAGCTCTAATGCAGGAAAAGGGATTTGTGAATGCAAAAGTTACAGTACGAGAAAAAGTCAACCTTGATCGATTTATAGACGGTTTGATGGCTAACCGAAAGTACGTACCTGCAGTCACAGTTGTGAATAAAGCCGACACGATAGATGACAGAAACAAGTTCCAAGACCATGATTTAATGATTTCGGCAGAGACAGGAGAAGGCTTAGAAGATCTTAAAGACCTCATCTTTGAAGGCTTAAGCATGATAAGAGTCTACATGAAAGAGCGTGGAAAAGATCCTGATATGGAAGAACCTCTAATTCTAGAAGAGAACTCCACAGTAGAAGATGCATTAAATGAGTTACCCGGAGATATGAAAGATAGGTTCAAGAAGGCGAAAGTTACAGGCAGCAGCTCCAAGTTCCCTGGTCAAAAGGTAGGTCTTGACCATACGCTTGAAGACGAAGATGTACTAGAGCTAAACTTAAGACATATCTAAGATACTATCTTAGAAACCTTCGTTAACAGTTCTAAACAGTTAGCGCCTTTTAAACGGATTTGATTTATAAGATTTCACGTCAGTTTTCTATACAATGAGAGCCGATTTCATGGACGAAGCCGGCCAACATATTCCGGCAGAGTTCGAAAAAAAGGGGCTTATCTCCCGATGGCTGAATAAGATCAAACAGGCCTAAAAACCTCAATTTAACAGGCCTAAACCACATATCTTTCCCTCTTTATTTTAACAGTAGAGATAATACCGAATTTTAGTTAAGAAAATTATAGAAACGAAGAGAAAAATGGGAATTTATTCAACTAGCTTGGCGTTTACCAGTCCTTCCTGTCCAGGTCTAGAAGTAACTCTTGCTTTACCTTCAGGAGTGTTAATGATAGTGCCTTTTGTTAGAATAGATCGTCTTACATAGTTAGGATTTGCAGGATTCTCTTCTACCGACTCAATCTCTACCTGCTTAACTTCTCCATCTACTGCAAGGTTAACTGCCTCTGACCGCTTAGCCACTGCCTTGTTGTTTCCTCCTCTAGTCTTCTTTACCTTTACTTTGTGTTCTCCTACTTCAGGTTCAGAAAACTCAGATCCTAAGTCATATTTCCGAGACTTCCTGTACCTTCTGGTTCTACCGCCAGTATTCTTAGTCTTTGATCTGTTGTGCCATACAGCCATACTGTTATGTCCGTCCTAAAAAGTTATAAAGAGTCCGTAGACAAGTCTTTCAGACCGTTCTAACTAGCTTTATATAAGTTGGCGACTGATTTCTGGACATAAGGTGCAGTATTTATGTCCAACAACGGAAGGAGACCATTCGACGTACTAGACGGATCAAAGGGCGGAAACGTGCTCGTAAAACTCAAAGGATATGCAGGAAACACAACAGTCTCCGGCGAACTACAAGCATTCGATAAACACCTCAATGTGTGGCTCGAAAATGCTTCAGTAAAAACTGAAGATGGAACCACTCAGTATGGGAAACTATTCCTTAGAGGAGACAACGTCCTATTCGTCAGTCCAGAATAAAAAGTGATTCAAAATGGCATTAAACAAAGGAAAAAGAAACAAGAAAACCCACGGCAAATGCCGCAGATGCGGAAAAAAGGCCTACCACCTTCGTAAAAAGGTGTGTGCAGCTTGCGGGTTTGGAAAGACAGAAAAAAGAACAGATTTTCAGAAAGACAAGCCTAGAAAGGACTAGAACATGGATTTCAAAAAAATTGTTCTCTCTGAAATTGGAGATTACCTTCTAGAGGAACCCAGTCAAATGAAATGGACTGAAAAAGGTCTAGAGCTGAGGAATCCTTACGTAATCAACGAAGATGGCTTTGCACAACAAATTAAAGCTGAAAAACTTTTGATTACGCCCCATGTAGTCCAAGGTATTCAAGAAGGAGAGTTTGAAGAAGAGACAGTATAAAAGTTATCTCATTTAAGATTTACTAACTATGGGCCCGTAGCTCAGTCTGGCAGAGCAACGGCCTTTTAAGCCGTGAGTCGCGGGTTCAAATCCCGTCGGGCCCATATCTAAAATTTTATTCTACTGAGCATCTATCCGCTTTAGTCAACCAAAGGAAACAAAACCTAATCTGTCAAACATTATTCATGAAGATTTACGTGACCGGAGGCACAGGTTTTGTTGGGAGTCATTTAGCGCATAAATTAGTATGGGCGGGCCATGATGTTACTCTTGGAGGCTTAAACCCTGAGAGAACTCCGATTGATTTACCTGAAAATACTAGAGTTGAACAAATTGATATCACCGACCCCGAAACTTTGGACTTCTCCAGTCATGATGCAGTAATTCATCTAGTAGGACTTTCTCCACTTTTCAAACCTCGTATTTCTTATCATAGCGTTCATGTTGAAGGGACTGTAAATGTTATGGATGCCTGTAAAGAAGCGGATATTGAAAGCTACATCCATATGAGTGCGTTAGGAGCGAGTCCAAAAGAAGATACTGAATATCTGAGAAGTAAAGGGGAAGCTGAGATCCTGGTAAAAAACAGTGAACTAAACTGGACTATTGTCAGGCCATCAGTAATTTTTGGTAAAGGCGGACAGTTTCTAAGCTTTACAGAATCTTTGCTCACGCCTTTTATAACTGGGCTCCCTAATGGCGGGAAAAATAAATTCCAGCCTTTATATGTGGAAGACATTAGCGATTTGTTTGTTGAAATAGTAGAAGACAAAAAACACGCAGGCAAAGTCTACAATTTCGGAGGACCTGAAATTTACTCTTTGCATGATATTGCTAAGCTGATTGAAAAATCAAAAGGCCGATCTTTGAAAGTTTTAACAATACCTATGCCTTTAACCAAAGTTGCAATGACTGTAAGCGATAGATTAGGTCTTAAATTTGGATTAGACCAGTACAGGTCGCTGAAAAAAGATAATGTCACAGAAGAAAATAGTATTACTCAATTCAAAAAGCCAATTAATGAAATGAAAACTCTTCCCGAATATCTAGGATTATGATTAATCTCTTCCTAATCGCAGCGTTTTCTCTTATGATACTTGGAATATTAGGAAGTTTGCATCCAGGACTTCCCGGACCATTACTCTCTATCTCTGGAGTAATAATCTATTGGTGGAGTACAAACTACACGACACCCGGACCCATATTTTTCACCGTTATGTTTTTCACAGGTATTTTGGCCATAGTTCTAGACTATTTAGCAAGTTATTATGGTGCTGAACGTGGAGGTGCGTCAAAGAAAACTATTTACATGGCGGTAATCGCATCTCTTGTTTTTTTCTTAGTTACAGGACCTCTAGGAATCATAATAGGTACTGCTGGAACAGTACTTCTTCGAGAAATGATGTTGGGTAAAGAATTCGAAGAAGCATTCAACGCTGCTTTAATGACAACTTTGGCTTTACTAGGCTCAGTAGCTGCGAAAGTAGGACTCACCACGATAATCCTAATACTTTTCGTAATTTCTCTAATCTTCTAGGCCCTTAAACCTAAAAATATCGATTATCTCTATAATTTATGGATTTAGACAATCCTGAAAATTTTGATTTTGAAGCTAACCTATGCTACATCCTTGAGGACAATGAAGTTTTACTTATTAAGAAGAAGCGTGATCATGGCAAAGGTCTTTATAATGGACCTGGAGGAAAGATTGAGAATAATGAAACTCCAAGAGAGTCTGTAGTTAGAGAGGTAAAGGAAGAGACCTGTGTGACGCCTCTCAAACTAGAAAAAGTTGCTGAAATCGGTTTTTATTTTGGAGAAAATGCGTTTATGTACGTTCACGTCTATAAAACTGATCAGTATAGCGGCGAAGCTCATGAGACTGATGAAGCTAGACCCAAATGGTTCAATATAGAAAATATTCCTTATGGCGAAATGTGGCCCGATGATAGCTACTGGATGCCAGAGATGTTTGATGGAAAAACGTTCAAATCCGAATTTAAGCTAGATGAAGATGGTAAAGAAGTTCTGAACTACAAGCTAGAAGAAGAAAAGTTCTAGATGTTTTCAAGTGTTGTAGCCAGACCTTTTCGGTCACCGTAAACAAACTCTTCTGGCTCTTCGATGAAGCTAATTTGCTCCTTAATATATTCTGTCACATCCCCTACTCTATGTTCCGGAACTACTACTCCCTCAAAATAGTGTATAGGTGCCTGATACAGCTGAATTCTCTGACCTCTCTGTTCATAATCGTAGATATCTAAAACTTGATCCGATATTTTTACGCCAATATAGTCAGGACTTTCCGCGAACTCTTCAACACCATAATTTGCTGCATCTCCTGCACTGTATGAAAAACCAGGGCAAAAAACTTCTGACTTATTCATAACCGTCATTCTTCCCGATTTGCCCCAATTGCGAATTATATCTTCTAGCGTAAAGTTATCTGGATCGATGCCTAAACTTTCTAAGTCTTCACTATTACTGACAGATGAACTTTCATCCCCATTAAACTCAGTTGTAATTACTCGGTATAGATAGTCTCCATAATCCTTTTCTTGTATGACGTTAGCTAAGTTCAAGTCTAGAGACATGTGTTGTTATACTGCAGTAACAGTTTTATGGTATAAACTATCGCAACATTGATCCCGGAAAATCTATTACCTGAGTCTCATACTCTCCGCCCTCCCCTGCCGCATGAAACCCATATTTTTCCGAAAGCTCAATCAACTCTTCAACATTATCCTGATCCAGAACTCTACCTTCCCATTCTTTTTCAAGACCTCTAGCGGCAACATCAGTTATTTCGACTTCAAAACCCTTCCTGACAAGCCAGCGCATATAATTAACAGGATTCTCGCTCCACAAAGGCGTAAAAACTTTGAGCCCTAAACTTTCAGCTACTTTCTCCACTCTATCACGCTGATATGTAGATGCCAAGGCCCCCGAAACAACACCTTCTACCTCATAATCCTCCACAGCTTTTTCTAAACCCTTCTCTAAATCATTAAGCTCTTCCTCTTTTTCCCCCATTGTTTCCTGAAAGATTAACGGCACCCTCATTTTCGAGGCCTGTTCTTCAATTATTTTTTCCTCTTTTTTCGAGTCAAACATATAACTATCTCTATTCTCGGATCTCAAAGATAACAGACACGAAATTTCATTTTTCCGCCTCATTATTCTATATATGGCGGCGTTAGAGTCCTTTCCTCCCGATGTAAGAGCTACAAGCCTATTATTTGATTTTTGGACGTCTGAATTTTGCCGCTTAGAACCTCCTTGATACTCTCCGTTTCGTAAAGAGTTAAGATATGCTTGTTTACTAACAAATTCATTTTCCTTAGCCAACTTGCTGATAGCCTTATCGAAGTTGCTACCGTATTGTGCGGCAACCTTCCCTCTCCAAGCTACGTCTTCAGGCACACCTAACTTTACGGCAGCCTTTCTCAAAACATATTTCCTGTAGCCCTCAGACTGTTTCTGTTCGCTTGGAATTGTCAATGCGTTTTCTACCAAGTCACAATCAAGAAACGGGACTCTCAGCTCATACCCATTGCGGAATCCAATAACATTATCTCTATAGAGATCTCTTTCGAATAAACCTCTTAATCCCGAAAGACATTCTTTGTTTAAATAATTCTGCTGACGGTGATACCCGGCATATAGTTGTTCTGATCCTAATCCTGACATCACGACCTTTTCATCCCCATTAAGAGCCATATGAAAAGGCAAAGCAACACCTAATTTAACAGCACTTGTCGATGAAATCCAATTTGCAAGCTTAGGTAAAGCTTCTTCAACTTCTTCAAGAGCTACTTCTCGAATTTCTAAGTCTAAATTCATTTCTTCAGCCGTTTTTTCAGCCCATTCCAAGTCACGAGGCTTACTAGTGTTACCATACTGTATTCCTGACGTATAGCACGTAAAGTCTTTTTCTAACTCTTGTAGCGCTGCAGCAATTAACGTAGAATCAACACCGCCAGAAAACAAAAGACCTAATTCTGTGCTAGGTACTCTCTTTTCTACAGCTTTCAGAAATAATTCTTTGATTCTTTCCGCATTTTCTTCTACTGAGGCGTCTTTCTCATTTATCTCGAAGAACTCTCTCTGCTCAAAACTAATTTCTTTTGTTTTTCTATCATATCTGAGTATTTGTCTTGGATGGAGTTCACGTGCTTTAAGACCTGCTTTTTCCAGCGCTTGTTTTTCCGATGAAAATGAAAAAGTCTCTGTAGAGTACCATATTGGATTAACTCCCAGTAGATCTCTTGCAAGTATTAATTCATCTTCATCACAGTATGCAAACGCGTAAATACCGTCCAGGCTCTCTAATGCATTAAGACCTTCAATTTCTAGTAACTGAAATAGTAGTTCTGCATCATTTTCAGCTGTTAAATCTCTCTCTTCTGAAAGCGTTTTCCAGTTGTATATTTCGCAGTTTGCGACCAGCATCCCTTTTCCCTTTAACGGTTGCTCCACATCTCCAACTACCGAATGAAGTATATGACCCATACCTCTAGTTTCTTTCTTTTTTGTGCCTCTATGCTCGAGATGTCGGCCTATTTCCTCAGTTAGTTCAAGAGTTTCTGATCCATAAATGCCGCACATGCTTCTTCTCAAGTTGAGAAATTATATGTATCTCGACTAGAAATAGAAGAAAGGTTTTAATTTCTGAGACTCTCACGTTCATCTAGGTGTTACTAAATGTACGAGACTCTAAAAAGAGAGCTTAAGGATAAGGGAGAAATCATGATTCGTTTTGACTCAGGTGAAGAAAGAGAATTGCACCTGCATAACACAGAATTCTTGGAGGCCCCAATGATTAAAGTGGATGCTGACGATGAAATCCACTGGTTTAATGCCAAGAAGATTGAACGGTATTGGATCCACATGGATTTCTAAAAGCGCTCCGATATTTCTAAAAATTCTTATCTCCTATTTTTTTCTTAATGGCATACTATTTAGATACACATAACCGGAACTACCCAAATAACTCCGATTTAACGCAATTTAATGGTGAAGCTTCTTTCGATTACAAAGTTAGAGGTACTTTAAGAAGTTTCGAACACTATTCTCGTCTAGCAAGACTTCCTGATGTCCACGCCGAATTAGTAGACGAAAATTACCTCGGACTTGAAGCAGAACTCCTGTATGATGAAAAATATTATGATAAAATTGGGAGAGAATTACTCTAAAGAATGAGAAGGCTTGAAATCAGAAAGGCCTTTCTGGCTATTGTCAACTGCTTCATAACTAGGGATTATCTGAGCCATCTCCACACCTACAAACTCCAGACCTCTTTCCTCTAAATAGTCTTGAATTTTTTCAGAGAGCTTAGGAGCCATTAAAATGCCTCTTATATCTCCTTGAAACTCGTCATCTATTTCTTCTACATAGCGCTGGAGTTGAAGGACAGTATTATAGTCAGGATTCCTCTTTACCTCAATAACCACATAGACATTATCTTTGTCTCGGGCAAAAACATCTATGAATCCTGCATCTGTCTCTTTCTCTCGTTCCACAACTTTCAGACCATCCTCTACAATTTCCGGATTTTCCTCTATTGCCTCATGTATATCGACTTCATGACCTGCTATCTTTAACTCTGACTTGTCCACTAACTGATCTACTGTAATAAACGAAATTTCGTCAAAGAAAACTTCGACTACCTCATCAGGATTTCTGCGTAATGCTTTCAAGACTAGGCCTTCTTCTTCAATTTCAACCTTAAATGAGTCAACTTCTGGCTGCCAATTCTTAGGTTGGTAATTCTCAGGCCCATGCACAAGTAATGCAGAGTCTTGCTTTTTCAACAAAATTCTCTCACCCCGATCAAGCTTTGACTTAGCTCTTCCACGATAATTAACTGTACAGAGACCGTTAACCTGAACAGTGTACTCTCTAGATAAGTACTCTTTCAAGAGTTCTGCAGCCTCCTCAAAACTAGGGTTTTGGATAAGTTCCACATTGAGAAATTCACAGTAAAGTTTTTACTCCTAACTAGGAAATCCAATCACAATTTATAGATTCTGGAAAAACAGAGCAGCAGCAATAATTTTTAATCCTATTTGAGATATGCGTAGTTTTACGCCTAATTTGAACGCTATAAAATTTAAAACGAATTTGGTAGTCCTAAGTGTCCTTGTATACGTTAAATTCGGCTAAATTAGAGTTATTTATGATCAATTATCAAGCACACTTTCGGAAACTAATTTCTAGTGAACAGTCTATTTTAAACTTTTCGGCTGTTCTCACCACCTATTTAAAGTTTATCGGAACAGTTCAGATATAACTACTAGCGTTTCTGAGGGCATTAAAAAATGGCAATTGACGTACGTGACCACGAGGCAGTTCCGGACCATGAGAAAATAGATGAAGAAGAAGTTAATGAGGTGCTGGAGAAATTTGATGCTGAGAAGTCTGATCTACCCGAAATAGAACGAACCGACGCAGCACTCAAACAAATGGATGTGGAAGAAGGTGACGTCATCAAAATTGAGCGTAACAGCCCTACAGCTGGTAAAACCACATATTATAGACTGGTAGTCGATAGGTGAAAGAAACTTGGATAAAAAATTCTTGGAGCAGCTGATAGAACAAAACTTGGTAAAACACCAGACCGAATCATACAATAGATTCATAGAAGACCGAATACAAGCTATTCTTAACGAAGTAGGCAGTATTGAACCAGAACTTCCTGACGGAGAAGATCTAGTAATCAAAATCGTTGACATGGATATAAAGAGGCCTAAAATTCACGAAGCAGACGGCTCAGTAAGAAAAATTACTCCAAGAGAAGCTCGAATGCGAGATTTAACCTATTCTTCTGAAATCAAAGTTGAAATGGCACCTATTTTCGAGGGAGTAAAGCAAGAACCTGAAGAAGTAACCATTGGAGAGATTCCAGTCATGGTGGGTAGCGATTTATGCTGGAGTTCTGACTGGGATGAAGAAGAAAAAATTGAAAACGGAGAAGATCCAAAAGATCCTGGAGGATATTTCCTAATAAACGGTTCTGAAAAAACTATTATCTCAATGGAGGAGCTTACAAACAACAAGCCAGTTTTCCTCCAAGATGGCGACGAACAGACGTGTAGAGTTAACTCAGAGAACTCTGGCTATGTACAGCGACACGTACTTACAAGAGATAAAGATATAGTTACCATATCATTCGCAAATGTGAAAAAGACTCCTGCTGTCGCACTTCTAAAAGCGCTAGGATATGAAACAGATAAAGAAATAGTCGAAATAATCGGCGAAGAATATGCATCAGATATTTACTTGAACATCTACGAAGTTGATGCAGCAAATCAGCAAGAGGCATTCGAATATATTGCTAACCGAGCCGGCGTAACTAACGACGTGGAAGAAAGAGTTTCTAGCATACTTGATGATTACCTTCTACCCCACCTCGGACAGGATCCTGAATTTAGAGAAGCCAAGGCAGAATTTCTCGCAAACATGATCAGAAATACTATTGCTCTTGGCAAAGGAGACATAACTGAAGACGATATCGACCACTATGCAAACAAAAGGCTCAATCTTGCCGGCGAACTACTAGAGATGCAGTTCAGATCTGTATTCCTCGGTAAATGGGGGCTAGTAGCAAGAATGAAGTATAACTTCCAAAAATCTGCTAAGCGAGGCCGGCTTCCAAGCCTACAATCTACAGTTGTCTCAGATACTTTGAGCAAACAGATAATGGGTGCTATGGCCACAGGTAACTGGGTCGGTGGACGAACAGGAGTCTGTCAGCAACTTGATAGAAACAATAGAATCAAAACATTATCGCACCAGAGAAACATTGTTTCTCCGCTAAGCAGCGATAGACAACATTTTGAGGCAAGAGACTTACACCCAACTCACTGGGGCAGAATTGATCCTATAAAAACACCGGAAGGTATGAACATTGGACTCAGGACACACTTAGCAATGAGCGCAGATGTATCAACAGGAATGACAGAAATGGAGAAGAACGCATTGAAAATGACATTAGAGCAAGTAGGAATTGAGGTGGAATAAAAATGACAGACGTATTTTTAGACGGAGAAATACTGGGAGAAATCGAAGAACCAGAACAAGTAAGACAAAAACTAATAGAACAGAGAAGAGAAGGACTGATTGATCAAGAAGTTAACGTCTACTATGCTGAAGACAAAGACGAAATCCGGATCAACACCGACTCAGGAAGAATTTTAAGACCTTTGATAGTAATAGAAGAAGGAGAAGCGTCAATAACGGAAGAAGAAATAGAAGAACTAGGAGAAGACCTTGATTTAAAGGAACTAGAAGAAGAAGGGAAAATTGATTATCTAGATGCTGAAGAGGAAGAGAATGCCTACGTGGCTATGAACCGAGAAAACATAACTGAAGAACACACCCATCTAGAAATCGATCCAGAAATTATAAATGGAATTTCAGCATCTCTCGTAGTCTACCCCGAACATAATCGTGGAGACCGTGTAAACTTTGGAGCAAAAATGGTAGGGCAAGGTCTAGGCCTTCCAAGTACAGATTTCCACCAAAAATTCCCTACACGTTCAAACATACTAACTTATGGACAGGATCCAATCGTAACCACGAAAACTTACGATACCTTAGTAGGAAGACATCCTATCGGACAAAATATGGTAGTGGCGCTAGCGTCATTTGATGGATACAATATTGAAGATGCAGTAATTATGAACAAGGCCTCAATTGACAGAGGACTATCAAGAACGACTTACATGAGAACTTATCAAACAGAAGCTCAGCGTTTCTGGGGAGGACAGAAAGATGAGATTGGAATCCCTGATAAAGATGTCAGAGGGTACAGAAGAGAAGAAGTGTACGCTCACCTTGATGAAGATGGTATTGTTAACCCTGAAACGAAGGTAGATTCTGATGATGTGCTTATTGGTAAGACTTCTCCTCCAAAATTCCTTGGTAGCGATGCAGGCGAAGTACAAATGGGATTGGCTGACAGAAGAGAGACTTCTCTAACTGTCAGACATGGAGAAAGAGGAAAAGTCGATAAGGTGATGATTTCAGAGACAGGAGATGGCGATAAACTTCTCAAAATTAAGATGAGAGAGTATCGTATTCCTGAGCTTGGAGACAAGTTTGCAACAAGGCATGGACAAAAGGGAGTGATTGGAATGATTACTCCAGAAGAGAACATGCCATTTACTAGGCAGGGAATTACACCAGATATTATCCTTTCGACTCACGCTGTACCAAGCCGTATGACAGTGTCACAGATAATTGAACTTATGGCGGGTAAAGCCGGAGCAATGAGAGGAGAACCTGTAGACGGGACCGCATACCATAATGAATCTAAAGAAGAAATCAAAGAACAGCTAGAGGAACTAGGATTCAACTCTACAGGAAAAGAAAAGATGTACAATGGAGTAACAGGAGAAGAAATGGAAGCAGAGATCATGATAGGCCCAGCATACTACTTGAAGCTAAGCCACATGGTTGCTGATAAAGTCCACGCTCGTGGACGAGGACCAGTAACTCTTCTAACAAAACAACCGACAGAAGGCCGTTCACAGGAAGGAGGACTAAGACTAGGAGAGATGGAAAAGGATGTCTTCGTAGGACACGGCGCATCACTATTACTCAAGGAAAGATTCGGAGCAGACTCTACAGAAATTGAAGTATGTGCCGAGTGTGGAGAGATAGGTGTATATGACAGAAAAGAGAACAAGAAATACTGTCCAAATTGTGATTCTGAGAATGTAGAAGAATCAGAGGTTCCTCACGCATTCCTATTACTGATGAATGAGCTGAAATCCATGATGATGGATACGAAGGTTGAGTTAGAGGAGTAGAGGTGTCTAAAATGAGCAAGAAAATTAACAAGATAGAATTTGGAATCGTAAGTACAGAAAAACTAGATAACATGGCCGTGAAAGAAATTGACAAGGCCGAAGTATACGATGCAGACGGATACCCAGTAGAAAACGGAGTAATGGACCCTGCATTAGGAGTAATCGACCCAGGAATGACCTGCCAGACATGCGGAGGCCGGATCAGAGAATGTAAAGGACACTTCGGAATGATTACGCTTTCAAGACCTGTAGTTCACGTATTATACGCCAAAAAAATCAGAAACCTGTTAAGATTCACAAATATTAATGAAAACGGCGAGTGCACACTGCTCCTGAAAGATGAAGACAAAGCCCTTAGAAAGTCAAACATGATGAAGGAAGACCCTGAAACAGGGGAAGAAATATCAGATGTTAAACTAAACAAGCCCTACACTTTTGTAGAAAATGGGGAAGAAATCAAGCCAGAAGAAATCAAAGAAAGGTTTGAACAGATTCCTGATGAAATTGCCGCTAAACTAGGAGTAGAAGGATGTAGACCTGAAGATCTTGTACTTGAAAAAATACCTGTTCCTCCTGTAACAATCAGACCTTCAATAACTTTAGAGACTGGAGAAAGGAGTGAAGACGATATAACTCACAAGTTAGTAGATGTAATAAGAATCAACAAGAGACTTCAGAATAACATTGAGATAGAAGCTCCTGAATTCATTATTGATGACTTACATGAACTACTACAGTACCACGTATCGACATTATTCTACAATGATATGAACAGTGTGCCTCCAGCACGACACAGGTCTGGAAGATCGCTGAAATCTTTAATAGAACGAGTCCAAGGTAAACAAGGACGTTTCCGTGAAAATTTAATTGGTAAACGTGTTAACTTCTCTGCTCGTACCGTAATCAGTCCTGATCCAAATATTGGGATTAACGAAGTCGGGGTACCTAAACTTGTAGCCAAAAAACTGACAATCCCGGAAAAAGTAACCGAGAGAAACTACGACAGACTAATGGAGCATGTAGAAAATGGGCCAGACAATCATCCTGGTGCTAACTACGTTTTCCAACCAAACGGAAGCAGAAGAAGGATAACTGAAGAAAACCAAGAAGAACTTAAAGAAGTAATAGAACCCGGAGAAGGATGGATAGTTGAGAGACAAATACAGGATGACGACACAGTCTTATTCAACCGGCAGCCTTCCCTGCACAGAATGTCTATAATGGCACACAAAGTCAAAGTACTGCCATACAGAACATTCAGGCTCAACCTTAACGTCTGCGCACCTTACAACGCAGACTTCGACGGCGATGAGATGAACTTACACGTACCTCAAAGCGAAGAAGCACGAGCAGAAGCAGAAGAATTAATGAAAGTACAAGAACATGTCAAATCTCCAAAGATGGGAGGCCCGATCATTGGAATGCTTCAAGATTATGTATCAGGACTATACCTCTTGACACAAGAAGATAGAGAATTAGACAGAGAAAAAGCATTCAATCTCCTAGCAGAAGCAGGAGAACACTTCTCAGATCTGCCTGAAGGAGACACCGTATCAGGACGAGAACTAGTATCATTATTCATACCTGACGACATCTCTTTGACAATTAATGAAGGCGAAGATCACGAAGTAGTAATAGAAGAAGGAAAACTAGTCAAAGGAGTACTTGATGAAGATGCACTTGGAGACTATGGAGGAGAGATCATCCAACAGCTCAGCATTGAATACGGAAGCGATAAAGTCGCAGAGTTCCTAAACAGAGTATCAAGAGTAGGAGCAATCTTCCTAACAAAGAGAGGATTCAGCATAGGTCTAGACGATCTTGAAGTACCAGAGGAAGCGACTGAACAAATCAAAGAAGTAATTGAGGCCTCCGTAGAGAATACTGAAGAACTTCTCAAAGAATACGAAGAAGGAAAGATGGAGGCTATGACTGGTAAAACTCTTGAAGAATCACGAGAAATTCGTGTTACACGAGAGCTGAATGAAGCCTTCACAGAAATTGGAGAAATCATCAGCAATCACTTCGATGAAGACTCCTCAGCTTACGTCATGGCAGACTCAGGCGCAAGAGGTTCAATGCAGAACGTTACAACAATGGCCGGAATGCTTGGACAGAACAGTGTACGAGACCAGAGAATTGAAAGAGGATACAAGAACCGTACATTAAGCCATTACAAACCTGGAGAAATGAGTCCAGAAGCAAAAGGATTCGTATCTTCAAGTATTCTTGAAGGACTAGAACCACAAGAGATGTTTTTCCACCAGATGGCTCAAAGAAAAGCGCTGATGGATAAGTCACTCAGGACTAAGACCTCTGGATACATGTATAGGCGTATTTCTAACTCTCTCCAAGACTTGAGAGTAGAGTATGATCAAACTGTGCGTAATGCGCAGGGAGAAATCATCCAGTTCCGAGCCGGTGAAGACGGAATTGACCCACAAAAATCCGATAGAGGAAGAATCACAACCACCATCTCAACAAAATAGGTGACTAAAAAATGAGCGAATTACACTGGACAGATAGAGCAGAACAACTACCAGAGCCATACACAGGCCTAAACCTTGATACAGAAACACAAGAGTGGTTAAACGAACGTTACAAAAAGATGCAGTACGAGCCAGGAGAAGCTATCGGTATTGTTGCAGCACAATCAATAGCAGAACCTGCAACCCAGCTTACGATGGAAACGTACCACCAGGCAGGAGGAGCACAAGTATCTCTTACTGCAGGATTACCTCGTCTAATCGAAATTGTAGACGCACGCCGAGAGCCAAAGACTCCGGCAATGAACGTCTACCTAAAAGAAGAATACAACTCTCGAGAAGAAGCTACAAAACTAGCCAGAAAGCTTAGAGAAGTCAAGTTCACAGATCTCGTCACAAAGGATACTATTGATATCATGCAGCTTGAAGTAGAGTACGAACTCAATTCTGCTCTATTAGAAGACTATGACATCGATATGGAAGATGTTAAATCTAGAGTAAAAGATTCTGTAAAGAAGTCTAAACTCAGTATAGATGACAATAGCATAATATTAGAATCCTCCGAAGAAGACTATACCCTTCGAGACCTTAAAGACTTAAAAAACAAGGTTGAGGATGCAAGAATCAAAGGAATTAAGGGAATAGAGCAAGTTGTCATTAATGAAAACGATGGAGAGTGGGAACTTCAGACCGCAGGAACCGCACTTAGAAAGACACTGAAGATAGAAGAAGTAGATGAAAACAGAACAATCTCTAACCACTTATTCGAGGTTAAGAGAGTATTAGGAGTAGAAGCCTTAAGAAACAGAATTATCGTAGAGACAAATCAAACTCTAGGAGCACAAGGAATCAGTATAGACAATAGACACATTATGCTACTAGCTGACATGATGACTAAAACAGGAGGGCTCAAAGGAACAACACGTTATGGAATCGTAGGCGACAAGCACTCCATACTCGCCCGTTCAGTTTTCGAAGAAACCAAGAAACACCTAAGAGAAGGAACACTTGGCGGAGAAGAAGATGAACTTGAAGGAGTAGTAGAAAACATCATCACAGGTCAACCTGTACCTATAGGAACTGGTACCGTAGACCTGAAACCAAGCTTCGAAAAGGAGTAAAACCATATATAAAACCTGAGGCCTCTTTAAAATCTACAGACCTTCTAAAAAGGGAATAAACGATGGTAACAGCAACATACGACACCGAAATGATTAGAACTCTCAACATGTTTGAGTCTCTCACAGATGTAGAGGCAAGAGACTGCCTAATAACCGAAGAAGAAGCTTATTTTGTAGTGCCTGAAGGCAAAGCAGGAATGGCGATAGGTAAGGGCGGAAAAATAGTTCAAAAAGTACAGAACCAGTTAGGAAAAACAGTGAAAATTTATGAGTACAACGACAACATCGGCGCCTTTATCAACAACATCGTACCAGGCGACATAAGAGGAGTAGACATTAACGATAGTGGCGAACAGAAAAAAGTCACTATAAACGTACCTAACAAGAACAAAGGCAAAGTACTCGGACGAGACGGAGAAAGGATCCAGTCAATCCGCAACATACTCAAAAGAACCCATAATGTCGACGAAGTTAAAGTAGAATAAAAAAATTCTCAAAAATTATACAAGTCTAAGGCCTTGAAACTGATTCATGGCCACAAGACTATGTCCTCGCTGCAGCTCAGAAAATATTGAACCTGAAGTAGCAGACTTCTCAGGCTTTCTACACGGCAGTATAAACAAGTGGAACTGCCAAGACTGCAATTACATAGGTCTAGCGCCTGAAAAAACATCTGAAGAAAATGAAAATTCTCCCAGCCCAGAAAAAGAGGGAAATAGCGAGGAATTAACTTTTACAAATTACCTCATTATCTTATTAGTAGCCTTGTTAGTAGGTCTGCTAATGTTATCCCTATTTTAACCGTAGACCGGGTATAAAAAGTTTAGTTTTGATGAATTGGGTATGGGAATGTACGGCGCACGCAAGATGAAGAAGAAAAGGCAGCAGTACAGGTGGAGTGATAAAAACTATAAAAGAAGAATGCTCAACCTGAAAGAAAAAGCTGACCCATTAGGAGGAAGTCCTCAAGGAAGAGGCATTGTATTAGACAAACGTATTATTGAGGCAAAACAGCCAAACTCTGCACTGAGAAAGTGTGTGCGTGTACAACTACTGAAAAACGGTAAACAGCTCACAGCATTCGTACCCGGAGATGGAGCAATTGAATACATTGACGAACACGATGAAGTACTAATTGAAGGAATCGGCGGAGCAGACTCCGGGCCTAAAGGAGATATTCCAACAGTACGTTACCAAGTAATTCAGGTAAACGGAATTTCTCTAAAAGAACTCGTAAGAGGACGACAAGAGAAACCAACACGGTGATAATAAAAAATGAGTGAAGCAGCGACAATTGAGATAGAAGATGAAATATTGACCTTTGGAAGATGGGATGCCACAGAAGCAGAAATCAACGATAACGGATTACTAAGATATATCAGCACCGAAAACATAATGGAGCCCCGCAGCAAAGGTAGACACACTGACAAACAGTTCTATAAGGCAGAAGTACCTATCGTAGAAAGACTCCTGAACCGCATGTATGTTGCAGGCCACAGAGGAAAGAAACACAAAATTACCTCTGGTAAAAATACTGGCCAAAGACAGAAGCTATGGAATATAATTGAAGACACATTTGAAAAAATAGAAGGCGAAACAGATGAGAACCCAGTTCAAGTACTCATAGATGCAATCGAAAACTCTGCGCCTGTAGAAGAAGTAGTCACATATCAAAGAGGAGGAGCAAGAGCCCGAAAAGCTGTAATAGTAGCCCCACAGAGAAGAGTAGATCTCGCATTGAGATTACTTGTACAAGGAGCCTATGAGAATAGACTAGCTTCAAGTAAGGATGCAGTAGATGCACTTGCTGAAGAACTAATAGGCGCACACAATAATGACAACAACATCCGTGCAGTAATGACCCGAGAACGGATGGAGAGAGAAGCAGAAGGCGCACGATAAGAGACCCTCGTCTTCTCTTTCTTAAAAACTTTTTCTATTTCCTAAATTACTTTTCAGAGATAGAGGCCTCTATATCCTTTTTAAAACTTGTAAAGAATTTCCGGTTATTGAAACGGTGAAAAACTGAATATGGCCAAAGAGCTTGACGCAATTAAAGAAGTGATTAACGACCCGGAGCATATCCGGAACATCGCTATCGCAGCACACATTGACCACGGAAAAACAACACTTACAGACAATCTCCTTGCTCGTGCAGGTATGATATCCGAGAAACTTGCAGGAGACCAAAGATTCATGGACTTCGATGACCAAGAAGCAGAAAGAGGAATCACAATCTATTCTGCAAACGTATCGATGGTTCACGAACTTAATGGACAGGACTACCTGATTAACCTTATCGACACACCAGGGCACGTTGACTTCGGAGGAGACGTTACCCGGGCAATGCGTGCAGTTGATGGAGTAGTAGTACTTGTGGACGCAGTCGATGGAGTAATGCCTCAAACAGAGACCGTCATGAAACAAGCCTTAAACGAAGGAGTCAAGCCTGTACTTTTCATCAACAAAGTAGACCGACTAATAGAAGAAATGCAGTTAACACCTGAAGAAATGCAAGAAAGATTCATAGATATCATCAGAGAAGCAAACACTGCATTAAGAAAATACGCTGAAGAAGATTTAGCCGACGAATGGCAGATGAAAGTAGACAATGGAACAGTTGCTTTCGGATCAGGTCTGAAGAACTGGGCAATCTCTGTACCATACATGGCAGAAACCGGAATAACTTTTGGAGATATAATTGACAAAGTAAACGACGGCGACCATGAAGGTCTAAGAGAAGATGCACCAATTGAAGAAGTAGTTCTCGACATGGTAGTAGAACATTTAGTTAACCCTCAAGAAGCCGCACAGAGAAGAATTTCTAAGGTATGGCCTGGAGAAGTAGACAGCGACATAGGACAATCAATGATGAAACACACCCAGGATGGACCTCTTGTAGGAGTAGTCACAAACGTTGAAGATGATGAACATGCAGGAACAATTGCAACAGCAAGACTATTCTCTGGAACAGTAGAAGAAGGAGATCAATTATATGGTATTGGATCAAAGAAGACTGAAAGAGCTCAACAAGTAGGAATTTATTCAGGACCTAGAAAGCTGACAGTCGATGAAGTACCCTGTGGAAACATTGCAGCACTAACCGGTCCAGACTTTACAACCGGAGAAACTTTTATTCGAGAAGGCGAAGATGAGATTCAGCCATTCGAACAAATCGAACACGTATTCGAACCTGTTGTAACTAAATCTATTGAACCAAAACGAACATCAGACCTACCAAAACTCATTGAAGCTCTACGTAAACGTGCAAAAGAAGATAACACAATCAAGATCCAGATTGACGAAGAAACAGGAGAGACACTAGTATCAGGACTCGGAGAACTACACATTGAAGCAAAAGTTGAAAGATTCCTAGATGAAAAAGGAATTGACATCAACGTATCCGAACCGATTGTAGTATTCAGAGAAGGAATCGAAAAAGTCTCCCCAGAAGTAACAGGTAAATCGCCTAACCGCCACAACCAGTTACAAATCACTGTGGAGCCTATTCCTGAATCAGTAAGAAAGTTCTTGAAAGAAGAATACAAAGAACTCAAAATGCAGTCCAGCGATGATACAGAAGTCAGAGATGCGCTTGTAGAATCCGGGATGGATAAAGACGAAGCAGATAACATCATGGAAGTCTACGAAGAAAACATGTTTATCAATGCCTCAAGAGGTATCAAAAGCCTAAGAGAAATTCAAGAATACCTGATTGATGCATTCCAAGAATTCTGTGATGAAGATCCGCTGGCGAACGAGCCTGTAATAGGCCTAAAAGTTAAACTTCACGATGCAAAACTGCACGAAGACGCAATCCACAGAGGACCAGCACAAATGATTCCTGCAACAAAGAATGCGCTGAAAAGAGGTTTCCTTCAAGCACAACCTCAGCTAATCGAGCCAAAACAAGAGCTCAGAATTGACACACCGAGTGAAACTATGGGAGAAGCAATGACCGAAGTTTCCAACCGTAGAGGCGATGTCATGGACATGGAAGAAGAAGGCGGAAGCAGTGTGATATTCTGTAAACTTCCTGTAGAGGAATTGTTTGGATTTGAAGCAGATCTAAAATCTGCAACAAACGGAAAAGGATTCTTCTCACTGATAGACATAGTCTTTGAACCTCTAATGATGGATCTACAAGACGAAAAGATTCTTGAAATCCGTGAAAGAAAAGGAATGAAGGAAGAACTCCCAACACTGGAAGAGTAATCAAAATGAACCTAGCTTACTTTAAGCCAAGTAAGACGAACATCGTCTTATCTCTTTCATTTTTCGGGATTTTCATCGGCATAACTATAGTTGCTTTAATAACAGAACTCGGAATCTATGGGCAACTCCACGACATCGAAGAGAACTTAGCTGCAGACATGATATACCTAGTAGCTATATTAGCTAGCGTATACCTCCAAGCAGTCTTTGCTAACTGGTATACAGACGAGTAAAATCTTCGATAATGTAACGTGGGGATTCTGAAAACAGAGTCCCCCGCCTCATTCATCATCTTTCTCTGTTCTCAACTCCAATTTAGGAAGGCCTTTATAGACACTAACAATATAAACTAGTTTTTTAGAAAACTGCTCCTTTTTAAAGGTTTAAGGAGTAAGTCCTACTTATACGCTTTAAAGGTGAATAATAAAAATGGCAGATAATCCACACATTAATCTCGTGTTCATTGGACACGTAGATCACGGAAAGTCAACAACAATCGGTAGACTACTTTGGGATACTGAAAACCTTCCAAAAGAAGAGATGCGTAAGCTAGAGGAAGCTGCAGAAGAAGCAGGTAAAGAATCCTTCAACTTCGCGTTCGCAATGGACTCTCTTGAAGAAGAAAGAGAAAGAGGAGTTACAATCGATCTTGCACATCAAAAGTTTGATACAGATAAATACAACTTTACAATCATCGATGCTCCTGGACACAGAGACTTCATTAAGAACATGATTACAGGAGCTTCTCAGGCAGACGCAGGAGTTCTAGTAGTTGCTGCAGATGACGGTATCCAGCCACAGACAAAAGAACACGCATACTTAGCAAAAACTCTGGGAATCGATCAGCTAGTAGTCGCAGTTAACAAAATGGACTTAGCTGACTACGGAGAAGATGGATACAACTCAGTAAAAGAAGAAGTATCACAACTGATCCAAGGAGTAGGATACAACCCAGACAACATTCATTTTGTACCAATCTCATCATTTGAAGGAGAAAATATCACAGAAAACACAGAAATGGACTGGTACGATGGACCAGCACTAGTTGACGCACTAGACGACTTTGAAGAACCTGAAAAGGCAATTGACCTTCCTCTAAGAGTTCCAATTCAGGATGTATACAGCATCTCAGGAATCGGAGCAGTCACAGTAGGAAGAGTAGAAACAGGAGAAATTAACCCTGGTGATGATATCACATTCGAACCTGCTGGCGTAGGTGGAGAAGTAAAAACAATCGAAATGCACCACGAAGAAGTAGACGCAGCAGAACCAGGAGACAACATCGGATGGAACACTAGAGGAGTAGGAAAAGATGATGTCAAGAAAGGAGACGTAGCAGGAACATCTGATAACCCTCCAACAGTTGCAGAAAGCTTCGAAGCACAAGTAATTGTCCTAAACCATCCAAATGTCATCTCAGAAGGGTACACTCCAGTATTCCACGTTAACACAGCACAAGTCAGCTGTACATTTACAGATCTCAAGAAGACAATGAACCCTCAAACAGGAGAGACAATTGAAGAAGACCCAGACTACATCAAACAGGGACAAGCAGCAGTTGTAGAAATCACACCGCAACAACCGCTTGTAATTGAGGAAAACGATGACATCCCACAGCTAGCAAGATTCGCAATCAGAGACATGGGACAGACAGTAGGAGCAGGACAAGCTCTAAGCGTCAAAGAGAAGCAGTAAACCACTGCTCTCAAAAATCTCTTTCTTTACATATCACATTTCTCTTTCTCTTTTCTATAATCGTCATCAAATATTACTATCCGGCCTATGTAGTACAAAGATGTAGATAAGAACAAAATTCAAAGGCCCTGAATTCCTTTATAAGAGTTAATATCACGATTATTTTCTATGCAGAAAGCGCGTGTAAAACTCAGAAGTACAGAACAAGAAAAAGTAGACAATTTAGCAGAAGAAATACTTGAAATAGGAAAAGAGTACAACGCCAACGTATCAGGACCAGTTCCTCTACCAACAAAAAACATGAAGATAACAACACGTAAAGCCCCAGATGGAGAAGGAGCATCTACAATTGAAAGATACGAAATGCATGTACACAAAAGACTTATAGACATTAAAGACAGTGAAAGAGCGCTAAGACAAGTCATGAGAGTACACGTACCTGAAGGCTTAGATATTGAAATTGAATTAATGGAGTAATTTCTAAGCCTCTAAATCAGTTCTAATTTAAAGTTTCTAAAATTCATTATTTTCTAAGAGGAATAATTTCAAAGTCATTAAACCAACGTCTCCGTTTATAAGTTAGACATAATCAGTCATGCCGGAGTGACTGAGCGGCTAAAGGTGCCAGCCTGGAAAGCTGGTGGGCCATTGCGCGCCCTCCTGGGTTCGAATCCCAGCTCCGGCGACTTTTACTAGTTTTCTTTCACAAGGAGATCTCTTCTGAGATAGAACTCTTCTCTTGCTCTAAGGTTTAGGTAACTTGTAAATGCATAAAGAATTATTACCGCTGTTATACCAATATACGTCGCTATACTTTGAAGGATTCTCAACTGTTCTAGCCCCATAGATGCTGCGACAGAAGATATAAGACCTGCATAAAATAGGATTCTCAACGTAACTTCTACTCGTTTGGTATATCTGTACTTATCAAATGCCCTTTTGTATTGTATGTACTCTTTTGAACGAGGTTCCTCTCCTAGCGAGTTCAAAAGCTCATTGTGAGACTTTCCTATTGGGGTGAACCACCACAGCTTTCTTCTAAAGCTGTTCACATGGCTTCTAATTTTTAGAATATTTGGCGGCAACATAAGTATAATAATATTGGAACAGAACTTAAAGCCTAAACAGAGACAACTTCTGTGCTATTAACTGGATAAAACTAATTTGACTACAATAATTCTACACCTCGTTCCTCCTAGAGCGTATTGCAACATTTTAAAAGAGTCCAGCGCTAATTTCCACTTGTTATGAAAACAGAGCTTGTGCTATTCGCACTAGTCGTCGGTATTATTGCGACTTCAGGATGTCTTGATGGACAAGAAGCTCCTGATGTACCGGAAGATGACTTTGAAGAACCTGAAGCTCCTGAAGAAGGAGAAGAAGGAGATGTAGACGAAGAAACACTTCCTGATGAAGGCGTAGAAGACGGCGAAGACGACGAAGCACTACCTGAATAATCACGTTTTTACATTTACTTTTTTATTTTTCTAATGCAAGAAGAATCTGTCTTACATAAAATTCTTCCTTATAGAGCTGTAAGAAGTAGTAAGATACTCCATACATAACTAAAAGTATTGAAACTCCTATATACGACGCAATAACCGCTATATACTCAGCACTCTCAAACCCTACTGTAGCAGCTATAGAAGTAATAACTCCAGCATAGAAAAAAATCTTCACCAAGTTATGTACAGTCCGGCTAAACCTATACCTAGCTAAAGCTTTTTCATATTCTTGCAATACCTGCGCATCCATCTCTTGAAGCGAGGCTTTCAGCTGCTTATCCGCCCTCCCTACAGGCGTTAACCTGAAAATCCAGTCTCGAATATTTTTCACATCTAACTAGTTCTCCCTCACAGCTTAAAAGGATCGATTCAAACCGTTTAGATATGGAAGTTCAAAACAACATAATCATGTTATCTTGTTTAGTCTTAGGTCTTATAGCTGGAGGAGTACTTACATACAGCGAATTAAGTTCCGATATATATGAACTAGAACAGCAAGTTGAGGAAATTCAGGGACAGGAAAGAGTGATATATGTAAACGACACTGGGCTAGGGCTTGCAAGCTTATTCAGACAAGTAGAAGGCTCAGTAGTTTATGTAGATACTGAAGAAGCTCAAGGCTCCGGATTCATATATGATGAAGATGGACACATAATAACTAATGAACACGTAGTCCGTGATAGAGAAACAGTAGATGTCTACTTTAGTGATGGCGAAGGTTATCGCGCAGATGTAGTCGGTCTAGACCCACACACTGATCTTGCAGTACTCAGAGTTGATCGAGAGGGCTTGGATCCTCTCGAGTTTGCTGACTCTGAAGATGTAGAAGTAGGAGAGACATCAGTAGCAATAGGCAACCCTTTTGGTTTAGAAAGCTCTATAACTCAAGGAATAGTATCTCAAAAAGGACGTAGCATTACTGTTGAAGGAGGATTTTCTATAAGAAACGTTATTCAAACAGACGCATCTATTAATCCAGGTAACAGCGGCGGCCCATTAATGAATAAAGAAGGAGAAGTAATAGGCGTTAACACTGCTATAGAGACAGATACAGGAACTTTTTCAGGGATAGGCTTTGCCGTACCTTCTAACACTGTCAATAGAGTAGTTCCTGACATGATAGATGAAGGCCAGTATGATCACCCATGGATAGGTGTACAAGGCGTAGATGTGAGTCCTGAAATAGCAGAAGAAATGAATCTTGAAAATCGAAGCGGCTTTCTAGTACTAGAAGTCTCCGAAAACAGTCCTGCTGACGAATCTGGTCTTCGAGCCTCAGAAGAAACAGCAGAAATAGAAGAGGAAGAAATGCTTGTAGGGGGCGACGTAATCACAGGAATAAATGGAGAAAATACAAGAGGCATAGATGATATACTCGAATACTTAGCACTCAACACTGATGTAGGCGACGAAATAGAATTAGAAGCTATTAGAGA
>LKMP01000010.1 GCA_001563915.1 Nanohaloarchaea archaeon B1-Br10_U2g21
AAAGCAATGAAGGATTTTGATGTCGTGATTGCGCCTACCAAAAAATCTATATCGCATACAAAAGCTAGAAACCAGGCATGTGAAAAAGGCGCGAGAATAGCCACTATGCCTGGAATCAATAAAGAAATATGGAACACAAGTCTGAAAGCAGATTACCAGAAAGTCGCAGAAATATCTGAGAAAGTATATGATTTACTCGAAGAAACGGATACTGTGCGAATCAAGACTCCATCAGGCACAGATTTATCCTTTAAAATCAATATTGAATATTTCCATACTGATACGGGTATGATACATGACTCTGGAGAGTTCGGAAATCTTCCGGCTGGCGAAGCAGATGGAGGTATTTTAGGCGCGGAAGGAGTACTTGTAACAGATCATTTTCCGTTTGCGCCAGAAGGTACTAAAATATTTATAGAAGATAATAAGGCTATAGGGGTTGAAGAGCCAGGGAAAGAGGTTTCTCAACTTTCAAACGCGTTTAAAGAAGTAAAAGGGTCTAGAACTGTTGCTGAGTTCGGTTTTGGGACTAACCCTGAGGCATGTCTCATAGGCAATATTTTACAGGATGAAAAGGTTTTGGGAACAGTGCATATAGCTTTCGGAGATAACACGTCATATATTTCAGAGGGAGAATATCGTAATGAGTGTGAAATTCACTGGGATACAGTTTGCGAAAGCCCTACTGTTTATTTTGATGATTTAAAAGTTCTTGATAACGGCGAACCTGTTTTTCTGTAATGGCGACATAATTTAAAGTAGGAAAACGAATCTTTTCGTGAAATCCTCCGCGAAAGGTGTTATCATTAAATGAGCCTCTCTAACTCCTCAGAGATTCAGAAATCTGTTTCCGAAGCAGTCAATGAGATCAAGGATGGAGGCTCTGATGTGGATTTGGAGCCTGAAGAGCTTAGAGATCTGAAAGAAGAAATTTATAAGCTAAAACGTAGGCATAGAGAGATGTCAAGCTCTCTAGGTTCTGAAGAGAATTCAAGCGAAGAAAGCTTTCAGATTCTAGAGGAAAGAATACAAGATGTTAAGGAATTACTTCTCGAAAGAGATTCAGAGCGGCAAAAACTAAGAGAAGACTTAGAGCAGCAAATAGGAGAGCTCAGAAGTTCTTTAGTCAAGGCAGAATCTGAAAAGGAGAATTTAAAAGAGGAGCTAGAAGGAGAAATAGTTGAGTTAAGAGAAGAGATACAGGAAAAAGATTTAAGCCCAGGATCTCTGAAAGAAGAGATAAGAAGCGATATAAAAGAAATTAAAGAGCTTAAAGAGCTCAGAAAGGATGTTAAAGAAGTCAAGGCCTTGAAAAACGAAATAGAAGAGGTCAAAAAGATGGCTTCAGCTACCGCTATAGAAGAAAAAGTAGATAAGACGTGGGTGGAAGGAGAACTAGAAAATATTAGAAAATCGGTGCAGGAAGAACGTCCGGAGCTCCAAGAAAAGCTTGAAAATATACAAATAGAGGAAAAAGTTGACAAAAACGAGCTTGAGAACCGTACCGAGTTATTGAGAGAAGAAGTAATGAGGGAAATTGTTTCTGTCAGAAATCAAATATTAGGGGATACTCCAGATAAGTCTGAGTTAGGAAGTCTTTGGGCATCTCTTGAAATGCTTGAAGATCAAATTGAAATGGTAGATGAAAACACGTTGAGCGCTGATAAAGTAGAGAAACGGATAGAAACAATGGATGACAAAGTTCAATCTATTAAAAACGAATTTACAGGTATAGAAAAATCTTTGACCGCTCTAGAAAATGAAGATAATGTGAGCCAAAGCGAGTTCAGATCAGAGCTGGAAGACTTCAAAAGAGAAATAAATGAAAACTTATCTGATCTTGCTGAAAAGATTTCATCTCGATATGCTACTAGTAAAGAAGTTTCAGGTCTTTGGTCTTCTTTAGAGGCATTAGAAGATAGGCAAAAAGAAGCAATCAAGACTGTAGACAAGATAGAGGATGCAGGTCTTGATGAATTTGGGCGTCTGAAAGACACATTGAAGTATTTGGAGCACAAGATACAGGATTTGGGAGAAGTCAAAGAAGTATTTGAGTCTGTTGATAGAATTGAAGGGAAAATTAAGACTCTGGAGCATGAAGTACAGGAGTTAGAGAGTCTTGAAGGCGTATCTGGCTCAATCGAAGATATCAATGGGCATATAGAGTACGTGGAGTATAAACTGCAGGATATAGAGGAGGCTAAGCTACCTGAAACGGTTGATAGAATAGAAGGAAGAATAAGTGATCTCGAAATCATTGTTGAAGGTATGGATGAAGAAAACGTAACTGAAGAAGACTTCAATGAGTTACAACATGATGTGGCAGAGTTATCGGATGCGGTCAAAACTGTGGCTGAAAACTTGAACATTTAAGATTAATCTTTCTAAATAGTTCTTATATGAAATCTGTAGCACTAGGCAGATCTTGGAAGATGTCTGAGACAAGCCTAGTTGCTATGTTTAAGTTCTTCACTATTAATGGAGCCAAATTTATCAAATAAATGGCTCCAGGACCGATTTCACTCTCATGTTTTTGGTGTATTTCTATATGGTTCTGGAAAAACTCCGCTCTGGCGCCCTATGGCAACTGCTCGATGACGATGGAAGCAGAAAACTTGCATTTATTCTTTGTCTGCCGTTGATAGACGGAGTTTTTGCTACGTTATTGGTGACTGGGGCTGTTAACACGTTCAGCCAAATGATTAATGTGGCTATAACAATATTTACAGGCGCTGGAGCATTAGCAGTTCTTTACGCGGAATCAGATACTCGAAGAGATGCAGTAAAGATGATTAACAATGTAGTCCCTGTAGTTGTAGTCGGAGCTTTGACTATAGCATTAATTGCTCCATTATTCGAACAAATCTTCAATACGAGTTTACTAAAGTATGCTGCAGGCCTTGCAATACTATCTATAGCAGCACAACTAGCCGACATAAAAACTGCAGAGCATCTACCTCCGACAGCAGTAATAATCACAGGGATGTTGCTATCATATCAAGGAGTAAATGGCTTTACAATGACGACCGCTTATGTTTACCCGGCTTTGGCTACTGTAGGAATTGCAATTATGGCACTATATTTTGCCACAGCTCTAAAGAGTTTTGAAATGAATCTTACCTATGTAAGATATGGTGGTTCGGCAGTACTCGTTATTATAGCGGCATCGCTCATAGGGATAAATCTTCCTGCTTATTTAGGGCCTTTAGTCTTTTTTGCAGCCATTTTAGCATCGTTTGAGAATCTAAAATTGCCTGACTTCAATATGGAAAGAATTTTTAGAACCTTCGGTAAGCTTGACGACAATTCTTTCTCTCAAAGGCCTGAGTATTAGTGTAAAACCAAGGATATCGCTAATGAATCCTGGGGTTAACAGCATTAGTCCGCTAAAAATTATTATTCCTCCCTCTAGCATGTTTCGAGATACTTCTCCGCCTGTAACTGATCTTTGAAGTTTTTTCAGCACATGAATCCCTTCTCTTCTGATTAGTTCGGCTCCAACAAGGCCTGTAATAAGCACTAGTGCTATAACTTGCCAGAATCCTAGAACTGAAGTGGCTTGTATAAGCACGTAAAGATCTATGAACGGAAGGGCAAGCAAAAGTACTATCCAGAATCGTAGCATATACTTGTGTTAATCAGGTTACAGGTTTAAAACCTGAAGCCAAAATCGTATCTATGAATACTAAAGATCTTTTGCAAGAACTAGTAGAGACTCCAGGAGTATCTGGATCAGAATCTAAAATCCGGGAAAAAATAAAAGAAAATATTGAGGAATATGCAGATTCTATAGAAACAGATAATATGGGTAATCTAATAGCAAAAAAAGGTTCAGGCGATAAAACATTGATGCTTGCCGCTCATATGGATCAAATAGGCCTTACAGTAAGAAGAATTGATGAAAATGGTTTTATTAAGGTCTCAAAGATCGGGGGTATTTTCCCTGAAGGAATAATCAACCAGCGAGTGATTGTACACGCATCTAATGGGGAATCTGTAAAAGGAATACTGGGTATGAAGCCTCCACACCTCAAGAAGAAAGAGGAAAAGAATAAAGGTCTTCCAGATATGAAAAAGCTTTTCGTAGATACTGGAGCGGAAGATAAAGAGGATCTTAGAGAAAGAGGCGTAAGAGTAGGAGACTATATCTCCTATGACCGCGGATTCACAGAATTAAGAAATGGTTATGTTAGTTCTCCATGTCTTGACAATAGAGTAGGCTGTGTAATAGGTATAAAGGCGTTAGAACATTTTGACGAAGACTATGAGCTAGCAGTAGTTTTTACGACTCAGGAAGAAGTTGGGCTTAAGGGTGCGAAAACAGCAGCATTTAAGATCGATCCTGATGTAGCTTTAGCAGTAGACACAGGAATGGCTGGAGATGTTCCGGGGATTGAGCCTGATGAATCAGATGAAGAAACAGGCAGCGGAGTAGGTATTGATATGGTGCAATCCGGAGGCAGAGGTCTTATAACACCTGAAAAAATTAAAGATTGGTTGATAGATACTGCAGAAGATGGAGATCATAATTATTACCGTTCACTCTATGATGGAGGCGCTACAGACGCGGCAGGAATATATCTTGCCCGTGAAGGAATCCCTACTGGATCGCTAAGCATACCGACACGCCACATCCATTCTCCGGTAGAAATAGTGAATATTTCTGATGTAGAGGACGGTATAGAATTCTTAGCAGGAGCGTTCTCCACATTGGAAGAACATTTTTGATCCAGTTTTATTAGCGCAAGGTCACAGTAGTTCTTTTGCTGCATAGGCTGTGGCAAGGCCTGTTGCCGCTACTGCGCTTCCATAAAGTAGCATAGTCTGGCTTCTTGACATCGGATATTCTGAGCTGATGTGATCAAGAATATCTTCCTCATGAGCATTCAAATCATCAATATATTCTTCTATTTCTTCATCGCCTAGGAGTTCGGCTGAAGCGCCGTACTTACTAAATCCAAATATGGCGTTTTCGCCTATTATAAGGTACTCTTCAGGCGAGCTATCATTATAAACTACTCCAAAATTATTTTCCAGTGCAATATCCATTGGTTTGGAGAAATTTGCTCTGCCTAGTGAACGGTTTTCATCTCTTTCAAGAACTGTTCTTATGTCTGGAGAACTATTCTCCAAAACCTTGTTTAACGGCATAGGAACGTATGAATTATGAGGGGTTAAACAGTTTTATGTGGATTACCACATAGGTGATTTTTATTCGGAGATAGTGTTTATCAGCAGCGTCTTAGCAGATAATATAGATATTCTCAACTTTTTCTAGTCTTTTTCCTTGTTTTAGTAATAGAGGATAATTCTGGGCATTGGGGGTTCTGAATAGCTGCCAAAAAAAGCTATTGCTGATGAAACTGTCATATATAATGTCTATAAAGAATTTTCAAACTCTGAATTAGTTATTATAACTTCTTTTTCTGCAATAATGTGTACTCAGAACCGTGAGGTCTTAAATCTGATCTATATAATTTTACGTTTTTCACTGTAAAAGTACCAAAGCTTGTGCCTTTGTAATCTTCCAACGCTTGATGTAGCTTTTTCTTATCGCCTTTTCTGATATTGTCAATCCTTAGAACTGTTATATGAGGGTGAAAATCGTAGTCATTATCAGATTCTATTTCGTGGTGCGAAGCCTGTTCGTAGAGTTTAAAAATTTTTTCTGAGTTGATCCCGGCCCAAAGTACTCTAATATATTTTTTTGAGGGAAAGACTCCCAGACTTTGTACTTCTATTTCAAATGGCTTTAATTCAATGTTTTCTAGACCTTTCTCGACTTCTTCTTGTGCGGGACTATCTAGACTGCTGAAAAACTCTAGTGTGGTATGCATTTTATCAGGGGCTACAGGCCGGCCTACGTTTATCTCTTTTTCTAGTTCTTTGAGCTTTTCCGAAATTTCTTCCGGTATATCGACTGCAGTGAAGGCTCGTACCATTGGCTATACTCTTTTAATGCTCCGGTCTAATATTAAATCTGTGAGGTAATAAAAATATGGCAAATCCGCGCGCCCAAGAAATCACTGGTAGAACAGTTGTATCTGAAGAACATGGTAAAAAATTTGGAACTGTACAGGACATATCTTTCGTCGCTACTTCCGGCGAACTGATGAATCTGTTGGTTACAGACACAACTAAGCATTTAGAAAATACGGAACTTCAGGAAGATAATAAGGGCAGGAATATTGTGCCGTTCTCAGCTGTGAAGAGTATTGGAGACTTCGTAATTGTTTCAGAAGACGATATTCTGTGAATGCTGAGTGGCAGGACTAAGTTCTGAAGAACTTTGCAGTCAAATAACCAAGGTTTTAGATGATCAAGAGATATATTATGCCTGCACAGTTCAGGAGGAGTTAGCGGTAGTAACTTGGAGTTTTGAAGAAATACAAAGGTCCATACTTGCAGGGCCAGAAAACTATAATAGAGCTTCTATAGGTGTTTATTTGCGAAAAAATTATCCTACAGGGGCGTGTGGAGAACTTGCCGAGGAAGTAATGATTGTAGATCAAAATAATTTTTCAGAAAATGTTTTAGAGGCCTATAAACGCGCAGAAAGATATGGTGAGGAAGACCTGGATATGGTCCAGGTCCAACGGTTTTAACCGTCTATAATTCCTTCGTCTTTGACTTTGAATACTGCTTCGCCTTCAGGCATGTAAGGACTGTCTACAAGTCGAGCAATACGTGTATCTTTCTTCGACTTTCTCAAGTACAGTCTTACTGCTGAGTTATGCGCTACGATGTGTCCTCCAATAGCTTTAGTAGGATCTCCAAACATTTGGTCTGGATTACTCATAACTTGGTTTGTAACTATGACTGCAAGGTTGTGAGAATTTGCCAGTCTCAGTAAGGTATTCATGTGTTTATTCAATTTCTGCTGTCTAGGTGCAAGTTCGCCTCTCCCAACATAATCGGATCTGAACTGTGCGGTCAATGAATCAACTACTATAAGCCCGATGTCATTTTGTTGGCATATCTCTTGAGCTTGATCAGCTAGAAGCATTTGGTGATCGGAGTTAAATGCGCGGGCAACGTGGATATTACTTAGTGTTTCATCTACGTCTAGGCCTTTGGCTTCTGCCATTTGCTCTATTCTGTCAGGAATAAACGTGTCTTCTGTGTCTATGTAGATGGCCTGTCGTTCTAGACCTCCTTCTTCTTCAGGTAGCTGTACGTTTACAGATAGTTGATGGGATAGCTGTGTTTTAGCAGATCCGAACTCGCCGTAAAACTCTGTAATGGCCTGGGTTTCGACTCCGCCACCTAGAACTTCGTTAAAATTGTCTGAACTGGTGGTAATTCTCTTCATCTCTTTGCGCTGTTCATGTCTTTCTTTACCAGTCTCGAAACCTATATCTAGTAGTTTACGCGCTTCAGTAATTACACTTTGACTTTTCTTGTTTCCGAGATCTGCGATTTCAGCTAGTTCGCCAGAACTCATTGTGGCTATACTCATTAAGTCATCGTATCCAGATTCCCTAAGTTTTTCTGCGGTTTTCCCTCCTACGCCTTTAATGTCCTCTAGTTCAACATCTTCAGTCATTTTACAAAGACTCCTCCGTATTGTCTAATCTAAAATATTTCATAATACTATTTTTAGGCCTCTAAAACATCTAAAAGTGCTTTAAGTTCTTTTTCTGCGTCTAATGGCTCAATATTATTTGCTAAAAGCTCTATTCGGCCGAAATAATCGTTGTATCGTGTTCTTCCTTCTACCTGTACTTCTAAGCCTTCTATTGCTTCTGCGGCATCTTCTACTGCATCTATATCCATATCTTTTTCCTCTTCTTCATCTAAATCAAGGAGTTTTCGGGCTTGCTGGCCGAAGAATACTGTTCTAATACTGCTGCTACCGTCATCTATTACTGCAGATATCGCTAGCCTGCCTTCTGGCTCTTCTACTTCTTCGCCATCATCAGTTACATATTTTCCATCTTCATCTTCTTTTACAGTATCTCCTGAATCAGGGTCTACTCTAAAGAAGGGATTTGAAGTATAGACTCGCATAACCATGCCTTTGACTGTGAAAGTATTGTTTTCTCCTGCAACTTCGCTTACAGGCACTTCCGTCGCCGTCTGTAATTCTACTTCATCAAAATCTTCTTCAGACATTTTTACCTGTGCATTATCACCTAGACGCAATTCAGCTTTACCTCTATTATCTTCAACGCTGTAGGCTCCAGAAATTTCTATCACATCGCCTTCCTCTACGCTCTCAGCTATCTCGGTCTGTTCATCCCATAATGTGACTCTGATACTGCCAGAGTTATCTCCTAGCACGAGATTTTGAACCTGGCCTTCTCCATCATCTCTCTGAAAAGTATTCTTATCTGATATGTCAAGAATTTTCCCAGCTATCTGAACCTTTCTCATCTCAGGCACTATATTTTTGATTTCAAGTTCTTTGGATCTCTCTTCGGATAAATCTATTCCGTGCTCCTTAGCTACTAAGTGAACTGCGCCTTCCTCACTTACAAGGCCTTCAAACTCTTCCATTTTTTCTTCTACTTTTTCTTTTATGTCTTCATTATCTAAGTCTGATTCATCTACAACTTTCTCGATTAAGGCCTCAGTACTCATACGATGAGATGTAAGTTAAAACCTTAAATCAGTGTATGAGTGGAGATATAGAAAGGAGACAAATATAGAAAAAGAGGGGGTAAAAAAGCTATTTTAGGGCCTCTCGAATATCTTTGGGCTTAAGCGTTTTTCTCCCGTTTTCTTCTGTTATTGCGAGTGCTTCTTCAGCTACATCGCCTGCGAAAGTCTCAAGAATTTCTCCAAGTTCTTCCGCTGCCTCTTCAGATACTCGCTTATCTGTCTGTGTTTTCAGTAGTGACTTCATCTTTGCGTTAGAGAACTCCATTGTTTTTTACACCTTCCAGTCTAATTTTGGAGCCCTACTGTTTTTAAACAGAAGGGTGGCCGGTAACGTTAAGAGGCCTGAAAACAAATATATATGTGGGAAGGGGTGATTATCGGAACTTTGAGCAGTTTAGAAGAGCTTTTTCTGAATGTAAAGCCTGTAAAGATACTTGTTTTGCTGAATGATCCTTCTAGTGAGAAATATGCTTCAGCAATTTCCAAAAAAGTAGACTGCACATACTCGCATACTGTGCGCATACTACAAAGGATGGAAAATGAAGGTTTAATTACATCCAATAAGAAGGGTAGGAAGAAAGAGATAAGCCTCACAGAAAAAGGCGAGAAATTGGCAAAACCTTTGGCCGAGACTCTCCACCAGATGAATTTTTAAGGCGGCGACCTATTTTAAAAACATGTCAGGTCTCATAACAATACATGCTGGAAACTATCCAAGGCCCGCTATCAGTTTTATTTGGGTTTTATGACTCTATTTTTCAACCTCTGTTAGCTCTAAGCCCTTATTACGCGCTCACATTCTTTTCTGTAGCGCTTGCAGGAATTTTCTCACTAATCTATTGGAGGTTGCTTGATGTAGAAAAACAAAGAGAGCTTAAATCCAAGCTTAAGGAACAACAAGAAAAAATGAAAGAGGCCAGAGAAGAAGAAGATACTGAGAAAGTATCTGAGCATATGTCGAAGTCTCTTGAACTAAACCAGAGGTTTATGATGTTGAACATTAAACCTATGCTGGCTACAATGGTTTTTGTTGCATTATTTTTCCCGTGGCTAAGCGCAACTTTTACGCCAAATGTGCAGATGGATGACAGTAACTCAATCTATGAGGGCGAGTTTGAGTATGCAGGTCAGACAGTCCCACTGGAAATAAATAACCAGAGTGAAGAGCTCATACTAGCTGTTGAAGATCAAGAAATAGAGCAAGGAGAAAGATTTGACGCTTTCGGATTTACATGGGAATTCTCAAGTTTTGGAGATAATGGAGGATGGTTTTCTCAGGAAGGACACTCTGCTAGAATAGCAGGAGTTTTTGTGCCACTACCATTCACTCTGCCCTATATAGGAAGTGCTTTGAATTGGTTAGGATTCTATATTATAATGGCTATGCCAATGACCTATGCTTTCAGAAAAATGCTGGGAATCGCATAAAAAATTATCTGCGAGAATAATCTTATGATTCCAGAGGCTTTGAAATATCCGTTTAAAGGAGAGAAATCTACTAATAATATAGTTATAGGTTCGCTTCTGGTATTTGGTTCCATATTTATTCTTCCAGCCTTTATTTTGATGGGTTATTTTGCAAGAGTAATTAATAATTCGGTAAAAGGTGAAGTGGCGCCAGAGTTCAAAGATTACAAGGGTCTATTTGTAGATGGAATTAAACTTACAGCAGTATATATTGCGTATTTTGTATTAATCTTCGTATTGATGCTGCCTATTGTATTTCTTGGAAGTATCAACGAGTATTTAGGTCTAGTAGCATTCTGGATCTACGTACCAGTGTTTTTACTGTTTTATATTGGTCATCCAGCACTTTCATACTTTTATGGAAAAAATCTAAGTTTCAGAGAGGCCTTTGATATTAGAAACGTAGTCAAAAAAGTGATCAGCTGGAGATATGCAAAAATATTCTTATTATTCATCGGCCTCCAAATTGGATTCAGTATTGCACAAATTATGCTAGCAGTAACGATAATAGGTCTGTTAATTATACCAACAACTCTATTTATTGAGTTAGTGATATATGCTAAACTGCTTTCAGAATTAGGCGGGTAGCTGAGTTCGGATGTTAAAAGATTACAGTTATAGGAATCTTCTATGAAGAATGAAACCTGGTACACTCGTCAAGAATCCGAGACAGATCCTGAATTCGGAAGCATTCCTGAAAAAAGATCGTTAGAAGAGCTAATTGATCAAGGATTCATAGTAGTAGATAAGCCATTTGGTCCTACAAGCAACCAGATTAGCTACTGGGTGAAAGAAGAGCTTGATCTTAAGAAAACAGGGCACTTTGGCACTCTAGATCCTAATGCTACAGGAATACTACCAATAGGCCTGAACAGAGGCACTCGCATTAATCCAGCACTAGCAAAAGCTAGCAAAGAGTATATATTTGAGGCAGAACTTTACAAAAGAAAATCTTTTGATGAAATACAAGAGGCCTTAGAAACCTTTCAAGGAATTAATACTCAAGTTCCTCCAGAAAAATCTGCTGTTAAGAAACAGGAACGAGAAAGAGAAGTATATGAACTTGAATTAATTGAAGTCAAAGAAAAAAAGGTTTTAGGAAGAGTTAAATGCGAATCAGGATTCTATGTTAGAGTTCTAATCTCTCAATTAGGAGAAAAACTTGGTGCGGGAGCTGAAATGGTAGAACTCAGGCGCACGATGCAAGGAGGAATTAGCGAGGAAGATGCCAGTACGCTGCAGGACATAGTGGATGCTTATCATTTCTACAGGAGTGGCGAGCAACAAGAACTAAGAGACGTTGTTTATCCTATCGAGAAAGCAGTAAAAAATGTTCGTAAAGTAGTTGTAAAAGATTCTGCAGTAAATGCAATAGCTAATGGGGCTGATCTCGGTACATCGGGAGTATCAAAACTCCAAGACAATATAGAGGAGCAGGAAACTGTGGCGGTTATGACTTTGAAAGGAGAACTTATTGCACTAGGAGAAGCATTGATGACTTCTGAAAATATGTATGGTGAGGATGGTACGGCAGTGAAGACTCAGAATGTCTATATGAAACAAGGTCTTTATCCCAAGAGATGGAAGCAGTAAAATCTGTTAGAAGGCGTCAGGAACTGTGAAGTTATCAGATGCAAATGGATCTTCTTCGGACTGATCCTTTGAATCTCCGCGTATCCAGGCATAGAGCAGTACAATTATCGTTTTCAGGTATACATAAGTCATAAATGGCTCGAACAGATTAATTATAAGCTCTTGTCTGAAAGTCAATCCGATACCCACCATTAAAGCTATACTCCCTGAAAAAGCTCCTATTGCCACAGGAAGAGTGTCTAGACGCGAAGGAAATTCCAGTATGTTCCGTTCAAATAATGTTTCAATGTATATCATCAGGGCGGCTGAGATAAAGATCATGCCGAGTATAGTTTCTGGTCCAGCGGTAATCCAGTCTTGAGAGGCATCTAATAACAACACAAAGAAAATTAAGATAAATGTCCAGTAGACAATTCTACGGATAGCGGTCACTGTTCTAACAGATCCGGGCTCAAGAAAAGACGGCAAGGTCATGAAATGTATTTTCCAAGCAGCGTTTAAATCACTAAAATCCTTTCACTCTGTTCTATTAATGTCTCTACAAAATTCCAGATTCTGACAGTTATATTGAGGAGGGTAAGATTCCATAACCTCCAGATAACCTATACATATGCAGCTTTCGTAATAGTGTTCCTCTAATTCGCCATTCTCTTCGTCTAAGTCAAATTTTTCATAGCTGGCGGAGAATAGGCTGCTAAAAGCTAATAATAGGCTCAGTAGTAAGACTGTAGAAACACCTAAGACTGCTTTCTTCTGTGAGTTCATGCTTAAAGTTTAGGTTGGATCTTGAAATAGAAGGAGAAGATAATGCGCAACTAGTTTCATCTAATTTTCTTAGAAGAGATAGGCTAGATAAAGGAAAGTCCTTTAAGTTAAAAACAGTTCTTGTCTCTAAAGTTACTTGTGCCGGAGTGACTGAGTGGCTAAAGGTGCCGGTCTTGAAAACCGGTGACCCTTACGGGTCTCCTGGGTTCAAATCCCAGCTCCGGCGTTTCGATTAGTTCGATATATTTAGAGCAGATTCGGTAAGCGAATTCTGAAATCAAATCTTAATTCGACATATTTTTCTTTACAAGGCCTTAGAGAGGAATCAGTTCTTCATGGTCTCAGAGCAGCATGCAACGGAGATTTCAGTCTTTGAGTTCTGCTACATCTCCCAGAGTTGCTTTTCTTGTGTCTCCTTTTGATTGGGGATCATCATAATCTGAGACTTGAGGATTGACATATAGATTAATTTCAAGTTCTTTTGATAGCTTGGAAGCGAGAGATCTATCAGGCTTGAGCTCTCCGCGTTCGACTTTCTTTATTAGAGAGTTCTTTTCGTTTAATTTATCTGCCAACTCCGACATACTTAGCTTTCTACTTTCTCTTGCTTTCTTAACCTTTTCTCCATAGTCTGAAGCTAATACTTGGTCTTTACGCCGACTGACTTTTCTCCTTTTCCTCTTTTTCTTTACTTCTTTTTGTTCCATGGCTTCGCCCATATCGGTACAGCTATCACACACCTTTAGAACGGCGCCTTCTACTTTAGTTTTTTGCAGTTTATCAGAATTTTGTCCGCAGAGTTGACAGGTAGGCATTAATTTTTCACATTCCGTCTTTTTGTAAAGTTTCCTAGGCAACAACTGTTCCCAGAAGTTAAAAAGGGTTTCCTTACTAGGAGGAGATCTTCCGTAATGTGAGTCCATAGGCAAGTGTAGAGATAGACAAGAGCAGGAAAAATCCTGCTAGAAATAGAAAAGCGAGAGATGGTTCTTGACTTACGCTTTCCTCAGCCTCCATCATTAAATCTGCATTATCTTCGGGTCCTAAACTTGATGCTTCAGAAGCAAGAAGAGAGAGACCTATTATGGCGGAGACGAAAGAAGACGTTACTGAGAACTTAACTTTCCTGCTACGCCCTTGTACTACTGCCTTCGCTTTGTCTGTAGGCCTATATACTACGCGCCTACGACCTTCTTCTGCATCTTTTTCTAAAAGGCCAGACGAAACAAGTTTTTCTAGGTGGGAAGACACGGTAGACTTACTTTTCTCTAAATCTTGCGATAGAGAGGTTGTAGTGGCCTCAGCCTCTAACGAAGATGACAATATTTTTATTCGAGTGGGCGAGGAAAGCGCCTTAATGGTTTTATAATCCAGTTCCATGGTAGATACTTATGTTTCGATGCTTTTTTGAGCTGTGTTTATACGTTCGATTTATATCGAACAAATTAAAAGCGCCTTGTTGATGTCTGTCCGATTGTTTTTCCGGCTTTAACACCCCTACCTATAAAAAAGAGGACAGACAATAGCTTACTAGGTGAATCACACATGGCAGACGTACTTAAGAAATCAGGCGTTCGTGACGAAGCAGACGGCGTAAATGTCGGAAGCGACTTCTACGAAGCTCTAGACGACAGAGTAAAAGAACTAGTAAGCAGAGCTGTTGAAAGAGCACAAGAGAACGGACGCAAAACAGTCAAGTCAAGAGATGTATAACTTAATTTTTTAACGAGGGGAGGTAGAGGTCTGCAAGATTTTTTGAAGGCCTCGACCCTTGTTAATCTTTATTTTAGCTATAATAGCCTTCTGAATCTCTATAAAAATCTTTTTTAGTTATAAAAACTACTGATAGATGTTTTTAAGCAGGATGACTAAATAATAGAGACTGCACTTAAGAAATCATATTCTATTGGCACAGTAGAGAGTGTGAATTCTGATTCAAAGTTCTATGAGTTATTAGGCAGTAAACCAAAAAATAGGGTTAATAGCGCAAAAAATGACGGCTACAAAAAATTAGCAAGTCAAGAAAGATAAGAAGACCAAATAAATCTTTCAAAAGGCCGTTCTCACATTTTTTATCTTTCTAGAATCAGAGTTCTTCTTTCCTACGTTCTTGCTCTTTTAACTCAGCTTCAACCTTTTCTAAGGCTTCACGAAAGTGTTCTACTGCGTCTAAGCTTTCAATAGGCAAACGACCTAGATCTCCATCATTAACTGTGACGAAAAACCTGCTGTTCTTTTCAACTACCTTGTAATTTAACACTTTGTAAGGCCCATCAGAAAAGCTGTAAATCGATTCCATGAACTTAATATCGAACTCTACTGATTTAACCTTTCTGCCTGAAACCTTCTATTTTATCTCTGACATCTTCCAAGACTTCTTTCGCAGACTCAGGATCTGGTGATTCAGAAATGATCCGCACCTTCTGCGAACTACCTGAAGGCCTAACTAAGATTTCTGCGTTATTTCTACAGAACTTTATACCATCAAGATCTGATAAAATATTTTCGTCATCTATACTTTGCTTCAAAGACGCTAATAATTCCTCTTTCCGCTCCACTTTTACAGAATGTCTCATAACAGCGTAATCAGGTATTCTTTCTAATGATTTATTGATATCTAGACCAGAAATGATTAAAGCAGTTAATATTCCTGAATTATAGGGTACAAAATCTGTGAATGAGTAATGTCCGTTAGGTTCGCCTGCTAATTCAGCATCTATATCAATAGCATGATCCATAACAAAAGGATCGCCGACACGAGTATATTCAACTTCTAAAAACTCTTCTAATACCTTAGAAGTATCTATAGATGCTACTACAGGTCCTTTAACTAACTGTGATAATATGCAGAAAACTTCGCTGCCTTTTAGGAAGCGACCTTTGTAGTAAACTGTTATGCGATCTGAGTCCAAATCGTTAGATATTCCTAGGTCTGCAGAGTTTTTTATCACAGCCTGCTTCAGTTCATCAAGGTTCTTAGGCTGAGGAGCAGGAGGATCGTGATAAATTCCTTTACGGCCTTTTGAAAGATCTATTACCTCGGCGCCTAGGTCTCTCAATAAACCGGGTAAAATTTTGCCTGTGCCTCCCAGAGAGTCTACAACTATTTTTTTGTCCCAGTCTTCAGCATATTGTCTAGCAAAAGTTTTAGCACTATCTGTGTAATTGTCTTTCATATTCTTCTTAGAAACATGACCTACCCCTTCTTGAAATTCCCGATCTCTGAAAATGTCTTGAACAGCATATAAATCTTTGTTTATGAATCCATTGCCTTCAGGATACATAAATTTGAATCCATTGAATTCTAGCGGCATATGGGAAGATGTTACTTCGACAGAAACAGCTTCCAGTTTTTTACCGCAGAATGCAGCATAATCTGTAGGACCTATACCTACATCTATAACATTTACTCCGCTGGACATTATGCCGCTGATTAAAGACTGTTTAAGAGTTTCAGAGCTTGGCTTATTGTCTCGGCATACAACTATATTCTTCTGGAGATTCTGAGCCACGAATGTCCCTAGAGATTTTCCTAAAAGTTTAGCAAACTTATTGTCTATTTCTTCAGGATATTTTCCTCGGATATCATATCTTTTGAATACTTTTTCAGGCTTCAAAATCCTCCACCTTTGATATTACCTTCTTTAAGCTTTCTTGAGGTCTTGAAAGCTTTACTCCGGGTATGTTTGCACGCTCAAGCTCTTTTTCTCTATCATCAACTAATAAATCAATTTTTACTTGGTCTTTGGGACCTTTTTCTACTATTTTGTAATTATCAACGTATTTTAAGCTGTTTGAACTCTTAATTTTGCGCTCCTGAAACTTTTTGTTGCCTCTTGTGACTATTATGAGCGTGTGATCGCTCAACTCTTTAAGCAGTTCTATATCATTGTAAAGAAATCGTTCCAAATTTTGTAATGCTTTCCAAATATTTTCAGAGGGAATTCCACAGATTTCTGCATGTTTTTCAGGATTATAGTTCCCATTCTCATCATATACGTTGGCTTCAACGTGTTCAAGGCCTTCAACATTTTCTTTGTAGTATTCGTCAAATGAATCTGTGTCAAAAAGCACTCGGTCAAAGTCAAGCCCTATTATCATTTCTTTCTCTCCTGTTCTTGTTTTACATACACTATTTCTTCGTTTTCAACGTTTTCTCTGACCAGCGTACCAGGACCTATTTTTGCATCGCTTCCTATTTGAACGCCAGGCATTATAGAGACATTTACGCCGATATCAACGTTATCTCCTATAAAGGCTCCAAGAAAAGTTTTCTTTGAATTTTCTACCCGATTTTTACCTATTAAACAGCTTTTAATTTCGGGTCTTTCGCCATCTTCACGGAACTTTCTGTTCGCTACAACAGTTTCAGCACCTATATGAGTATTATTACCTATTATTGAGTCGCCTATAAAGCCTGAGTGGATGCTAGAGTTCGGCTGCATAACAGAGTTTTTAATTTCTGTATTGGCGCCGGCTGTTGTATTTTCTTCTAATAGAGTATATTCGCGGATAAGAGCATGATCTCCTACTATTGCATTTTTACCTATATAGACAGGACCTTTAATCACTGCATTTTCATGGATTTCTGCATCTTCATCAATTATGACCTTGCCCTTAATCTCTGCAGAGTCTGCTACTGAAGCGTTCTCAGAGATTTTCCGATCTTTATCTTTGAATATTGCTTTTACAAAATCGAAAAGATTCCAAGGATATTTTATGGAGATAGTATCTTCATCAATAAAAACTATACTAGCGGGTTTTTCCGAGGCCTGGCGATTCAATGCATCCTCAAATTGGTACTCCCATTCTTCAACAACATCAAGGTAGTTAAAGAACTTAGGGCTTAATAGATAAATCCCTACAACTCTATATTTGCTTGCAGCATCTTTTGGAGCAGGTTTTTCAGTTACGCCGACGGCTTTCCCGTCTTTCACAGTTAATATTCCATAATCTTCAGGCCTATCTGTTTCTCTTGAAACAAATCCTATTTCGCTTTCTTCGTCCTCTGTCTTTTTGATTAAATCGTTTATTATGCTGGAGGCGGTAGCATGATATGGGTTTAAAACCAAGAATTTTTCATTGAGTAGAGGCTGAGCCTGTATTAGGGCATGACCCATGCCTTTGGGTTCGTCCTGTATGATGAATTCGGCATCAATATCTGTCTTTTTTTCAAAATTTTGATTGGGGCTTTGAACTATGATAATATTTTCTATCCCTAAATTTTCAAGTTCTGTGACGGTATGTTCAATAATTGTCTTTCCTAAGACTTCTGTCAGTCCTTTGTGTTTATTATCGCTTATAGGCTTGAATCTGCTGGAGCATCCTGCCGCAAGTATTACTGCCTGCATAATTCACCTTTGTAATGTTATTTACTTATTTCTGAAAGATCTGTGCGTGCATCGGGCACAAATTTTACGCCTCGGATTGAATTATTCATGTCGATGTAACTCCGAGGACCTATAAATGATTCTCGGATTACGGTTCCGGACTTTAGGTCACATTCTTCGGAGAGCACAACTCGTTCTACGTGTGTAAAAGGATCAACTATACAATCCATGAATAAAAGAGAACTATCAATCACACATCCATTAATCTCGCACCCGGGGGAGATAGTAGAGTTATTGATAACGGTATTGGCGCCTATTAACGCATTTTTGCTGATTACGGAATCATCTTTGATTACTGCTCCGGGCTCTATTATGGCTCCCGACTCTATCCTGACGTTATCTCCTATATACGCCCTATCTGATACGGTGGCGTCACCGCTCACGAAGGCATTTAGTTCTTTTTTTCTTAGTATTCGATCTGCTTTAAGCAGTTCTTTTCCTGATCCTATGTCTATCCAATAGTCTTCTGCAAGGACGTATCGGCACTTGTTTTTCCGCAGGTTTTCCGCCACTACGTCTGTTAAACTGTCTTTCTCTGAGAGATCTATCATTCGGAATATTTCAGGGTTGAAGAGATATACTCCAGTATTTACTAAAGGATTCTCGGGTTTTTCAGGTTTTTCGTTTATATCTACGACTTTATCGTTTTTTATGCTTAATACGCCGTATTTTTCAGGCTTCTGATCGTCAACAGCCATAATGGAGAAATTTTCATCAAAAGAATCAATCAAGCGAGAAATATCGTTTTTTGAAACAACCACATCACCATTAATTACTATAAAGTCATCTTCAAGAAAACTACATGTCTTTAAAGCCTCAGCTGTGCCTGATAAATCTTCTTGGACTACTACGTTCACATCATTTCGGCCATCAAATAATTCTTGGAACTTTTCAATTTTGTAGTTCGCTACTACATAGATTTCGTCTACGTCACAGGCCTTCAGTTTTTCTATTGTCTGTAGAATCAAGGGTCTGCCATTTACAGGCATTAAAGATGTTGGGATTGTGTCATTTAATGGAAACATCGATTCTTTCTTTGTTGCTGCAGGGATAATGGCTTTCATACCGTTGTTTCTACCTCGTCTAGTGTGTCAAGTATCATTCTTTTTACTCTCTTATTTGCTGTTTCGACTTCTTCATAGACATCATAGTCTTCTGTGTGTTCTGAAATATCGAATATAACGTTCATAAACCTGTCAAGATCTTCTTCGGATAAGGCATTATTTTCTAGGCCTGCAGCACATCGTACAGAGGACTCAAGAACTCTGTATAGCTGATCATGTAAGAGAGAATTAGTTTCAATTTCTTCCCCTGTCTCCAAATCAAATAATTTTTTGTGAAGCATATCGCCTATTAAATCTCTGTCTCCTCGTATTAAGAAGAATCTAGCTTCTTCATCTGAAACTCCGCTTGCCCCTATAACTCTAAAATCTGTTTTAACAGGATAATGGCCAGTAATTGACTCTATCTTTTCTGCAGAGTTTCTACACTCCTGGGAGAGGCCTAGCCAGCTGGCATGCAAATATATGTCTATATCAGCATCTATTTTGGCAGAGCAAATTCCTGCAGCAATTTCGTCATCTATCTCCGATTTTTTACCTCCTCTTATTCCCATTAAAGACTCGCTTCCAGGCCTATAAGGCATTTGAGCTTGTTTTTCAACATAGTTTACTTCCGGTTTGCTGTCTATAAAATCCATTATGTATGCTTCATGACACATTTTATCTAATACTGCGCCGCCTTTCACGCCTGCGCGATTTACAGGTCTTAATAGTTTTTCAATGCCCATGCTGCTCTCTCGAAACACTTCAATATTCTCTATGTTGCAGTCTTCAAGTACTTCTAAGCATTTTTTTACTACAGGATTTTCTCGCTCTATGAAGTCTACAGTAAATCTGACGTTGTTGTCCAACATCATTTTTTTCTCTCTTATGTGGTCTTCTCTAGTCATTGAGGGCGGTTTTTCTGCTAAGTGGAAGAAGTTGTTCTTTAATGATCTGTAGATGTGCTCAGCGTGTAGTTCTGTGGGTCCTGCATCGTAAATTAGAACTTTGGCGTCACTTATTGATTCTGCAGCATTATAGATTTCGTCTACAGAAGTGTAGGTTTCTATCTCTATGTTTTGACGATTTGCAAACTTCTCGGCCAACTCTAAACGGTCAAAATCATCGTCACAAACGCCTACGAGCTCTACACTTACTTTAGAGTAGTTTAAATCCATTTCGATAAACTTCTCGAAACCGTGGCGTCCGAAACTACCGAGACCTATTTGGAAAACCTTTACTTTTTTCACAGATAATAAATTGTAATCCCTAGTCAAAAAACCTGCTATAGTTAAAATTTTTTCTTTACCAATTAAACATATGACTGGCTCAGAGATAGTTACATTCAGACCTGGTAAAGATGAACTATACTTTGAAGCATTGAAAGATATGTCTGAAGACGGATACTTTAACGGAAATTTCTCTCAAGGTATAAGAGAAGCTCTTTCAGCGTACACTAAAGGGTCAGAGTTTCCTAGAGATGATTTTAAACTTTACGCTACGGCACGCGCTCTAGCCTCGGAAAACGAAGATATGAGGCAAGAACTAGTGGATCAAGCATTTTTCTATAGAGCTGCCGAAGATTTTATGGCGTATAGTGATTTAGAAGCTTTAGAGGAACTTGGTCAGTTATACCAAGAATGTTGTCAATAGCCAACCCTATTTAAAATTTGTTAGAATGATAGTTTCTACGAGGTAACTAAAAATGGGAGATAGGCCTGCAAGCATCTATAGAGAGAAACCTGGCCAGCCGTATACACGGATGAGTCAGAAGAAGAATGACAACTTCATTAGTGGAGCTCCAGCACCTAGAGTAACACAGTATCAGATGGGAGCTAAGGATGAAGAGTTCAATGCATCAGTAGTGTTAACTGTAGAAAAAGGATGCGGAGTCAGAAGTGAAGCATTGGAATCTGGCCGTATTGCAGCAAATTCATATCTCAATAAAGTACTAGACCCTGAGGAAGAATACTTCCTAGAGATTTTACCTTACCCGCATCACGTACTAAGATACCACCCTTTAGCAGGTATTGCACAGGCTGACCGATATTATGAAGGAATGAGGAAGCCTTTCGGGCGACCTATTGGCAGAGCAGCATTAGTAGACGATAACCAAGTGATTTACAGAGTTAAAGTCGATGAAGAAGACCTTCAAGAAGCCAAAAAAGCTTTAGAACGCTCAAAGCACAAGATGCCTGTAAAATGCAGAGTTAGGGTCGAGTAAACAGATTTTTATTCTAGGCAATAGAACTTCTAGATATGGTAGTCTGGAAGGGAAAAATTAAGCCTCAAAACGGAGAAAAGGCCTATAAATTAGATAATACTGATTTCGAAGTACCTAATTTTTTCGTAATAACTCCTAAAGAAATAGAACAACTTTTCCAGACTAGAAATCCTGAAAAGATACTGAATAGTTCTCTGGATTTAGAAGAAATACGAGAGGCTTACAAAGAAGTAGGGATGAGTTCTGAAGTAAGAAGAGCATCTAGTAAGGCTCGTAGTCTTGTAGGAGGACAAAGAGATAATTCAAGAGTCTCTATAAGAGTATCTGAATCTTTTATTTCAGATTCAGAGCTTGATATCGGCGCTTCAGGATTGGAGGATGCTTTGAAAAATGTAGTTGCATCTTATTTTGAAGAAGGAGGCAGAGAGTATCCTAATATAATAGTGCAGAAAATGATTGAGCCAGAATACACTGGGGCAGTCGTTAAAGGGGATAAAGACTATGTTGAAGTAGTTGAAGGTCTCGGAGTTTCTCTTGAAGAAGGTAAAACAGTTCCGTCAATGTATTTGCTAGAAAACGGTGTTGTTAGGGAAGAGAGAGTGCCTGAAATACAGTTAAAAATTACTAGAAATCCTATGACTGGAGAATACAGAGAAAGAAGATTGAAAAATCCTGAGAAACCTTTTGAAAATTCTGAAATTGAAAAAATTACTTCTAAGTCTGAGGAGTCGTTTAAATTTGTGTATAAGCGAGGATCTTTCTATGTGGTAGATGTGTTTGATGCACGTAACAGCTTGGAAACATTGGAGAGAGTGCAGGTAAGTTCAGGTGAAATTCAGGGTGTTGTTGGCAAAGATATTACGTTGTCTGATGAGACTTTGAGTCCTGAACAGTATGAAAAAGCATTGATATCCAAAAAAGGAGGATATACCTCTACTGATGCATACAGAGCTCGGAAAAATGGGAAGCCGGCAATATTTAGCGCCCTAAATATGAAGGAGGGTGATACAATAGGCTCTAGGAGCGAGGATGATGGAGTTAACTCTTCGACCGCGACACCGTTGACAACTATTTCTCAGGCAGAAGCCGCGTTCTCAAGCTCTTCAACATATATTGATTCCTATGCAGAAGTTTTCGCGTTTGATGGGGAGGAAGCAGTACTTGATGCAAGAATAATTGAGTTAAAGGGCTTAAAATCTGCTTTAAAGTATCTTGAGGGGGATGTAACTGTTTTGATGGATAAACCTGATGAAAAAGTTTTGTATGAGGTTGTAAATCAAGGATTTTCGTTGGGTGTGCCTCAGCAGAGTATGGCTGAGTTCAAGAATGTTCTCGAAGTGGTTGAGAGAAGGTTCATCTTGGAAAACCTCCGATACCTTTCAGGGTAAAAAACTTTCTGCCCCAACTTTTGGATATGACGGACGAAAAACTGAAGTGGAACTATGAAGAGTTCGATGAAGTGCTTGAAGAAATAAAGGATGAAGGATATGAAACGGTTGGATTACAGGGGCCTGATGGGATTAAACCGAAGGTAATAGAGTATGCTTCTAAGCTTAAAGAGCATGGTATAGAGCCTGTTATAATTGGTGCATCAACTTTTGGAGCTTGTGGAGTCGCAGACAAGGAAGCAGAGAGAATGGGTGCTGAGGCATTAATTCATATAGGTCATACTCGGTTTCTGCATCCTGAAGGACAGGAAATGGATGATATGAATGTTTATTATCTTCCCTATCGAGAAGAAAGAGACATAATGGCAGTCCTAGAAGAAAATTATGGGGAAATTGGAGAAGATGAAAAGTTAGGTCTTGTAGGAGTAACTCAGTATATGGATCGTGCAGATAGGGCTCGTGAATTTTTAGAGAATAAAGGCTATGAAGTGGTTGAAGGAACTACTGGTCTGAGAACTACTGAACCAGGTCAAGTGCTTGGATGTGATGCTGGTGCGGCTCACAATATTTCTCATAAAGTTGATGCGTTTGTATTCCTGGGTAGCGGCCATTTTCATCCATCACAAGTTTCTGAAGCTGGTAAAAAGGTCTATGTGGTAGATCCTTATCAGGAAACTATCTGGATCGAGCCTCCTAATTCGCTAGGTGATGAGATGCGTGCGGAATATGCTCGTGTACTAAAGTATAAAGATGAAGAAAAGTGGGGTATTGTTACCTCGAGTAAGAAAGGCCAGAATTATATGAGGGCTGTTCAGATATCTAAAGAAATATTGGAGAGGCATGGGAAAGATGTCTATGTATTTGTAGAGGATAGAATTTTTGAGTCGGATTACAAAGGATTTGGTATTAATATTTATGTTAATTGTGCGTGTCCTAGAATGACTAAAGATTGGAGGGATATGGCTTTTGTCTCGCCAAAGGCCTTAGAAATGCTTGATGAGGCTGAAGAGAGTTAAGAGGATTCGTTGTATATGGATTTCATTTTCTCTATGTCTTCTGCGTGTTTAGTTTCTTTGAGTCCTGACTTGTCTTCTATGAATACGTCGCGGTCGATGACATGGAGGTCTAAATTATCGTAGCTGATGGTATCGTAGTGATTTTCTTCGTTTAACATTGCTTCTGCATTAGGGTGGCTTGAGAGTATGTCTAAGTATTGGTCTTCTAGCTCGGCACGGTAGCCTCCGAGAGATAATTGGCCGTCAAGTACGTCCATAACGGCCATAAAACTTTCTCCGTTAGGTATTACGTCTAAATCATCTGTGGGTCTTTCTTCTATGGTTGTTCCTTCGTTTTGTGCATGGTACCATAGGGAAGTTTGGCCTAGTAAAACTCCTTCGAAGTGTTTTCCAGCGTCTCCAAGTTTTTCGTCGAACTTTTGTAGGTAGTGTTCGGCATCTTCCCAAGACTCTATCATAGTTATTACTTGTTAGTAAGTACACTTAAAGGTTGTGGTCAGCCATCGATATCTGAGAGTTTAAAGAAAAAAGAATTTTCTCAGTTTAAATAGGTAATCAATTTAATCAAAGACTCAAAATTACTCTTTATTGATAATGTTTAATTTGAAGAGACGAAAGGGTCAGTCTGCGATTGAGTATTTGATGACTTATGGTTGGATGCTTCTTGTGGTTGCTGTTGTTGGTGGTGCAGTCTTCTCAATGGTGGGTGAACAAAGCATAGAAAGTGTTCAAGGCTTTGACTCAAGCAGCGTTAATGTTCAAGATTTTGGTGTTTCAGTTGAAAATGGTTTGACTTTTTTAATGAGTGATCCTGTGGGACAAACTAAAATTGATGAGATAACTGTAAGTAACTCTGATACTGGAAATATTACTTATGCTGTTAATCAGGAAGTTTCTGAACAAAATAATATTAATTTGCCTGGAATTAGGCCATCAGGAGATAATAACGAACTGGAAATAAAAATAAGCTATGACTCTGCTAATTTAGAGAATTTAACGACTTCAGGAGTGGTGACGGGAACTCTAGAAGTAGATGAAAATTTCCACAATCATACAATGATGCTGGATGGCTTAGTAGGATACTGGCCACTAGATGAAGCATACAAATCTGGAGGCGAGGTATTTGACTTTTCAGGAAACCAGAATCATGGAAAAAAAGAAGAGAATCCTGAATGGGGTGAAGGCGTTCATGGAAGTGCTTTAGAGTTTGATGGCACAAATTATGTCGGCATAGATGCTAATACTGGCGATAATTTAGATATTACTGATGACTTAACTTTGACTGCGTGGGTTACTGTTGAAGATACGACAAGACAGTACGTAATTAACAGAAATGAGGATGCTGGATTTTCCAATACTCAATATCATATTGGTACAAATAGCGGAGAAATTGAGGTGACTATAGGAGGGGATGATTATAGCGTAGATTTTCCTGATTCGTGGGAGAGCACGTTTACAGATTATAGATTAATTGCTATGACTTGGGACGGATCTGATATAAGAGTTTATGGGAATGGAGAGCACTTGGACACTTTCAGAGAATCAAGTATGTTTTCACGACCTAATTTGAGAATAAGCGGAAGAACTGGGAGTAATGACTTCTACTGGAACGGTAAAATAGATGAGGTTCGTGTTTATGATCGCGCTTTATCTGAGAATGAGATAAATAGTATTTATGAACAGGGAGACCAATAAACTATTCCTATCGGCCCTTGTTTAAATTTTGGCTAGCGATTATATCAAGTAATAGTGTCTAGTTCCAAAACTCTTTTTGAAGTAACTCCTCACGATCTTCAAATACTCTGCCCTCTCGAATCCACTCCTTTATCCGTTCCTGACCCTTAGTAAAACCAATCATAACAGCGCCTGATAATTTATCGCCATTAAAGAACAGTCGACGATACTCCGAATCAGAATACTTTTTCTCTAATGCTTCGCCACTCCAGTCTCCAATAGCCAGGAACTGCACATCAAAATGTCCTACTCCATAAGTGTTAACGTAGTCGAACACTTTTTCACGGCCTAACATGTTTTCGGCAGCACAGACGCCCATAGCCTCACTATGATCCCATGAACCTCTGCAAACACAGCCATCAAATACTGGTGATCGGTACTCAACCATATTGCCAGCAGCGAAAACATCATCATCTGAAGTCTGCAGATATTCATCAGTTTTAATCATATCAGCCTCATTTTTATCCACATCAATTAAGCCGGAGTTAGCAGTTTGCCCTATAGCTACGGCAACAGAATCACAATCCAATTCCTCTCCAGAATCTGTTACAACAGTCTCTATCTCGTTATCTCCCACAAATTCTGAAGCCTCAGTATTAGTCATCACAACAATACCTTTATCTTCCATCTTCCTATGAACTATCTCAGCTCCTTCCTTTGAAAGGCCTTTACTCCACCAATTTTCGCCTCTTATCAGATAATATGTTTCACAATCATTTTCAGCATACGCTATAGCCAAGTCGATTCCTAAAAGGCCTCCTCCGATCACAACAGCTTTATCTGAATTTTCAGCAGACTCCTTGATTTCCTCAGCATCTTTCAAAGTCCACATATAAAGGAGATTTTCATATTCATCATCCAAAGAGTACTTTCTCGGCGAACCTCCTGTCGCAATCAGCAATTTATCATAAGTATGTTCTTCCCCACTCTCCAATATAACAGCGTTATCACTAGTATTTACTTCCTTAACCCTAGTCTCCAAACACAACTCAATACCCCTCTTCCCATACCAAGACTCATCATGCATCCTAGTATATTGAACAGGCAAAGTACCCTTCATGAACGTCTTCAACATAATCCGATTATATAACGCATCCTCCTCATCAGTAAAAACAGTGACCGAGGCCTCTGGCACCAATTCACTTAGTTTTTCTGCCGCAGAAGCACCTGCTATACCATCACCGATTATTACATACTCCATAACTTCACTATAACATAGAGAATTCTTTAATCATAAAAAAGCCTTCACAAGTTTAAATCATACTCCACAAAATAAGATACAATGGGAGAATACACCAGCATTACTGATGCAGAAATGCTCGTGACCAGAGGATTTGAAGAAATATCAGCTCTAGGATCATTTTACCTCCTAATAACTTATTTAGTAACGCTTGAACTCCTTGGAGAAAAAATCACTAACCGCATACTAATAATGGCAGCAGCAATAAACACAGCCATAATATTCTCCATAAAACAAATATTCGCAACACCAAGACCCGAAGGAGGAGAAGAATTCATAACTGCATCATTTCCCTCAGGACACTCAGCCACAGCATTCATGGCCGCAGGCGTACTAGGATGGAGATATCCAAAACTCCGATACTGGTTCCTAGCGCTCGCAACCCTAGTAGCAATAAGCAGAGTAGTCATAGGAGCACACTTCTTCATAGACATTCTCATAGGCTCAGCCATAGGCCTCACAATAGGAACATTGACAGCCTGGAAAATGGAAAAAATGGCAAAAAACGGAGAAATATTCAGAAATCTACAATGATGAAGTAATGGTTTAAAAAACTGATTAACTACTACCTTTTCTAGAGCGGAGCTAGTGTAGTCTGGCCCATCATGATACCCTGTCACGGTATCGACGCGGGTTCAAATCCCGCGCTCCGCGTTTTAACGTTTTTATCTCTGTTTTTGAGGTCTTGTAATTACTTAGATTGTTTTTTAGGATGTCTTGGATCTATTTTTGCCTCTAATTTTTCTGCGTTGTCGCCGTAAATAGTGAGTCGGTACATGTCTCTACAGTTTTCTCTTTTGTCAGGTTCACGAGACAAGGTATTTTGAATATCTAATTCATCTAGTATTTTGCTGGTTTGTGACATCATATTCTTGCTGATAGTTCCGATCTTATAGCCTCTAAATTGTTTAATCTTATGGCCGTCTGTATCAACTAAACCACGAACAAATCCGATCTTAAACGCTCTGCTAAGATTGTTTAAATTTCTCAACATTATCGTCTCTGTTTTATCTTCACCCCATTCTAAGTATTTCTTGAAAAATTCGTATAACGTCTTAGATTCGTAACGTAGTCGAACTCTACTATGATTTGGCTCTCTTTTCACATGAGGTCGCTTATCCAAGTTTTCTTCTAAAAAACTCTCTAAATTTTGCCAGTAGTCTTCGTTGATATTAAGCGTGAACGTAATACGGTACTTGTAATTTTTCTCTTCAAAAAAGTAATTCCCGTCTCCGGCGAATATTCCGCATAGTTCTCCATGGAATTCAGGGTCATCAGGTATTTCTAGCTGATTTCTTTTCTGTTTTTGTCCGACTTCTTTTTTGAAGTGGTAGTAGACTGTTGATTTGGGCAGGTTTAGCTTTTCTTTAATTTGGTTGATTGAGAGGCCTTTGCGTGCTAGTTTTCTTATTTCTGTTTTTTCTTTAGTTGTTGCCATTGCGTAAGTCTGATTTTATTTTTTTCTAGGTGTTTGGGGGAAACAGATTTGGATAAATTTTTGTTAGTTGCTGTCATAGAACTATGATGGGATGTTATATGGTTTTTTAGATGTGCTAAAGCATATATGCAGTTGTTCAATAGCTCAATCAAACTTTTCTTAGAAAAACTTTGGATCTAGGGCAATAAACTAAAAATGCTATCAGAACAAAAAACTTTTTAGAAGAGGGTTAATAGAATGTCTGGTTCTCATCCGTCGAAGCACAAGCTGGAAGATGCCGAAGTCTACATACATATCAAAGATGGTGAAACAGCGAACGTTACGCATATTGATGTTGAACATCCTGATCTCAATGAAGTAATACGGCCTGATGAGAACAGTTACACTGGAGGTAAAGAAGGAGGATTGTTCATAGGTCTGAAGAAAGATATGATTGAGAGAGCGGAAAAGTTTGTGGAGAAAGAATAAAATTGCTGAGGGATTTTATTTTTCATGAAGAGCTACATAGAAGAGTTTCAGGCAGACAGGGAGAAAAACTCTGATACTGTAATTACTATAGATGGATACGCAGGGGCCGGTAAAGGAACTTTAGCGACTCAGGTATCTGAGATACTTGGTCTGAAACATTTTTCGGCTAGCGATGTATTCTATCAGGTGGCTGAAGAAAGAGGTCTTAGTGATTATGAATTATCGGAAAAGGCGGAGAAAGAGGTGGATCTTGCAATTGACAGAAAGACTTTGGAAAGAGGTCTTAATCAGTCCTGTGTTATTGAGTCTCGTATATCTTCGTGGGTTTTAGGAAGCTACTCAGACTTCCGGATCAGACTGGATGCAGAAATAGATGAACGAGCTCGTAGACTGGCTGAAAGAGAAGAATTAGGGGTGGATTCTGCTCGGGAAATTGTTGTGAAGAGAGATAAAGAGGATGCTAAACGCTACAAAGAATATTATGGAATTGATCTAGATGATTACAGCATCTATGATCTTATAATTGATAATACCGAAATAGGTGTCAAGGAGCAAAAAAAGCTTGTGGAAAAAGCGTTGAAGCAAAGATTTGCAGTGAAGAACAAATGAGCTATGAAATACTAGAACACTCGGCGGATGAAAAATTTAGGGCTGAAGGCGAGTCTATGGAAGAGGCGTTTTCGGAGGCGGTGAAGGCTTTTGCAGAGATAGTGGGGGCGAGTAATGGTCGTTATACTCATAATGTCAAGGTGGAGTCTGAGAGTCATGAAGCTTTATTGTATGATTTTTTGGATCAGTTAGTTTTTCTTCAGGATACGAGGAGTGTGGCTGTGACAGGACCTCAAAATGTAAAGATTTCTGAAACAGCTGGAGGCTATTTATTGAGAGCAGAGGTTAAGGTTGAGAAGATAACGCCGGGGTCAAATTTTTTGGACATAAAAGCTCCGACGTACAACGAAATGAAGGTAGAATACAATGAATCTTGGGTTTTAGAGGCAGTTCTCGACGTATAATCTGTGCAAAAAACTTAGGCTCACACTCAAAAAACTCAGCCCGAGAACACTTACTATGGAAATAGAGAAAATCAGGCAAAATGTCTATGAGATAGATGGGCCTGAAATGAATGTTCCGGCCCGAATTTATGCCTCAGAAAAGCTATTAGAGCAGATTAAACAGGATTCGACGCTGGATCAGGCCTGTAACATGGCCGCGTTGCCAGGAGTTCAGAAACATGTATGTGTAATGCCTGATGGTCATCAGGGCTATGGTTTCCCTATTGGAGGAGTTGCTGCGTTTGACGCAAAAAACGGTCTTATTAGCCCTGGAGGAATAGGGTTTGACATCAATTGTGGGATAAGAGTCCTAAAAACTGGACTTACAGCAGAAGACCTCGAAAATAGAGAGGAACAGCTTGCAAATATTCTATATAGTAAGGTGCCTGTAGGTCTAGGTAAAGGCGGTTACATAGATATCAGCGAGGAGGAACTTGATCAAGTGCTGGAAAAAGGCCTAGAATGGATGTGTGAAAACGGCCATGCTACTGAAAAAGATCTTGAAAGATGCGAAGAAAACGGACGCTTACCCGGAAAACCTGAAAAAGTCCCTGAAGAAGCTAAAAAAAGAGGGCTCAATCAATTAGGTAGTCTAGGCAGCGGAAACCACTTCTTAGAAGTTCAAATAGTCGAAGAAGTCTTTGATGATGAAAAAGCTGAAGCATATGGTTTAGAAAAGGATCAAGTCCTTGTAATGATTCATTCAGGTAGCCGAGGATTAGGACACCAGACCTGTTCAAACTTTGTAAGACGATTTGAAAAATCTTATCCAGACATAGCAGAAAAAATAACAGAGAAAAATTTGATTTATGCACCTATTAAGTCTGAAGAAGCCCAAGACTACTTATCAGCTATGTATGCGGCAGCCAACTTCGCATGGGCCAACAGACAGGCAATGACTCAGGCAGTAAGAGAATGCATTAAAACAATATTCAATGAAGAAGATGTAGAAATGCTCTACGACGTCTGCCATAATATAGCGAAGGAAGAAACACACAATGTAAACGGAGAAGACCGAGATGTAATAGTGCATCGTAAAGGCGCAACAAGAGCATTCCCCTCTGGCCATGAAGAAATCCCTGAAATCTACAAAGAAGCAGGCCAACCAGTACTACTCCCTGGAACAATGGGGACCTCAAGCTATATTCTAGCAGGAGGAGAGGCCTCAATGGAGCTCAGTTTTGGCAGTACTGCGCATGGGGCAGGCCGTATAAAGTCTCGTGCTCAGTCCAAACAAGACTACTGGGGCGAAGACATCCAGAAAGACCTGAAAAGACAAGGCATACACGTTAAAGCCGTTTCAGGATCCACAATGGCAGAAGAAGCACCAGGAAGTTACAAAGATGTCGATGAAGTAATTAAAGTATCAGACGACCTAGGCATAGGTACTAAAGTAGTAAAAATGAGGCCTGTGGTAAATATCAAGGGTTGATAGATAGTTTGAGACTGTATCATCATTTAACTTCATATGAAAATTGCTTCACGCAGAGATATTAGAGACTTCGTAGAGGAAGTGAAAGAGATATTGGGAGAAGATTTCGAAGAAGCAATACTTTACGGAAGTTATGCTAGGAATGAGCACGATACTGGCAGCGATATTGACATAGCCTTCAAAGTGTCTGGTGAAGTTGATCAAGATGAAGTTTTTCGCATAGTTGATCAATTTAACAGAGAAAGAGGCTTGATGTTCTCGCCTCGGTTCTTCGACAGCAAAGAGTTCGAATACAGACTGAAAAATGGGTACAGCTTCTACCGTAACATTGAAACAGAAGGTGTAGAGATATGAAAGAACAAGAAAGGCTGCTGAAGACGATATTGATGCCGCAAAATATTTGTTAAAAGGAAGCAAGTACGACCAAACCATCTCACGAAGTTATTATGCCATATTTAATGCTGCAAAAGCTCTGCTCATGGAAAAGAATTCGGAGCCTAAAACGCATCAAGGAGTATCAACCGAACTCGGAAGACTTTTTCGCAAAAAACTTGACTCTGAAACCACTAGAAACTACTCAAAAATTCAAACTTGGAGAGAAGAAGTCGACTACGGAACAGCAAAAAAGTTTGGCAAAGAAAAAGCAGAGGAATCAGTTGAGTTCGCAGAAGAATTTCTTGCTGCCGTGAAAAAAATTACCTAATAGGAGTTTGGCATCTGGATCTGCAACTTGTTGAGTATGTAATTAGCTTAAATTCAAGCTCTTCGAAAAATAAAGTTATGAAGGCTCAGTCTGCGATAGAATACCTCGTTACCTATGGCTGGATGATAGTAGTCGTTGGCATAGCAGGAGGAGCAGTAACACAAGTAATCGCACCTGAATGCCCACTAGAAGTAAGAGGTATAGAAGTCGGAGAACTACAAGTCGAAGACACAGGCCTAACAACAGACAGCCGAATGGCATTCGTAATGCAAAGCGACACAAGCGAACAAATAACCGTAACACAGGTAAACATAAACAACATGGATACAGGGGCCGACAATATTTCTCGGCAAGTAGGCCTACAACTAGATCCTGGCGAAAACGAACCCCTAGACGTGGCAGAGATCCAGCCGGAAGAGGGAGAATGTACTAGAGCGGATGTACAGATTATGTATGATTACGGGCCTTTAGCAGGGCAGACAGTTTCAGGACAACTAACAGCTCCAACAGCATTCATAGAAGCAATAGAAGAAAATCTTAAGACACGAGGAGGACAAATAGTCAGCCTGGACATAGGAGCCTCTATCACTCCGGAAAGCGAAGACATATGCATTGGATCAAACTGTCCTGGAGAACTCGACGACGAATTACAGACCGAACACGAAAGATACGTTAACCGTTCAGGAGACACAATGCGAGGACCCTTAGAAGTAGGCGACCTCAATGCACAATGTATCGGAGACTCGTGCACTGAACATGGAGAACAAGAACTCGAAGGATTCGTAACAACAGAAAACAATACAATGGACGGAACACTCGAACTAGAAACAATAAGGCCTGCAGAGGACATTCTATGCACTGGAAGCAACTGCTAAAAATCTTAATAAGCAAGCCTAACGAAAAACTAAAACAATGAACTATGCTGCTGCAGCAATAATTTCCATACTTCTCATATCTTCAGCAGCAGCAGAAGTAGAATTCAGAGACGACGAAGACGTACAATATCATACAGGCCTCGACATGAACCAGAACCCATTAATAGGCCTGTCCGATCCAGAAGAGGACTCTGAACCAGTACCATACGGATTTCTAAGCCAAGGATACGTCCGAAGTGATGGAGACTCAATGACGGACGACCTAGAAATGCAAGGCAACATAATAGACATGGAACAAGGAAACATAGAAGACGTATCACAAATAGAAACAACAGACATATCAGGCCTACAATTCCTAGTACCAGATGAAGAACTCCAAATAACAGAAGATGTTGACATAAGCGGAGGGGTTCAAATAGAAGACTCATTGACTGCTGAAGGATCTCTAACTTCTCACGCAAGATTTATTGAAGTAAGTGAAACGTCAGATGATCCTACAGGTTTCAGAATAGAACAAGATAATGAAGATGATCCTGATCGCGAAACATTGAACTGGCAAATTGGAACTAGAAATAGCAGGACTGATGCTTTATTTTTTGCGCCAGAATATACTACAAGCAGATCAGGGTTTAGAGATGCCTCAATACTTGAATTGAGGGAGGATTTTGCCAGAGTTAGGGATGATCTAAATGTCGATAATGATGTTGATGTAGGAGGCAGTATTGACGTAGGAGGCAATGCTGTTTACGCACGTAATATTAGGGGAGGATCAGGAGCTAGTATGTATTTCGAAGATTCTTCAGGTAATGATGTTCTAAGGATGAGGAATGGAGACGGGAGATTCTATAATGATATCATAGTTGGTGATGCTTCAGAATCTCCCGATGCATCTTTAGATGTGAGAGGAGACTCGATATTTGAAGAGGATATAAACTTGGATGGTAATAGCCTTCAAAACGTTGAGGAAATAAGCGGAGACGCCGGTGAGCCAGTCACAGTAGATGGGGATTTAGAGGTGGATGGCAGAATAAATGACGGGTTTTATCAAAGTCCTGATTGTGTGGGTCATGAGTATCAAAAAGGGGAGGGTTCAAGTAGTGAGCCATATATAGTGTTAAATGCTCACGATTTACAGTGTATTGAAAACGATTTAGATGCATATTACGAACTGGGAAGAGATATTGATGCTGCAGGAACTCGTTATTGGAGCGATGGAGAGGGTTTTGAACCGATTAATGGTTTTGGAGGATCTTTTGAAGGCAATCATCATACTATTTCGGACATCTATATAGATTTAGGGAGTTCAAGCGGCGCCGGATTATTTGAAGGGGCGTCATCGGGGGCAGAGTTCCAGAACATTAGGCTTGATAATTTTGAAGTATATGGGGATGAATATGTGGGAGCATTAGCAGGAGATTTTTCGAGTTCTACTGAGATAACTAATATTTCTGTAACAGATGTGAAAATCAAGGCTACAGGAGTTAGAGTTGGAGGTTTGGCGGGAAGGCCAGGAAGGAGTAATATAAATAATTCTAGAGTTATTGGAGGGGAAGTTACATCCACTAGCGGTAATGTAGGAGGTTTAGCCGGCAGAACATCGTGGGATGCAGGCATTTATGATTCTTATACTGTTGGAGTTACAGTAGAAGGTTCAAGTTCTGTAGGGGGTGTTATAGGACATACTTCTGGCAATGATGGTGTTATAGAAAGAATTTTTTCAGCTTCAGAAATTTTTGGAGAGGGTAATGGGGCGATAGGTAATATAGCGAGTGATGACGATATAGATGCTGTTTATTTCGATGAAGATGCAGCAGGTACTAGCAGTAGTTCGGATGAGGGAGAAGCTTTATCAACTGAACAACTTACCAATCATGATGCAGGTGACAGCTTGGAAGAATTTGATTTTGAAGAGGTATGGAAGACTCAGACGTATGATTATCCTGGATTGAGGTGGGAATATAATGAATAAAGCTAATTTAGCCGGTGAAAATGTAAAAGCAATAGTTTTTATAGCAATATTAATGATGATTATTAGCGCCCCTGTTTTAGGAGGGGATGAAAGGCCTCCAACTTTCAACGTCAATATTGAAGATCATAATAGTCCTGTAGAGGAAGGAGAAGAGTTTGTTGTGACTGTAAATGTTTTGAATACGGGGGATTCAGAGAGTACAAAGGATGTTGGTCTTTATGTTTCTGGAAACCAGGAGAATCAAGAATCTGTTACTTTGTCAGCTGAGGAAGGCGAACAGGTTGATTTGAAATGGAATACTGAAGAGGGTGATGCGGGAGAGCTAGAGGTGGAAGTTGCTACTGAGGATGATGAGCAGGTTACTACTATAGAGGTTGAAGAAGGAGAGCCTGAGCCTGAAGGAGACGTTTCAATTGAGTTTGATGAGCCTGAAGAAGAGGAATTATATGAAAATGATGAAGATTTAGAGGTTAGATGGTTCTCTGAGAATAATTATAATGTTGAACAGCAATTAAAAGAATCTAAGATTGAATTAGGTGGTTTTTCTGAAAATGTCGATCAAGACGAAACAGTAGATACAGAACTATCAACAGTCACAGAATATAATATAGATTCAAGCGAACTAGATGATTTAGAAGACGAACACGAGTTTACAGTTACGGATACATGGGATCATGAGACAAAATCAAAGACAATGACGGTAAAATTTGAATTAGAAGATGAGGATAGTATTTCTGGAGATGCATCTTTGAACGTTAATAAACCGGAGGAAAATAGTACTAAATATTCTGGTAACAACTTGACTGTAGAGTGGACGTCTGAAAATAATTTTGATGATGATGTCGAGATTTTGAGATCCAAGGTCGAACTGGAAGATATAACAAGCAGGACTGTAGAAGAAGAGTTGGATGTTAGTAAAGTTGTAGATGAGGGTGGCACTATATCGAATTCCTTGACTTTTGATGCGGAGGAATATAGTACTTTCGACGAAGGAGAGTGGGCTCTAAATATAGAAGATGTATGGGAAGTTGAATCTAGCGAAGAAACGGTGGCATTTGATATGAGCGAAACACAGGAATCAGACGAGGAGGATGATTCTGACGGAGATGGTGATGATGCCTATGATAATGGAGAACAAGATGAGGAGTCTGAAGATGAGAATGGTTCCGAAGCCGATTCTGATGATGCCAGTGATACAGATGAGGAGGATAGTTCAGAAGAGGAATCTGGTAATGGGGATGGCTCAGAGACTTCTGAAGAAGATAATGGGGATGGCTCAGAGACTTCTGAAGAAGATAATGGGGATGGCTCAGAGACTTCTGAAGAAG
>LKMP01000011.1 GCA_001563915.1 Nanohaloarchaea archaeon B1-Br10_U2g21
GTTTTAGGCCCTAACCCTGATAGTGACACTGCAGGAGGAAGCACTTGCGGGGATGGTTATGAGGACTCTGATTATGAGAGGGGCGATCCAGATGGTCAAGAAAGCGAGGGCTCTACGTCAGGATATACTACAGAGTGCAGACCTGATTTTGGAAGAATATGGGAAAAATATGATCTCGAAGATCCTATGGATAATGATTGTGATAACGATGATGCATCATGCGAGGGTGATGCTGAGGTGAGCTGTGAATCTGGAAGTACAGGAGGCAGCGATAGCAGTTGTTACAGTGATGATTGTGGTACTGAAACCAGTGCAGATTGTGACTTGGATGAGGATAATAGTGGTCATGAAGGTAATGAAGAGTTTAGAGCATCAGGAGATCTTATTGAGGTTAGAGAGTGTACTAATGATGGATCATGTAGTCAGAGTAATGAAGAAAACTGTATAGATTATGACGGCGATAGCTGTACATCTAGTAATGCTGGAGGATCCTGGGATGATTGTCATATTGAGGATCCTGAGGAAGGATGTATTGGATCTTGTACTGCAAGTAATAGCGACCCATGTAGTGCTGATACTTGGGAAGGAGAAGGAGAAGAAAGGTCTTGGAATAGCTGGTCAGAAGAACATGATTGTACGGATCGTAGCACTGTTGATGGTGGTACTTCAAGTCCAGATGATTACGAAAATAGTCAAGCTGCTACATATACAAGATTTACTGCGCATCAAGATGCAAGTTGGGGAGGAGATGGCAAAGTATGGTGTGGGTATGACCATACTACGACTATTAATGCTGATGGGCCGTGGGGATTAGGTAACGGATTTGTCGTAATCTATGAAGATGAGATAGTTGCAACTGAAAACCCTGCAGGAGACGATGAAGTAGGCCAGCATGTATACGTAGATGAGAGCAACGCAGACTATGATTTCACTGACAAAATTGATACAGACTGCGATGGAAGTAGAACTTGTATAAAATATGCTAACTTTTACACTGAATCAAGTGGATGGACGGCTAGTAATAATCCTTCTGAATCAGAAGTAAGGTCTGCTGTGGATGTCGATGTAACGAGAGCTTATACTCCTGATGAGTCATATTCAGTGTGTAAAAATGTGAACAGAATTAATGAAGAAAACGGGAATGGAGACACTCTGCTTGACTGTGACTATATGAGTGGCGAAATATCTTTTGACAATATTTCTCCTCTGCCTGAGGCTTGTGGGGACGAAGAAGATGAGCAGTTAATGCTAATGGAAGGGCCTCAAGTTGACCAAGGGTCTGTAGAAGAACACCTATTCCATGAGCAGAAATGTGTGTCTTGGGGTGATGATGAAGTAGACCGTTTTGATAGAGAATTAGATGAAAATGCATGTGTTAATAAGGGAGAAGCTTTTGCTGAGGGAACAGTAGCTAACGTGGCTTTCCCAGATGGACTAGTAGATAGTGAACCAGAACATTACAATGAATATGAAGAAGGAGGCGACAGTCCCGACTGGCAAGTCTGTCTTAACATTGCTGATTCTCCTTATGCAGACGCTGAAGAGGTTACTGATAAACCTTACAATCATCGTTATAATGACTGGGATGAGGAATCCTTTGGAGGACAGTGGTACGATCTTGATGATTCTAGAGTCAACGACTACTTGACACAAGGAAATCATGATATTACTTTAACTTCTGAGCAAAGAGCAGATACTCCTAGCGATGAAGAAATCCATCATATCGATTATTATTATGGAGAACATCCAAATCCTAGTGATTCTACATATAATCCTGAAGGAGAGAACGAAGGAACTGCTCTTTTAGCAGACTGTGGGCCTCTAATTGAAGGGTGTGGTGATGATGGTTCAAGTACAAGCGGAGGAGTTAACGCAGATGAGGGCACGTTCTTTACGTTCTTTGAGGAGAGTGCTGTAGATCCTGATTACCATCCTCAGGGAGAAACGGAGGAATTTTGGTATCCTACAGAGTCATCTATTGAACCTGTTTTTAATCCTCCTGGAATGATGAATTTAATTAAAAGCCATCAGGATACGGATAACAGTCGTTATCCAGGACAGTTAAGTCCTGGGCATTATGAATATGATAACTGGAACCGTGAATGGTATGAAGATACACAGATAGATGAAGAAAGTGCAGTACAGTTTGCGTACACAAGAGATACTACTTGGGTAGTTGACTCAACAGGCACTCCATACCCAGCATGGGGTGTGGAAGATACAGGTTATGAGTCTGATGATATGGGACAGGATGATAACATCCAAGAAAACGAGGAAGGATTCTCAGCAGGAATTCATTATAACTTAGATTATACGGGAAGTATAAGAGAACAGCCTTCTGACGACACTGTTAATAAACCGGATAGAGCTATGGCGAACTCGCTAGCTGTAGTCTCAGCAGTAGAAATGACGGATGATGAAGGAAACATGATTAATGAAGGGGAAGCATTTTGGATAGATCCTGATGATTTAAGGTATCACGCAGACGAAGGCGTTATAGCCGGAATTGAGCCTGAAACAGATGACTGGCAAAGATTAGTACAATACGAAATCGATCTTACAGGTCCGGATTCAGGCCTTGGATGGGATTGGTCTTATGATGAATATTATGATGAAGATAGAGATCCAGAGATAAATCCTGAAGTAATAGAAACAGATGATGACTATGGTTCTGACATAGTTTATACTGATATTTACTGGGAGGAAGATGACGGAGATTTAGCAGATGGACTTGAACCTCCTATGTGTGGAGATGACAGATGGGAGTATCTTCTAGAAGAAAAAGGAGAATCTGCTAATCCTGATAAATATTCTGGTCGTTATGCCTGTGCTACAGATCAAAGTTTGTGTGTATCCTATGAAGGAGATGATGACCAGGTACTATATGAGCAAGGAGATTACCTCAATACTAATGGACCGGGAGAAGACGAAGGACGTTTAAAACAAGATGAAGAGGCCTGTGCTCAAAGACCAGAAGATGATGTTGCTATGTGGTGGGATCAAGATTATGGTCAAATAGATACAGATGAGAGCAGTAATTTGTGCCGTGAAAACAGTTTATTTGGAAGTCAAGGTAAGAGGTGGATTAACTATGACTATATTAATGAGTATCCTTTCGCGGTTAACGAAGGTATTGATGATTCATGGAATGCTAGACTTAACCAAATGAGTCATGACTATTTAATTTCTGATCCTGAGGGTGAAGAATGGATTGATGACTATGAAAATGGAGTAGGCCCATTAGAACAAGATTATACTCCTGTTCCTACCGGGACCGAAGATGAAAGAGTGGCCGATCCATCTCACGGAGAATACGGGTTCTGTGCGGGTGACGATGCTTCAGAGTACCTGATTAGACAAGAATCTCAGACAAGATTTTTAGACACAAAAGATGAAGTAAAAGGAGTGGCTTTAAGCCCAGACAGCTGTGTATTAGAAAATGACTATGAAGATTATGAATTTGGGCTTGAAGGATCAAATGACGACGACCGAAGAATTTACCAAGAAGGAGACACCGTTGATTTCGAAAGCGGAGGCACTGAAAGAGAAATAGGATGTTTTGAAGGACAATGGTGGGATGACTGGCCAGTACAGTTCCTAGAAGATAATTCTGAAGTCGGATTGTCCGATACAGATATCACCACGTTTAGAGTAATCAATCCTCAGGACAGTGAAAGAACTTTTGACTTAACTCTAACAACTGGCGATGAAGATTTAGAAAGAATGGTGAGCTTTTCAGACTCCGGATCAGATGAAATGAGCGTAACAGTTCCAGCCAGAAGCTCTAACACCTACGATGTAGAAATCAGAGGCCTAGACCTTATAGATAATGAAGAACTACAATTAAGAGCAGAATCAAGTAGAGGAGACCTTGACGGAACAGATACAATTGATATCTCAGTTGTCGAAGGATATGTATCAGAAACAGAAGGAGAAATAAGAGATGTATCCGGCCTAACTTTCATGCACTTAGCACTAATATTCTTATTAGGACTTGTCTACTTCATCTATAGAGAATAAATTATAAGTTAAAGAGGCCTTTACCCTCTTCTATAACCTTATCTGTTCCATGCATTTTTTCCGCGTGTTTCTCCAATGCTTCTTTCATTGAGAAAATTTTACCGCATACCGTGCATTCTAATACTTCTTCCATATAAACGATATTAGACGAAGCAAGTATTAAAACAGATTCGATGTATTAACTCGGTATGGGACAGGAGCTAGGTATAACTGTTAGCAAACAAAAAAATCCATCTGAATGGTATACACAAGTAGTACAGAAAGCGGATTTAGCAGACTATGCGCCAGTTAAAGGCTGCATGGTTATCAAGCCATACGGAATGCAGATCTGGAACTCAATAAAACAAGAATTTAATGAAAAAATTACTGCTACAGGTGCTGAAAACGCTTACTTCCCATTATTTATCCCTGAAAGTTATCTAGAAAAAGAAGAAGATATAGTAGAAGGATTTGACCCAGAAGTAGCATGGGTCACTCATGGAGGAGAAGAAGAACTAGATGAAAAACTTGCAGTAAGACCTACTTCAGAATCAATAATTGCCCCATTCATGTCTAAGTGGATTCGATCACACCGCGATCTGCCTCTAAGACTAAATCAGTGGGCAAACGTAGTTAGGTGGGAGGCCACAGATACTAGACCATTCCTCAGGACCCGCGAATTTTTATGGCAAGAAGGTCACACAGCCCATAAAACAGAAGAAAATGCAGATGAAGAAACATTACTAAGACTTGAGCAGTATAGGGAAGTAATTGAAGATCATTTAGCAATACCTTCAGTACGAGGTTACAAACCTGAACACGATAAGTTTCCCGGAGCAAAATACACTACAACTATTGAGACACTAATGCCTGATGGAAAAAGCATTCAATCTGGCACCTCTCATCAGCTAGGTCAACACTTTGCTGAAGCATTTGACATAACTTTTGAGGATGAACATTCTGAGCAAAGCACTTGCTGGACAACATCTTGGGGACTGTCCACTAGAACTGTCGGCGCATTGATAATGGCTCATGGAGATGATAATGGGTTAAAGCTACCTCCAAATGTCGCACCTATACAAGTTGTGGTAGTGCCGATTTACCAAGATGAAAACAAGGAAGAAGTACTCGACTATTCAGAGAAACTTGCTGAACAAATTAAAAGAGCTAAAGGCTGTGGATGCAAATCAAATATCAGAGTAGAGATTGATGATAGAGATCACCGGAGTCCTGGATACAAGTTTAATGAATGGGAGCTGAAAGGCGTACCTCTCAGAATAGAAGTAGGGCCTAATGAAGTAGAAGATGATGCTGTTACAACAGTTAGAAGAGATAACGGTGATAAAGAACTAGGAATAGACCGGAAAAAATTCTTGAGAAGTGTAGATGATCTTCTAGATGAGATACAAAATTCAATGTATGAAGAACTTGAAGAGTATCTTGAAGAAAACATTCGTGAAGCCTCATCAAAAGAAGAAGTTCTCGGCACAATTGGGAAGAGCCGTGGATATGTCAAGACGAGATGGTGTGGAAAAGAAGAGTGTGAAAACGAGATTAAGGATCAAGTTGCAGCAGAAATAGTCGTACTGCCTTTCCATGAAGACAGTAAGCCTGAAACTATTCAATCCTCTGAAGAAGAAATAGGAGGCGACTGCGCTATCTGCAGCAAAAAAGCTAAGAGATGGGCTTATTTCGCAAAAAATTATTGAAAGATATGAAAGTCTATCTGGTAACCGGAAACTCTGAAAAAGTCAAATCAGCTGAAAAAGCGTTTGAAGATACTAATATAGAATTACGGCAGTTAAGAACTAGTGTTCCAGAAATTCAAGCATCCACAAGCCTAAAAGTTGCTAGACATACTGTAGAACAAATCTGTAAACAGTACAATGCACCTGTAATTAGAGAAGATCATAGCGTTTACTTAAACGCGATTCCCGGATTTCCAGGCCCATTTATGAGTTATTTCAATAAGAACATCCCTGCCAAGAAATTGCTTAAATTACTTGAAAACTTTGATGACCGCACAGGATACTTCGAGATAGGTACAGTATTAGGTCTTCCTAATGGAGAAATAAACGAATATGAGTTTCGTGTACCTATCAAAATTTCTAAAGAGCTAAAAGGAAATAAACGAAACTGGAATCAAGTCTTAATGCTTAAAGAAGAGTCCAAAACTTTTGCTGAATCGTGTAGCGAATCCAGAATCAGTATATGGAATCAAAATTTCAGAAAAATTGCTGAAGAACTAGACAGCAGTTAATCAGCAGCACCTATTTAAAACTAGACTTGTAAAGTTTGAGTATACAGTTTCTAATCGGAACTGTTCTTTTCTCGGTGATTAAAACATTATGTCAGATAAAGAAGAAAAATCAGTCGGACAGTTCAAAACTGGAACAACAACGGTAGGCCTCACAACAGAAGAGGGAGTGGTATTGGCCGCAGACAGAAGAGCTTCCATGGGAAGACTCACAGCTTCAAAATATGCTAAGAAAATTTACAAATTAGATGATAATCTAGGCCTGACAATTGCAGGAAGTGTTGGCGACGCACAGAAAATCGTCCGAATTATGAGAGCTCAGCTAAAACTTCATAGACTTGAAACCAAAGAACTAAGCGTCAAAGGAGCAGGCACATTACTATCAAATATTCTGCACAGTAACAAAATGATGCCGTTTATGAACCAGTTTGTTCTAGGAGGAGTAGACGAAAATGGAGGCGTACTGTATGATCTTGATCCTGCTGGAGGCTTAATGGCTCATGAATACTTTACAGCTACAGGTTCAGGTAGTCAAATGGCATACGGAGTTCTTGAAGACAAATACGAAGAAGATATGGATCACGAGGAAGGAGTCCAACTTGCAAAGAGTGCTGTAAAGTCCGCGATGGAGCGAGATACTGCTTCAGGTAATGGTATAATGGTTGCAGAAATCACTGAGAACGGTTTCGAGGTGCTGGAGCAGTCAGAGCTCAAGCAAGTCGTTGAATAAATCAATATTAAACAGGTTTTCATTTATGGAAGAACTTAAAGACATTAAAGCAGAGTTACCTAGAAATGCAAATGTATCTGAGATAAGGTACGAAGCATCAGACATAGTACTCTATACAGACAGTGAAGAATTCTTTTTAGACAACAGAGATACAGTAAAAAAACTGGTTTCTAAACTTAAGAAAAGAGTAGAAGTAAGACCTACGTCTAAACTATTCAGAGATCCTGAAAACGCAAAAAAGAAAATAAAAGAAGTAGTATCAGGAGAAGCTGGTCTTGAGGATACTATTTTTCAGCCAAGCCTTGGAAAAGTAATAATTAGGGCTGAAAGACCTGGAAAAGTAATAGGAAATAAAGGAGAAGGATTAAGAGAGATTAGAAAAGAAACTCTTTGGGCTCCACAAGTAGAACGAGTACCGGCAATTAACTCTAAAATTGTGGATAAAGCCCGAGAACTCACAGTAGAAGATCCTGAATTCAGAAAAAAGTTCTTGCATGAAGTAGGAGAAAAAATCAGACTCGATAAATCCGTAGGCGACGAATGGATTAGAGTATCATCTTTAGGAGGCTTCAGACAAGTAGGAAGAAGCTGCGTACTAGTCCAGACAGAAGAATCCAACGTATTACTAGATGCAGGTATCGATCCTAGCGCAGAGCCGGGAACAGCTCAGAACTATCCCTACCTTAATGCGCCTGAACTCGACCTTAGAAATCTAGATGCAGTAGTGCTTTCACATGCACACATGGACCACTGTCTAACTCCAGATACTCCTGTAACCATGGCTAACGGCGAAAGAAAGCCAATCACAGAAGTAGAGAAAGGTGACGACTTGAAAGCCTTAAATTGGGAGACTGGAGAACTAGAAAAAGGAACTTGTACAGGCACTAAAGAAGTAAAAGACGACAGATACTTGGAAATCAAGACACCTTTCAATAGCATTAATGCCTCAGGAGACCACAAATTCTTTGGGGTCAAAAATTTAGAGGTTAAAGAAATTGAAGCAAGCAATCTAGAAACTGGAGATATGATTCCAAGGAAGTCAGTACATAGAGGATCAAAACTTGTTACACTAGATAAACCTGATTACAGAGAAAGAATTGAAGTACCAGAAACAGCTAAAACAGAGCTTAGAAATACAAGAAATAAGTTAGGCATAACTCAAAAAGAGGTATCTGAGCAACTTGGAAAAGGAGTCAACTTTGTATCAGACCTAGAAAACAAATACGATTCAATATATCTTGAAAATCTCAAATCAATGCTTGAGCTCTATAAAATAGATTTCAAAGAGTTCCTAGAAAATCACGATATTGAAACAGTTTCCTATCCTGACGAACTTGATAGAGAGATTGCCCAGCTAGTAGGCTATTTCTACGGCGATGGGCACAAGACAGGTAACAGGTTAAGGTTCACCGATAAAAATAAGGGTTGTCTTCAGAACTACAACGAGCTCGTATACTCAATTTTTAATTACAGAGGAAATATCAGAAAACATCCTGACAGAACTAAAAACGCGTACTCACTGGAAATCAACAATGTTGGAATTGTAAGGTTCTTGGAACAAAACTTTGAAGGGCTATACGAAAATGGAATAGACTCAACTCTACCCAACAAGATACGACTGGGAGACCATGAAGTTGCTCAAGGATTTATCAAAGGCCTTTTCGATGCAGAAGGAGATGTGAACAACCAGATTAGGATAGCTCAATCAAATCCTGATGCCCGAAAACAAATACAGAACCTTCTTTCTTCTATAAACATTAAGGCCTCGAATTCGGATTCAAATATCAGGCTGTCAGTATCTTCTGGAAAGTCTATCCGGAGATTTATTGAAGAAGTAGGTTCTGATCACCCTATTAAATCTGAAAGACTAAATGAGCTTCATCCAAACTTATCAAATGACTCTGAAGAGATAATTCCTGTTACTTCAGAGGATTTGCATAGAGTTCTGGAAGATGCAGGTATGATCGGAAGAGTAAATGGAAGTCCTAGCTACAAAGAACTAGATAGTTGTCTAGTCGACTGGTACAGGAGAAATCCAGATAGTCATGCTACAAAGAAAACGGTTGAAACGCTTATAGACACTCTGAAACAGAGAATATCAGACATCGAGGCATTGGGGATAGAGAACATTTCAGAAGCAAGAAAAGGAATGTCTTTAACTCGAGAAATAGTAGCAAAATCAACTGATAGTACAGTCAGCCAAATACAGCTTATAGAGGATAGAGGACAACAAACCGATTACGTAGTTGAACTTGAATCCTATATCAAAGAAAAGCTAGAACAGGCAATAGTGAAAACCCGAGAAAATATTGAGAAACTTGAAAACCTGTTAAAACTAAATCTAGACTGGCAAAAGATAACAAGTATAGAAGAAAAGGAAAATGAGTATGGATACTTAGTAGACATCAGAGTAGACCCACAACACAACTTCATAGCCAATGACCAAGTAGTACACAACTGTGGAATGATCCCTTATCTATACAAGATGGGTTACGATGGTCCGCTGTACTGTACAAAGCCGACAAGAGATATCATGATTATGATGACTTTGGACTACATAGGTCTTGCACACAGTGAGAATAACAAGGCGCCATATGACTCTTCTGCTATCAAGAAAGCAGTGAAAAGAACTATTACGCCTGACTACGGCGAAGTAACGGATATTACTCCCGATATGCGCTTAACTCTGAAAAATTCAGGACACATAATCGGTAGCGCATTAACACACTTACACATAGGAGAAGGCCTCCACAATATTCTCTATACAGGGGACTATAATTATGACTCAACGGAGATGTTGAGACCTGCAGACACAAATTTCCAGCGTGTCGAGACGATGATTACTGAGGCAACTTATGGAGGACGGGATGATAAGCAGAGTCCGCGCGAGGAATCTGATAAGAAGTTCCTGTCTAAAATGAAGCAGACTTTAAACAAAGGAGGGAAAGTGATCGTCCCTGTTTTCGCAGTAGGACGTTCACAGGAAGTTTTAGGTCTTTTATCGGACGAAATGGATAGAAAATACTTTGACTATCCTGTGTATATTGATGGAATGATTAACGACGTCAATGCTCTTCACACAGCTTATCCTGAGTTCTTATCTGAAAAAGTTCAGGATAAAGTCCATAAAGAAAATTCCCCCTTCCTCAAAGAAAACATTAAGGCAATCGGAAGCCACAAAGAGAGACAAGAAGTATATGATTCAGGTCCATGTATCATCTTGACAACTTCTGGAATGATTACTGGAGGACCAATTATGTCTTACCTCAAGGAAGAGGCCTCTAATCCCGATAATTCATTGATTTTTGTTGGTTATCAGGCTGAAGGAACTCTAGGTAGAAAAATACAGAGCGGTAAAAGTCCTGTTAAGGTTAACGGAGAAAAAATAGATATCAATATGGATGTTTCCACAGTTTCAGGTTTTTCTGCTCACAGTGATAGGCAACAAATTATAAACTACTGTAAAAATCTAAGATCCACGCCTAATAGAGTATTGACAAATCACGGTGAGAAAAAGAAATGTTTCTCTCTAGCATCAACCTTGCACAAAATCTTGAGGATCGACACTTCCGCTCCTCAAAATCTTGAAGCCAACAGGCTTAACTAAACTCTAAAAACTTTCCCGATACAGATAGAGAACATGACAGACATAAAAATAGGTCTTGAAACACACGTACAACTCAATACAAACTCAAAACTGTTCTGCAGCTGTAGGAATGAGCAAAATGTAGAACCTAATACAAATGTCTGTCCAATATGTCTAGGCCATCCTGGCTCAAAACCAAGAGCAAACAAAGAAGTAATAAATCAGGCTTTCAAAGTCTGTAAAGCTCTGGAGCTAGACTTTAATGAAGAGTCTGTATTTGCACGTAAAACTTACTTTTATCCTGACATGTCGAAAAATTATCAGGTAACTCAGTATGATAGACCCGTCGCACAGAATGGACGGTTTGAAGTTAAAATTAAAGACAAGAAAAAAGAGATAGGTATAAAGAGACTTCATATTGAGGAAGATCCTGCACGACTTGTTCATGAAGAAAACTACTCAAAGGTAGATTACAACAGAGCCGGTACACCCTTACTTGAAATAGTCACCGACCCCGACTTAAAGTCATCTGAGGAGGCCCGGACATATCTACAGCAGCTTGCTCACGTACTTGAATACTTGAAGGTCTACAGCCCTGTATCTGACTATTCAATTAAGAGTGATGCCAACATTTCAATTAACGGCGGAGAAAGAGTAGAAATTAAAAACATTACAGGAACATCCGCAATAGAAAAAGCATTGAACTATGAACTCTCTCGACAAAAACAACTAACAAAAAGAAACAAAGAGGTAAAACAACACACTCGCAGATACAATCCAGATATGGGTTCTACTATAAAAATGAGAGAAAAAGAAACAGAAGAAGATTATGGATACATAGTTGACCCTGACCTTACAACCCAGAAAAGTAAAGATGTTTCTAACGTAGAAATACCTGAGCTGCCTCGAGAAAAGTATCGCAGATTCAAAAAAGACTATGAAATAAAAGATAAAATAGCCGAATCCCTTGTTTCTGACCCTGGACTAGCAAAAGCATACGAAAAACTAGCTCAAAAACATGATACACATATAGCCGCAACTTTACTAACCGGAGACCTAAAGAAAGTCTTGAACTATAATGATGTGGCATATAGTGAGGCCAAACTCGAGATAGACTGGCTATCGCATCTTCTAGAATTAATTGAAGAAAATCGTATTAGTGACAGAAACGCCGAAAAAGCACTACGCGAAATAGTAGAAAATCCAAGGCCTATCAAAGAGATTATAGAAGAACTAGGACTAGAGAAATCTAGCGATGACAAAGTAGCCCAAGCAGTAAACAAAGTGATTAAAAACGAGGAAGAGGCCGTGAAAGACTATACTTCAGGAGATGAAGGAGCAATCAATTATTTAGTAGGCCAAGTAATGCAAGTCACACAGGGAGGAGCAGATCCTAAAAAGACTCGAGAGCTTTTACTGGAAGAACTGGAATGAAGGCGCACAAATTTTTAACAGAGAACGATATAGAATTTGAACTAGTTGAACAAGAAAACCCTACAAAAGACTGTGATGCTGCTGCTAGAGAAAGAGGAGTTGAAACTCATCAAATTGTTAAAAGTCTTATTATAGAGCGGCATTGTGAAAAAGGCGACAAAAAAAATACAGAGCTCCTTCATGTGCTGTTACCAGGAGACAGAACAATTTCTGAGAAAAAATTTGGCGAACATCACTTGGTAAATCCTGAAAGATCAGAAAAACTAACAGGTTTCAAATCAGGCACAGTACACCCTTTTTCAACAGATATTAAACATGTACTAGACTTCAGAGTACTCAAAAATGATAAAGTATCATTTACAGTAGGAGAGCAGCTTAAGGGAGTAATAATAACTACTGCTAATTTTAGAAAAGCACTACAAAAATCAGATTTTGAGTACGAAGTCAAAGATGTAGCTCTTTCAGATAAAAGGGATATTGAATTACTAACAGCTAGAGATCTTCCTGAGGATAAAGCACAGTTTATCACTGAACATGGATTCACTCACCTATATCTCCAACTCAACTACAAAAATGATATGATAGTCAAAGCTTTAGAAGAAGCAAAGCGCTATCAATTAAGGCCTAGTAAGTCAATTTTAGAAAATATTTTAGAAATATCTAATACTCTAACTCAAGTGCAAAAAATCACAGCTTATTATGCTAAAAATGGAGAATTACCTCAGGAACAAGATGAGTTTGAAGTACATCAAGTTGTTGAGGATGTGTTCTCAGAATTTCCTAGTGCCAGAAAAGACCTTGAAAATGGTAAAGGCTCAGTTGAAAATTTTGTAATAGGCAAGGTTATGGAGAAAACTCGCGGAGAAGCTAAACCTGAAAAAGTTAGGGAGATTCTTCAATATGAGTATTAAGAAAAAAATAGACGAAAAAGTAGAATCTTTGAAAGGGCAGGAAGACGTGAGAGCTGTAGCTATAGTAGGGAGCTATGCTCGTGAGCCTAAGATGAATCATAATGATATTGACATATATGTTATCGTGAAGGGCGGATGGCGTAAAAGAGAGACGTTTCAGGAAAATGGAGTCGTATGGGAAGTTTTCTATAATTCTATTGATTGGATTAAGACCTATTTTGAAGAAGATCGTAATTGGTATACCTACCACTGGTTAAGTAACGCTGATGTGCGTCATGATCCGGAAAACCTTTTCGAAGAACTAGAGGATCTAGCTGAGGAATGGAAAGAAAATCAGTTTAAAGTAGATAAAGAGCGACTACTATACAGCATATGGGATATTCAACAAGACTTAGATTCCTCTGACGTGGGTCAAAAAAGATTTATGATGCATAAAGCCTTCAACAGACTACTAGATAAACACTATCTCCTGAAAGAAGAACCATTAGTTAAAGATAATTACAAGCTGAAACGAATGAAAGATTTTGATGGCTATATGTATAAACTATCTCAGGAATTCCTGATGGAGAGTTCAACAATGAAAAAAGAACAAAAACTCAATAAAATCATAGAACACGTCACAAAAAATATTGGTGTTCCTAAACCTGAGTGGAAAACTAAGAAAGAATTTCTAAACTAGCTTAAGTTTGGTTTCTATCTTTTCTAAGCATCTTAAAGCCTATTTCAGTTCCTTGGTTATCGCTGTATATTCTTAGCGGCACATTTTCACTGATTTCATGGTAAAGCTTCCAGTCTGATCCGTCCAGCGCAACTTTTCCCTTCTCAATTGAATCAGCTAAATCTCGTAAGAATTCTGCTGCATCACTATTAGACAGATTAAATTCTTTATTCATTTTCCTATAACTCACAGCTAGAAAACTGAGCCTTAGCTTCCATATTTCTAAAGCTTTTTGACTTCATCACGCAAACATCTCGTCCGGATGCCTGTTTTCGTTTCCAAGGAAGTCTTTCTCTACTCCAAGGTTTCCTTCTTTCAAGTCCTTGATTGCTTCATTGAAGTCTGCCATTGAGACTTTTGCATTTTTAACATCTTCAAATCTTTCCAAGGCATTTACTGCAGCCTGTCTAGCTATCTGCTTGATGTCACGACCGGTAAAGTCATCATCAAGCTCTGAAGCAACTAACTCGATGTCAATATCGTCTTCTAACTCTAGTTTACGAGTATGTACTTGTAAAATCTCTTTTTTAGCTTCCATATCAGGAACCGGTACCTCAATCGCAGAAGTCCTATTCAATAATGCAGGATCCATTATATCCGGAGTATTTGTTGCAAAAATAGATATAACGTTGTCATCGCCTTCAGAGTCAAGACCATCAAGTTCGCTCAATAACTGAGACATAGTTCTCTCTACTTCTTCTCCACCATGTCTCCTGTCATCAAGCCGCTTCTTTGCTATAGCATCAACCTCATCAATAAACACAATTGCAGGCCTATCGCTAGCTCTTGCTTGTTCATAAAGTCTTTTCACCTTCTTTGCACCTTCCCCAATAAATTTCTCTACAAGTTGTGGGCCGTTAATCATAAACATGTCGGCATCATACTCATTGCTTAAGGCCTTTACTAGGTGTGTTTTGCCTGTTCCAGGCCGTCCAATTAATAGTATAGATTTATCCATGTCAAGCCCCCAGCTCTGAATTTTGTCTAATTTATCTGAGTCTAGTTGGGCTCCAACATTGGAGTTTAAAGATTTTATTACGTGATCTAATCCTCCTATATCTTGAAATGTGGTCTTAGTTTGTACAGGGACAAATTCGCTGTCTCTGACTTTTTCAACTACGTCAGTTATTTTGAATGTGTTAGGATCTAGGGCTACTTCAGTTCCAGGCTGGAGATCTTCAGGATTATAACCTTGAGGTACTTCAACTCCGTATCGGCCTTTCATATTGCCTGAGGCTTCTACCCATATTCTGCTGCCATCAAATTCAGATACAATAACTCCTCTGAGTACCGGCGTTTTCAAAGTGGTGCCGTTAGGATTCTTGTCCTTTGTCTGTTGTTGAAAGTACTGTGGAAACTGTACTCTTTGCTTTTTACCGTCTTCCTTATCTTTCTCCAAGTCTTTATTGTTCTGTTCAGACATTTGAAGCACCTCGATTAAAAACTTCCTGAGTTTCTTGTACCATTTAACCCAGATCACTGTGTAACAAAAGGCCTTCTTATCTTTATAAATCAACTTGAAACAAGGGATTCAGGGCTTATAAGAGCTTATGGCTAATTAACCCGATATGGTTAATACTAAAATTGTGGCGACTCTAGGACCGGCTACATCTTCAAAACAAAAACTTGCCGAATTAGTAGATGCTGGTATGGACGTAGCTAGATTAAACTTTTCGCATGTAGATAGAGATGCTCATCTAGAAACCTTTGAAACTATAAGGCAAGTTTCAGAGAAAACTGCAGTAATGGCTGATACTAAAGGTCCAGAAATTAGACTGGGTGAGGTCGAAGAAGGAACAGTATTGGAGAACGGGCATGTTATCGAGATACATAATGGAGAAGATAAATCTAATGCTGAAACACTCTACATTAATCACGATGGGCTTTTTGAAAATATTGAGCCAGGTGATGAGATAAGAATTGATGATGGCATTATAACACTTGAAGTAGAAAGAGCCGATAAAATTGTAGAAGCTACAGTGATTTATGGCGGAAAAGTTTCTGACAGAAAGGCTGTAAATGTTCCCAGTAGAGATATAGGCCTACAGGCTCCTACCAAAAAAGATAGAGAAGATATAGAGTTCGCTGCTAAGCATGGTTTTGACTTTATCTCATTATCATTTGTTAAAAAAGCGGAAGATGTCAAAAAAACAAGGCAGATACTTGAAAGATCTGGTTCTGAAGCGCAGATTATTTCAAAGATTGAGCATGAAAAAGCAGTAGAAAATTTTGATGAAATATTGGAGGCTTCTGATGCTATAATGGTGGCTCGAGGAGATTTAGGAGTTGAGCTTCCTGCAGCAGAAGTACCTCGGTTACAAAAAGAAATAATTGAAAAATGTAACAAGGCTGGTAAGCCAGTTATTACAGCTACTCAAATGCTCGAATCTATGACAGAAAGCCCTACGGCTACAAGGGCAGAAATATCTGACGTAGCAAATGCTATAATGGATGGTACAGATGCAGTAATGCTTTCTGGAGAAACAGCTATAGGAAGCTATCCGATAAAAGCTGTTGAAACAATGAAGGAAATTTCTGAAGCTGTAGAAGATTCTATCAGGGATAAAGTGCATCATACTGTTAAAGAAAAATCTGTAAACAGAAGCGAAGTAATCTGTAAGAACGTTTGGCAAGCTTCAAGAGATATTGAGGCTTTATGCATTGTCATACACACTACTTCTGGCTCTACTGCAAGAAATATTTCAAAGTATCGGCCTGCAATATCTATAGTAGCTTTTACAGATACTGAGGTTGTTGAAAGACAGTTAAATCTTGTTTGGGGTGTAAAACCATTTTACCAAGAGTTTCCAGAAAATGTGGAAGATATGATTGTTGATTCTGCTGAGAGACTTAAAAATTTAGGAATTTCTGAAGGAGAGGATAAGATAATCTTGAGTGCAGGGGTACCGACATCCATAACAGGAACTACTAATATGATGCAGATACGAACAATGAGAGAGCTATTATAGCTCTCTTATTCAGCTGAAAGAAATACAAAGTCATTTGTCTATAAGAGCTCATAATAGGGAAAAATAAGCGACGAGCCCGTAGGGATTTGAACCCTAGACCTTTCGGTCCGAAGCCGAATGCTCTGTCCAGACTGAGCTACGGGCCCTCTTATCATGAGGAATAATGAAGCTTTCGACTTGGAATGCTTAAATAACGATGGATTAGACTGCCTAAAACGTATCTTTGAAACTCATTTTTTGTGATTGTTGAGTTTTTAATAAGGGAAAAAAGAATTATACGGATTTATAGATAGTTCATTAAAGTTCTTGAGGATTCAATTCTTGAACTGCAATTGCTGCTAACTTTGCATCTTCATCTTCGTTTCTTAGGTTAGAGAGGTGTTGTCTTTCAAGAGCTTCGTTTTCATTAACTAAGACTCCCAATGAAGCTCCATATGCTGTCGCTGCCTCTTCTGCAATTTGATTTCCTCTAACTGCATCTCTTTGAGCTTGTTCTCCATATTCTAAGTGTTTCTGAAGTTCTTCTAGTTGATTTATGTTTTTATTGAGTTGTTCAGAGTCTTGATATGGTTTAACTCCTTTTTGAGCCATTTGAAGAGCTTGTTCGGCTTGTTTCTCTACTGTGGTTGCGGATTGTATAGGATTTCCTTGACCTGAAATTATGTCTGCGAATATTTCTCTGTATTCTTCAGCTTGCTTATTTGCGGCGCCTCTAGTAACATAGATATCCCCCATTCCTTCTGAACCATATTCTATTGCTTCTGCAAGCTCAGAAAGGTCTGTAGTCTGTAGCTCTTCAGCTGCTCTTGCTTGATGCGCGAGCCTGACAAGGCCTGTTTTCATACTTTCTTGCATGTCAGGGTTTTTGATGTCTTTTGTCATAGTGTATGCTTCACCTATAGCTCTATGAACGAGATCAAAATTATATTCCGTCATATATGTCACTTTCCAGTAGTAATATTAAATAAGTTTTCTATAAGATATCGGTTCACAATTTAAAACAGAACGCTTCTGCCTTCAGAGTATTTATTACTTTAATATAGCAGTAGTTAGCTATAATTTAAGGTCGCCAGAATGTCGCATCAAATCAAACCATCAACAAGGGAACTGGAAGAAGCAAAGGAAATAATAGATGTAGCTCTATTGAAAGCAGAAGAAAACCTGCCGATTGAACAAGAAGTAGTTATAGAATTGGGCTGGACAGAAAATGAATTCACAATCGAGGAGATGGGAGGCTCAAATGGTTTTGCCAAGTATCCCAATATTATTACTCTGAATTTCAATACTTCAGCAGGCGAATGGCGTAAGTCTTTGAGAGCTTCTGCATTCCACGAGTACGCCCATATCTGGGATTATGAGCAGAGAGGCCAGCAGTGGGAGAAACGCTGGGAATACATTCTCGGTGAGGCATTAACACAGCATTTTGCTGAACAGAACGCAGAATACGAATCGCCTTGGCGAACCAAACATAGTAAAGAAGAGATAGCTCAATATTGGTCAAAAATCAGAGACAAAGAACTTGACCATGTATATCATAATGACGGCGGAAACGATTCGTTATTTATCAATAAAGGAGAAGGCGAATATCCTAACTGGCTCGGCTATACACTATCATATCAGATAGGAGAACAACTACTTCAACACCACGATCTTGAAGACTTCCCAGAACTCGACAAAAAAGATGTAGTAGAAGCTGGGAACAAGATTTACACTAAAGCTTGAGTTTAAGCTATTTAGTGATTCTGAGGCACATTATTTTTGTAAGAAAGATTATTGCATCAATCTTGTATCTAGGAGTTAACAACCTTTATCTTATAACCATCTGAAACTCTCTTCTGATGTTCATTAATGTCTTTCCCTACTTCGGGAAATACTTCCGAAACTCTTACAGATTCACCCTTAATCTCTGGGTCCACTGCACGAGCCTTAGTAGTCTCAATAAAATCATAATCCTCACTTTCAATTTCTATCTTTAACCCTCTCTGAAGAAGATTTAATATAGCCATAATCTCATCATTATTTGAGTTCCTCAATTTTTCAAGAAGCACTCTATCAGTATTGAACAAATCCTCTTCCTCAATTATGCTCACTTCCAGGGCCTCTCTCAATGCCTCTGCAAACAAATGATATATAGCAACTTCTCTAGGATTAGCCCACCACTGCCGGTCAGCATACATAAACTTTTCAGCGAATTCTTTCCCTATATTAGCATCCTTAAACACAAATTTCCCGTCTTCTACTGCGAGACTTTCTAAAAATCGCTCTACCTCTATATCTTCATGTCTCTTTAAATCCCTCATTGAGTAATCTAACCGATCAGCACATAAGTCAGGAAGATCTCTTTCAAGAAGGCCGAAATTTGATTCATCAAGTATATAATCCACCTCTAAATCATAGTTCTCAAGTATCTCAGGTATTTCTGAACTATAGACAATATCTTCCATAAAGTCTTCATGGTATTCGTGCTCTTCATTCTCAAATACAAAATCTGCTACGTGAGAGAACGCTGTATGCGGCACATCATGCAATAGCCCTGCTATTTGCTCTTCTATAGATGCATGAAACTCTCTAAGTAAAAGCATAACGCCTATAGAGTGTTCAAACCGAGTTACATAAGGTTTATCATCAATGAAGAATGGTGAAGGGCCTCCTTGATGCACTTCTTTTAAACGCTGAACAGGCTTTGATTTAATTAAATCTTTGAGAACAGGTTCATCTATAGTTACAGTGCCATATACAGGATCTGTAATCTCCATAATGAAACTAGCGGCAGAAAATTATTTCTACCTATTGATTTTTCAGCCAAGTTCCATGTCCGAAAGTTTGTCTCGCCTGAACAAGTCTATTTCTTCCAAAGTATTAGTCTTATTCTGTTTTGCAGCAAATACAATACTTTCAGCTACATCTTCAGGTTCAGACACTTGTCCAGGTTCAAAAGCATCTTGAAATGCTGTACCCGCCTCTGAGTTGAAATCTGTTCTAACTTCTGAAGGATTAACAACAGTTACTGCTACTCCTTGATTTCCAACCTGTGCCGATAGACTCAATCCAAATCCTCGAACCCACCACTTACTGGCTGCATAAACAGGATTAGTGCCTCGTGGATACTGGCCTGCAATACTACCAAGTAATACTAGGTTGCCTTCAGTTTCTTTCAGATATGGAATACTTTCTCGAGCAGTGTAGAATACTCCATCAATATTCACTTCGTTATTTTTTTCGTAATGTTCATCAGGCATTGTTTCTACCTCACCACTGTAAGCCAGGCCTGCATTAGCCACCACTATATGAATTTCGTCAAATACTTCAACGGCTTTATCTAAGAGTTGTTCTAATTGTTCTTTCTCAGTTACGTCAGTAGGTATTACGGCAGTTTCAATACAGTGTTTTTCCCGTAAATCTTCCGCTAACTCTTTGAGTTTATCCTTACTTCGAGATGCTAGCGCAATAGATACTCCTTCTTCGGCAAGTCTATGAGCTGTAGCTTTTCCTATCCCTGATGAAGCACCAGTTATAATTGCATTCTTTCCTTTGAGTTCCTCCATTTTTATCGGCCTCTTAAGATATTTTACATGTCAAGATTCAAAACAACTCTGATTTTGTAACTCAAGTAATATTTTTTATTCTACTTCGCATAAACTCATTATATGAGCAGATCAGTGGCTTATTTCTCCATGGAGATTGGACTAAACCCTGAAGTAAAAACTTATAGTGGCGGTCTAGGCGTTCTTGCAGGTGATACTCTGAAAGCTGCCGCAGATCAAGGCCTAAATTTTACAGCAGTAACACTAATGTACCGTGATGGATACTTCAGACAGGTGCTTGAAGGACAGATGCAAAATGAAGAAGGACAGGAATGGAATTACTTTGAGTTGCTTGAGGATACCGGAGTGACCACACATGTAGAGATTAAAGGCGAAGAAGTCGAGATCAAGGCCTGGAAATACGTGATTGAAGGTGAAAGAAGAAATGTGGAGGTTTATTTCCTTGACACTGGTCTCGATTCTAATTCTGACTATGCTAAATCTCTGACTTCCAGTCTTTACGCAGGCGATAATGAGTTCCGGTTAAGCCAGGAGGCTTTACTAGGTATAGGGGGCGCAAGAATAATTGATGAGCTAGGGTTAAATCCAGATTACTTTCACATGAACGAAGGACATTCAGCACTTTTGACTTTAGAGGCTGTAGGTGAAAAAATATTTACGACTCATACACCAGTAGCTGCAGGGCATGATAGCTTTCATAAATCAACTGTAGAACATGTTTTAGGTAGTAGAGCTGAAGAGCTTGATTTAGAAGAGGGATTAAATATGACTGAGCTCGCATTAAAACATGCTAGCTATAAGAATGCTGTGTCAGATAAGCACGGTGAAGTATCAAAAACAATGTTTCCTGAACACGTATTTGAAGAAGTAACTAACGGAGTTCACTCAAATACATGGACTATAGAGTCTTTCCAAGAACTCTATGATGATCACATTCCAGGATGGAGAAAGGACTCGCACAGACTTTCTAAAGCTTTAAGAATACCTGATAAGGCGATTTGGAGTGCAAGTAGGGACGCGAAGATATCGCTAAATGAAATAGTTCAAGGAGAATTAGATACAGGAACATTTACAGTAGGTTTCGCTAGAAGAAGTACAGCTTATAAAAGACCTACGCTGATTTTCAAGGATTTAGAAGAGCTTGAACGACTTGCAGAAAAATATGGAGGATTGCAACTAGTTTTTGGTGGAAAAGCCCATCCAAATGATACTAATGGGAAAGAGCTAATCCAACAAATTCTGAAATACGGAGAACTCTTAGAAAAAGTGGATGTCTACTTTATAGAGGACTATGGAATGGAGGATGCATTAAAAATGGTTTCTGGCTGCGATATCTGGCTGAATAATCCTGTTCGAGGTAAAGAAGCCTCAGGAACTTCAGGTATGAAAGCAGCACACAATGGCACACCTCAACTTTCAACTCTTGATGGGTGGTGGATTGAAGGCCACATTGAAGACGTTACAGGATGGAGTATTGGCGAGGATTATGTAGAAGGCGAAGATCAAGATAAAGTTGACTCAAAATCAATATACCAAAAGCTTGATCACATACTTTCAATCTATCATAACGACAGAGAGAAATGGCTAAGTGTTATGAAGCATAGTATCGCGCTAAACGCCTCTTATTTCAACACTGACAGAATGGTAAAAGAGTACGTAGCTGAAGCCTACCGCTAAACAGATACAGACTTAGTCTTTCAGTGTTGTAGAATATGCCGATAGAGATCTAAATTAGACGTCAAGACTATTATTCATCGTCGATTAAAGATTCAATTTGGTAAGTCTTTTGGCACTGAGGATATCCTTCACAACCCCAAAAATAACCATAACGACCTTCGCGTATTTTCATAGGCATACCACACTCCGGGCATGCAACGTCTCGTGGCTTATTCTCTCTATGTTCTTTGCAGACAGGCTGTCTCTTTTTGTTCTTTGTAGTAGCGTTCTTACCACAGAACACGCACTTGGTCATTTTTGTCTCTGCCATAAACTACACCTTAATCTGAAAAAGTTTTAACGTAGCTCTTGAGTTATTGACGGTGTTCCTTGATATATTCTGCAGCATTTAACCCCGCTATACATCCTTGGCCTACCGATACAGCCAATTGTTGAACTCCTTTATTATTGACATCTCCTGCCGCATAAAGACCCTTGACGCCAGTACTCATTTGACTATCTACCTTTATTCTGCTGCCATCAGTCTTTTCAATAAGTTCTGTTAAGTCAGAATTAGGCTTAGTGCCTATCTCAATGAATATGCCGGGTACTTCAAGTTCAACTTCTTCACCATCTTTATTGATTACTGCACCTTCAAGCAGTTGGTCACCGCTATAGAACTCCACTATTTCTGAATTCTCCCAGTGCTCTACTTTTTCATGATCTTCAATTCTTTCGATTGTTATTTCTTCCCCTGAGTATCCTTTGCTTCTGTTGATAACATATATTTTCTCAGCGATGTCTGTCATGTAGTCAATAGCCTCTGTAGCCGCGTAACCTGCGCCGACTATGGCGACTTCTTCTCCTTGATATAAAGGACCATCACATACAGCACAGTAGCCTACCCCTCGTCCTGAAAGTTCTTTCTCTCCTTTTACTCCTAGTTTTCTTCTACTACCGCCTGTAGCAATAATAACCGATAATGCTTCAAGTACTGTTCCATCTTCAAGCTCTACTTCAAAGTGATCAGGCCTCCTAATGTCAACGGCTTTTTGACCAAGCATTTCATCAACATCGTAGTCTCTCATATGTTCAACATATCGTTTAGCGAGTTCAGGTCCTTCAATCGATTTGAATCCTAGATAGTTTTCGACTACGTCAGTATTGTTTATCTGGCCGCCGTATTCGTCTGCCACAATTGTAACTTCGACACCGGCTCTTGCTGCATATACAGCAGCACTTTGTGCTGCAGAAGCGCCTCCAATAACTACAAGTTCCTTCATATAGTATAGCCCTAGAAGCAGAGATTTATTATATTATTCAGTATATATGAGTGAAGCAATCCAAGTTATTCTCTACTTATTTAACTATAATCGCAGTTAATCATTTCTACAGCGCGGCGTTGGTCCAGTGGCCTACGACCCCACCTTGCCATGGTGGAGACCTGGGTTCAAATCCCAGACGCCGCATCCAGATAATATCCATATTCTGAGTGTTTTAGCGAGTCTTCATCTACATTTTAGTTCGTATTAGAGCTAGTCTAAGATATACAAAAACTTATAACAATTCATGAGTTAAAAGTAACTACATGGATTCTAACGAATTTGTTAGGCTTGATGAAGGCTTAAATCAAGAACAGGTTATTTCATACCTAGAAGATCCTCATAATGACCCATTTGTACTGCGAGACTTACTTTACAGCCAGGAAAACTCTAAATCTATTGGCGAAACTCGCTTACAAAATGACAAAACTTTCAGAGAAATAAAGTCTCAATTATATGACCTACAGGATTTAGGAGTTGTAGAAATAAGAAATCATGATCTTGATAGAATTGAAAAATCACTAGGTAGACCTAAAATGACAGTAGACTCCACTTATGAGCTGACTGACGAAGCGCACCGATTTTTCTATGGTAAACCTTATACGCTGAGCTGGGCCTACAATCTAGCTCAAGAAATTAAGTCCAACGAGACTCTACAAGAGGAGTTAATATGAGTAAACTAACTCTGTATTTTCCAGAAACAACAGGTTTTGAGAAAGCAAAATCCATTCTAGATGAGTCCGAATTTGAATACGAAATTGGAGATGAGCAGGATTTAGAGGACGCAGGTAAAAAAATTCTTGGAGAGAAAAAGCCCACATTGGTAGTAGAGGCTTTTGGAGGCATTTTAGTAGATCACAAAGGCTGCCATTCTATTGAAATAGCCTTAGAGTACTTAGGCTCAAGCAGCGAATATTCTGAAGAAGAATACTCTAGTAAAGAATTGATATAAAAAATAGAAGAAAGGAGAGTTGGAGAAGCTCAGTTTATTGGCTGCGATGTTTCGACATCAATACCCTTTTGCTCTAAAACTTCTCTGATTTCCTGTATTTTGCGTTCGGCAGCATCGGAATCGCTGACTTCAGAAGCTGTAGATCTAATAGCCCATCGGCCTTCAGGATAAGAAGGCATGTAGTTAATCACTATTCCAAACTCTGGGAAAATAGCTTCTTCAGACTCTTCTTCATCGTCCTCTGAGAGATTTACGAACGATTCCTCGATCTCTATACCACCATGCACCAGTCTATAGACAAGCGTTTCCGCACCCATTTCTCCATTATAGGCTTTTTCTAACTCTTTTCCGTATACTCTTGCAAAGAATACGTCTCTGTCTTCTAACCTTTCAAACGCTTCTTCCAGAGCTTCATCTATGTTTGGCGCATGTGATGAGGCCTTATATCCATATGCGTCTGCAAAGGCTGCGTTGTAAAAAGCCACGCGATAGCCGTTGCTCTCTAGTAGCTCTCCCACTTTTTGAATATTTTCTGCAAACCTCGTCTTGAAATCTCCAACCATGATTGTGTTACCTATGAATAACAAGTTTTTATATAAGTTCTGGAGGCTGTAAAAAACAGCGTTACAGAGCTTAACAGATTTGAGGCGTACGGAAAATCTGTGTCTGCACAGCCAGTAATTTAAAACTCGTTCGTTGTAACAAATATAGATATGAATCCTGAAGAATCAACCGAACTAGTCTCTCGTAACATGGCCGAAGTAATAACCGAAGAAGAACTCTCAGAAATATGCGAACTTGAAGACCCAACAGCATACATCGGTTACGCCCCTACAGGTACTATGCACATTGGACATTTCACCACAATCAGGAAAATAGCTGATTTCGTAGACGCAGGATTCACCTTCAAAATTTTAATAGCAGATGTACACGCCGAACTTGACATAGAAAAATCTCCGCGTGAACTAATTGATGCAAGGACCGAATACTACCAAGAAGCAATTAAAGGGATGCTAGAGGCTTGTTATATTGATTCTGAAGCAGTAGAATTCGTTAAAGGAAGCAGTTTTCAACACAGTCCAGACTACCAGAAAGGCTACATGAAGCTGATGGAAAACATGACAGTCAACCGAGCTGAAAGAAGCGTTAATGAAGTAGTAAGACACAGCGAAGGTATGAAAGCTTCAGCACTACTCTATTCAGCCATGCAAATTATGGATTGTGCCAAGCAAGGTCTAGACGTAGACGTAGCCTATGCAGGTCTCGATCAAAGAAGGATATACATGCTTGGTCGTGAAACATTACCAAAAATCGGTGGAGAAGCACCTTCATGTGTCTTCGCACCTCTTCTTTCAGGCCTCACAGGCGGAAAAATGAGTGCATCTGATGAAAGCTCTAAGATCAGTATCCATGATGAACCCGAAATAGTGGTTGAAAAAGTAGAGAGTGCCTACTGCCCACAGGGGGAACTAGAGGACAATGGAGTGCTAGAATACGCACAGCATTTAGTCTTCCCAATCCTTGAGAAAAACGGAGACAGCCTAATAATTGAAAGACCTGAAAAATATGGAGGCAACATCAAATACACTAGCTATGAAGAACTTGAAGAAGACTTCTTAGAAAAAGAACTCCACCCACAAGATTTGAAAAAAGCAGTTGGAAAAGCAATCTCGAAAGTCCTAGAACCTGTGAAAGCAAGACTAGAAGATAGAGAGAAACTGATGAAAAAGGCCTATCCTGAAGAATTCTAACTAGTTATACTCATTTAATTCATTCATTTTTATCCACATCTTTATTCATTCTGTAAGTCTAAAAACTAGGTTCTCCTCACGCATCCAAAGTAGTGCTTAATACAATATCGAATTATCAGCCTATGAAATAGAGAAAAGAAATATGTAGAATCTAGTGTCGTTTGATATGTGTCGAAGCTTTAGAGCCTTACGGCTTTATGCTTCTGTTACGTTGGTTGCTTTTGGGCCTCTGTCGCCTTCTTCTTGATCGAATTCGACTTCTGTTCCTTCATCAATTGAATCGCCTTCAAGCTCACTTACGTGGAAGAATATATCGTCTTCCATTTCATCTGTCTCAATGAAACCGAAGTTCTTCCGTTGTTTCCATAGCTTAACTGTTCCTTTCAAAACTAAAAACACCTCCTTTGTATAATCTAATTACACGGGTAGCTTTATTAGGGGTGAGGCCTCTTTCAAAAAGTTACTGTGTGTAAGTATTGTTGTAACGGAGTAAAAAAATTATGAAGTTCGGCGACTTTGATATTTCAGATAATATAGTAGAAAACCTTGCGGAGCAAGGTATAACAGAACCTACAGAGGTTCAACAGAAATCAATTCCAATAATCTTTGAAGGCAAAGACCTGCTGGTTGAGTCAGAAACTGGTTCAGGTAAGACTCTAGCATTTTCACTACCAGTAATGGAAAATCTTACAGGTAATAATGTCCAAGCTTTAGTACTTTCTCCTACAAGAGAACTAGCTAAACAAATCGCAAAAGAAGTCGAAAAAGCTTCAGATGGTTCAGTTGAAAGCGTTACAATTTATGGTGGTGTGTCTTACGGACCTCAAATTGAGGGTGCAAAGAAAGCAAATATCGTGATTGGTACACCTGGACGTGTACTAGATTTATTGAAGAAAGGCCAGTTAGATGTATCCGGCCTTGACTATTTCGTTTTGGATGAAGCTGATAGAATGCTTGACATGGGTTTCCAAGATGAGTTAGAGCAGATCATTGATTTCTGTCCTCAGAAAAGGCAAAATTTGTTGTTTGGAGCGACAATACCTCACGGCTTAAAGAAGTTGTGTGATAAGTACCGTATTGATCCTGAGATTATCAGAATCGAGCGAAAGAAGCATACTCGTAACTTGAAAGAAGGATACATTAACTGTAAAAAGGATAATAAGTTGTCAACTCTCTATACTTTCTTGAAGCAACGTGACCGAGATCTTTCCATCATTTTTTGTCAGACAAAGAACACTACGCGTTGGTTAGCTGACAAACTGCGTAAAAATGGATTCAAAGCTCAAGAACTGAACGGGGATATGTCTCAGCATCAGAGAGAAGAAGTAGTCGACAAGCTGAAGCGAAAAGATATTCGTGTCATTGTGGCTACTGATGTGGCGGCTAGAGGACTTCACATTGATGATATAAGCCACGTGTTTAACTATGATGTGCCAAACAAGGCGGATACCTACACACATAGAATTGGGCGTGCTGGAAGGCAAGGCGAAGAAGGAGAAGCTATAACGCTTCTTGAGCCAAATGATCATCAAAAATTCCGGCGGTTAAAGAAGCAAAAAGATATTCCTAGAATCAATAGGGATGAAATTGACTTTGAAGAAGCTGACATATAGGGCACTATCAGGAGACCCTCTTGTTTTAAACTAGGCTGAGAAATTAGTGTTATGGTTTCTGAAGTTTCTGTAGGCCTTGTAGTCAAAGATAGAAAACTCTTAATGTTTTTTGACGACGTCTCTGAGACGTGGTCTGTTCCACAGAGGGACGGTACAAACGGAGAATTGACATCAGTTACAGCTGAAAAAGCTGTAAACCAGTTAACAGGCTGCAAGAGTAGTGTTTCAAAGTATAGAGGTAAATTCAAGACGACAATGGTGTGTGAGGGTAAAGAAGTAAACTGGCAGCCTTACTCAATAGAGATAGAAGGCGAACCTGAAAATGGCCAATGGATTCCTCTAAAGGAAATAAAAGAAAAAGAGCTTGCTGAGCCGCTTACAAAGGTATCAGAGAAAATAGCGTCTAGGCTATAAACACAAGTCTCTATCTTTTTTCTTTGATATAAACATATTCTATTTTTCATAAAATGATGCGTGTTTCTTAATAAAGTTTGTGATTTATTTAACCCCTATGACCGTTCAGAAGACTGAATCCAATAACTTAAGGCATATTTATAGAAAGATAAAAAATTTGGATGACTTCGAACCCTCTCCAAAAGTTAACGAAACTTTTTCCAACCTAGTAACAGGAATAGTTGATGAAAATCTTGAAGGAGATTTATCTAATCAGGAAATACAGGAACTCAGAACTTTGTGCGGTAAGTCAGAGTTTCAGCTTGAAAAGCATTGGAGTCAGAGAATAATTGAATCAGAAGACCCTAAAAAAGAGATGGAGAAGTTCCCATACTACACCAACTATGAAAAACTGGTTGCTTTCGAGTACGCAACAGTTGTAGGCTGCTGCAAAGACTTGGAAAAGAACGCAGTATTTGTAGGTGGAGGGCCTCTACCTTTCTCAGCACTTATACTTGCAAAAGACTATGATTTTGACATCACTATAATTGATAGAGATTCAGAAGCCGTAGAGAACGCACAGAAACTATGTGGAAGACTAGATCTCGAAATAGAAGTTATTCAATCAAATGCAGAAGAGTTCAAAGGTTACAATGACTATAGTCTTATCCACGTCGCAGCCATGGTAGGAGGAACTGAAGATGAAGAGATTGAAGTATTTCAGTCAATAAAAAGTCAGATAGACAAACACAGCCATATCGCAGCTAGAACAGTTCATGGGAGGAGAAAACTGCTTTACAGACCTGTCTCTAAAAGAGTGAAAAAAATGTTCAATGTTGAAGCTGAGAAAAGACCTTCAAGAGACGTAATTAATTCCACAGTTGTTATGACTGTACCAAAGAATTAAGCCTCAAAGTTAGCCCATTTTCCATCCATATCTTTCTCATTTCCAAGCCAGCTACCTCTTCCATCTTCTTTCAAACCAACATCGGCTGTGAGATCGTTTCCAAACACGTCAACGACATTGGCGCCATCCATTGCGTCACCCATGAACTCTTCGGTCACTAATAGGCCTAAAAGTCTTTCATCAGTATAAACATCTTCTAATGGCATTTCGCTAGGCAAATCAGTTTCGCTGTCGATGTGCCAGTCCTCATTGCGCGTAGTATATTGATTTAAGAACTCATATCGTTTCTGGCATAAATCTTGGCCGTTTGCATGTTTTCGAAGATCTCCCATTGTAGCTATTTCATTGTTGGAATCTCCTTGTTCTCTGCTCTGCCCATCATAGGCTTCTCTTTTGTACATCATCCATGATACTGGATTATTGTAGTCCATTGATTGACCTATACTATCTCTCTTTGAGGTTAGGCTTAGGACTGTGGCAGATAGCTGTGAAACGTTTTCTATACTTTCTGAACCTGCTAGAGTTACAAGCTCTTCGTAAAGCTCTTCTTCGTCCACAAGTTCTCCATATTCTAATTGGCTAACTAACTCATTTATACTCAGCTTATATTGATTATCTTCTCTAAAATTACCTTCTTCATCTTCTAAAGCTTTTTGTGCTTCATCAAACGCGAAGTAGTGGTCTGCATCGATTAAAAGCTCGTTTACTTCATGACAGGCTTCTACATACTCTTCTTGAAATTCTTCGGCAACATCTCTTGGGGATGGCCTATCTTCGTAACCTTTTTTGATCGAATGTGTAGTCTTAATGTTTGAATTGCCACTCATAAGTTATTAATAATAAATTAGTTTTTTAATAACTCTCAGTCAGTTGATCAACTCAGAATTAGAATCAAACTCCGCCCATTTAGCTGGTCTTCCGTTTTCCATATTGAACTCATGTCGTCGCCATTCCTCCATGAAGTCATCGTTCTGAACAAGAGAAACAATTCTATCATCCTCCCACAGCCCGCCTAAATCCATTCCCGACTCAAAGTCTTCATTTTTATCTATATTCCAGTCAAGGTTTGACTCACAATATTCTTTAATAAAAATATATCTTGCTGTACAAATACCGTCTGGAACCTCACAGTGTTCTCGGAAGTCTTTCATATCCCTCATCTCATCATTTGTGCCGATATAGGCCTTACGTTTGTACATAATCCAAACTACCGGGTTCTTGAACTTCATATTCCGGCCCACCGATTTTTTCTCTTCTTCTAATTCTTTCTTTTCCTTCTTCAGACCTCCTATTTTTTCGCTCTTTACTCCTCCTTCTGTAACCTGGCTGATATCAACCTTTTTTTCAGTCGCTATTTTTACGGCTTCTGAAAAGACCTCATCCTCAATCTCAGATGCTTTATCGTTCAGCTTAGACCATCGTTCAAACATCTCTAGAAGATCCTCTACTTCTTCCTTTGCATCTCGAAGGATAGTATCTTTGTCGAGTTTTTCAAGCCTTTTGTATTTCTTGGACTGCATCATAGACTCTATCATCCCCTATTACTACCATTTTATCGTTTACAGGTTTTTCGCCGTCAAAACTTAATTCGCCAGAAGAATATTCGACAAAACGTTTTTTCCCATTTATTTTGACTGTGCCTTTCATCCTTCCAATATTGAACTTGTCTGAAATCCGTTCAAAACTTTTCTTGAACTCTTTTTCAGAATCAAATTCTAGACTATCGACTACTTCATAGCGGTCAAAATCGTGGTCTTCTTCAATGTTTTCAGATACCGCTTCAGCCATATATGTGTCCAAAGAAGAGCTGGAGGAAATCTTATCGAGAGCTATTTCTGAATTCTGTGCAGGCACAACTTCTATTTCTTCTTTTATCTCTTTGACTTCATCTCTGTAGACCTTTACTGTTTGTTCTTCAACGAGGTCTGTTTTGTTGAGA
>LKMP01000003.1 GCA_001563915.1 Nanohaloarchaea archaeon B1-Br10_U2g21
ATGAAGAATTTACCCTAAAAAACGTCCGAGATGCACCTAACACAGATAGAACAAAAGAAAATACAATCATTGAATTTAGTGAAGATAAAAGTTCTCGACTAATTCTCTCAGATACTCTGAAAGGCTATGGACCTTATTTTAGAAACAGCATAGCAGAAAATCTTGATAAAATTGACCAAAATATTGATAGAGCCCTTCTTTCAGGGTTTCACAATGTAGAAGGTAACAAAGAAGCTAAAATAGAGAAGGCAAGACAACAAATATCTCAAATAAACTCTAGAAAGCACTTAGAATTAGTAGATTGTAAAGAAAACGTATTCGAACTTATACTAGAAACACTTGGAACTGAAATAGATAGTTTAGGTCTTGATGAGACTGAAACTCGTAAAGTAGCAGAAATACTTGATATAGATATCTCTTTACAGCTTCACATCGGAGAGGCTTTTGAGATAAGCCAAAAATTAATGGAAAGCTACGACATTGAGAGAGTTCACCTTCATACTTACAGATACCACTTACTAGTTGCTGATGGAACTTATCCTGTAAGTTTGAGAGATTTGAGAGATGCAATGGTTTTTGGAGAAGTTTGTGCCATTCTATGTGCTGATAACGGGCGTTTACCAGAACTTAATGACTTCGAAGGCCTAGATTTTGAAAGAATGCACGTAAGAGATTTAGAAGAAATGCAAGAGTTCTCTAATTTCTTTGAGCTTGATGATTTTGTAGAGGACGGTTTTGCAGAGGTTTCAGGCTATAAAGTCGCAGCTATCCCTACATTAATCCATGAAGAACCTGAGAGGCTCGTAGGCATGGGCGACATAATCAGTTCAGGAGCCTATGTATATGAGATCAGCAAAGAGATCTGACATCTGCCTCAACTTTTTCCAGTATTTTTTTCAGCGCCTCTTCTGTATCTGCTTCACAACGAACACTCATTTTTTCCTCAGTGTTTGAAGGCCTAATCAACGCCCATCCATCCTTAAAATTTATTTTGACGCCATCTTTAGTAGATAAATCATAATCTGCGTATTTTTCAGATATTTTTTGTATTACTACCTCTTTTTTCCCATGAGGACAGTCAATACGGAGTTCAGGCGAAACAGGATAATCTGGATAATTTTTCAGCTTATTTATGCCGCCGTCCTCTACTATTTGACACATTAGACAGGCTGCTAACAAGCCATCATCCCACGGGAATCCAAGGAAAGGGAAGTAGTAATGTCCTGAAAGCTCTCCTGCGAATACTATTTCTTCATCAGCATGAATCATTTCTGCAATAAATGTGTGGCCTACCCGAGACTCAACTGCTTTTCCTCCTGATCGCTCTACTATTTCTTTTACAAGTTTTGAAGCGCGAAGGTCATGCACAACTTTGCCTTGTTTATCTTCTAACGCCTCTTCAGCAAAAAGGGCAAGTACTTTGTCTTCTGAAATATATTCTCCTTCTACAATAAATCCTGCTCGGTCCCCATCACCGTCAAAAATTATCCCCATATCCTCATCAGACATTTTTTCTTTCAAAGCATTCTGAGCTTCTTTTTCATGAGGCGCTGGAAGATGATTCGGGAAGTTGCCGTCAACCTCCATATTCACATTCTTTAGACTGCATCCTATAGCTTCAAGAAGTCTGGGCGCTGTTTTAGCAGCAACTCCATTACCATAATTTACTGCAACCTCTAGATCGACATCAAATAATTCTGAAATTCCTTCAATATAGCTTTTCTCTACTTCAACTTCGGTGAGACTCCCTTCTTCTTCTGAAAAATTTTCTGAGTCATATATTTCTTCTATTTCAGCCATTCCTCCCTCTCTAGACATCGCTAATCCATCAGTTTTTGTAAATTTGAACCCTGTATATTCAGAAGGATTGTGTGATGCCGTAACAACGACTGCGTGATTTAATTCTCTTTCAGCCATTCCGTAATAAACTACTGGCGTTGGAAGTGTGCCCACATCCAGTATATGAGCTCCAGTTGATTTTAGACCTCTAATAAACGCAGAAGTTACTTCTTCAGCATGTGTTCTCCCATCCCTACCAACCATTACTTTTTCAGGACCTGTGTATGTACCGTAAGCTTTACCTATTTTTTCTGCTTCTTTTTCGGATATTTGATCTTGAAACTTACCTCTAAGGTCGTATGCATGAAAGAAAGACGCCATATTACAATGTATTACGTCCAGCGTTTTTAGATGTAACGTACTAGAAAGGAGAAACTTCGTTGAATTTCATCTTCAGTTTTTCTCCTATGCCTCTTCTTGGAGGTTGTTGTCCTTTAACCCTATAAGCAACATCTTCAATTCTTTTTGAGACCTTTGAATCAGGCCTATAAGTCATAACTGGCTCTCTAAGAGCAATACCTTCTCTTACATGCGTGTGATCGGGCACTTTTCCAACTATAGGTGCTTCAACTAAATCATGTATATCTTCAAGATCTACTTCACAATTCTCATTCCTGACACTATTCAAAACTAGACCAATTACTTCCCTATCAAGTTGTTCAGCTAGCTTTTTGGCCCCAAGACAGTTGGTTAAAGATGGTAATTCTGGCTGTGATACTAACAATACTTCATCTGAAGCTTCTATACTGGCCTGTACTTCATCCCCAATCCCAGCTGCAGCATCTATAAATACAAAATCTTTATCTCCAAGAAAATCAACTAACGCATGCTTCAAGTTTTCTGCATCAGCCTGAAAATCTAGTATACTTGCTGGCAGGACTGATACACCCTCACTATGTTTTGATACTGCTTGAGTTATGTACGCCTCTCCTCTCAACACATCATTAAGAGATACATCTTGAAATCCAAGTCCAAAGTGTTGAGCCACATTAGCACCTGAAAAATTTCCGTCTATTATCAGAACTTCATGACCATGCTGGGCTAGAGCAGTGCCTAAATTTACAGTCATAGTAGTTTTGCCAACACCGCCTTTACCAGATACGACAGATATGACTCTAGTCATTAACTTAGAATTCGTTTACCCACAATAAAAAGGTTCTACCTAAGCTTGCCAAATAACTTTCCTAAAAACCCTTCCTCTTGTAGCCTAGGCTCATATTCTAGACCATGAACATCTGCAGCAATCTTCTTGAAACGTTCTGAGACATGGTGATCCGGGTCATGATGAATTATAGGTTTCTTTGCTGCTAGCGCCTCATCAACTTTTTGATGATCAGGCACATGCATAAGAATTTCGTAGCCAATCATAGACTCTACCTCTTCCTGATTCAGCTCCGCATCATTGTCACGCACCTTATTCAGCACGACACCAGTTATATCAGTTCCTGCTTCTTCTGCAATATTCACAGTCTTCAATGCATCAGTAACCGCAGGCAGATTCGGATTTGTAACTATTAGTACCTCATCTGAGGCTTCAATAGCATTCACCGACTCATTCCCTAAGCCTGCAGCCGAATCAATTAATACAAAATCTGGTTCTCCCACTGCATCTAGTAAAACATCACTAAGGTTTTCAGGGCTTGTATCTTTCAAATCTTCCACAGAAAGTCCTGCAGGCACTACTCTTAAACCAGAGTCATGAATGTACATCGCCTCTGTTATGTGTGCATCTCCTTTTAGCACATCATGTAAGGTCTTTGGGTACAGCGGTATTCCTATGTGGAATCCTAGATTTGGATTCGTCAGATTTGCGTCTAATACTACTGTATCTGCTCCGAAGTGCGTTAGTGCTGCTCCGAGGTTTGACGTCACTGTAGTTTTTCCTACTCCTCCTTTACCACTGCTTACACAGATGAGCCTGGTCATCGTAAACAAAAATTAGACTAGCAGTATTTAAATTACCACGTGATGAGAAACTCCAGACCTCTGACTTTAGATTAAAATAAGTTTTAACCCTATTTCATCTACATGACCCAAGAGTTCACGGAAAGACTCAAAGATATTGAAACAAAATGGCAGAAAGAGTGGGAGCAAAAAGGCCTCCATAACTCAGAGATGGATAAAGATCAAAAGAAATACTATGTCTTAGACATGTTCCCTTATCCATCTGGCAGAATGCACATGGGTCACGGAAGAGCTTTTTCATTAGGAGATGCATATTCTCGGTTCAAATCAATGCAGGGCTTCAACGTAATGCATCCTATGGGTTGGGATGCTTTCGGAATGCCTGCGGAAAATGCAGCAATAGACCGAGACGTAAATCCTGGTGAATGGACACACGACTGCATCAACTCAATGAAAAAAGAGTTCAAAAGACTCGGTTTTTCGCTTGACTGGAGCCGAGAAGTAACAACCTGTGAGCCCGAATACTACAAATGGGATCAGTGGATATTCCAGAAAATGCTTGAAGAAGGACTTGCTTACAGAGATCAGGCCGAAGTCAACTGGTGCCCTCAATGCGAGACAGTTCTTGCAGACGAACAAGTAGAAAACGGGCTTTGTTGGAGATGTGACAGCATCGTAGAAAATAGAGACATGAAGCAATGGAAGCTCGGTATAACAAATTATGCAGACGAACTACTTGAAGATCTTACCCAGTTAGAGGGCTGGCCTGATAAGGTAAGAAAAATGCAGCATGACTGGATTGGAAAAAGTAAAGGAGCAAAAATTAACTTCTCAGTAAAAGAAAGCGACAAAAAAATCGAGGTGTTTACCACCAGACCCGATACAATTTTCGGCGCCACATTCATGGCTCTCGCCCCAGAACATAGTCTAGCTGGTGAAATAGCCGAAGAAAATGAAGAAGTAGCAAGATACATTGAAGAGGCTAAAAAGCGAGATTCAGAGGCCCGGGAGGAGAAATCCAAGTCAGGAGTATTTACAGGTTTTTATGCAGAAAACCCTGTTAGCGGTGAGGAAATACCTATCTACGTTGCCGAATTTATTTTGATGGACTACGGTACTGGCGCAATAATGGCTGTTCCTGCACACGATGAACGCGACTTTGAGTTTGCCCAAGAACACGGGATTGAAATTAGAAAAGTAGTTGAACCTAGAAATGATCATGACTTCAGTAAGGAGGCGTACGATGGTGATGGAGACCATGTTAACTCTGAGTTCTTGAATGGTCTTGGAAAAGAAGATGCTATAGAAGAAATAGTAGACGTGCTTAAAAGCAAAGGATTAGGAGAAGAAGATGTTAATTACAAACTCCGTGACTGGCTGATTTCTAGACAACGTTATTGGGGAACACCCATACCTGTAGTTTATTGTGACAAATGTGGAACAGTGCCTGTTCCTGAAGAAGATTTGCCTGTGGAGCTTCCTGAAGATGTAGAGTTCACTGGCCAAGGCAATCCTATTAAGACTTCAAATCACTTCATAGAGACCGAGTGTCCTGAGTGTGGCGAAGACGCTAGAAGAGAGACCGATACAATGGATACATTCATTAATTCTTCTTGGTACTTCCTACGTTACTGTTCGCCAAATTTTGAGGATGCTCCTTTTGATGAAGATGAGGCCAATTATTGGATGAATGTTGATCAATATGTAGGCGGGGTAGAGCACGCAGTAATGCACTTGCTTTATGCACGGTTCTTTAACAAGTTTCTTAGAGATAAAGGCATGATAGAAAACGATGAACCATTCGAAAAACTATTAACACAAGGAATGGTGAATCATCCTGCATACAGTTGTCCTGAACATGGATGGATATATCCTGAACAAGTAGAAGATGGAGATATATGCAGCAAGTGTGGTCAAGAAGTTGAAGTAGAGGTCATGAAGATGTCAAAGTCTAAGAACAATGTCGTGAGACCTTCAGAACTGGTAGAGAATTATGGCGCAGATACTGCCAGAACATTTATTTTACGAGCTTCACACCCTGAAAAGGAGCTTGACTGGTCACAAGATGGCGTTGAGTCATCCAGAGAAATGCTTGAAAGAATCAATAGACTTGTCATAGAAAATGAAGGCTTGATTACAGATGAAGAACCTAATCTTTCGGAACTAGGCCTCGAAGATAGAATTGTCTCAAGCAGAATTCAGAGAACTAAGGAGAAAATAACTGAAAGCTGCGAGAACTATGAATTCAATATTGCGATTGGAGAACTTGATAAGTTGCTGACAAAACTGTACTGGTACTTGCAAAGAGATCCTAAACCAGAAGTGTTTAGTGAAGGCGTAAGAGCTGTTGTGAAGCTTTTAGGTCCTTTTGCCCCGCATCTTTCTGATGAGTTATGGAACAACGAACTTAAGAACAATGAGTTCATCTTTGAGTCCGAATGGCCTAAACCTGATCCAGAACTATTAGACAGTGAGGCTGAAGACATCGATAAATACTTTGATAGGGTGGCAAGCGACGTAAGAGACATAAAAAATATGATCTCCAGCGAACCAGATCAAATTAAGATAATTCAGGCCTCAGACTGGAAATATGAGGCTTTTGAAAAGATAAAAGAAAACTTAGAGCTCCAAGACGTTGGAAAGATAATGGGTGAAATTCTCGACGATAACCTGAAGACTCACGCACAAGAAATTAACCAGCTAGTAATTAAGGCCGTTGAAAACCCTGGGAAATTCCAAAACCAGTACATGAGCCAAGAAACCGAATCTAAAGCATTGGAAGAGAACTTAGAGCGATGGAGAGAAGAATTTAACGTAGAAGTAAGGATAAGTTCTGAGGAAAAGTCCGAGGAAGAAAAATCCTCCCGTGCTGAATCTGGAAGGCCTGCGATTGTATTGAAATGATTAGAGAATACGTCTGTACGCTATAGCATTATAATGCTGTTCTAGCGAGGATTTGCTGAGGCTGTAGAGATGAAGTAGTCGACATCTTATTCAGAAAAGATGATATCAACTATTTTTGCTAGCACAGAAATTATATCTCCTATATATCTTGATCTCAAAATTAGTGGCTAAACGCGTCTAGAATACTTGACATTATCATGCTTATGGCGGAGCTCATGAAAAGACCGTCATTTAAACGAGGAAACCTATGAGATAATCCTGAGTGTTTTGAAGACGTAATCTATGTCCGAGGTTTTATAGACGATAATTTTTCTGATAATGTGCAAAACTTTATTGAAGCCAAAAACTCTGATGTTCGCAAAGCTTTACTACTTAACACGTCTATAAGCGAGTTATTAACTTAATATCGCTTTAGGCTTTCTTTTAAGTCTTCATCAAGATGTTTATCGACTTCTATCTCTATATCCATCTCTTTTAACGCCTTTCTCTGTGCTCTGACTAGTTGTTCTGTCTTCTGGAGTCTTTGATTCATCAATGCCATCACTACCCAAATCTGACCCACTGTAGGATTCTCAGAATCCATATAGGAGGATTCATACTGTTCAGCATCGAGTAAAAGGCTTTCCAATGATTCGCGCGGCTTTTTAGGCAGAGAATCTTTCCAAGTCATACCGAATGTAGAGAGTTAAAGCCTTATAACTCTCATCGCCGTTGAGTAATCCATGGAAAAAGGCGACATGGTGAAAATCGAGTACGTCGGAAAAACAAACGGCGAAGTATTTGATCTAAACTCCGAGGAAAAAGCAGAAGAAGAAAATTTAGAAACAGAAAAAGTAGAATTTAATCCTCTACCCGTTTTGCTTGGAGAAAACTATGTAATTGAAGGTCTAGAAGAATCTCTGCTAGACATGGAGGTCGGAGAGGAAAAAGAGTTGGAAATATCTGCCGAAAAGGCTTACGGCGAAAGAGACAGCGATAAGGTGCAAACATTTCCGGAAAAAGCCTTCAAAGATCAAGGTGTGCAAGTCAGACCTGGGGAAGACATAATGGTAGGTCATCAAAGAGGCCGTGTAGTCTCAAAAGGTTCAGGCAGAGTTAGAGTCGACTTCAATCACCCGCTTTCTGGAAAAGATTTAGAATACTGGGTAAAGATTGTTGAAAAAGTAGATGACGATAAAGAAATAGCCCAAAGCATACTTAATAACCGTTTAGGTCACGGAGAACTAGAATTCGACGAAGATGCTGTGACAGTAGTACATAAACACGAACATGACGAACACTCACACACTTTAAGCGAGGAATTCAAAGAACGGCTTTCGGAAGAAATTCTGGAATATACAGCATTTGAAGATGTTGAATTCGACGAATAAGGCCTCAAAAGCCTTTTAATCTTTATTTTAACAATTAATTCCATGACTGGAGCAGTATTTCTTGAAGGCGATAAAATTGACTTGAGAACCATGGAAGTTGAAGATGCCGAAGCATTCACCGAAATAGTTAATCATCCAGAGGTCAGAAAATTCTTAGCGATTAGGAAGCCAATGAACAAACAGGATGAAGAAGAATTTATAGAGAACTTAAGCGATGATAACATCCATCTTTCAATTTATGCAGAAGACGAGCTGATTGGGAATATTGTCTTAAAAGAAAAAGAAAAAGATGTCGGAGAAATAGGCCTAATGATTCATCCAGACGCCCATGGAAATGGTTACGGCACTGAAGCTTCAAAGCTACTTATCAACCATGGATTTAAACAGTTGAGATATAATAAAATCTATGCAAGAGTTCTCTCAAACAATGAAAAGTCAAAATCTGTGTGGGAAAAGCTAGGTTTCCAAGAAGAAGGATGCTTACGAGAACACATATTTATTGATGGAACTTTCGAGAACGCTCATATATACGGTATTTTAGAGGACGAATGGCATGGCTGAATTTATTCTGCCCCCTAAATTGAAAAAAGGCGATAAAATAGCAGTAATAGGTACAGGTAACGGACCTTCTAAAGAAATTTTTCCAGAAGTGTATAATTTAGGCCTTGAGAGACTTAGAGAAGTTTTCGGATTGATACCCATAGAGTATCCTACCTCACAGGAAAACCCTGAATACCTTACAAATCATCCTAAACAGAGAGCAGAAGAGCTAATGCAAGCCTTCAAAGACGACGATATTAAAGGAGTGATAGCTGCTATTGGAGGTACTGGCGAACAAATCAGAATCCTGAAACACTTAGATCCTGAGGTCTTGAAAAATAACCCTACTCGATTCTATGGTTATAGCGATAATACTTCTCTAAACCTTTATCTCTGGAAGCACGGCATAATCAGCTTTCAAGGGCCAATGGTTATGACTGAGCTAGCCATGCAGGGAAAAATGCATGATTACACAGTAGAACATGTAGGGAAGGCATTTTTTGATAATAGTATTGGTGAAGTAGAGGCGTCAAAACAATTTACTGATGAAAATCTGGAGTGGGCTGAACCCGAAAATCTGGAGAAACACCGTGAAATGGAAGAAAATCCGGGATGGGAATGGCACAACTTCTCTGAGCCTATTTCAGGGAGAACTTGGGGAGGTTGCTTAGAAATAGTCTCAATTAACATGTCAGCCGGGAGAATACCTGAAAAGCAAGAGCTTGAAGGAAAAATACTCCTGCTTGAGACCTCAGAAGAATTACCTGATAAAATACAAATCGAGGATTTTATGCTAGGCCTTGGAGAACGAGGAGTTCTTGAAGTATTAAAGGGAATAGTTGCCGGCAGAGCTAAAGCCCGAAGCCATCTTGAAGAACCAGAACCTGAAAAGCGAGAAGAATATCGAGAAAATCAGAAAGAAGCAATCAAGAAGTGGATGGACGTTTATGCTCCTGATACTCCTATCTTATTCAACTTTGACTTCGGGCATACAGATCCTATAATACCAGCACCCATAGGAGGAAGAGTTGAGTTAAGACCTGAAACCGAACAAGTCATTTTTAGATGATTAAGTTGAACTGCTGCTGGTTTTGGTAGCGCTTCAGACCATTTTTAAATAGTTTGAGGACTACTTAATGAATAATAGAACGGGGTTCAAATATGGAAGATCAAATTGAAAAGGCTAGGAACGGTTCAGGCGTACCGCCGCAGAGAAACGATAAAAGCCATGAAATCGACGATGAGCTGGAAAGTCTTATAGAACAGCGCAAAGCCGAGATAAAAGTTATTGGTGCCGGAGGAGCAGGAAACAATACTATTTCCAGACTAGTAGATGTTGGTATCGAAGGATGTGAAACAGTAGCTATGAACACTGATGCTCAAGATCTTCTCTACGCAAACGCCGATAAGAAAGTATTAATTGGTAAAGAGCTAACACAGGGTCTTGGAGCTGGAGCAGACCCAAAAGTAGGAGAGGAGTCTGCTAAAGAATCCCAACAAAAAGTAAAAGAGACCGTAAAAGGCGCAGACATGGTGTTCGTGACGTGCGGACTTGGAGGAGGTACAGGAACAGGATCCCTGCCTGTAATCGCTGAACAAGCTAAAAAAGAAGGCGCACTAACAGTAGGTATTGTCACATTACCATTTGAAATGGAAGGGCAATCAAGACAAAAAAATGCAGAGTATGGATTAGAACGCTTAGAAGACATTGTAGACACATTAATCGTAATTCCAAACGATAAATTGCTCCAGATCGTTCCAGACGTATCACTAAATACTGCATTCAAGATCGCGGATGAAATACTAGTAAACGCGGTTAAAGGTGTAACCGAACTGGTAACAAAACCTGGCCTCGTTAACTTAGACTTTGCAGACATCAGAGCCGTCATGGGAGAAGGAGGAATAGCGATGATAGGAATGGGTCAAAGTGACACAGACTCTCGAGCAAGCGAAGCAGTTACAAAGGCATTATCTAACCCGCTACTTGATGTTGAAATCGATGGCGGGAAGGGAGCATTGGTCAACGTTACAGGAGGCACATCTCTGTCTCTGAACGAAGCCCAGGAAGTTGTAAACACTGTAAGTGATAAACTAAGCGATCACGCCAAAATAATTTGGGGAGCACAAGTCCGGGAAGACATGGACAGCACCCTCCAAACCATGATAATCGTAACAGGTGTCGAGAGCCCTCAAATCTACGGCCCTGACAAAACAATGAGTGACGAATACGAAGAAGAAATAGAAAGAGAGTTAGGCGTTGAGTTCATCTAAATTATAGGTAGACTCGAGAGGGATTGTCCTTTCTTTGAAAAGGCAATCCACTCACTCTTTACATATTACTCCAAATTTTTCTATATTACGGCTTTCATAATGACTTTAATCAGTATTCTAGATCTTAGCCATAGATAATCTCCAAAAGCCATCTTTACCAGCCTGTTTTGATAACACAAGACTTCAAATAATACCTTTCCTAATCCTTAATTATGGATAACGTAATCTGGATAATAATTGCTGCAGCAGTAATCATAGCGCTTGCAGGCATTCTATTATTCATAGGTGCAGACAGTTTAACAGACATACAATCTGACGCAGACGACATAAGCGGACAAGACAGACCCGACGACTGGGAGAGTTATGCTAATATACCCGACTTCAGGCTGGGAGACTCCTATTTTCTTGATAATGTAAGATTAGCTACCTCCGAAATAAGCCACGGATAGGTTTATACATGAGTCATGACATAACGATTAATACATGGACAAAGTACTGTGGATTGTTATTGCAGCAGCAGTCGCTATTGCATTAGCAGGAGTAGTAATGTTTATTGCAGTAGGCGGTGATTCTTCTGTCTCAGAGATGATAGGCGAAGCAGACGACACAAGAGACAGCCAGACATGCTCATTTATAGAAGACGAGGTAGATGCAGGCCGGATGAGTTGCGATAATCCAGATGTAGAAGATTGCGATATTGATGCCTGTAGTTAACAGGGTTTTTAAATGTTCCATGAGTTGTTTTTCTTAGCTCGTTAACACCACTCCAAAAAAAGATTGGTGTAACACACCAGAGTGGAAGAGCGACTTTCAACTAGTCGTTCTTCTAAGCTCCAAAGCAACAAGGTATAAACGCTATGAATTCAGAAGACCTGAAAAATAAGGCCTTAACCGGAAAAAGAACCGTAAAGCGAAAGCTCAGAGAATATCTCAGAGTGCTTAAAATCGCCGAAAAGCCAAACAGAGAAGAATACGAAATGGCCACAAAAATAACAGGAGCCGGTATTATAATCATAGGCTTAATCGGATTCATATTTTACCTGTCAGCAAACCTACTACCAAGAGTCCTTTAGATCAAAAATGATACTCACCGTAAGAACAACACGTGGAAGAGAGAAAACAGTAGTAAACTCAATGAGAAGCAAGGTTAAATCCCGCAATCTGGATATAAGAGCAGTACTAGCTCCAGATGACTTAAAAGGATACATCTTTGTCGAAGGCAATAAACAAGACGTTAAAGACATAGTCTCAGATCTCAGAAACGCCCGGGGAGTAATTGATCAAGAAATAGGCCTAGATCAAATTGAAAAGTATCTAAGCGAAGAACAAGAAGAAATAAAGATTGAAGAAGGCGATGAAGTGGAAGTAGTAGGCGGACCTTTCAAAGGAGAAGACGCAAAAATCAAGAGAGTAGACGATACAAACCGAGAAGTGACCATAGAGCTGCTTGATGCAGCCGTTCCAATCCCTACAACCGTGGACGCAGATATGGTAAGGAAAAAGGCCTGAAAAGGCGTAAAACAGTATTAAGGTGAAAAATTAACAATGGGAGACAAGACTACCATCAATACCCTGGTAGAAGGAGGATCAGCAAGTGCTGGGCCTCCGCTAGGACCCGAACTAGGACCTTTGCCTGCTGACGTAGGCGAAGTAGTTCAATCTATAAACGATAAAACCTCAGATTTCGAAGGAATGGAAGTACCTGTCGATGTAACAGTCGATGAAGAAACCGGTGAATTTGAAATAGAAGTTGGAAAGCCGCCTACAGCAGCGCTTATCAAGGATCTGCTAGGTATTGAGTCCGGCTCTGGAGAACCTAACTTGAACAAGGTCGCAGACATGGAGTTCTCACAGGCATGTAAAGTTGCACGCATGAAGTCAACTGACTTGCTTGGGATGGACTTGAGAGGCTGTGTGAAAGAAGTCATAGGAACAGCCCAGTCAATGGGAATCACTGTCGATGGTAATGAAGCACTTGAAGTGCAGAATGCTATCGATGATGGTGAGTACGATGAACAACTTGAACAGGAGGATGACATCAAATGAATTTCAGCGAAGCAATAGAAGAAGCAGTTGAAAGTTCAGAAGACAGGAACTTTACAGAGAGCATCGACTTAATTATCAATTTCAAAGACTTGGACTTAAGCGATCCTAATAACAGATTCAACGAAGATTTGAAATTGCCTTATCAGGCAGATGACAACATTAAGGTAGCTGTAATCGGAGAATCTATTATTAACAACGCCGATAATGCAGACAGAATCATTGACAAAAATGAACTCGAAGACATGTTTGACAATCCTGACGAAGCTAAGGAACTGGCAGAAGAGTATTCATTCCTTATTGCAGAAGCTCCTCTGATGCCTAAGATAGGTCAGCAACTTGGACAAGTATTTGGTCCGAGAAACATGATGCCTGATCCAATGCCTCCAGGAAGCGATCCAAGCGACAAAATTGAAGACCTTAGAAACACAGTTACACTAAGACTAAGAGAGGATCCATTGCTACAGGTTAAAGTAGGTAATGAAGAACAGGAAGAAGGCGAAGTATCCAGCAACGCTGAATCAGTCTACAACTTTATTTTAGATAGATTGCCTCAAGGAAACAACAATGTCAAATCAGTCTTATTGAAGACTACAATGGGCAGTCCAGCAGAGGTGGATCAGTAATGGTTCAGCCAAAGCCAAAGAACATGACCCGTAGTCAGAAAGAGACAAAGGTCAAAGAATTCAAAGAGAAAATTGAAGAAAATCCTGTTGTAGGTATTCTTGACATGAACAGTCTTCCTTCTAGGCAACTGCAACAAATCAAGAAAGAGATGAAGGAGTTCGCAGACATCAAGATGAGTAGAAAGACCTTGATGCAGCTATCAATAGACAAAGCTGAGAAAGATGGAGTAGAAGAACTACAAAACAACAGCGCAGTACAACCAGCGTTCATCTTTTCTGAAAAAGATCCTTTCCAGCTATACTCATTAATCAAGAAGAACAAGACCAGTGCAGCAGCACAGGGAGGAGAAATCGCACCTTCCGATATTGAAGTACCTGAAGGCGATACAGGGATAGGTCCTGGACCAATGCTTGGAAAACTTCAACAGACTGGAGCCCAGGTACAGGTAGACGATGGAACTATTCACGTTCAGAAAGGATCTGTAATGGTTGAAAAAGGAGATACCATCACGAGAGACGATGCTGAAATACTCAATCAATTAGGTCTAGAACCTCTTGAAATAGGTCTAGATCTCGATATCGCCTATAATGATGGAGAAATCTTCACAGCTGAACAGCTAGACATAGATGAAGAAGAATATCGTGAAGACGTGGAATCTGCAGCTAGCATGGCTTTCAATCTTGCAGTCAATGCAGGAGTTATCAACAAATCAACTGCTCCAGCCATCATTGGTGATGCAGTAAGTAAAGCACGTAACCTCTCTATCAGCGAAGGAATTCCTACAGATGACACAATTGAGGAGATTCTTGCTTATGCATCATCTAATGCACAAGGTGTAGGCTCACAAGTTGATTTAGAAAGCGTAAATCTCGAGACATCTGATGACTCTGAAGAAACAGAAGAATCAGAAGAGAAAGATGAGGAATAACTCAGGCCTTCTTTAAGGCCTTTCCTATCTTTTTCTTTTCTTCCGACATTATATTTGCTATTTCTTCCCTATCTTCTCTAATTAAAGCCAGATTAAGGCGTTTTTCTCGATGGTAGAGCTGACTTACCTCTTTAGCATTTATTTCTTGATTATCTAACGTTATTTTACCATCATGCACGCTTCCTTCTTCATCCACTAAAGCGTTGAGGTCTTGATCATAGTTCATCTGAGATAGGATTTGATGCAAGTATTTTGGGTAACGTAGCTCGTAAACCTTTCTATTGTATATTCTATAAGGCACCTCGCCTATCAGGCCTAAAAGATTTGCAAATCTTTCCACCAATCCTCTATCAGAAGCCTGATATACAGGAATACCATTCTGATTAACATTGACAGAACAATCTATGCGGGTTAATAGCTCATTGTTTTCAGGAATAGGGAAAACTGGGTTTTTCACAGCTCTGCTTCTGCCTCTTCCCTTATAGGCTTGCACAAATCTAGGCTGATTCCCAAATATTTGTTTAATTAACTCAATCGGTAGATAAGAGCGTTTAGACTTCCAATTGTACATCTTGCTTGATGGTATATCGAAGGTGCGTGAAAAGTTCTTGATCCCTCCAAACTCGTCTATAACATGCCAGAACTCTTCTCTACCTTCTTTATTCAGTTTCACTCTTATGCCTTCTAACTCAGAAAATTCCATCTATAATCAAATATGCATTACCACTATTTATGTCTGATTATATTCTTAGAGTTAGCTTTAGATTTTGTGAGTTATTAGAAATATCCTCTAACCCAAATTAGTATTCATATATGTGCTTTCTCTTTTTATTACTAAGGTTCTTTATCCCAGTTAAGGTGTAACAAAAATGGAACTAATTTACGCAGCACTTACCCTGCACGAAGCAGGAAAAGAAGTTAACGAAGACAACCTAGAATCAATCGTAGACGCAGCAGATCTTGAAGTAGAAGACTCAGAAATTGCAGCTCTAGTAGCCGCACTCGAAGACGTAGACATTGAAGAAGCAATGGAAACTGCAGTTGCAGCAGGCGGAGCAGCAGCCGCACCAGCAGCCTCAGAAGAGACAGAAGAAGATGATGCAGAAGAAGAGGAAGAAGAGGAAGACGACGATTCTGAAGAAGAAGCAGCTGCCGGCCTAGGAAGCATGTTCTAAGGCCGCCAAGGTTTTTTTCTTTTTCCCCCTTATTTTATATCTCCAGAAAACAATTATTACTTATGAGTGACGAACTTCTCGGCGAATTGGACGAATTTTTTGAATCGATCCGCACAGAAATAGACATATACCAGAGAATTAGCCCCGAGAACGAAAGAGAAGTAAGAACCTGGTTCGAGCAACAACTAGAATCTAACACAAACATAGAAAATCCCGAATTTACCTACAAAACTTCAAACCTCTCAAATGAAAAAGAGAAATTAAACATTCTAGAAAACAAACTTGAAAGCGCAGAAATTAATCCTGATATTGAAAGCCTCTACCTAGATTCCCTAAATGAAATAAACGCTTTAATTGAAATAGCCGAGAATATAGGAAATCCTAATACTGTTATAAACGCCTCAAAACAGATTTACGGCACCCCTTCCGAACAAACCATAGCACTAGCCAATCAGATACTAGAATCAACAACCAATACTAACAGAACAGCCCAGACTTTCACCTCATCACAGATGAATATGGTAATGGATGACACTCTCAACAGAGCAGGCCTCACAGACTGGAACACAGAATTCGTTGATAAGGGATCCATATCAGTAAGCGGCCCTCAGAAAAAAATTAACATTCCTAAACATCGAGAATATACAACCAACGAAATCCAAAGATTACCTCTCCACGAAGTTGGAGCACATGCTTTCAGAGCAGCAAACGGTAATATACAAGATTATGGTGTAATGGAGCACGGAACAGGATCTTATCATGCCACAGAAGAAGGTTTAGCTCTTTTATTAGAAGAATCTGCAGATTTATCGAATCCTACTCTTATGAGAAAATATGCTGGCCGAGTAAAAGCAGTCCAGTCTGTTCTAGAAGGTAATAACTACAATGAAACCTACAACTTGATGAGAGAACACCAGTTCAGCCAAAACCAAGCCTGGAACTTAGCTCTAAGAGCCCACCGCGGAGGAGGCTTCATAAAAGACCATATTTATCTAGAAGGTAGAACACAGGTGCAAGAACATCTAGAACAAGGTGGAAACATAGAAGACTTAATGATAGGGAAAATCTCAACTGACCAAGCCACACAACTTTCTGAAAATGAGAGCATAAAATCTCCTGAATATCTTCCAGAAGACATCATCTCTATCGCAGCAACCATGGAAGAACTTCAAGAACAAATAGAGACCCTTTAACCCCTATTCTGCTATCCACCGCTTAACCGCCTAAAATGTTAAATCATTAATCTAGTAACTAGACCTATGATCCTCACAATTCTACTCATAACCGGCCTCCTCATCTTAGGAATAACTCTTTTCTCCACGTTCAAAATTGTTAGACCCGATCAGAGAGCAGTTATAGAACGGTTCGGAGACTACCATAAGTACTGTGATCCCGGAATACACTTCCTATTGCCTTGGACTGACAAAATGTACAAAAGAAACGTCACCGAGCAAATGAAAAATGTCCAGCCTAGCGACATGATTACAAGAGAAAACCTGAACGCCAACGTTGACCTCGATGTATACTACCAAGTTAGACCTAATGAGGAAGATGTGAAAAAATCATTCTATAACGTTGACGACTACGAGAAACAAATCACGCGTTTAGCGCAAACCACTGCAAGAAACGTTATAGGTACAAAACAGTTTGAAGAAGTAAATAGCGAAAGACAAAAGATCAATCAAACTCTACATCAAGAACTTGAAGAAGATACTGATGCATGGGGTATAGATGTCGTAAGAGTAGAAATGAAAGAAATTACTCCTCCTAGCGATGTCCAAGAATCAATGAACGAGATTCTAAAAGCTGAGAACCGTAAAGATGCTGCACAAGATGATGCAAAAGCTACCGAAATTGAAGCACGCGGAAACAAAAAAGCAGCTATTGAAGAAGCAGAAGGTTTGAAGAAAGCAGCCGTACTTGAAGCCGAAGGAGACTCAAAAGCAATTGAATTACGAGCCACGGCTGAAGCTAACGAAATACAACTAGTTAACACTGCACTAAGAGAACACTTCAAAGGCGAAGCACAAGAACACAAAAAATTAGAAACAGTACAGAAATCTCTACAAAATGGTTCAAAATACATCGTAGACACTGAAAAAGATCTTACTACAGTTCTGTCAGAAGTTGGAGGCATAACACCATTGAAAGACCAGAATTTTGATGAACCAGAAGAAGGTCTAGACCTCAATATTGCAGATAAAATAGAGGATGCTAGTAAAAAACTAGAAGAACAATAAAAAAATACGTCGCCCCAGCTAAAGCATGAACCTTGAAAAATTAAAGCAAGAGATTAAAGAAGAAGCCTCCAATAATCCTGAAAAGTTCTTCGCTACCGATATACTGAAAGAAAAAGAATTTTCGCGTGGAAAATGCGAGAATTGCGGAATGTACTTCTGGAGTTATAAAAAAGACAGAGAAGTATGTGGCGAACCAGAATGTAGCGGAGGATACACCTTCATCAATAACTCTCCAACAGAGAAAGAGTACGGATACATAGAGGCATGGGAAAAATTCAAAGAATTCATGACTAGCCGCGGTTATAAAGCCATAGACCGCTACCCTGTTGTCGCAAGGTGGAGAGATGATGTCGAGTTTGTTGGCGGCAGCATTTACAACTTTCAGCCATACATTGTTTCAGGAGAAGCGGAACCTCCAGCACCCGAATTAATAGTACCTCAACCTAGCTTACGTTTCAACGACGTTGACAACGTTGGAATAACAGGAAGACACTATGTGCTACACAACCACATAGGACAAACTTGTTTTAGACCTCCAGAAAAATATGATCAAAATCGCTACTTCAGAGACATGTTTGAGTTTGCGATTGAGCTTGGAATACCAAAAGAAAAACTCATACTACACGAAGACTGCTGGGGCGGTGGAGGAAATCTTGGCGCATGCATGGAGTTCTTTGTCGACGGTCTAGAACTCTGGAATCAAGTTTACATGTTTTACAAACAAACACCTTCCGGTTACGAAGAACTAGACCTGAAAGTATTAGACATGGGAATGGGTCAAGAAAGAATCACCTGGATTAGCCACGGCACAGAAACAAGTTACGAATGTGTAATGCCGGAAACAATAACAAAACTAAAAGAAATTACTGGTCTAGAAGTTAACAGAGAGATATGGGAATCTTTCTTACCTCACTCCTCAGAGCTAAATGTTGACGAAGTCGATAACATAGAACATAAATGGGAAGAAATCGCAGAAAAAATAGAAGTCCCTGTAGAAGAACTTAAAAATGAAATAAAACCCGCTGCAGGACTTTATTCTGTTGCCGAACATATGAGAGCCTTAATATTCGCACTATCAGATGGAAAAATCCCTTCAAATACCGGCGGAGGACATAATTTGCGTCTCGTATACAGACGAGCCAAGGATATCATCGAAAAGTATAACTGGGATATAGACCTCGTAGAGGTAGCAAAGTGGAACGCAGAAGAGCTTGAACCTATGTTCCCAGAATTACTGGACTCAATGGAAGAAATTGAAGAAATATTGAACGTTGAGAAAGAAAAATACAGTAAAGCACGAGAAAAAGCCTTCGAACAACTAAAAGAACTGGAAGAGCAGCCAAGTATTGAGGAAATGATAGAGTTATATGAGAGCCATGGAGTCAGCCCTGAAATGATGGAAGATCATGGTCTCAAAGTCCCTGAAGACTTTTACTCAATACTAGGGCAGGAAAACGAAACTGTTCAAAGAATAGAAGAGGAATTTGACATTTCAGGACTTGAATCAACTGAAAAATTGTATTATACGCAGGAACATCGAGAGCCTTACAGAGCTAATGGAAAATTAATTGATCCCGAATTTGATGCGTCAGTTGAAGCAGTAATAGAAGATGAATGGATTGTACTAGACAAGACATTATTTTATCCTAAAGGTGGCGGACAAAGCCATGATACTGGAAAAATAAATGGCTTCAAAGTGGAACAGGTTCAGAATCAGGGGGACATAGTGCTCCATCGCATACCAGAACACAATCTTGGCGAAGGGGACGCTGTGACATGCAAGGTTGATGGCAAGAGGCGTAAGCAGTTGACCCAACACCATTCTGCCACCCACATGGTGAACGCTGCAGCCCGAGAAGAACTCGGAGAACATATCTACCAAGCCGGAGCAAACAAGACAGTAGAAAAAGGAAGGCTCGACATAACACACTACGAAAACCTTAGCAGAGAAACACTCGACAATATTGAATCAAAAGTGCGACAGATAATTGAAGAAAATCATAAAATTCGTGTTAACGAACTAATTAAATCTCAGGCTGAGCAGAAACATGGCTTCAGAATCTATCAAGGTGGCGCTCCCCCAGGAAATATTATACGGCTAGTAGAAATAGAGGACTCTGACATTGAAGCCTGTGGTGGAACACACCTCACCTCTACAAAACACGCTGAAGAATTTGTAATAACGGATTCTAAAAGAATACAAGATGGCATAATTAGATTAGAGTACAAAACAGGAGAAGCTGCCAGAAAATACCTTGTAAAAGAGTCTATCAGTCTAATGGAGCCTTTTGATGAATTTAAAAAAGGCATTAAAAGCACTGCTCAAGCAATTCAGACCCTAGAGAACTCCTTTGAGCCCTTCAGGAAGTTTAAAGGAGAATTACAAGAATTCCAGGATGCAAATCAGAGACTACAAGACTCATTCACAGAAATAAGAGATTTCTCTAGAGGGCTAGAAGAGATATACGACACTGCGTCCGAGAATCTGCCTGAAACAATCAAAAGATTCAGAAAAGAAAATAACGAGTTAAAACATAAAATCGATAGATTATCCTCTTACCTAGATATAGAAGTGGAAATATCTTCTGTAGAGGGAGAAAGCATTAATGAGAGAGCAGAAAGTCTATTTGAGACAAGGAAAGAAAGAGAGAAACAACTGCAGAAGTTAGAAGACGAGCTTGAAAAAGTATTAAGAGAACAAGCATCCCAGAGTCATGTACACGAGAGAGTACCTACTGAAAACGTAGGCCTGTTAATACAACTATCTAGACAGCTCTCATCTCAGTATGATACGACTGTTACGTTGATTGGAGAAAAAGGAGCAGTTTCTGCGTCTACTGAAGGTTTAGCCATGAAAGAATTAGAAAAAGCTGGTTCTGACAACGTGCAGGGCGACAAAAATTTTGCTAAAGCTTTCGATCTTTAACCAAAGCATACTGCTGCTGCATCCCCAACTTCCGCCATTGAACCGCATACTGCTTCAATAACAGATTCTTGATCAGGTTGTGTGTCTGTCACAGTGTAAGGCGCTTGTTCTGTAGGCTGATCTCCTATAACTATTACCTCAGGAAAGTCGTTTACCTGATATTCTGATGTAATCTGGGTTGCCTCTTCGGACTCAACTACATTTACATAAACTCTACCATCAAAACGATCAGCGATTTCATCAAAGTCTTCAAACATCTCAGACTCATTCCCTTCATAAATAGCATTGACGAAAACGACTTGGTTCATTGATGCCAAATAAGCCTGTTCTATAGGCCCTAGTCCAAAACTACCTTCCTGATAAGTACTTTCAGGTAATTCTGCATCTATCTCGCCATTTTCTCCCTGTTCAGGCGCGCTCGGAGCCATTCCTGCAAGATTTACTGCTCCCATGAACATAAATCCTATTGCTACCATGAGACCTGCACCAACCATCACTATCTGTTCTCTGTTTACCATTGTTTAGTTTGTAGTAGGCTTAGAGTTAAAGAAGTTTCTCTTCCTTAATGTGTTTATGATAGTAGGATTTAACATTGACTCGATGGAAGCTTCCAAAGAAGGAAGTGCAAGAGGAGACCTGCAAATTAACTATACCCCTAAAATCCTCAACGTAGAAGAAGTGACTGTAAGCGCATTTGAGGAAAAAGTAGCACGTATAGAGTTTGACTTCACAGTCAACTATACAGCAAACGATGAGTCAGCAGCAGAAATCTTGATGTCAGGTAATGTACTTTGGAAAGGACATCTAGATGAAATAACTGCATCTTGGGACGAAGATGAGTCTCTACCTGATGAAATGAGAGCCCCTCTAATGAACGAACTTTACAGGAGACTTCTCTCAGAAGCTGTAGGTGTAGCGAACACATTAAGCTTGCTACCTCCTATTCCTACTCCTAGAGTCAACAAATAATCAGCGTTTTAACGCCACCATGCGGAAACGCTGGCCTAAAACTTCTTTCTTATACGTTTCTAACTCTCTTTCTTTTTCTAGAGCATTTAGACAACGATGAACATCTTCTTCAGGCCATGAAAGCTTTTCAGCTAATAAAGCTGCACTAGGCCTTTTGCCCTCATCTAAAATCTCTCTCAAAGAATCTTTGACTTTTTGTTTACGAGACATAAAAATTTATCAACATAGAGATGTTAAATTAATTACATGAGTATAGAAGACGATCTGAACAACGTCTTGGAGGAATTTGAGCATGCCGAGCATGAATTTGAGGAGATAAAAGACCCCAAGGCTTCAGAAAATGTTAAAGAGAAACAAGTTCAGGCCGAAGAACTCATACATGAGATAAAAGATCAGATAGCTTTTTTGAAGAACCAAGTTGAGTAAACCAATAAATTTTTAATGTTGTGCATAAAAAAAGTTCCTATGAGACGGTTACGCAGAAATAATGACAAAGACATGCTAGATCAGATGCAAAGAATGTTTGAAGAAATGCAGCAGGTAGGCCGTAATATCGTGCCTGGAGGGCATGTACCCATTGATATCAGAGAAGAGAACGGAGAAATAATAGTAAGTGCTGATCTCCCAGGAATAGATAAAGAAGAAATTAGCCTAACTGCAGATGAAAATAAACTAGAAATTATGGCCGAAAGCAAAGAAGAGATCAAAGAAGAGAATGAGAAATACCTCCGCAGAGAGAGAAGTCAGAGAATGTACAACAGATCAATTGAATGGCCTAGAAAAATAGATCCTGACAGCGTAAAAGCAAGCTATGAAGACGGAGTACTGAAAGTCAAAGCCGAAATCGAGAACTCGAATGGCCGAAACATCGACATCAGCTAAAGGCCTAGACCACACATATTCTTTTTTATATATAATATCTTATATTTAGTTCATGGAGGTTAAAGCTCGCCAGAGCGGACCGGTTTACTCTCCACCACTACCCGATTTTGATGATTCCTACAATATTCTAAAACTGGCCGAAATCCACGCTTTTGAGGAAGGTTTTAATAGTGAAAACTACTGCAGAGAAATAGGCGAGCAAATAAACTCTTATGACAGCAAATATGGCCTAGATGAGCTCTGGATATTAGGCGACACAGGAAGTTCTAATGATGTTCACGCTCTTTTAGATACTTTAGACGGAGACTATGGCGCAATTATAGTCGCCGGAGATGAAGACAAAGTGAAACCAGATAATGACTCGAAACCTTGGACTGGTTTCTTTGAGCAAATAGGAACAGATCCTTGGAACGTAGATATACCTTATGAAGTATTCGATGAAGGCTTTGAAAAACAAATCGGCGACTGGACCATTCAAGCCGCTCATCACCCTCACCACATTGATAGAGAACCTATTAGCCTTCCAGATACAAGAAATCCAGACGTTCTTGATGAAAACTTCTTTTCCGTAACACAAGATCTTAATCAAAATACTTTAGAGGGTCCTGCACCTAGCCTGAATGATGCGGACACCGTCTTCTATGATCACGTCCACATGCCTTACACTCGCACACTAGAAGACACAGCAATCATAGGTCTGGGAGGGAGAAGACATAACTACCAACTCAAAAGCGATGGACCTTTACCTGCTCGAAGCCTGCACTTAACAATTATAGACGGCGCAGATATGCACGAAATGCATTTCGATGCCGGAAGCGACCAAATCTATGAACACGTCGTATTTAACCGTGAAGAAGGAGAAATGAGTATGTACGATGCAGCTCTCCTGACAGAAGGAAAACCCGACTTCTGGAAACCTATCCAATCAAGGTTCCACCGTTCTCATTTCAGTAGTAAAGCAAAAGAAACTGAAGACCAATGGCCAGAATCATGGATCCCAGAATGAAATCATTTACTCAAACAGGTTCAGAACTAGAAGAACTACTAGAATTTCTTGAAAAAGATCTTGAAAACGTTAAAAGAGTAATTGAAACAGTTAAAGATTTTGATATGGATTTTGAAGTCCATGCAAAAGCAGAGACTGTGGACGAATCAGTAAAACATTCTCAACTAGATAAAAATCGGATAATTAAAACTCTAATATTTAAGTGCGGAGAAGATTTTGTAGCAGTTATGTGTCCTGGCGACAAAAGAGTAGATGAGAATAAACTCTCAGACTTAACAGGAAAAAAAGTGAGAATGGCGCATCCTAGAGAAGTAAAAACCGAAACAGGATACATAGTAGGAGGAGTATCCCCTTTCAACCTCAACATACCCATTTACGCTGCAAAATCTATTCCCGAAGGATCTGTCAGGCCTGCAGGAGGAAGTCGAGTCATAGGTGTAAAAACTACTAGATCAGAACTTTTTGAGCTACTGGATCCCAAAATAGCTGTAATCTCCGAAGAATGAAAATCAAGTTACTAGGAAAAACTTTAGAACTTGATAGCAACTTGATTTCTGAAACCGACAATGAAGTACAAAGACAGATTGAAGAATATCTTAACGGAGATAGAAAAGAATTTGAGCTCAAGAAAACCTTTCCTTCAAACTTCACAGGCCTCGTAATGAAAGAGATGGAAAAAATTCCTTACGGGGAGACCAAAAGCTATGGAACAATAGCTGATCAGATAGATTCTTCTCCGATAGCTGTAGGGCAGGCGTGCGGCAGAAATCCGCTTCCCATAATAATACCATGTCACCGCGTCACTTCAAAAAATGGTATTGGAGGATACGCTTTTGGAATAGCCCTAAAGAAATACTTGATTCAGCTCGAAAAATCTGGTTACCGCAACACCAATACCACTCTTTCGTAATCATGATCTATAAGTAAGGGGTTTACCATAAATTATGTTAACAGAGGCCTAGATATATGGACACCAAGCTTCACGAAGAGGAAGAAATAGTCAAGAAGTTTAGCCCAGCAAGGACTTCTGTACTTCTTCTGGATTATCTGACTTCAGCACTAATACTGCTCATAGCTGTAGCAATATCTGCAGGCCTAGTAACTTTCTTAGAGAACATACCAGTGCTAGGCAGCTTAGCAGGATCAAGCATAATACTAGGCATAGGTTTAGTACTAGCTCTTCCTAGCGTTATAAGAGCTGAGATACTCGTCCGTGGAAACACATACTATATAACTAATATGAGGATAGTGCACGAGTACAAGTTCATTAGATATGACTCTAAAATCATCAAATTCGACCGCATTACCCATATAAACACTTCTAGAGGTCTAATAGACCGAATATTCAGAACAGGAAAGCTTAGAATTAAGACTGCAGGCACCAACAAAGCAGAGATGACTATCAAAAAAATAAAGAATCATAGCGAGATTGAAAGAGAGATTTCAGATCGATTGCAGAAACACGTTAGCAGAGTAGGAACTGGAGGAGATTTAGAAACAGCAAATGACCTAGAAACGCAAGAGAATGAAGGATCCGAAAATAATCCTCCTGTAGAATAGTTCCTCAAATATTTAATACTGAATTTCAAATCTAGTCATACAATGAAAGGTGGATGTTTTTCCACAGGATTACATATCGAAAACCACTTCTAAACCTGTTAAAATTAAAGTCTTCCTTCCTAAGTGATTTTCTATGATTGGCATAGAGGTTTTCCGTGAGAACCCTGAGAGAATAAAAGATTCTGAGAAACGAAGAGGAAACAACCCTGATAAAGTTGATGAAGTAGTTAAAGTTGACAAACAATGGAGAGAAAAACTCCAAATTTTGGAAGAATTGCAGCAAAAAAGAAATTCTGTAGGAGATGAAATTGCAGAACTGAAGAAAACTGGAGAAGACGCGTCGGATAAAATAGAGAGGATGAGTAAAGTTAAACAGGAAATCTCTGAGTTAGAGAAGGAAGTAGATGACCTAAAGGCCAAAAGAGATAATTTACGATATAGAATCGGAAACCTTCTGGCCGAAGATGTTCCTTCAGGCGATGGAGAAGAAGATAATATTGAACTACGAACCTGGGAACCCTCAGCCGGAAAAGATGAAAGTTCTGAACTTGCCGCAGACATACTAGAAAGAAACAATCTGCTTTCAGCTGAGAAAGCAGCAGAAGTAGGTGGAGAAAGAGCCTACTATCTTGATCCAGCACTAATGAAGCTGAGCCAGGCTTTGATTAACTTTGCAATCGATTTCCTAGAAGAAAGAGACTTCGGCGTATACCAAGTACCCTATATGCTAGAAGAAAAATCAATTGCGGCCGCTGTAGATTTAGAAACATTTCAGGAACAGCTATACCAGGTAAATGAAAACGGCCGATATCTAATTGGTACATCAGAACACGCCTTAGCAGCAAAATACCAAGAAGAAGTAATAGAACAAGATTTGCCTTTGAAACTTGGAGGATTCTCCACTAACTTCAGAAGAGAAGCTGGAAAACATGGAAAACAGACCAGAGGAATTTGGAGAGTTCATCAATTTGAAAAAGTAGAGCAGTTCGCATTTTGCAAGCCAGAAAACCATTTAGAAATTCTAGAAGAAACACTAGAAAATGCTGAAGAACTTATGCAAAAGCTAGGTCTTCCTTACAGAGTCGTTGATATATGTGACGGAGATATTTCCAATAAGACATTCAAACAATATGATATTGAGGTTTGGAGACCTCCATTAGGCGAATATGGAGAAGTGGGAAGCTATGGATCATGCACAGATTACCAGGCTCGTGAATTTGATACACAGTACAGAGAGAAAGGAGAAAGAGAAGTACCGTTCACAGTTTATGCAACTGCTCTTGTTCCCCAAAGGATAATGACTGCAATAATTGAAAATAATCAAAAAGAGAATGGGATTAAAATTCCTGAAGTTCTTAAATCTTACATGGGCGGACAAGAGTTTATAGAAATTGACTAAAACCTCTTTGAGTAATAATTCTACAGGTGAAAAAACGAAATGTCCGACTTAATGAACGTACTTAGAGGCCTAATGAGTAATGTAGTGGCCTTTGTAGTGATGCTAGTTCTGGCAGTAGCAACATTCTTCTTAACAGTCTTCGTAGTAGATATAGGCGCTGGCCTAGCAGGTTACGAAGCTTCAGGAGACTTTGTAGTACTATCTGCTACAATATTAGTTGCTTCAACTATTTTAGCAGGAATAATGAACAGCGAAGAATAAGGCTTCGTCAAATTTTTCCTCTTTTTTACCATTCTACCTTGTTTACTTTTCTAGGGAATAAATCCGGATCCCAGTCCATAGGCACTTTATCCGGCACCCAATGAATTATTTCATCTAAACCGACTTCTTCATCTATCTCCCGCATCTTTCCTCTTCTAGATTCCTTCATTACCTCAGGTAAAACTCTTCTGTCATCATAAACCGTCGATTCATCTGCAGCCTCAAGAATTCCTTGATCAAGCTGATGTACTAGGTCAGGCACGTCTAATCCATTGATACGCTGTCTATTATCTGTATAAAGTGCGAACTCAAGGTCTTTCTGCTGAACTTCATATTCTCCTTCAGGATTAACTTCTAAGAAAAATTCTTCTGGTTTTCTATCAGGATATGTCATTAAACCAAGAGAATTAAGAACTGCAGAGTGGTGGCCAGTTTTTACTGCCTCAGCATCTTGAAGGCTATTCGTAAATAGAGGTTCTGCCCACTCATAGAACAACCCCACCTCAAAATCTGAATTTGAGTATGCTGTATCATGGTTTTGATCTACATAAGCCTGATTTCTCTCAGTTAAGCGAGTCATACCCAACTCCTCTAATTGCTCCTGTACTCCTTCTTCTCTGTCAAGCGCTGCTCTAAGGAATGGCTCCTGCACCCAGCCGTACTCATCTTTTATTTCACGTTCGCTCCATCTCAGCTTTGCTGTCAGTTCAGGCTCAAAACTATCTCTACCTTGAATAGGACAATCTTCAGCAATTTCTGGATCATAAACTCTAGCAACCCTGAATCCCATGTTGTATCCCTCTTCTGATCTCATAGGGACCATGCTGAATGGAGTGCCTACTGACGAAGGACTCGCCTCTTTCCGAAAATGCCAGTCAAAAACATAGTCATTACCGTCAACATCAGTAATTTCAGTTTGAACAAATTTATCGCCTTCAGTCCCTCTAGTATTCTCTCGCCATCTTTTTAAAGCGTCTTCCTCATCCAAAGTAAGACTATCATTTGTTTTGATACCAGAACCATACATACCTCCAGAATATGATGTGCCTGTATTCCTAGAACTATATGAGTCAACAAACTCATAAACAGGTTCATGCAGTTCATCAAATGCTTCCAGTGGGCTTACAGCCCGCCTGTTGAGGCTGCCTGACGAATCTCTCTCATAGAGAAACGTATTGTGGTCCTCTATCCTAGTTGGATCAAAAGATACCATAGTGTCTTTATTACTGTTTAGTGGCATAATGTTTTATCACTTTTGTTTTCGTTGCAGTTAAATATATTTGAAAAACTGCAATAAAAAGACCCAATCATCGCTCTAGAATTTAAAACATAGGAGTCCTTAACAGTACTTGTAATGACAACGACAGTCATGGTCGGCGAGAAACCCAAAGTAGCCTCTAGACTCGCACAGGCATTAGGCGATTATTCCATAGAAACAAACCGCGGAGTTAAGAACTACATTCTTAGAAAGGAAAATGACACAATAATTATAGCTCCAGCAGTAGGCCATATATTCAATCTAAACGATAAAAGCGATTCTTGGGACTACCCTGTATTCGACGTAGAGTGGGTTCCAACTTTCGAAACTAGTGACTCTGCCGATTATATGAAAAAGTATTACAACAATCTCCGAGACCAGCTTGAAAAAGCAGATGAGTTCATAAACGCATGCGATTACGATTTAGAAGGCTCCGTAATTGGGTCAAACGTCATTAAACACTTAACAGGCGCACCAAACAATCGAATAAAAAGAATGAAATTTTCTACACTCACAGCAGGAGATCTACAAGAAGCTTATGAAGATCTTGAAGAGTTTGACGAAGGGATGACTGAAGCAGGTCTTACACGCCACGTACTAGACTTTTATTATGGTATAAACGTTTCCAGAGCCTTAATGAAAGCCGTCAGAGCAAACGACCGTTACAAAACTTTGTCAACTGGTCGTGTACAAGGCCCTGCACTAGCAATGCTAGCCGAAAAAGAAAGAGAAATAATGGCTTTCGACCCCGATCCATATTGGGAAATATTTCTTAAGAACTCCGAATTTGATGCCAAGCTCGAGGAAGATGGAGAAGATCGCATATGGGAAGAAGAAAAAGCTGAAGAAATATTCTCAATAGTTAAAGACGAGAAAAAGACGGAAGTAGTCGATGTAAGCACGAGAAATTATAAACACAATGTCCCTACTCCCTTCAACCTAACAGATCTGCAAAGCGAGGCCTCATCACAATTCAGAATCAACCCTAAACAGACTCAAGCGATTGCACAGACACTTTATGAAAATGGTTTAATCTCTTATCCTCGTACTGAGTCACAGAAACTGCCTGCAAAAATCGGGCACAAAAATATTTTGAAGAAGTTAAAGAATCAAGAAAACTACGAAAATCTTGCGAAAAAAGTTCTTTCAAAAAAAGATATTTCTCCTAAACAGGGCAAGAAAAAAGACGATGCACATCCTGCAATTTATCCCACAGGAGAGCCCCCTGGAGGCCTTTCAAAGAAAGAACGAAATGTCTACGACTTGATTGTAAAACGGTTTTTCGCAGTATTTGGAAAAGCAGCAAAAAGACAAAGCGTTACAATGACGCTAAATGTAGAAGGATATGAGTTCAAAGCTAAGTCCAAAATCACAAAGGAACGAAACTGGTTTGACCTCTATGACCCTTACGTCCGAGTTGAGGAGGCAGAACTGCCTGATCTAAAGGAAGGTCAAGTACTTGACGTAGAAGAATTTGAACTACTCGAAAAAGAAACAAAACCGCCTCGACGTTATTCACAGTCAGGCATCGTATCAGAACTTGAGAAACGAAATCTTGGAACAAAGGCAACGAGAGCGCAAATTGTAGACAGACTATACAACCGAGACTACATAGAAAATGATCCTATTGAGGTGACCGAACTAGGCCTTGCTATAGTAGACACTCTAGAAAAATACTGTCCAGAAGTAGTTTCTCAAGACTTAACACGCAGCTTCGAAGAAAAAATGCAGGAAATACGAGAACAAGAACACTCTAGAACCGAAGTACTTAGTGAAGCGGAAAAAAACCTTACGGATGTTCTCACAGAGTTCAAATCACAACAGAAAGAGATTGGCTCCGAACTTGTTGAGACAATAGATTCAGAAAGAAACAGAAAAAGAAAACTAGGTCCATGCGATAAATGTGAGGATGAAGATCGTGAAGATGGCGTTCTACAGATTATTAAGACTAAAAAAGGCCGTTTTGTAGGCTGCACCAACTATCCTGATTGTGAAAATACCTACCCTCTTCCAAGAAACGGAGACATCAACTCTACCGATAAAGAATGTGAAGAATGCGGAAAGCCAATGATTTACGTTGAGAGAAAAAAAGGCAGAGATTATTCAATGTGTATAGATCCTGATTGTCCAAGCAAAGATGATTGGTAGCTGTAACTTTATAGGCCTAAATACAGTTTAATCTATCTAAAATCTACGGATAAAAACTCTATAACCTTATCAGTCCTATTTTGTGCTGCTTTTAAATCAAACTCTGCTCCAAGACCCTCAAACTTTTCATCAAATGAGTTATCCTCTTCAATCAAAACTTTAATATCTTCAGCAGACTCAACGAAGCTTTCTCTAATCTTTTCGTTTTCAGGATTCTCAGTCTGGATACTTCCATATAGACCAGGCTTCTGATTAAGCATTCTAGCAGTTAAATCAGTTATCAATTGATAGACTGGAGAGGAGTACTGCTCCATATCTTTTCCAGTTAAATCAGTTTTTCTAATTGTTTCAGCAACAACTAGCTCGGAAAAATGTATTAGACCTTGTACCAGACTCATGGCCTTATCATGAGTTTCAGGATTTGTTACATGCACATCAGCATCGTTATCCTCCCAAAAATTCTCCATTATACTCCATTTCTTGCCTTCTTCAGGCGTTAAAACGACTTTCTGACCTGATATAGAATTACTCGGAGCATACATTGGATGCATGCCCAACACCTCGCTCGAATATTTTTTCATGGCATCAACCGGCTTTTTCTTTACACTCGTGATATCACAGAGCAAAGTATCATCTGAAATAAATGGGCCTATTTGCTCTATGACTTCTACTGTTACCGCTATAGGAACTGCTATGATCACTATATCAGCATCTTTGACAATCTCAGTGCTTTCCCCATAAGCCCATCCATGATTTTTTGCTACTTTTGAGGCCTGTTCAAGATTTTTACCCGAAATTATGATTTCATTATTTTCATCTAAGTTCTCTCCTAAATGTTGGCCAAACTGACCTGTGCCCCCAATAATCGCAATTTTTTGATTAATCATATCAAAATCACGCTAGCTCTTTTTCTAGAATATCGAAGGCCTTTTTGATTTCTTCTTTAGTAGTGGACCCGAAACAAATTCTAACATTCTGATCGCTTTCAGGACCCATTGGTTCGCCAGGCACCATTGCAACCCCTTTTCCTATCATTTTCATGCAGAACTTCCAGGAATCTTCCCCCACATTAGGAAACGCATATATTGCGCCTTCAGGATCAATAAAGTCCCAGCCAATATCATTCATCCGGTTAATCAGTAAATCTCTTCTCTCATGATACTCTTTCTTCATTTCTTCCGCGTGAGAATCAGTTTTCAAGGCCTCAATCGCAGCATACTGCGAGATTCTAGGAGGACATGCCGTTGAAGCACGAGAAACTTTAGCATACTGTTCAATATTCTCTTCTTCATCTATAACCCATCCTATCCTCCATCCTGTCATTGCATGATTCTTAGATACTGAGCCAATTATAGCAGACTTACTGGAGTAAGCCGCAGGAGAATAATGTTCTTTATTATAAGTTAATCTATGATATACCTCATCAGAAACCAAGAACGTATTATTTTTATCAGCGAACTCTCCAATTTCTCTGGCTTGTTCTTCAGTCAGCACATATCCTGTAGGATTACTTGGTGTATTAACAACTATGAGATCCGCATCCCTGATTTCTTTTTTAGCTTCTTCTCTTAATTTGCGCTCTTCATCCCAGTACTCTACTTGGCTCCAGTTATTTCCTGAGACTTCTGAAATCATTTTGTAAGGACCCCAGCAAGGATCATTAAACACTGCATTATCATTTTCTCCTAATCGGGCAGCAAAAACTGCATATAGTGCGCCCATACCTCCGGTTGTAACCATTACTTCATTAAAATCTAGTTCAAGTCTTTTTTTCTCTGATTCTTCTCTTGAGATTTCTTTTCTCAATTCTTCAAGCCCTAACATTGGGCTATATCCTTGTTTATTTTCAAGGCTTTTTCTGGCTGCGTCTTTGACGTGTTTTGGCGTGTCAAAAGAGGGTTGACCTATGTCAAACCTGACAATATTTTCTTGTTTCGAGGCTTTTTCGGATATCTTTCTTATTGATAAGTTAATGTTCTGTATTCTTTGACGCATTTTTAGAGACCTCTATAACTAGATTGTTAAAGAGAGAAATATGAAGGAAACGGGAGAGAATAAGGCCCTATTTAGAGTTAGCCCCTCTCATACGTTTCCTGTACTCCGTGCGGAGATTCATGATCAACTTCAGCCATGGTCTGTTTTTCAGAAGAGTATTCTGTCATAGGATCAGCCACCGTAGTGACTCCCCCATCAGTTCTGTAATCAGTATCTTCTGGACCTACAGTTCCTGGACCCATTGGTCCTGCCATCCGAATTGTTCCGCCATCAGTACAAGCTTTATTGCTCTCGCCTTCAAGCGCTTCCGTAGGCGAATCAAAGAACTCAGAGAAAACTTTAAAGGCCTCAGACTCTGGACCAAACTCTCCTTGTGTTGTATAGTCTCTTTCTCTCGTCCCATAGCCTGACTTGTCCGGAACTTCTGATACCCCTCTGACTTCTTTAGGGTTGTAGTCTTCCGGAAAACCTTTGCCCTGTAGACCCAAGTCATCTATTTCTGGAGCTTCTTCATACCCTCCTGCAACTTCATGGACTGACTTTCCATTATCGGATTTTACCATTTATTTCACCTCCTCTACTGACTGTTTAACGGTTTCATGTTGACGTGATTGTGTGTAGTTGTGTTTTTGTTTCATTGTAACGGTCTTACCTCGTTGAGAGAAAAGGATTGAGAACCGCTACTCCTTGGATTATCCAAGCAGCAGCAGAATAATTAGCGAAAACAGAATAATAGATGAAACTTCAGAAATTTGAGAAAATAATGGTTCTGAGTTGTTTCTACAGAAAGTAGAATCTATTGATTTCTGCTCTAGCAAATTCTTTCTATTGGAAGAATTGCAGAACGCATCCACCTTTAATTGAGATAAAACATCCACCTGAGGTTGACAATGCGTTCATTGTAGAAAATGATGTTGCACACCACATTTATATATTGCTCGTCTAACGGCCAGCTGAATACGAACCAAGTACTTTAACACGCGCATAATCCTCTAAACAGTTCAAGGCGTTACTAAACTCATCAGTATCATTTGAGATCTCTGCCTCAACATAGAAGTAATATTCACCAAGCTTCCGTTTTGTAGGCCTAGATTGAATGTGAGAGAGATTGATTCCTTGATCCGCAAAGCATGAAAGCATCGAGTGAAGTAGGCCCGGCTGATCGCTTCCAGGCTCTAATATCAATGCAGTCTTCTCTTTTTCTTCTATCTCTGTATTTAATGCAAAGAACCGAGTTGTGTTGATATCTCTGTCTTGTATAGCTTTCTTCAGGATGTTTAAACCATTGATTTTTGCAGCAGTTTCTGATGCAAGCGCAGCCTCACCTTTTCCAAGATTTTCAACTGCTTTTGCAGTTGATGAAGTTTTTTCCGAGCTCCAGCCATTTTCATCTATTATTTCTTTGCATTGTGAAAGAGCTTGTGGATGCGACTTCACTGTTTTTATTTGTTCTAAATTTGTTTCGGAAATCAGACAATGATTTATCTTAAGTGTTACTTCCCCAGTAACTGTCTCATTCCTTTTCCTGAGCATATCTACTGTATCCCTTACTTCTCCACCAAGTGAGTTCTCTACAGGTACGAACTTTGCTTCTGTATTAGACTCAAAAACTTCCGTTATAGTTTCACACCACACTGGTTCAAACTCTCCAAAATACTTCAACGCAGCTTCATGTGTATAGGTTCCTTCAGGCCCTAGAAGTGCTACTTTCATCTTTTATCCTTCTGCTCTTTAACAGCCAAGTCTATCAACAATTTTGCTAATTCTCCGCCCTTTTCAGCATCGAGACCCTTCTCTGAAAACTTTTGTTGGAATGAGCTTATGACTTCCTCCTCGCGCTCCTCATCCCTAATAGGAATTCCTTTTCCCATTTTTTCCGCACTTATATTTTCAACGACAGTCATCCTTTCTGCTATAAGATCAACTATTTCATCGTTTATTGTATCTATCTCTTCCCTATATTTGTTTAACATGCAGATACCTGTATTTGACAGAGTTAAAAAACCTGATTTTTTAGAGAATACTGCTTCCTTCTTTGGGCTCAACTATACCGTCATTCGCAATCCTGAACTCTTTAGACAGGCCTCGGGGTAGCGAACGGTGTTTTGAAACCTCTATTTCCCGGCTTTTGCCATCAGATAATTTCAGCAAACATTTTGACCAATATTTTGGCACGTCGCGCCCTACTAGCTCTAGCTCTTCCTCATCAAAACTTGTATATACTTGATTAGTTATTAAAACAGGAATTTCATGTCTTCTGGCTATTTTTGAGAGCTCTGAGAGCTGTTTTGAAAGTTTTTGATTTATTTTTGACGCATTATCACCATTCACCTTTAAACGGTATAATGAAACCGCAGAATCCACCACTACTAGCTCTATAGCTTCTCTCTCAACTACTTTTCCTAAACCTTCTACTACCTCTTCCTGCTCAGAAAATTCTACAGGATTTTTGACCAGAACGTTCCCTAATGCTTTTTCGGAAGCAATTTGAGCCATTCTTTCAGGAGAAAATCCTCCTTCCGTGTCTATATATGCTACCTTCTCCCCTTTCTCAGCAACAGTAGCTGCTGCCTGAACACACAAATTTGTCTTCCCCGTGCCTGATTCGCCGTAAATGTTGGTTATAATCCCTTTTTCTAAACCACCATTCAACAGTTCGTCCACGAGCCCGGAACCAGTTGAGACTCTTTTTACTTCCACATAGTACTATGTGTGCTGAAACCTTAAATCTGGTTGAGAATGAAAACAAGATTTTTACTCACGTAAACAAAAAAGTTTATAATAGTTCTACAAGGTAAAGTTGAGTATATGGAAGAACGTCCAGCCTCACTACTGACCTATAAGACTTACAGAAAGAAATTCGACTCTGTATACGAACGAAACAAATTTTACAGAGGTCTTTTCGGGTACAAACAGACTGTGAAGCGGAACGGCAAACGCTACGAATATGAAAAAGATGGGTTAATGGACGAAGTACCCAATATACGAATCGATGATTCAGTATTCATAATTGTCAAAGACTATACAAACAAGGTTGACGAATACTTCCAGAGTTGGGGCGACAAAGTATCCCACCACATATTTAAAGTCCTGATAGAGGACAAGGCAATGATCAATAAGATCAAAGAAAAAGAAGGTGAAATAGCATGAGCGAACCTGTAAGACTCCGAGTAGGCGAAGTACCTCCAAACGCACAACAAGACGTCGGTCGTGGAATAATCCGTATCGACAGCAAAATCATGGAACAACTAGGCGTAAGAGAGGGAGATGCAGTAACTGTCGAAGGAAACAGAGAAACTGTAGGCCTAGCGGCACGAAGCTATCCTGCAGACAAAGGCCTAGGAATAGCTAGAATGGACGGATACACGAGAAAAAACGCAGGAACAAGTCTCGGAGAACATGTAGAAATACAGGAAGCTGAAATCAGCGAAGCTGAGAAAATAGTGCTTGCTCCTGCAGAAGAAGGAGTTATGATGCAAGTCTCTGACCCCAACATTTTCAAAAGAGGAATACTAGGACGGCCCGTCATGCAAGGAGACATAATTGTGCCAGGTAATCAAGACCGTCCACGGAGCTTCTTTGAAGATATGTTTGAAACTGCAGCAGATAATTTCTCCTTCAGTTTTGGAAACACAAAGCTAAGTGTGGTAAAAACAAAGCCACAAGGGCCTGTGAAAATCACAGAAGCAACAGAAATCGAAATGAAGGAACGAGCAGTATCTGAACCAAAACGACAGGTCAAAGTACCTGAAGTGACGTACGAAGATATAGGAGGTCTCGATGAAGAAGTACAAAAAGTTCGAGAAATGATCGAACTTCCACTAAAACATCCTGAAGTATTCCAGCAATTAGGAATTGATGCTCCAAGCGGTGTGCTTCTACAAGGTCCTCCTGGAACAGGTAAGACTTTACTCGCAAAAGCTGTAGCAAACGAAGCAGATGCAAACTTCCTTTCAATTGATGGACCGGAAATAATGTCTAAATATTACGGAGAATCAGAGAAACAACTACGTGAAAAATTCGAGGAGGCTAGGGAAGGAGAGCCATCAATAATATTTATCGATGAAATAGATGCAATAGCTCCTAAAAGAGGTGAAGCTGGCGGCGAAGTAGAGAGAAGAGTTGTAGCGACACTTCTGAGCGAAATGGATGGTTTAGAAAGCCGAGAAAACGTTATTGTTATTGCCGCAACAAACCGGCCTGAAGCAATAGATCCTGCACTGCGAAGAGGAGGTCGTTTCGACAGAGAAATAGAAATAGGTGTTCCTAACAGCCGAGGACGAAAAGAAATACTACAAATCCATACGCGAAACATGCCGTTAGAAGAAGACGTAGATTTGGAAGAACTTGCTGATCTAACTCATGGCTACGTAGGCGCCGATCTTGAGGCCTTATGTAAAGAGGCCGCTATGAGCGTGCTAAGAAAAGTACTACCTGAAATTGACATGGATGAAGAAATACCAAGCGAAGTACTTGAAAAACTAGTAGTAGACCGTGATGCAATGCTGGACGGCCTCAGAAATGTTGAACCTTCCCAGATGAGAGAAGTAATGGTTGAAGTGCCAAAAGTTTCATGGAACGATGTAGGAGGACTAAATGAGACTAAAGAAAGACTAAGAGAAATGGTTGAGTGGCCTCAAAAACACCCTGAAAGATTCGAAGAAATGGGGATAGAGGTGCCAAAAGGCATTATGCTTTATGGAATGCCTGGAACAGGTAAGACTTTGCTCGCAAAAGCTGTAGCAAACGAATCCAACTCCAACTTCATCTCAATCAAGGGACCTGAAGTATTCTCTAAATATGTAGGAGAATCCGAAGAAGCAGTAAGAGAGATTTTCCAAAAAGCCAGACAAGTAGCGCCTTGCATCCTGTTTATTGACGAAATAGACGCTATTGCTCCTCGTAGAGGAGGAAGAAGCAGCGATTCCGGCGTAGGAGACAGAGTAGTAAACCAGCTTCTCACAGAATTGGATGGAATCGAATCTCTTGAAGGCGTAACTGTCATTGCGGCAACAAACAGACCCGACATGATAGATCCTGCAATTACAAGACCAGGAAGAATTGACAGAAACGTAGAGGTTACAGTTCCGGACTTAGAAAGTCGTAAGAAGATCTTTGAAGTGCATACACAAGATATGCCTCTAAACGACGACGTAGATTTGGAAAAACTCGCTCAACTTACAGAAAACTTTGTAGGAAGCGATATTGAGGCCTTATGCCGAGAAGCGGCAATGATATCACTAAGAGAAGATCTAGAAGATAGAAAAGTATCCATGAGTGAGTTTGAGGAGGCTATTAAGGATACAAAGGCCACGGCAACTGAGGAAAACCGTAATCTCTATCGCCAAATGGCACGTAAAATGGATGATCTAGAACAAAAGAAAGAAACTCCTGACTACTTTGCTTAACATTGACCAATCCAATTTAAAACCCTTGAGCCCTAAGACTGTAACATGTCTGACTTTAAGTGCAGTGTTTGCGACCGTAGCTTTGACAGCGAGAGAGGGCTAAAGATTCACTTTTCCCAGATGCACAGCGAAGAAGAAGAGAAAGAAGCCTCAAAACAACCCGATAACGAACAAGATGAGAATTCAAGTATTCTAGTGCTAGGAGTCAGACAAGCAGTAACTTTATCTTTCATTTTTGGACTGGTTACTGGTCTTTTGATTGGGACAATGTTATTCATGATTTCTGGAGTAGGTTTAGAATCACCTCTCAGCTCAGGAGATGATGACGAAAGCGAATCAGATATTGAAACTATTAGTGGGATGCCTTATGATGCAAACATAGGTACAGGTTCAGAAAACGTTGAGTGGAATGGCGAGACTGTTGAACTAGAGGATAGGCCTTACTTGGGCGATGACGATGCACCAATCACTATGGTAAGCTATGAAGACTTTTTCTGCCCATTCTGCACAGGTTTCCACAATGAAGACTTTGCAGCTGCCAATAACATGAACTCTGCCTTCAATGATATAGTAGAGAATCATATTGAAACCGGCGAAGTCCAGTACTACTACAAGAACCTTCCAGTAGCCGGCGGAGATATGCCTGCTGAAGCATCAGAATGTATGCTAGATCACGGTAGTCCTGAGGCATTCTGGGACTTTAACTATGAACATTTTGACAATTTTGAAGAACTTCAGCAGATTGTCGAGACAGATCCTTCAGAGTATAATGACATAATGGTTTCATGGGCTGATCAACTTGATGCAGACGAAGATGCTTTTAGTTCATGTATTGAAAATTCTGAAACTCAGGAAAGAGTAAGCAACCATGTTGACGAAGCAGATAGTTTGGGCGCATCAGCGACACCATCAGTCTTTATAAACGGCGAACTTATAGAAGGAGCTCAGCCTTATTCAGCCTTTGAAGCAGTGATAGAAGAACAGTAGAGTGAACAATGCTAAGGCTAAATAACATAATACATATCATAAGCAAGCTTTTGACAGCTAAAGGAGGATTATCTGCATTAACATCGGCTATAACCGCCTATATTTTCCTAAGTTTAATTAATAATGCTTCATTAATTACAACACACATAATATCCTTCAATTTTTCTTTCCTATCTTCAATAATCCCTCCATTAGTGACTAGCTACCCTGGAACAGTACATAATTCAACTTTAGCTATAACAATACTCACATCCATGATGATAGGTCTTAATGTAGGGTTATTAGTTGAAACTCTGTCTTTCGAAGGATTAATGGCTACCCCCGGAACAGTGCTTGGATTAACAGTTTCAGGTTGTGCTGCATGCACTACAGGAGTTATGACTCTAGCCGGTATATCCATAGGTGTATCTTTTCTCCCTTTTCAAGGCCTAGAAATAAGCATAATAGGTCTAGCTTTACTTAGCATCTCAGCACTATATATCTCCGAGAAAGACAGAAAAAAAGTCTGTAACGTCTAAGACTTTGTAGTCACAATATTTTTACCGTCATCAACCCCTACTAAAACTGTATGTTCAGACTGAACCACTATTCCTCCTTCTACCTCCTTCAGAACTGGATAATGTTTGACTGCGTTAGCGGAAACCAGTTTTTTTAGCGCTAATTGCTCTCTAGGACTCATATTTAACCAACGTGAGCTGAAAGGAAGTCCTTGAAAGCCACCTATTTTTTTGAGTACTTGTCGCTCGGTTCTACCTCTGACTTTGCCTTCTTTACGTATGTAAATATTTCCTTTCTTGCCGTTCTTGATTTTACCGCTTCCTGTAGTCAAAAATGGTTCTACCGCAAATGCATCTCCCTCCTGAATGACGTGAGTATTTGCATTAGCTATGTTTGGTATTGAGACTCCAGCATGCTGAGCATATCTATCAATATAGTGTCCTGTCAAGTTCCTGACTACGTTATATTTTTGCGGAACTTGATTCTCAATAAAGGTTCCGAGCTCCCCAATAGTAATTCCTGGCTCTATAAAATTTAGAGCCTTTTCTAGTACTTCATCCACAGCTTTAATCATTTCTTTATGTTCTCCAGAGTTATTAACTGTTAAAGCTGTATCAGCAATATATCCATCTTTATGTGCGCCTATATCAATTTTTAACACATCTGTATCATTCAAAACTCGTTTCTCATTAACTCCCGGAGAATAATGAGCAGCTTCGTCATTTATAGAAAGATTTACAGGAAATGCTGGCTCTAAACCCTCATTATGAATTAAATCTTCTATATTTTCTGCTATATCGCCAAGATTTTCTCCAGGTTCAGCGATTTCTCTAGCTTTTTTTCTAGCCTCCTGAACTACAAGGCCTGCGTCAATATACTTCTGTTTTACTTCTTCTTCCATGAAACTAGAGCAGTCACAAACAGGTAAAAAACCTTATTCCTGAGCAACTCCTGTTTCCCTCGCAGCTTCTGACACGCGCCCAGCAATTTCTCTAGCAAGCTCTTTATCCAATGTCTGAGGCACTATAGCGTTTTTTTCAGGTTCTATAAAATCAGATATGGCTTCTGAAGCCGCAATCTTCATTGATTCGTTAATTTCTAAAGCTTTAACATCTAAGGCGCCTCTAAAAATCCCTGGAAATGCAAGCGAGTTATTAACCTGATTGTTAAAGTCAGATCTGCCAGTGGCTGTTATAGCCGCCCCCGCTTTTTTAGCATTTTTCGGCAAAATTTCCGGATCGGGATTTGCTAATGCAAAAACAATTGGGTCTTCGGCCATAGACTTCACCATCTCTTCTGAAATCAGACCTGCCACTGAAAGACCTATAACTGCATCTGCACCTTCGATTGCTTCCGTAAGACCTCCTTGTTCTTCTGAAGCAAGCGTTTTTTCAGCTAGCTTTGATTTATAGATATTCTCATCTTCAGTCTTTATTACTCCTTTTGAATCGACAGGCAAAATGTTTTCAGCTCCTGCTTCCAATAAGAAATTGCTGACTGCAATACCTGCTGCTCCTGCACCTACTATAACAATTTTAGAATCCTTTAAACTCTTTTCTACAAGTTTTAAAGCATTTTTTAGAGCTGCAAGCACCACTATGGCTGTACCGTGCTGATCATCATGGAAAACGGGTATATCCAGTCTTTCTTTCAAAGCCTCTTCGACACGAAAACACTCTGGTGCCGAAATATCCTCCAGATTTATGGCTCCAAATGTAGGAGCAACATTTTCCACTGTTTCAATTATATCTTCAGCCCCATCTGCATCTATAACTAAAGGAAATCCATCTACATCTCCAAATTTTTTCAGCAAATTAGCTTTTCCTTCCATTACAGGCATTGATGCCTCTGCGCCTATGTCACCAAGACCCAGTACCGCACTCCCATCGCTTACAACCGCCACCAAATTACCTTTAGAAGTATACTGATAGGCTTTCCTACTATCCTCATCTATTTCCTTACATGGTTCTGCTACTCCAGGAGTATATACTAATCCTAATGCTTCAGAATCATTTATTTCAACTGATGTCTCTACGCTGATTTTTCCAGGGTTTTCTCTATGAAGTTCCAGTGCTTCTTCTCGGTTGGACATAATGTAAATTTATTTAGATGCCAGTAATCTAAACCTTTCGTTTTTACCTTATTCGGACATTCGGACAGACCCAAGTTGGTTTATTAGGGCCTGACTTCGAATTTTAAGTCACGGAGATAAATTATGTGCAACGCCGACGAATTCCGAGATCCCAACTTCATGCCAACCCATGTAAATCTTGAGGAAGTACATAGAACAGGGATATTATGTAAGCTAAAGCGTTTTCGCAAAAGTTAGGACATACATGCTTGTGAAAGAAAACTGTATATTTTCTTAAACCACATAGGTTGCCCAGAGTGTAGGAATTCTAATACTGTTTTGCGAGAAATACTGTTTCAGGGGTTATGGGGAAGAATAATAGTGGGAGAAATAAAGATCAAATTCGAGAGGATGAAACTCTTGAAAGACAGATCAATGATTCGTCAGCCAATTTAGCTGAAAAAGACCGTATTCAGCGAGGTAAAATAAATTATTATAGAGAAAATAGATCCGAACTAATTAGACATATTTCTAAGAGGATAGGTAGATCAAAAGCGCCTGCTATCTCAGGCCTAATTGCCATTTTGCCAGTTTTTACGGTAGGTCTTGTTATAGTCTGGCTTTTTAACCATATCAATAATATGCCTGGAAGCGAGTTTCTTAATTTTACAGGTTTTTATGTTATAGATCAGACCATAAAGCTGGGAATGCTTCTGATTTTTTCTGCAGCTCTTGTTACTAGCATAGGGAGATTTGTTAGGACGCCTTATGGTTTTAGAGCTGAAAAAGTTGTGGATAACTCTTTTGATCATATTCCTTTTCTTGGCGCAATCTACAGCCTAGTAAAGGTCACCACTGAAACTGTTTTGACAGGCGCAGAAGATCTCAGCGAACCAGTAAAAGTAGAGTTTGATGGGTTGCGACTTACTGCTTTCAAGACCGGCAACATTTCAAAGGACGGAAGACCAATAATTTTTCTTCCTACAGCCCCTAATATCACTACAGGACTTGTCATCGAAATAGATCCTGAAAAAATTGTTGAAACTGGCGAAAGTGCAGAAGAGGCTCTTACAAGAACTCTAAGTGCGGGTTTCGGGCAGAAAAAACAGGATAATGTAAAAAAGACTGTTTAAACTTTCAAAAAAGAATATTATAGTGTTAAACACTAGCTTTTCTATAATATATGGCTAGAGAACAGCTAAACTATTAACTAATAGACTAAAACAAGTGATTAAGTGAACAGTATTGGCACAGCACCACCATGAACAATTAGAGCTCATAAACAAAACACCGCTAGATTTTGAAGCATATAGACTCTTAAAATCAGCCACAAATCCTAACTACGAAGTTATGCAGAAAGAAGCAGGCGAAGAAATCATTTTTGAGCCCTTTATAGTTGAAAAATACATTGATGATATTAGGCCTCATTTTAACTCCAACTTATTTGGTGGAATTACGGTAGATCCAGAAAGCATAGCCACAATCTACTCAGAAGAAATAAGGGACAAAAAAGATTTTTACGGCGACTTCAATCCAGAACATACTGTATCCTACAACTTTGGATCTGCAATAGGCAATCTATCTAACGAGAAAACAGAAAATTCTCCAGGATCTCCAGATATAGAGCGCAATATTGATGACATAATGGAAAACTATTCGGAGTTCTTTTATGAAGACCCAAAAACAATGACAATGAAAAAGGGAGCCTATGATTGGCTAATTTACATAGAAGACCAATGGCCATTCTGACTAGACTATTCATCCAGATATTCATCTTCACTATACGCGGCAAAAAGGCCTGTGGCCATGTTCATTGAAGCATCGGTATTCTTAGCTTGAAGCTGTTCTCCGATATCTACTAAGACATTTAGGCCAAATCTTCCCTCGTAACTTGAGACCTGTGAACCATCTAAAACTTCCATACACACCTCATCCATCCCTAAATCCGCTAGCCCCGCTACTACTTCATCAACACCCTTTCTTATACCACGGCCCACATTATAGGCATGTAATACAGCACCATCTGGATTGCATCGTAGGCTTGACTCATCTTCATACACCGATTCAATTAGCGGTGAATCTCCAATACTAAATTTTATCACGGGGCCACCTGTACTCGAAAAATTTCCTTCAGGATCTAATTTTATACTTTCAACAGCCAAATCAGAGTACTCTGCCTCTATATTCTCACTTCTAAACTTTTGAAGCCTATCAACCATTACTTCTACAGAATCAGCTTCTTCTAGCTCCTCAATACTCTTATTACGCCAGTACTCAAAATCTGCGTCATGCATGGTTACTATTTCGCAATAAGTAATATAACACAGTTTTTAACATTTCCGGAAGCTGAAAGTTTAAAGAAATAAATTTAGTAGTCTATCTACCCTACAGATAACTCAAAATAATATCTAAATTAATAACTTCCTAAACGATAATCCTAATATCTCCTTCAATTTTTGATCACCGCACTAAAATGGAGGATAAAAGAACTCTAGCTGCCCAAAACACAGTTATTTCTTTAAATTTACTAATACTGAACCTCATAAAACAAATTTTTATCCTTCAGAAAACCAGAATTATTTCATGAATGACTTGAATAAAGCAGAGAAAAAAGTTATAGATAGATGCGGAACAGAACCCAGATTCTCATCAGAATTGCTGTGTGAAGAAAGAAAAGGAACATTCAATTGCAAAAAATGCGGACAGCCCTTATTTTCTTCAGAGCATAAATTTGAATCAGGTAGCGGATGGCCTAGCTTCTATGACATAATAGAATCAAAAAAAGTAGGGCAAAGAGAGGATAACTCGCACGGAATGATTAGAACAGAAGTATTCTGCACAGGATGCAAAGCACATTTAGGCCACTTATTCAAAGATGGTCCTCAAGATGAGACAGGACTGAGATACTGTATCAACGGAATTGCTTTAACGTTTGAAAAAGATTAAGCAAATATGGCCAAAAATGTTGCAGCTTTTTACTCAAACCGGTCAGAAAAATTTGCTGATAAGCACTCTATAGATAACGTACCTGAAAGCTATGTTAAATTACTTTCAGAATTTTCCGACTTAGTGAAAACAGGAAAAGTCCTAGATGCTGGCTGTGGCCCGGGCAGAGATGTGCGTTATTTTGCCAAGAAGAATCTGGATGTTATAGGCATTGATGCTTCTGAAAAAATGATCAAAGAGGCAAGAAAACGAGGCGATGAAAAATACCAAGTTATGAATGTTGAAGAACTTGATTTTGATAATCAAAAATTCGATGGAGTTTGGTGCAATACTGTGCTCATCTTCTTCAAAAACAAAAAGAGGGAAAAAATCTTAAACGAACTTAGAAGAGTATTGAAGCCCGGAGGCATGATTCATTTGGGTTTGAAGGAAGGATCAGGGACATTTCTTAGAGAGATAAATAACGAATCTATTACACAATATTTATTATCACAAGCCGAAGCAAGAAAATTTCTAGAGGACAATGAGTTCGAAATATTGGAAATATATGTCAATGAGACTAATCAAGATTTTAATTTCCTTAACATCTTTGCGAGAAAGATCGAATGACTAAAATTGTTCTAGGAGGAGGATGCTTCTGGTGTATCGAAGCAGCATATAGAGAAGTAGAAGGAGTCGATAAAGCAACTTCAGGTTATTCAGGAGGTCATGTAGAAAATCCGGCTTACCAAGAAGTATGTATGGGTAAAACAGATCATGCAGAAGTCGTAAAACTAAAATACAAGCCAGAAATCATAGATCTTGAAAACCTGCTGGAAATATTTTTCAAGATCCATAACCCCATGACCAAAGACCGTGAAGGCCCTGACATAGGACGACAGTATCGCTCGATAATATTTTACCAAAATCAAATTCAAAAACAAGAAATACAGTCTTTTATCCAGAATAAACAAGATAATTATAAACAAGAAATAGTCACAGAAGTCAAAAAGCTGAAAAAATTCTATCCTGCTGAGGAAAAGCACCAAAATTACTTCGAGAAGAATCCTGACGATGCTTACTGCAAGATGTACGCAAGACCTAAAATTAAGAAAGCCAAAAGAACAGCAGATAAAAACAAAAACAATAGCTTCTAAAAATATGCTGGAACTAATAAATCACGATATCAAAGTCCTGGCAAAGGAGAGTCTATACAATTTTTAGTAAGATACGAGATTTCTCTCGGATATATTCAAAATATGGTCCACAAGCTCAACCTCTTCTAAATAGATGTATTTATTTGAATATCTGCTGCGTAGGCTTTATCCTTCTTCAGTATAAGCGGATTTATATCGATTTCTTGAATTTCTTCATGGTTCAAAGCTAGTTCGCCAAGTCTAATGACTGCATCCTTCACGGCTTCGAGCGAATATTCTTTTCCTCTTGATCCTTCAAATAGTTCAGAGCTTTGTAGTTCACGAATCATTTGTTCTGCTTCTTGTTCGGAAATCGGCGCTATTCCAAAACTTATGTCATGTAAGGCTTCAATATAGATGCCTCCAAGACCCACCATTATCATAGGTCCAAATTGTGGGTCGCGTTTCATACCTAATGCTATTTCTAGACCTTCTAGTTGCTCTTGTACCATTACTCCATTAATTTGGCTGCCGGGCTTCTCATGATGTACGTTGTCGACTATCCGTTTGAATACATCATTCACTTTTTGCCGTGACTCAACCCCAGTTTTAATCCCGTCTATATCCGTTTTATGCGCAATATCCGGAGAATTAATTTTCATCACTACAGGGTATCCTATGTCAACTGCTGCTTCTTCAGCAGAGTGAGGAGTCTCAGCATTCTTACTCATCGGTAAATTGAAATTATAAGCCTTCAGTAGCTTGTGCCCATCCATATACCCATTGTATTCTTTCAAAGCATTCTCAGCTTCCTTTTGGTCACATTCTACGTCGCTATAGTTTCTGTCTGTTTCAAGGAATTTTCGATAGTTATTCATCGCCTTAAAGGATTTTACCGCATCTACAGGGTCTTGAAACTCCGGGATATTATTCTCTTCTAGTATTTCTACTCCTTTTTTGATGTCCTGTTCACCGAGGAAACATGCGAAAACCGGTTTTTCAGTCTGTTTTTCGGCCTTGACAATTGTTTTTGCTGTTTTCTCTATCTCAGTGTTTGCTTGTGGAGTGAGCAACACCATTACGCCATCCACATTCTTATCTTTCAGAACTGCTTCTAAGGCCTTTTTGTATCTATTATGGCCTGCATCACCTATTACGTCAAGAGGATTTCTTATAGTTGATTCTGAAGGCATGAATTCATGGAGTTTCATCTTTGTGTCTGTAGAGAATTCTGCTAACTCAAGACCATGCTGATCTATTTCATCAGTTGCTATGACGCCTGGACCTCCAGCATTTGTTATTATCGCTATTTTATCTCCTTCTGTCACTGGTTGATACGCGAAGGCTCTACCATATTCCAACAGTTCTCTATTAGATTCCGCCTCTATTATCCCTGATTTCCTAAATGCTGCTTGGTAAGCCTGGTAAGATCCTGCGATGCTGCCTGTATGCGATGCTGCCGCCTCTCCGCCTTTACTTGTTCTTCCTGACTTTACCATAACTACTGGCTTTTTCCGAGAAGTTTTTTCTGCTTCTTTCATAAATTCTCTGCCATTTTCTATCCCTTCTGTATATGATAAAATAGCGTCTGTCTCATCACTTCTCCATTTTTTCAACAAGTCTATTTCGTTTAGCATAGATTTATTGCCTAAAGATACAAAGTGTCGGAACCCTATATGCTCTGCTTTGGCATAATCTAGTATTGCAGTACAAAAAGCTCCACTTTGAGACATAAAGGAAATATTTCCTGTTTCTGGCATTTTTGAAGCAAAGCTAGCATTCATAGCATTTTCTGTGTTTATTAGACCTAACACATTTGGTCCTAGAAGCTCTATATTATTTTCTTCTGCTATCTGTATTATCTGTTGTTCTAAATTAGTTTCTCCTGTTTCTGAGAATCCTGCTGTGACTATTATTACTGCCTCAACGTTTTTCTCAGCCGCATCTTTCATTACTGTTGGCGTTATCTGAGCTGGCACAGATATAACAGCTAAATCCGTGCCTTCAGGTATCTCATCTAAAGCTTTCTCTCCTTCTACTTCGACAGCATTAGGATTTACTGGTACTACTTCGCCTTTGAAGTCATGATGAAGATTATCAAATATTTCGTGGCCTGTCTTTCCCTCATGGCGTGAAGCACCAACAACTGCCACCTTTTCAGGATTGAAAAGTTTTTCCAGCATAATAGAATGTGGGTCTTGCCAGAATTAATAGGTTAGTGGATTTACGCAGCAGTAGCAATCTCTAATCTTTCTTGATATGCGATAAAATCAATTTGTCTATTTCCGCTCTTGATTCGAAGTTATTGCTTGCTAGATTAGTAATCCATAGATAGCCAAAATTTATTTTTTCCAGCATTAACACTTTTTCTCCTAGTTGTTTGCTAGGCACGGATTTAGCTTTGTCCCCTGATAAATAGTTTATCCGCCTGCATGCTCTATAATCTCCGCCTATTGTATACCAATCTTTCTCAATACTTGTTCGGCATCCCTCAATATAGATTCATCTACTCTCCCTAATTCTAAATCAAATTTTGCTTTTAACTCAGGACCCGTTCCAAAAAGTTCTATTAAATTATGGTGTTAAATTAGTTCACCAAAGAGTTACAAACCATTTTTTATATACCGTGAGAGGCCTTTTCTCAATATAATGGCGCGCAAAGAAGTTTACTCAGGTTCTATTGAGAGAATTGAGGTAATGAATGCTGATGATGAAGAAGATTTTCCTTGGATTGAGGAAGATGAATATAGAGAACTTTACAAGAAAATGATGATTGCACGAAAGTTTGATGAAAAAGCGTTTTCACTTCAAAGAAGAGGAGAAATCAGCACTTATGCCCCTCACAAAGGGCAGGAAGCAGCACAGATAGGTTCAATGTTTGCTTTGGAAGAGGATGATTGGATGGTGCCTAGCTTCAGAGAAACTGCGGCATTCATAATGCGCGGTGCGCCCTTAGAGAAAATATTTCAGAGGTGGATGGGTAATGCTAATGGACAAAAAGGAATTTCTGAAATCAATACTTTGCCTGTAGCTATACCTGTAGGCACTCAAAATTTGCATACGGCAGGGCTAGGAATGGCTATGAGCTTTAAAGAAGATGAAAATGCAGTGATAGGTTTTACAGGAGATGGATCTACAAGTGAAGGCGACTTTCATGAGGCATTAAACTTCGCAGGAGTTTACAACGCTCACTCGGTGTTTTTTGTGCAAAACAACCAGTTTGCGATTTCTATGCCTCGTGAGAAGCAGACTAAATCCGAGACCATTGCTCAGAAAGCCTTAGCCTATGGCATAGAAGGCATCCAAGTTGATGGAAATGATATTTTAGCCGTTATTAAAGCTACACAGGAAGCTTTAGAGAGCGCCCGAAACGGAAATCCTGTTTTGATAGAGGCAGTAACTTATCGTTTAGAAGACCATACTACGTCTGATGACTCTACAAGATACAGAGATAGTGAAGAAGTAGAGGAGTGGAAAGAAAAAGATCCTTTGAAACGTTTCCGCGAATATTTACAGGAGCATGACATATGGGATGATGAACTAGAGGCCTTTGAGGAAGAAGCAAAGAAAATAGTAGATGAAGCAGCAAATAAGGCCTTGGAAATGGAGGAGCCTGAGTTTGATGAACTTTTTGACTATGTATATGCCGATATGCCTGATTTGTTGGCTGATGAAAAGGAAGAATTCAAAGAAGAGGTGAACAAATAATGACAGAAAAAATGAATGTTATTGAAGCCGTAAACGAAGCCCTAAGAGATGAAATGAATGAGGATGAAAACGTTATTGCCTACGGTGAGGACGTGGGTGAGGATGGAGGCGTTTTTCGGGCTACGAAAGGCTTGCAGGAAGAATTTGGAGAGAAACGAGTTTTTTCATCCCCTTTGGCTGAATCTGGAATAGCAGGTACTGCCATAGGGATGGGGCTTTATGGTTTCAAACCGGTAGTTGAGATGCAGTTTTCTGGTTTCTCTTATCTTGCATTCTACCAGATTAAAGAACACGCGTCCCGGATGAGGATAAGAAGTCGGGGCGACTACACCGCCCCTCTTACTGTGAGAGCTCCTTATGGTGGAGGAATACGTGCATTAGAACACCATCAGGAAAGTCCAGAGGCCTTTTATGCACATTCTCAAGGCCTTCATGTAGTAATACCTAGTAACCCTCAGGACACTTACTCTCTACTCAGAAAATCGATACAGATGGATGATCCAGTAGTGTTCTTAGAGCCTAAAAAGATTTACAGAGCGTTCAAAGGCGAAGTTGATAAGGAAAAAGAAGTCGATTTAGAAAAAGCAAATGTAGTGAAAGAAGGGGAAGACGTGACTTTAATCGCTTGGGGTGCGATGGTACCTCTAGCTAAAGAAGCAGCGAGAGATACAGACATCTCAGTAGAAATAATTGATTTGAGATGTATTTACCCAACAGATTTCGGCACCATTATCAGTTCTGTAAAGAAAACTGGAAGAGCAATGGTGCTTCATGAGGCGCCAAAAACAGGAGGTTTCGGCGGAGAAATTGCAGCAAGAATACAGGAAGAAGCAATTCTTCATATGGAAGCTCCAGTTGAAAGAGTAGCTGCACCAGATGTGCCTTACCCTCTCTATACGCTAGAAGATTACTACATGCCTAACAAAAAAAGAGTTAAAAACGGCCTTGAAAGAGTGCTGGAATTTTAGGTGATCTAAATTAAATTCAAGTTCCCTGATACTGGAGAAGGAGTCACAGAAGGAAAATTTCTAGATTGGCAAGTAGAAACAGGGGACGAAGTCAAAGAAGATCAAATAGTAGGAAGCGCCGAAACCGATAAGGCTGTAGTAGACATTCCATCTCCCAGCGATGGTTTAGTTAAAGATTTGAAGGCCTCTCCAGGCGACAATGTTAAAGTGGGTGATGTAATAATGATACTAGATACTGATAAGGACTCTGGTCAAGACACTAAGACAGACGAGTCCATATCAAATAAAACAATAGATAATAACGAAACTAAGGATGAAAAACTGTCTGAACCGCAAACAGATGAACACGTAGATGCAGTAATGGGAGGTTCACCATCAGCAAGCTCTTATTCTAACGAAAACTCCGATAAAAGTCAAAAACAGGAGCAAAAACATTCGAAAGACAATAAAGACAAAATACTAGCGCTTCCAAAAGTAAGAAAAAAAGCTGAAAAAATAGGCGTTGATTTGGCTAAAATAGATAAAGAAGGCCGAATTACAGAAGAAGATCTAGAAAAAGCCTCAGGAAAAGAAGTTTCAGCCGACTCTAAAGAAACTGAAACCATTAAAGAAGAGTCTAAAGAATCATCTGAGGCAGTAGAGCATCATTCTCCTTCTGAAAGCATTAATGCAAGCCCTTCTGTCAAGAGATTAGCGCGTAAAAAGAATGTTAATCTTTCAAAAATAAATGGTTCTGGTAGAGGCGGAGAAATCACTAGAGAAGATATTAAAAAGGCTTTAAAAGGTCAAACAGACGATAATAAAGAAAAGAAAACTCAAGGTTCTGAAATAGAAGATACTAAGTCAGAAATCCATATTGAAGAAGAAGGCTTAGTTGAAAAAGTGGATATGAACGGCGTGCGTAAAGCTACAGCAAAGAAGATGAAAAAATCCAAGTTTACAGCACCACACGTCACCCATGTTGAAAAAGCAGACATAACCGACCTAGTTGAGTTACGCGAATCTGTTAAAGGCAAAGTTGACGCCCACCTGACCTACCTGCCGTTCATCATGAAGGCCTTAATAGCTGGTTTAAAGGAACACCCAGATTTAAACGCCGAACTAGATGAAGAACATAATCAAATAATACGGAAGAAATTTTATGACTTCAATATTGCAGTAGACACTGATAGAGGTCTCTTAGTACCGAGAATAGAAAACGTTGATAGCAAGAACATGGTAGAATTAGCAGAAGCAATTGGAGACAAAGCTGAAAAGGCGCAGAATGGAGATCTTTCAGCAAAAGAAATGGCTCCCGGCACATTTTCAATCACTAATCTCGGTGTGATAGGCGGAGAAGAATTTACTCCAATCATCTACCCTCCTCAAACAGCCATACTAGGAATAGGTAAAATAACTGAAACTGCTGAAGTAATTGAAAACGAAGTTGTTCCTCGAACAACTGTAAGACTTTGTTTAAGCTATGATCACCGAGTAGTAGATGGTGCAGAAGCTGCTCACTTCATAAATAAAGTTATCGAAGACTTAGAAAACCCTAGAGAGTTAATACTGGAGTTGTAAAAAATGGTTGTAGGAGATATAGCTACTGGGACGGAATTACTTGTAATAGGAGGAGGCCCTGGCGGCTACTCTGCAGCCATAAGAGCAGCAAAAAAAGGAATGGATGTGACTTTAGTAGAGCGAGATAAAGTAGGCGGAACCTGTCTTAACTATGGCTGCATACCTGCAAAGTCTCTTATCCATGCTGCAGGATTTCAGAAAAGCATAGAACATTGGGATTCGCTTGGAATACACACAGAAGAACTAGACGTAAATTTCCATGAGATACAGGATTGGAAAATAAATGTAATAGAAAAGCTAAATTCTGGCGTAAAAACCGTACTTGAACAAGAAAACGTTGACGTAAAAAAAGGTGAAGCGCGATTTATAGATGGAAAAACAGTGCGCGTAGGAGAAGCGCATAAAGCTGAGAAAATAGAGTTCGAGAAATGTATAATCGCTACAGGAAGCAGACCTATAGAGATACCCGGCCTAGAATTTGATAAAGAAGGTGTAATATCCTCTAAAGAGCTTCTATACTTAGAAGAAGTTCCTGAAGACCTCGTTGTAGTTGGAGGAGGCTACATCGGTATGGAAGCTGTTACAAAATTTTGTAAGTTCGGCTCTAACGTAAAAATAATTGAATCAGAAAGTAGAGTGCTTGCAAACTTTGAAGAAGAAATAGTAGATAATATCCAAGAGTCTTCAAGCTGTTACACTGCAGAATTATACACCTCTACAAATGCAGTAGAAGTGAAAGAAGGCGATAGACCAGTTCTAGTAGCAGAAAAAGACGGAGAGTCTCTAGAAATAGAAGGAGATTATGTACTTGTTGCAGCAGGCAGAACGCCTAAACCTGTGCTAGAAAATCTGCAAATAAAGAATGCAGATCTAGAATCAAACGAAGATGGCTTTATAGAACATGACAATCAGATGAAGGCTTCTGAAGATATTTTTGTGATAGGTGATGCTGCAGGAACCCCTATGCTTGCGCATAAAGCCTACATGGAAGGTAAAATCGCAGCAGAAGTTGCTTCTGGAGAAAATTCGGGTATGGATTCTGAATTTATACCGAAAGTTATGTACACGGATCCTGAAGTAGCAGTAGTAGGTCTTAACGAAGATGAAGCCCGTAAAGAATATGGGAACGTCCTGATAGGTAAGTTTTCAATGGCTCATTCCGGTAGGGCGTTGACTACCTATGGAGGGAAAGGCTTTGTCAAAGTCGTGGCTTCTGAAGATGAAAAACTACTTGGAGTAAGTATAGTATCTGAAAGAGCCTCAGAAATGATTGCGGAAGCAACTCTTGCTCTAGAGATGCAGGCCTATTTAGACGACGTAATTTATACAGTTCACGCTCATCCTACTTTCGCGGAGGGCTTTAAAGAGGCTTGCGAAGATGCGAAAGACTTGAGCGTGCATTCCTAGTCTCTGACGATTTATTATTGACCAAGTGGCAATCTTAAAAGTATTCAGACTAATTCTTGTACATGGTAGAATGCCCATTCAGTGACAAAGAATTTGATTCTAAACATGAGATGTATCTTTACTGGGCAGAGAACCATATGGACGAACTCAATTCTCATCAGAAGAATAAAGTAAAGAAAGCGAAGAGGAAAGAAAATGAAAGTCAGCAAGCACAGCTAGCATGGCGTAAAAAAATGATGATGAGAGGCTTAGCAGGCCTAGTAGTAGTTTTTGTAGTATATCTTTCCGCGCCTGCAATTGCAAATCTCTTTGCTGGAGGAGCATCAATTGATTTCGATGAACTAGAGCTAGAGAACCAGCCAATGCTCGGAGACGAAGATGCCGACGTAACAGTAGTAGAATTTGGAGACTACCTCTGTCCGGCATGTCAGAGCTTTGAACAGCAGGTTAAACCTGAGCTAATGAACTTAATCGATGAAGGAGATGTAAAGTTCTATTATCTGGATATAACCCTGCCGCAGTTCAGCCCTCAGAATGTACAGGCATCAATAGCTGCACAATGCGTTTACGAACAAGACGAAGATGAATTTTGGAACATGCATGACGCGCTCTACGTAAATCAAGGACAGATAGATTACGGCTCATCTTCTCTGGTAACTTTAGCAGAGGACAGTACTGAAGGCCTAGACTATGAAGAACTTGAAACGTGTATCGAAGAAGAAGAGACCGGCGATGCAGTAGACAGAGATAATCGATTTGCTGATAACAATGGCGTGACTTCAACACCTACAGTATTTGTGGACGGAGATCGCATCGCAAACTGGGAAGAGCTGGCCTCTCTTATTGAAGACAACTATCTGTAATGGAAGATAACCTATTGGAGCATTACCAACATAATAGGGATGAAATAGAAGCTACAATAGAAGAATTTAGAAAGCTAAGAACTAGTAATGATACTCGGATTTTCCAAGAACTCTCATTCGTTATTTTCACATCTCAAAGTTCTGCTGAAAACTCTTGGTCTGCGGCCAGAAAAATAGGTATGGAAGGCCTTCTAGAACTTGAAAAAGGTGAAATAGCTCATATACTCACACAAGAAGATGTGGCGTACGAAAATCGTAAAGCAGACTATATTATTCAAAACAGAGAATTTTTATCACAGCCTACTTTCAGAAATCCTTCTACCACTTTGAAATTAAAATCTCGTATAAGAACTGAAAACCTCAATACTACTAGAAAATGGTTTGCAGAGAATATTAAAGGAATAAGCTGGAAAGGTAGCTCCCACTTCCTTAGGAATATTGGTTATGGAGATGAATTTGCAATACTTTCTCAGCATACTCTCAGCGTTTTAGCTGATTTAGATGTTCTTGCTAAAGAAAAACCGCCGAAAACTGAGAAAGAATATCTATCGGCAGAGAAACAAGTTCAAGAATTTTCAAAAGAGATAGGCATCAATATTCAGGCTTTAGACCTAGTTTTATGGTCTTTAAGAACTGGAAAAGTATTCAAGTAAGAAATTGCCTCTAGTTGAAACGTCCTAGGCCGCTTTGACGACCTTTGCCTTTTAACTGGTTCTCAGTATAGTCAAAGACCTTGAGAACTCTCAATGCAACAGGAATTAATTGGTTTTCTATGTAATAATCTGCGTCATAGCTTTCAGCATACTTCGTAAGTTCTGCTTTCCCAGATATTGTGCTACCATTAGTTGTAATTACGTAATCTACAGTAGTTTCAGGCTGTATGTCATCTCCCCTTTTCATGGCTTTTTTCGCAGCCTCAACGTGAGGAGCGGTTGAACCATATTCTTCCGGCGGTTTAGTCAATGTAGTATAGATTTTCAACTTTTCAACAGGCACATTTCCTGACTTCAAGGAGTCAACTCTTTCTTTCACAAGCTTAACAGCCCCCTCCACATCGTCTTCAAGAACCTTCCGGAGTACCTCTTCCTGTGTGTCCTTAGCTATAGGACTCCAGTCGCGCCGCACCTGTTCAAAACCAGTTATCTTCATCACTCCATCATCATCTATCAACGCATATTTTTTCTTTGCACCTTCTCCAGACTCTTTCGAAGTGAAAAATCCTCTCTTAAACAAGCCCTCAAACTCTAATTCCATAAAATCAGGCAATTCCGAATTGACCGATTCTAAAAATCCATCCAAGTGTTCTTCAAGATTATCCTTACGAAGCATAACAGAATCAGTATCCCCATAAACCATTTCGAATCCCATTTCTTCAGCCATTTCAACAGTATCTTGAATATACTTTCTGCCTAGAAACGTTGTGGCCTCTGCTGACTCTCGAGAATACCATCTTGCCCCGCTATAACCTAGATAACCATAGAAAGAGTTAGCAAGTATTTTCTGAGCTTGTTGCCTATTATCTAAAGACTGATACTCTACCCCCTCAGCAGTTTCCATCTGCTCTTTTATCTCATATCGAGAACTCACTAAATCTTCAACCAATTCTGGGAAAAATCCTTGTTTATCTTGACAGAAACTGCACCCCATTTCCTCTACCTCGAACTCATCTTCACAACCTTCTACTTCGAGTGTATCTGGAGAAATATTATGCGCCACCATTACTGTAGGATACAAGCTACGGAAATCAAATACTGCCACGTCCTCATATAATCCTGGATTAGGCGTATAAACAAATCCTCCTTTATAAGCCTGTTCTCTATCTCTCTTGCTTCTCTTAGATTGAGAAGGCCTGTTCTCTGCTAAAATGTTACGATGATATGCTTCTCGTAATAGATAGTTTTCTGTAAGCTGACCGTACGTCATTCTACAAGTGTCAAAAGGAATCAGACCTGTTATCTTAGAAAGCTCTATTATCTGCGGCACTATTTCTCTTCCTAGTTTATAGGTAATTTCTGCATCTTTCAATGCATAATGAGAGAACTTATCGATGTCTCCATCTTCTCTCCATATAGTTTTCATTTCATCCCACTCTAACTGATCTTTTTTTAATCCAATTAGTTCTCGAGCGACAGAGTCAAGATCTAAAGTCTCTGAATCTATCCCTGGCGCCATTATGTGAGTGATAAATGGATATAGGTCTAAATGCATTCTACCTTTAATTCTAGCACCAGCGAAACGTCCTCGTCGATTAAATTTCATTCGCTCTCCGTTTCGGCCTAAAGATAGTTCTATATTATTTCTTTCAGCAGCCTTTCTAAGAACTTGAAAATCAAACTCATCCGTATTATAACCTGTTAAAATATCAGTATCTTGCTCTTCAACAATCTCAATAAATCTTTGAAGGAGTTTTTCTTCGTCTTCTAAAGTTTCAACAAAATCTAGTTGTGACTCTTTCAAGCTTAAAACTTTAGAAAAGTTATTAGAATAAAATGCCGCCATTATTATTTCATCATCTATTACTTCAAGATCAAAAGACATCTCTCGCCACTCAGTTTCTCCTGAAATAGGTTTTACATCTTCCACCAGGATAACTGATTCAAAGTCCTCAGACTCTTCCAACTCTCCTTTTACCTCAACATTTTGACCAGGCCTGATAGCATTATCTATAAGATAACGCCTGTAAAATGGGATATCAAACTCTCTGCATTTTTTTACAGATTTAAGATCCCATATAGCATTTTTTAGATGCGGAACATTTGCAGGAATATTTGTGATTATTTTTAAGGCGTTTAAACTTTCTTTTTCGCTCTTTAACTCGACATTTTCAGTTTTTAGAATATTAATACTTCTTCCATTATCAGATTCGAACTCTATATCTTCTATCTCATCTTTTATTTCTTCAACATCTTTTTCGGGTATTGCATAGAAGTAAGGCTTGAATTCGGAGTCTTTCAGCATGTGCACGCCGTCGCTATTTCTCCCAAATATACGGACAGTTACCTCTGTATCGTCTACGACGTAATCTGCATCAAATACTGTAAGTTTCACACGAAACCTGTGAAATGTTGAAGGTTAAGTAATTCAGGGAACTGATTTAATTCTCGAGTCTCGGTTTTGATACATGAAAGTTCTACTTCTAACCGACATCCATGGCAATAGAGAAAATCTTGAGGAAATACTTTCTAGAGAAGAATTTGACGCTGTTTTATGTGCTGGAGACATAAGTGATGCTAGAGAGTACAGCGATTACTCCTCTAAATTAGATGAAATACTAGATATTCTGGAAGAAAAAGGCCGGCTAGCAAAAGCTATTCCAGGAAATATGGATCCTGAAAAAGAATGTGTGGGCTCATTAATAGATAGAAGAATGAATCTGCACAAGAATATTGCCAGTTTCAGAGACTTTGAAGCAGTTGGCTTCGGCGGCGGCCTAACTCCTTTTGGAACGCCTTTTGAGCCTTCTGAAGAGGATATTAAAAATTCTCTAAATACTCTCTACTCTCGGATGACTGCGGAACGCAAAGTTGCAGTAATCCATCAACCGCCGAAAGACACTGATGTAGATATAGCAGAAGGAGATCATGTTGGAAGTGAAAAAGTGAGGGAGCTAATAGAAGAAAACAGCTTTGGTTTAGTATTGACAGGACATATACATGAATCAAGAGGGATCGATGAGCTTAGCGATACCGTAATAGTTAATCCTGGTCCCGTCTTAGATGGATTCTATGGAGTTTTAGATACTGAAAATGGTTTCGAGGCTGAGCTGAAGAGACTATAACTCAGGAAGCCACTAGAGAAACTTAATATCTAATCTTCTATATATTTTCTTTAACTCATATAATTAGAGTGGAATCAACACTGATAAGCCAAAATCGGTGTCTTCTAAGTAAGAGTTGAAGAATTGAAGGCCTCTGAGCGGGAAAGACTTTTATAGATAGCTATATTGAATGTTATTTGAAAAAGGCCGATGGCCGCTAAAATGGAGGTGAAAAATTTATGGCAGAACTACCACTTGCACCTGTAAAGAGAATCGTAAAACAGTCTGGAGCAGCGAGAGTATCTGAAGATGCAGTAGAAGAACTAAGAGACGAACTTGAAGCTCACGCAGAAGACAGAGCTAGACAAGCTAAGGGATACGCAGAACACGCTGGCAGAAAGACTGTGCAGGCAGCAGACGTCAGAACTTCCAGACGATAAGTCTGGACGAACTTTTTAACCCCTCCCCTCCCACCTTTTCTTTTATGAAAGCAGAGAACTCCTTCATATTTCTACCCGGAATCGGAGAAAAAACAGAGAAAAACTACTGGAAAAGCGGATACACTCACTGGGATCACTTAAAAGATAGTGGAAAACTAAATGAAAGTAAAAGAGAGCTACTTGAACGTGCAGAACGTAACTTAGAAGTTGAAAACACAGTTTTCTTCAAAGATAAAATGCCTTCAAATACTCTCTGGAGAATATACGAAAACTTTACGGACAAGGTTTGCTTCTTCGATATAGAAACTACAGGTCTTTCTCCAGAAAGAAACAAAACTACTACCGTCAGCTTTTACCGTAATGGAAAATCAAAGACTTTAATTCGTGGACAAGACCTCACGAGAGAAAGACTAGAGAAAGAATTTTTTGAATCTAAAATACTTGTCAGTTTTAACGGTAAGAGATTCGATGCACCATTTCTTGAGAAAAACTTCGAACTCGATATCCAGACCCCGCACATTGACTTAATGTATCTCTACAAACGAATAGGCCTCACAGGAGGTCTAAAAAATATTGAGAAACAGTTAAACGTCAACAGAGAACTTGAAGACATAGACGGTCGTGAAGCAGTACGACTTTGGAAAAAGTATGAGAAAAACGGAGATACAGAAGCGTTACAGAAACTTGTACGTTATAACCAGTACGATGCAGAGAATCTAAAGGATTTAATGGAAATTGCAGTCCAGAGACTTGAAAGAAAAGTTTACAGACCTCATCTCAAGTGAGGCCTAAACTTTCAAGAGATTTTCCAGAACCCAGCGTCTTCAATTCTTCAACTCTTTTTATTTCAATCCACTTGTAATCTGAGTGCTCTTCGTTGAGTTCAACGCCTTTTTCTTCTAAGCTTGCAAGAAATGGATAAACCCTCCAATATCCTAGTTCTCCCTGACTTATGAACCAGCCTCCTTCGTCTATTATCTCTCCAGTCAAGCCTGTCTCTTCCTTTAATTCGCGTAGAGCAGCCTCATGTCTAGATTCGCCTTCTTCTATACTGCCTCCAGGGAAATTCCAGTATCCTGTGCTCGAAGTATGTTTGCTTCGTCGCAAAATTAAGTATTTTTTATCATATTCTGAGATAACTGTAGCAACATCGCCTTTGACTATATCTAGTTGTTCTAACGCCTTATATTGTCCTAGCGTGCTATAATTTTGAAATTCTGTAAGACTTAACCACTTATAATCTGTGTGTTCCTCCCCTAATTCCACATCGTAAGATTCAGCCTCCATTAATATTGGGACTAGTAACCATTTAGAATCATCCTCACTAGGGTAACCTTCTCCGAACTTAAGAACTTCAGCATAAAGGCCAGTTTCTTCTTTAAGTTCTCTTAATGCTGTTTTTTTAACCGTTTCTCCCCTCTCAACTTTTCCGCCTACGAACTCCCAGTAACCATCTGCCGATCTTTTAGCCATCAAATATTTTTCGCCTTTCCTGACCACATTTACTGTAACTTCGCCAGTATAGTTATTCATTGCCCCACCCTCATATAGTAATCTAGATTTTCAACTATAGGAATTGAATAAGCCGCATCTCTATGTAGCTCAAGTTCTCTATACTCTTCAGAATCTACCCATTTGTAATTTTGATGTTCGCCAGATAACTCGACTTTCGGCGCTTTTATAGTCGCGTAAAAAATGCTGCAGTCAATCTTTATTTTTTCTCTGATGACTATATCAACTAGCCTCGTTATCTCTGCAACTTTTAGACCAGTTTCATCTAATATTTCTCGTGTGGCGGCTTCTTCCAACTCTTCATTCTGAACTTTACCTCCCGGAAGCTCCCATTTTTCTGACATAAAATCCTTTCGCTCCGTCTTTTGCAAGGCCAATAAACAGCCATCAGACCTTTTGAGAATTATCTTAACAACTTTCATAGGTCTTGTTGATAATGAGGCTAAAAACTTTTAAACATGGAGCTATAACTGTAACTTAGTATGACGGCCTTGGTTAATACTAATTGGCTCACTGGACACATGTCCATGCAAGTGGTGGATTCAGTGAGGCCTAACTATAACCACAGGGCCAGGGCTAAGTTCTACCAAATTATTAGATTTCTGAAAGAGTAGAACGGGATGAAGCGCCTTGGCCATCGTGGCAAGGTTGCTGACCGTAAAGCTTCAAAAAATCAGGAAAAAACTCTCACCAGTTCATCTCTCTATCTCTACGGAACGTAGAACTGGGAAGAGACGGGCAGATCTCGCTAGCAATGTGAGATCTGTTCGGCGACCCTTATTCCGATACCAAAAAAGACGTTACCTACTATAGAGGTGAAGACTAAATGAATGCAAACATGCGAGACTTTGAAGCAGAACTTGAAGCACTTGATGCAGAATTAAAAATGGAAGCAACACAAGTTCAAGCAAGTGCAGAAGTCATTCGAGCAACTGCGCTCTAAAGAGCTCTAGATCAGTCTTGATAGGCTGCTGACTCAAAAGCTGCCCAGCCATTAGCCATAGAGTCAAGAATGGAGGTAAACGACCTAGCAGGTTTTATAACCTTGCGACGGCCTTGAGAACCCTCTCTCGCGTCACGATACTCAAGATATTCATACTTTATGACGCCCAGGCGCCGAAGCTTAGGTAATATGTTGTTTTTTAGGTTGGACAAACCTTTTTCATGACCCCATTCATCGAAAGAGTTCAGCTTCTCAGAATCTATTTCTCCTTCTTTTTTGAGCTCATGAAGGAAAATCTTAGCATACTCATTTCTTTTTGGAGACTGCTCTTCAGGAAAAAACAAGTCAACAATTTTCTCCCAGTTCCACGCTCTTTCAGATAATTTATACTTTTTCCGGTCTTCCGGTATAGCAAGAGAGTTTTTAGTCACTATTGTGGAGGTCTTACGAGCTGTTGCATCGACAAATGGATGTTCTGACATATATACCTTCTTTGTAACGCTTAGTTAAAGTTGGTTTTGGTAGGGCAAGAGGTAAAAACTAGGGAAACTCATCATGTGCTATGCAATTTAATAAGGCTCTTACACCAGTAATTGCAGTAATGCTACTTCTATTAATCACTTTAGGAGCTGTGGGTACGCTATACACATTAATTGAAGGTCAGCAAGAGCAAGTGGAGGGTTCAAATCCAGACATATCATTAGATGTCGATGCGCTTAATATAGAGAGTTGCTGGTACGAAAATGGAGACACTCATCTCGCCATTAGAAATGAAGGCTCTGGAGAAATCAATAATAGCATGATAGATGCAGATATAGATGGATCGCCACAAAACATTGATTCTCATCCTGAAGGCCTTATTAATCCTCAAGACACCTTTGAAATAGAAATAGATGGCGAAATCGATGAAGATCAACAAATAGAACTTTATCTAGATGGAGATTCCATAATGCACCGATGTTTTGGCATAAATTAAATACAACATTTTTGGCCAGAAATGAGTTCTTTATTTCAATTTTAACCCACCCAACTTTCCTATATGGATTACAATAAACTCTCTAAAGAAGAATTGATACAGGCCTTAAGAACATTAGAAAGAGATCTGGAAAAAGAGCAGCAAAATAGTTCTGAATGGGAAGAGCGGGCAAAAAAGTTTAAGGCAGATCATGCGAACTACAAGAAGAAAGAGGGAGAAAGGAAAGAAACTTGGAAAAATGAAGCGCAGAAAGAATTAGCTGAAGAAATGATTGAAGTAATGGATAATCTTGAACGCGCAATACTGTCTGCAAAACAAGATTCTGCACTGCTACAAGGCGTAAAAATGGTTTCTGATCAGCTCTATGAGAAACTTGAAGAAAGAGGTCTTGAAAAAATTAATGCAGAAGGAGAAGAATTTGATCCAAGATTCCACAAGGCCGTTGAAAAGAAAGAAGAAGGCAGAAAAGTCGTAGAGCAGAAAAGACAGGGCTATATTTTCAAAGATAAAGTTTTACGAGAATCAGAGGTTGTAGTCGGCGACGAGTAGCTGCAAAATTGCTCAACTATATCGGGTTTTGGACATAGTTTAAAAATTTTTATTCACGTCAGTAAAAATAAGGTGGACTATCGAAAATGGATGAAAAGTACAACTTTGCTGAACTTATGGACACCTTGGTGAATTTCAAATGACAATAATCGGAATCGATCTCGGAACTACAAGAAGCGCAGTAGCTAAAATTAAAGAAGGCGAACCAAACATAATTGAAAACTCCGAAGGAGAACGTGTAACACCATCTATAGTGGCCTTTGATGGGGAAGAAAGGCTTGTAGGAAAAACTGCCAAAAATCAAATTCTAACAAATGAAGAAAACACTGTTAAGTCCATAAAAAGACACATGGGCGAAGATTATACTGTTACACTTGAAGGAGACGAATATACTCCTCAAGAAATCTCTTCAATGATTTTACAGAAGTTGAAGAACGATACAGAAGATAAAATCGGCGAAGAAATCAAAAAGGCTGTTATAACAGTGCCAGCTCACTTTGATGATACCCAAAGACAAGCTACAAAAGATGCAGGAGAAATCGCAGGACTAGAAGTAGAGAGAATACTAAATGAGCCTACAGCAGCAGCCCTCGCATATGGTCTTGAAGACGATCAAGATAAACAAATACTTGTATACGACTTTGGAGGCGGAACTTTCGATGTCACAGTCCTGGAAATCGGAGACGGCATCTACGAAGTCCAAAGTACTGAAGGAGACAACAATCTTGGTGGAGATGATTTCGATGAAAAAATTATCGAATGGGTTCTAAACAAGTTTGAAGAAGAAAATAATATCCATTTAGAAAACGACGAAGCTCTGCAGAGAATCAGAGAAAAAGCAGAAGAGGCCAAAAAAGAGCTGAGTTCAAAAAAGAAGACTAAAATCACCATTCCTTTCATCCATCAAGAAGATGGAGAGACTTACAACATCGATTATGAATTGACCAGAAGCAAGTTTGAATCGCTTGTAGAAAAACTGATTCAGAGAACCACTAAACCTGTAGAAACAGCTCTAAATGACGCAGATCTTGGAAACAAAGATTTAGATGAAGTAATCCTTGTTGGAGGAACAACAAGAATTCCTGCAGTACAAGAACATGTACAGGCCATCACAGGCCTAGAACCAGACCAGTCTATCTCTCCCGACGAGGCCGTAGCTATAGGTGCAGCGATTCAGGCAGGTTCCATATCCGGAGACATGGAAGATATTCTACTTCTCGATGTAGCACCCCTTTCACTCGGAGTTGAAGTTAAGGGAGGTCTAACTGAAACATTGATAGAGAAGAACACTACTGTACCAGCAGAGGAAGCCAAGACGTTCACTACAGCCCAACCAAACCAAACTGCAGTCACCATACACGTTGTACAAGGCGAGCGCGAAATGGCAAGAGACAACAAGTCGCTCGGCCAATTCAATCTAGAAGGAATCCCCCCTGCACAAGCAGGAATGCCCCAAATCGAAGTAACTTTTGAGATAGATGCCGACGGAATACTACAAGTAAGTGCCGAAGAACAACAGAGCGGAGAGGAAGCTTCAATCAGTATTGATGATGCCTCTAGACTTGACGAAGAAGAAATTGAGGACATGAAGAAAGAAGCCGAAAAGCACGCCGAAGAAGACGAAAAGAGAAGAGAGTTTATAGAGACCAAGAATAAAGCAGATCAAATAATCTCTCAAGCAGAGACTCAAATCGATAACTTTGAGGACCAAGTCGATGAAGAGCTTATTGACGGAATCAAAGACGCGATTAAGGATGTTGAAAAATCTAAAGATGAAGCAGAAGATATCGAAAACCTTGAAAAGGCATCTGAACACGTCGATAAGGCAATAGAATCCCTAGAAAAAGAACTTCAAGAGATTGGAAAGGAAATGTATGGAGATCAAAGCAGTCCTGGAGGAGTAGGAGGATTTGATCCGAGCAACATGAGCGAAGAAGATCTGAAGCAGGCAGCACAAAATATGAAGGGAACTTCAGAACAGGCTTCAGAAAACGATGTAGTCGACGCAGATTATGAAGAAGTAGATTCTGATACAGAGTCTTCTAAAGACGAGGAAAAGGCCTAAAAACCCTTTTCTCCTTTTTTAGTGATACACAGTGGCGCGCGAATACTATGATGTTCTGGGAGTAAGCGAAGACGCTAGTCAAAAGGAGATCAAGAAGGCTTACCGGAAAAAGGCAAAGAAATACCATCCGGACTCTAATTCTGATTCTTCAGATGAAGAAAAATTCAAGAAAATTAATAAAGCGTATGATGTTCTTTCAGATGAAGAAAAACGAAGAAAATATGATAGATTCGGAAAACAGGGAGTAAGCGGTAACGCCTCTGCAGGGCAACAACGGGCGGCATCCCACTTTCAAGATATTTTTGAGGAGATTTTCGGAGGAGGTTCTAGAAGAAGGCGCCAGGGTAAAGATATGAAGATTAACTCCACCATCTCCTTAGAGGAAGCTTACAACGGTCTTGAGAAAACAGTAAAAATTTCTAGAAATAAGCGTTGTGACGCATGCAATGGTAGCGGTGCGGAAAACGAAGATACAGAGACTTGTTCAGATTGTAGCGGCCAGGGACAGGTAAGACGGATTGAGCGTTCTATGTTTGGTCAGCGCCAAGTATTGAAAGAATGTACAAAATGCAAAGGCAGAGGAAAAGTTCCTAAAGTTAAATGTTCTGACTGTGGCGGAGAAGGCGTGAAAGAGGTTGAAGAAACTATTTCTTTTGAAATTCCTTCAGGAATTCAGGATGGGCAGAGAATGCGTTTAGAAGGTAAAGGCCATGAAAATCGTGAAGGCCTTTCAGGAGACCTATACGTATACATCACTATTGAAGAACATGAATCTCTAGAGAGAAGAAATAGTGACCTTTATACAGTGAAGAAAATAGGCGTAGGTGACGCAGTACTCGGCTGCAAAGTAACTGTGCAGCACCCTGAAGGAGAACTAGAAGTATCAATTCCTCAAGGCACACAGCCCGGGCAAGTACTGAGAATTTCTGGGAAAGGAATGCCTGACCACTATGGTCGCGGAGATTTGTACATTAAGATTGATGTATCCATACCTAAAAAGGTCTCTGAGGAAGAAAAAGAAATATTCGACGGTTTGCGCAGTAAAGACGCAAGCGGCAAAAAATCATTTTTTGAAACAGTAAAAGACTTTATTGATTAAGGAAACTAATTTTTAACGTTTTAATAAAAAGTATTGAATATGCCTATAGTCAGTGTTTCGGTGGATGAAGATCTCTTAGAAGAGCTAAAGTCTATGGAAGAAGATTTAGGTTTTGGAGGCCGCAGCGAATTATTCAGGTCAGCTTTAAGATCTTTTATCAAGGAGAACAAAGACTTAGAAGATCTAGAAGGAGAAACATCATGCGTATTAATCGTAGAGCATGAGAATAACGCCAAACTAGACATTCACGAGTTTCAAGGCCTTGTAAGCTCTCAACTCCATAGTCATGATCATGAAGGCGACTGTATCCAAATATTTGTGCTTGAAGGTGATGCAGAAGGCGTTGTAGAAATGAAGAACTTATTAGAAGCGAACAAGAAAGTGACGAAGACTGAGCTAGTAGGCTATTAACTATTACTAATTGAATCACTGAGAAAAAGAGTTATTTCTATACTCTCCTGATGTCTGGACCAAGTTTTTATGTTTTAACCCTCCATAAATTATGCCATGAAACTAGCACACACAATGCTCCGAACAGGTTCTCCCGAAGAAATGATTAAATTTTACAAGAATGCATTCGGATTTGAACTCAGGGAAAAGAAGGAAATGGATACATTCACATTATACTTTTTGAGACATCCTGGTCAGACTGCTGAACTTGAATTAACTTATAATCATGGAAAAGATGAAAAGTATGAGAAAGGGGAAGGATTCGGGCACATAGCAATCCACACTGATTCAGATCAATCACTACAGGATGCATACAAAAAGGCGGTTGAAGCTGGCGGAGAAGATTATAGGCCTCCTGATGAGTGTCCTGGCGACTATGCCTTTGTAAAAGATCCTGAAGGCTATGAAGTGGAGATACTTGCAAGGTCAGCATCCCAGTAAACCATTTCAGAATATATTTACAAGTCCTGCGCCGATGGCCACAAGCATTCCGTGAAGCACTAAAGTACCATACGCTGACGCAGTAACAAATTTGTGGTCATCAAAACCTTCTATAGCGGCCGGAATAGTAAGAAGACCTCTAATAAAAGGTATAAAATTTGATATAGTAACTGCTTTGAGACCTCTTTTCTCCAACGCCTCAAATATCCTATCTAAGTTCTTATCAGAAATCTTGATTATATCGCTTTCGTGCAGATCTTCCAAATTTTTCCCTTTAAATCTACGATAAAGCCAATATTGGCCCGCAGTTGAAGATGTTATTGTTATTGCTAAAATTGTGAAATAGAACTGTGCCTGTGTTGCATAGAGTATTACTGCTGTAGGCAGTAGAAAGTCCGTTGGAAGCATTTTTCCTATTAGCGCACCCTCCATAAAGAATACTAATGCTAGAAAGGGTAGGCCTAAAACAACTAGGAATTCGTATGTAGCTGCTTCAAGACCTAAAATATTGCCTCACCTGTTTAAATCGGATTTAACAGAGTAAATGATTTTTTTCAATCTGCCAGGACTTTGCTCTAGGATTAACGCATGAGCAAAGGATGTAACTACAGACGCGAATAAGGCCGTCTTTGGAACTATAGCCTCTTCATTAAACCCTGTCTTAAACTCAACGTATCTACAAGTTTGTCTGATGCTTGAAAAAAGAGTGAGATAGTCAAACCACTTTAAAACCCTATTAGCATCTACTGCAGAATATTCGTGGTCTATAAGTGCTATTTCGTCACCTACAATCATGTTTGAGACTCTGAAGTCTTTCAATGCAACACCACGAGAATGAAGCACTGGAAGAAATTCCCCTACTTTTTCTCCAAACTTTTGTGCTTGTTCGGCCTCACATGACTCTAAATAATTATAACCTGAAACTCCTTCAAGCATCTCAAATTCTAATATTTCTCCAGATTCATAGATTATTTCCGGCGCATTAAGACCTGCAGCTTTTACTTCTTTTTTAACCTCTATTTCGTTACTAATTCTGCGAGATCTAGTCATATATCGAAATTTAAGCGCTAAAACGTCTATAAATGCAACATAGAAGCTTGTCAACGGATATTTAGAGTAAATTTTGATTACAGTATCATCCTCAGTAAAATAGACTTCATTAGTAAGTCCTTCGTCATCCCTATCAGATTCTTCTATTTTCTCCTCCAAGCGCTTATCCATTAGAATTTAATTAGTCTAGATTTGTTTTAAGAGTAGTCAAAAATACGCAATGCGAGATATAAGGCCTCTTATATGAGGCTAAAAATAGACAAAAGCATTTTTAACACAGCTCACAGAGAAAAACCTGCTTAATAGATGTGTTTATTGCAGGATAACTTGTATTAATAACCGTATATTTAGTCTCAACTATTTTTAACTGTAACAAGAGGTTTTTAACTCGAACTTCATTGTTCTATCCATTGACGTTGTATAACGGAGATGATCATAAAATGGTAAATGACGACTCGAGTCCCGAGGAAAACGCACTAGTACCTGTAGGCGACGAAGAACAGGCGAATGATAATATAGGCCAAACCAGTACCGAAAATTATGGAGAAAGTCAAACAGACACCTATTCCGCCCTAGGAAGAAGAGACACAATGAAGTTGGCAGCAGGGGGCATTATAGGACTAGGAGGTCTTGGAGGATTATTTGCCCTTAGCTCTTATGGTGGAGGCAATGCAGAAGGTTCTTCTCCCGTGCTTAACGATTCAAACGGAAGCTTGAATGCTTCGGAAGAAAATATGTTTAATCCTCCTAGAGACGATACAGAATCAGATCCTATCGAAGATGTCGAATTTGATAACGAAAGCGAAGACGATAGCACTGAGCTAGACGGCAATGTTTACTTTATTGAAGGAAGTTTGGAGATAGATATAGATAGTCTTGATCCTATAATGGATTCTTCTGATGTGGTTCTGGGCATTCAGGATAACGGCAATCTAATAGCCTATAATGAAGACGTTGAAACTGATGAAGGTTATAATCCGTTATGGCGCTTTAGATCCGATGTATTTCCTGATCCTGAGTTCTATGATGCAGGGAATCAACACCCAATAGAGGAACTCTATGAAGAAGTAGATGGTGATACAGATCAAATGACTGAAGAAATGGTGAACGTATTCTATGACGAAAATCAAGATGATGGCGATTGGGAAGATCACAGCGAATATGTAGAAGTAAGCTTCTCTGAGTTGAAGGATGGATTACTAGAATACGGGAGTTTAGGAGAAGCTCAAGACTATTTCTTCGACAGAACAGCAAGCTTAGAAGATGATGAACCAGTTTTAGAGTCAGAGTGGAGAGAACTCCTCCAAGATGGGCTCGAAGCGGAAAATGGTTATTGAAAGGAGGTCATGATAATGAATAATACCTTCATTCTAGGATTTATTCTAGTTATTGGTATCGGAATAGCTGCTGTACCTGCAGTTTCAGCACAGTGGGACGGTGGAGACTCTGATAACAATCCGGGCGATTCTGATGACGATTCTAGCAGCAGTGATGATGACGATGAATCCAGTGATGGAGACTGGGGTGGCGGAGACTCTGATAGTAATACAGGAGAAGATAACGAAGGAGAAGTCCCCGAAGAAGATGAGTCTGATGAAGATACATCCAGCAGTAGCTCAGGAAGCTCTGGGAACTTACACATTATTGACGGCTTGCCAGGAGGCAGTTTAGACGTTCAGCTTTCGCAAGACACTATAATGCTTGGAGAATCAGTGACTATTGAGGGAGAGTTAACTAACGAAGACAACGCCGATAGAGAAGTTGAAATCTATCTTAACAACGATGCTGAAGAAACTCTGAATACAGATAGTAATGGCCAGTTCCAGCACGAACTAACTCCTGATGAATCGGGAGAGCACACAGTCACAGTAGAAATAGAGAATCTCAATCAAGACTTAGATCTTCAAGTAACAGAAGATGGAGATCAACTTAGCATAGAAGGTCTTACTAGTTCAATAGGAAGTCAGGCTGGAGAACGTACTACTGTATGTGCTAATGTAGTGTCCCCAACAGATGAAGCAGAAGTGACACTATACCACAACAATCAGGAGTTTGAAACACAGACAGGTTCAGGGCAAGTATGCTTTGATCCTGTGCTACAAGAAGGAGAAAATAACTTCCGAATGGTGGCTGAAGTGAATGGACAGAGTACTGAAGAAGAGACATCTAGAAACATAGGTGATGGTAGCACAGAGCCTAACGGCGAAACTGATCAAGATACATTCACAGGCGGCTTCCTAGGCGCTAACACGACCACAGCCGTTTTGGGAATTCTGGGAATAATCGCCGCATCAGGAATACTGACTCTGGTAATGCGCAGACAAGGTTATGCTCTAACACGCAACCCTTAGAGTCTGAGCACCCTCTCCTTTTTCTTTTTTCCTTTTTCTCCATAATGAAATATTCCCTCTCATTCTCACAAGAGTGTTCGAGATGGCAGAACACCAACTTGTTCAATTTGAATGAACACTCTATTGTATTTAATATGTTGTGATATTACTTCATAGTGACATAGCTGTATGAGTGTGAGAAATATATGAACATCCAAATTCGAGAGGAAGATCTAGGCGACTGGGTTAAAGAAGAAGGTCTGGGACCGCAAAATACCGGAAATAAAGCAGTTATATGGCCTGGAGAACTCTACATCGCCTATCAATTAACGCACTCTGCCGGCTTCGATAGATTAACTGCCATTTCTACTACTCATTCTCCAGTTTTAGAAGATTTGGACTGTGTTAAATGCGTATTATCACATTCTCATGATTTTGCAGCTTCGAATAGTGATAAATTTGATCTAGAATATGGATGGGCTCTAGCAACAGACACAGCAAATAGTATTAAAGAAGGACTAAGTATAGAGGAATCTATGCGGAAAATAGCAGATACATCAGAGTCTTTACTAGACGATGGAGGTTATGCAGTTTATAATCTAGAGACTACCGGAAGCCATTATGATTTGCCCTTAGATGACGATCTCAGTGCTAAAGAGAACCAGCTTGAGTATGCACAAACGTTTCAAGATTTGCTTAAACAGGAATTTACTGACTACGTAACACTGTATGAAGATCCTAGCTTTAGCATGAACCCTCACTTAGTCTGGCAGAAACAGTCCTAATATTATTTGGCAGATTGTATCCGCATTTAGCTGAGATTCTGTATCTTGACTAGTATGAGTGTTATATTTGTTCGAACACTCTGAGAGTTTCTGCATTTTTTGCGCCATGCTCCAAAACTATCCATCACAAAGAAGGTATATTAGAACTGAGTGAAGGAGTGAGTAGCTCACAGTCTGAGAAAATATACCTTCTTTATTATATAGTGTATCTTGTTCGCTTACCCTTGACCAAGCACCAAAGATATACCGAGAAACACATATTCAGATAGTTATGATATACCTTCTTTATGCTAGAAGTCTTTGTTAAACGGCTCAATAGACGCTCAAAAACACTCTGAGTGTTAATCTATATTGAACACTCACTGTAATTTGACAAACCACAAACAACTAAAAATCACTCAAAATAACTCCTTTTTCCAGCCTTAAAATCCCTGACTAATTCTTCCACACCGTCTAGATCTACACCAACCATAGCTTCAGGCTCCAAACCCGACTCCTCTAAATCACCAGCATTAA
>LKMP01000018.1 GCA_001563915.1 Nanohaloarchaea archaeon B1-Br10_U2g21
AAAAAGATGAATTTCTTGAAACTAAGTACGCCCAAAATTTTGTGGACTACTGTGTTGACGCGGTTGGAGATTACAAGTATGTACAAAAAGGTGCGCGCTCTGCGCTGAAAAAGCTTGTAGATTACCGTAACACGCATTTCTTTGAAGATGACGTGAAGAATTTCGAACAATTTATATCAGAGAAACTAGAGGAGTTAGAAATGTTTGAGGAAAAACGTTATCCTATTGGCGATAGAAAGAGTTCAGAGTTATTTATGGAGGACTTGATAGTTGAATGAATCCGAACAGCGAACAGCAAAAACTAATAGACTCTCTTGAAGGCCTATATCTTGTAGATGCGGGAGCCGGAACAGGTAAGACATTCAGTATCACTGAGAGATATGTTAACTTACTTGAAAACCATGAGCCTAATGACATTCTTCTAGCTACCTTCACAAGAAATGCTGCGAAAGAGATGAGCGACAGGATCGCAGACCGATCTAGTTATACTGCATCTGAGATCTATAATGCTCCTATCTCGACTTTTCATAGTCATTGTCAAAGAATTCTCGATAGCTACGGTTTAGATGCTCCAAAGCTTTTAGGCATCGATCAGGAGCTTGGAAATGTTAACACGTTAGAAAGCAATATCAGAGAGCTGCAGTACTTCGAAGAGTTTTACGGAGAGTTCAGGTCTAGGTATGAAGACTACCATGATTTCTATGCGATTATACACGATGATTCCACGTTACTATATCTAGTGAAGTCTCTTGCAAGCAGAGGCATAATACCTGAAGAAAACGGATGGTTTCTAAACTCTGAAGAATACCTTGACGGAGACTATTCTGAGTTTAAGAAGTTGTTCAGAGAGCTTAACAGGCCTCGAGAAAACGGAGATTACAAAAAGCAGAGCGTGCTACGTCAACGGATCTACAGTTACAGGTACAAGAATTTTCCTGAAGATGCTCCAGAACACAAAGATATAGTCGGAGATAGAGGCTGTAAACAGGTGAGGCGGGATTTTTGCAGAAAGGCGTTTGAAGAGAATCGCGAAAAATTGAAACAGTTCCTACACGATCTATACTATGAGTACTTAGAATTCTCCCTGCGGAACAACTATCTCAATTTCGGATTCGTTATGGCTTTAACCTTTGTAACACTCTATGAAAACAACACGGCACGCGAACAAGCTTCTTTCCAATATATCATGATTGACGAGTTCCAAGATACTAATGAAATACAATTAAAGATTTCCTTACTTTTAGCTGAAAAACCAAACATATGTGTCGTAGGAGACTGGAAACAGTCGATTTATAGCTTCCAATACGCAGATATTGATAACATTCGAAAGTTCCGGAAGAGAATAAACTCAAACATAGATGAGTTAAACCAAGGAGAAACACGAATAAATTTCAGTGAACTCGACGTTGAAACTATAGAACTGAAGAAAAACTACCGATCCTCACAAGATATACTTGATGCAGCCGAACAAGCCTTTACACTCCGTGGCAACTCCTATGAGGAAGTAAAGAAACCTAGTCTTGTATCCTTGAAATCGCAAGTCTCTGAGGAATCAGAAGTCAAGAAGCTTATTTGTGAAGAGGAAAAAGAGAACATACTAGCAGAAATTCTTAAAGTAAAGGAAGAAAAAGGCCTTGAATACTCTGATATAGCTGTGCTTTCAAGGACAAGGAGATTCGCTTTAGAGCTACAAGATGAAGCAGATCAGTACAATGTTCCGGCAGCTTACGAAGGAGGTCTTGAACTATTCAACACTGCCGAGGCTAAAATCTTACTAGCATGGCTTCGAGCTCTTAGAGAGTCACGTAAAGGATGGGCCGTAATACTGGAGAGAACTGGTTACAGCCTGACCGAGGCCAAAGAACTTCTAGACAATGAAGAAATACCGGAAAACCTAAAATCCTTTAGAGAGGATTTAGAAGGTCTTGGTATTGAAGCGTTATCTCGTAAGGTTTTTGACAACTATGGATTTGAGAATCCTGTTACAGAGAAAATTATAGAAGTGCTAACAAATGTCTACAAATCAAGTTACATGACTTGGGGAGATATGATAAGATTTATACAAGACAATATTGAGGAGAACGAGATTTATGAGGTTGATAGCTCAACTGAAAGAGACTGTATAAAAATTCAGACGGTTCACGGAGCTAAAGGACTAGAATATCCTGCAGTGTTTATTGTTGATGTAAACCAAGGTCGTTTCCCTTCCAGAAACGGAAACTATTCTCCTATAATGTATGATGACGTAGTAGGCGTCAGGAAGAGAAAAATATTTGATAGAAAAAACCATTTTGTATTTGACAACTGGAAAACTGAGATATTATCAAACTGTATCGGAAGCAGATACGATGAAGAACGCAGACTAATGTATGTGGCGATGACAAGAGCTGAACGGTATCTGTATATATCCTCCGAACAGAACAGAGAGAGCAAGTTTTTCCATGACCTTGAACTCAAAGAAAAACAGCTAGATTGTCTACCAGAAAAACTCGAGAAACAAAACCATGAAAAACCTGTCTTAAAAGCATCTAAACCTGAGCGGGAGAGAAAAAGATTGGTTTCAACTTCTGAAAAACTTGAAATGGATGAAAAACAGACTGATAATACTGAATACGGACGAAAGCTCCACATATTCATGGAAAACTATGTAAAAAGACTTGATGAGCCTGAGACATCAGAAGAGGAAAAAATTGCAGAGAAAATCGATTCTCTAAGTGGCGAACTTGAAACAGAGGTCAAGTTCAGACTGCCAAAAGATGGCGCGGTTCATAAAGGTCGTATAGATCTTTTAGTCATAGAAAAAGATAAAATTACAGTAATAGACCTAAAAACCTCCGATAATTTTAATGATGCTGCAGAAAAACAGCTTAAAATTTACAGAGAGGCCATGGAAGAAATTTATCCGGATAAAGAAGTTAAAACAGAAATTTTTAATCCATCAAAATAGGTTAACAAGGTTCTCCCCAATCAGGCTGATTTTCTTCAGAGACACCAAAAACTCCTGGTTCTTCATCAATTTCCTCAACACACCAGTCACTAATATCTCGATCAAAAGTCGAGCCTCTAAACATCCAAGTCATATTATCTACCCGACTAGTATTCCATTCAGAAATGTCTTGGTCAAATTCTTCCGCATTATGAAACATTCTATGCATTGCGGTAGAAACCTTTCCCACATTAGACACATCCCAATCTGAAACGTCGCCGTTAAAACTTGAAGCACCATTAAAAGTTCTTAACATACGCCTAACACTTGACACATCCCAATCTTCTACTCCATCCCCCTCAAAATTGGAAGCTCCTCTGAAAGCATTATCCATTCTTTCAACACTACTTGTATTCCATCCTCCAACATCTCCATTAAAGCTTGAACCTCTAAATGCAGCACTCATACTACTTACTCTAGATATATCCGGAACATCATCATAATTAGCATCCATATTAGAAGTTCCTCTAAATGCACCATTCATACTAGTCCACTCCACCTCTCCCCATGACTCTAACCCAATAACTTTTTCTTCATCAACACCGCTACTAAATCTTAGATGAGAAAGAATGCCTCTAATTTCAACTGTATGTACTCCCGGCTCTTCAAACTCTAAAACATGGTCATCTGTTAAAGGATCTGCTACTCGTTCTGTTGTTCCAGTATTTTTATTCTCCCACTCGACCTGATAATTCACGTTACCCCTAGCTGGTATCTCAAACTCATTATCTTCAGTCTCACCATCCTTACTAGAATTTACTTTAAGAGCTAATGGATCCATCCCATACAGTAACGAATCCTCTTTTACTTCTAGTCTACCACTAATACTTCCTTCACTCTGAATTCCAGTGAAAGTTCCGTCATCATAGGTAAGTTCTACATCCAAATTTTCAGCTGAATCGCCCTCAACAACCTGTAAAAACGTAAAAACATCAGAATCCCCTACTTCCACCTCTCTGGGACCTCGCCATACTACCTCATTTTCACTATCATTTATCCGAATCTCCTGGATTTCCACCGTCTCCGTGCCTCTATTAAGCAAAACTAATTGTAGCTCATCCTGAAAATTAGTACCAAAATCTTCTACCAAAACAGTCTCACCTTCAAAACCAGAAACACTTTCTAATCCTTCAGGATTAGCTAAAGAAAATATTGCTCCCCCAGCAACAGCAACGACAAGAAGCATCCAACCATAAGTCATCAAATACTCAATCGCAGACTGACCTGAAATACTAGAAACAATCATATCTTAGTTATATCATGACCGAATTAAATAACTCTCAGTCTAGAATGCCTGCATTCCTGGCATATGTCCAAGTTGATCACGTGCTTCGTCACTCATATCTTCCGGTGTCCAGCGCGGATCAAATGTTATTTCCACTTCTACTTTATTGAGTCCTTCTAAGCCTGCGACTTCTTGCCGAACCATTTCATCAAATACTCCGCTTAACGGACAGGCTGGAGTCGTTAACGTCATTAAAATATGGCAGTAGTCGTCTTCTACTTCTATTTCATAAATCAGTCCTAAGTCATATATGTTGACATCAAGCTCTGGATCTATGACTTGTTTCAGCTTTCCTATTACATCTTTTTCAGTTACCATAACTGTGTTTAATTGAAGAATCTTTTAACCTTTCAGAACTGAGCAAATTCATGAGTCAGAAAATTGCCAAAGAACGAATTAGAATTCTTTTTGATGAGGCAAATAATAGGCCTGAAAAGGCCGAACGCTATTTTAAGCTGGCTGAAAAAATAGGTATGAAAAGTCAGATATCTATTCCCTCTGACCTGAAGAAGCAGTACTGTTCTAATTGTTATGCTTCTTGGAAACTTAGCGAGAACTGTAGAGTCAGAGTGAACTCGAAGAAAGGCTATGTAAACTACACCTGTAGAGATTGTGGTAGCGTTGAGAGGTATGGCTACAAATGAGCTATATCTATAGATTAGCAGGAGAAAAACTTGAACTAGCAGAAGCGGAGCTTAACAGCTTCCTAAAAAGTCAGGGTTTTGATGAGAAATGCGAGCGTAAAGGTCAATTAGCATTTACAGACTCAGAACCGAGCCAGCTCCGGCGCCTAGGTCTTGTACATGATGTCTGCAAAGAAATTGATATTGATGACTTTAAGGTCTCTGGGCGTTATTCAGTAAGAGCTGAAAACCTGTCAGGAAAAGATTTTGATACTAAAAATTCGGAAAAAGATCTAGGCGCGATACTCTCACGTATTTCAAATAGGGTAGATTTAGATAATCCAGAAACAATTGTAAAAATCTATAATACTGATGACGGAGTTTTTCATGGAGTTCAGGTTGATAGTCTTCCGCGCGGAAAGTTTAGTCAGAGAAGTAATGAGAAGAGATCTTTCTCTTCTCCTGTCAGCCTTGATCCCGTTTTAGCCAGAGTTCTTGTAAATCTCTCAGAGGCGTCATTCGGAGAATTTGTTTTGGACCCTTTCTGTGGCACAGGGGGAATCTTGATAGAAGCCGGGCTTTGTGGATTGGGCGTCCAAGGTCTTGATGTTCAGGAAGAAATGGTTTTAGGTACTCAAGAAAATTTGGAAGAGTATGGAATAATTAGCTATGATATTCGATTAGGAGATGTTTCTGATGCATTAATAGAGTTTAGTAAAGCTGATGTAATTGTAACCGATTTACCATACGGTAAAGCTTCTCGATCTGTGAATAAGCCTGTAGAAAAGTTTCTTAATTTAATAGAAGATTTTGATGGAAACGTAGTTTTTATGCATGATAAACCTAATTTAGATGATTTAAGCCCTGATTTCGAGTTAGAAGTGCATAAGAGCTTGACTCGCTATATTTATAGAGTTTAAGGAGCTTCTTTATGGTCTAGAATTCTCATTTTTTTCTCTAAATTTACAGGATCTCTGACGGGTAAATAGTGTTCTAAATCTTCGATTACATGTCCACCGTCCTGGACTACTTGAACTTCAGAGGTCCTAGTTCTAGACATTTCAAAAGATTCATCAAGAACCCCTTCTGCCACTTCCTGAAGTGTTTCATGATCAATTGAATATACCTCAAACTCTTCAGGCTCTGGACCATCATATGACGGCGTTCTGGATAGACAGTTTAGAACATACTCGTCCTCATATACAGATGAGTCTAGTATTTCAGTAGTAAATAAATGCACTTTGTTTTCTGGATCTGTGACAGCTACATGTTCGAAGTCTGAGTTTGGAGTTACATACAAACCATTCACTTCTTTATGTGCATTTAACTTCATACGTAGTTTGTCGCCGTCTGGTAATAAAAGCTTTATGGTCGAATGAAATAAATTCTGCCCCTAAACAGTTGAATTATGAAAGTCTATACTGTCGGAACTTCGAGTGCAGTACCCACAAGTGAGAGAGGTCTAGCAGCCAACCTGATAGATTTTAACGGCGAAAGATTACTTTTTGACTGCGGCGAAGGAACCCAAAGAACGTTAATGAAGGAAAAATTAGGGATCATGAAAATCTCCCGAGTCTTTATCAGTCACTGGCACGCCGACCACTTTTCAGGTTTACTCGGATTAATACAGACATTAGAACTTGAAGGACGCGAAAAACCACTTTACATCTATGGACCTCCAAGAACAGAAGAATTTACTGAAAGAATTCTAGATACCGGTTATTTCAACCGTAGCTACGACATTTTCGCAGAAGACCTTGTAGAAGGAGAAGAAGTGATAGGCGAAGATTACCAAGTCATCCCATTTGAGGTAGAACATGGAATAAACGCATTTGGCTACGTATTTCAAGAGAATGATAATGTAAAAGCAAACAAAGACAAAATGAAGGAATTAGGCCTCGGCGAGTCTCCAAAAATTGGCGAGCTAAAAGAAGGGAAAACTGTTGAGTGGAATGGGAATAAGATCGAACCAGAACAGGTCGTTGAGACCGTTCCAGGCAGAAAAGTAGTATACTCTGGCGATACCTCTAAGTGCCAAAATCTTATTGAGCATGCTGAACACTCTGATTTATTAATTCATGAGGCCACATGCCTGCACGAAATGATTAGTGACCGTAGAGGACATACTTCAGCATTACAAGCTGGAGAAATTGCTTCTGAAGCTTCGGTTGCGAAACTGGCTTTAACACATTTTTCCCGACGCTACCGTGGAAAAGAAGAAGAGCTACTTGAAGAGGCTAAAAGCATATTTGAGGATACTGAGCTAGGTCAAGATGGAAAAATGTTTGATTTAAGCCCTCATAGGCCAGAATAATAATTTATTGTTGTAAATACTGTTCTATATGATTAAACGCGTCTTTAGCTACTTTTTCAGAGTCTTTTGTTGAAATAACTTCAGGCTCAGGTATTGTTTTGAATTTAAAGTATTCTTGCATTCTAATAGGATTCACATTACCATCCGCAACACCTTTTCTGAATTCTGTCCGAATTTCTCTAAAAATTTCATCTAAGGGGCTTGGTAAACTTTCTACATCAAGTTGTCTTACCATGTTGTTGCCCGATATAAAATAATCCGTTATATCTTCATTTTCAGTCAAGTAGAGATTATTTATCTGATCTGAAAAAGATCTGGCGGCTTCAGAAAGTAGAGCGGACTCAACAGACATCATTTCTTCTTCTACTGTTTCTCTCATATTAGTGCCTATCTGAGTATCATCATACTCGTCTTCAAAAACTGTTCGCTCAAAATCTATAAGCCTAGCATCATCGTCTGCGCCTTTAAGCATGACGTTAGCAACATAATGCGTGTTCGCAAAGTCGCCATGAGCCTCAGTACGCGTTATATCGTCATGCATAATCCCCACATCCCATATAGAACCTAGAGTATTCCCTATAGAACATGCATAATCCAGAAATGCGTCAAAACCATCGTAATTTAGATCCTCTACCATACCATAATCTGCTAAAAACTCCATTCCGATGATCTGGTCGCCATAATCATTTTCCCTCACATAATACACTTCAGGACCTACCCCTAATGTCTCTATAAGTAATGTATATGGCAGTTCTGTGTCTGTCTTCATTTTCTTCTCTAGTATGGGCTCATCAAAACCCTCGGATTCCCCTACCCTCACAACAGCCTCATTAGCGAACGTGTCTGAGTAGTATCCTTCTATCAGATTATCTTCCTTAAATCTCTTTAACTGCTCAGCCCCTTCTAAATCATACCAGTCAACCTCAATTTCGCTAGGTATATCAGGATCAAGATTTAGAACTTGCATACAACAAATTCATTAAACAGAAACAAATAAAGATGTTACTATATAGTAAAAAATCATTGTTTTCTTGTATACTTCTCCGTTTCAGAAGGCTCAACCCACACCTTAGCCCCATCGAAACTCTCTCTAATGCCTTTCAAACGATCCATGAAAACAGCAAGAGCCGCTATTTCACTATGCGGCTGATTCCCAACAGAAATATTATAGTCAACATTATGGTAAACCCATCTTGGCACTTTCTCAGAACCAATAACGACTAGCAAATCATCTTTAAACTGTTTCTTCAAGTTCTCTAACTCATCATCCAACTTTAGCCCATACATAGTCAGATGAACCTTCAGGCCTTCAAAACCTCTTATCTCACTTTTCCAATCCTCATTATACCTAACTTCTGTGTGGCCTCCCCAGCGCTCAATTATATCTCTCTGACTTTCCAGCATCTTATCATCTTTTTCCCCTGAGAAGACTACCTCCTTAGCACCCCACTGTCTTGCTGTCAGACCTACATGCGTAGATATTCTATCATCACGCCCTCTCCGGTGTCCAAGTCTTAGGACTTTAATCATGATAAAATGAAATAGAGTTAGACTATTAAGAACAAGAGTCCAACTTCAACTACAATGAAGGGCGGATACTTTACCCCGAAACTTATTCAACAGACCTAGATTTAACTCTAGTCATTCAAAAACTTCTCATAAACTTTACAGGAGATCTCAATGATTGAAGTTATATTGCCCGATGGCTCTAGTTTAGAATTAGAAGAAAACTCAACATTAGAAGACACAGCCTACAAAATAGGGACGGGTCTTGGCGATGCAACAATAGCGGGAAAAATAAACGGCGAATTAGTAGCGAAAGAAGCAACAGTAAGTGACGGCGACGAAGTAGAGATAGTAACCTCACAGAGCGAAGAATATATTGATGTTCTGCGACATAGTACGGCACACATATTCGCACAAGCATTGAAAAGATTATACCCTGGTGCAAAACTGACAATAGGCCCTTGGACAGACAAAGGATTCTACTATGACATCGAAATAGATGGCGGACTTGAAAAAGAAGATCTAAATGAAATAGAAGACGAAATGCAAGAAATCGTAGACGAAGACCTCGAAATTGAGAGAACCGCACTCTCAAGAAAAGAAGCAGAAAAATTCTACGAAAAAAATGAATACAAGCTTGAAATACTCAATGAAGAAGCCTCTGGAGACGATAAAATCTCTTTTTATAAACAAAAAGAATTCAAGGATTTGTGTAAAGGCCCTCATGTATCAAGTACTGGAGAAGTAGAAGCCTTCAAATTATTAGAGATTGCCGGCGCTTATTGGAGAGGAGATGAAGAAAATAAGATGCTTACGCGCGTTTATGGTACGGCATTCTCGTCTGAAAAAGATTTAGAAGAGTTTTTAGAACAACGAGAAGAGGCTGAGAAACGAGATCACCGAAAGATTGGTCAGAACATGGACTTATTTTCGATTCCAGATCATTCTCCAGGCTGTGTGCATTTTCATCCTAATGGAATGAGCATTAGAAGAGAATTAGAGGACTTTATACGAGTTAAAAATGATAAACTAGGTTATACTGAAGTAAAAACCCCTGAACTGAATAAAGCCAAATTATGGAAGAAGACAGGCCATTATAAAGCATTTAAAGAAAAAGGAGAGATGTTTGCCTGGGAACAAGATGAATCAGAATGGGGATTAAAACCTATGAATTGTGCAAATCACGCACATATCTTTAATTCTCAGAAGAGATCTTACAAAGACTTACCCATCAAGCTTTCAGAGTTCGGAACCTGTTATAGAAATGAACAATCAGGAGAACTCTCAGGACTTCTGCGTGTAAGAGGTTTTACACAGGACGACGGTCACGGATTCATAAGACCTGATCAGATTGAAGAGGAAGTCATAAAGACGTTAGAAATAATAATGGAGACTACAAAGGCTTTTGACTTCGATTTAAATATTGTATTAGAAACTAAGCCCGAAAAAGCTCAAGGACCCGATGAACTCTGGGAAGATGCTGAAGAATCTCTCAAAAAAGCTCTTGAAAGCATTGACATGGAATACTCCATTAATGACGGAGAAGGAGCATTTTATGGACCAAAGATTGGCGTAGAAGCTGAAGACGCTATCGGCCGTAAATGGCAAATAGGTACCGTCCAGCTTGACTTTGTAATTCCTAGAAACTTTGGCCTAACATACGTAGGCGAAGATAACGAAGAGCACGTTCCCGTAATGGTTCACCGAGCACTGCTTGGATCTCTTGAACGATTCATGGGCGTTATGATAGAACACTTTGCTGGAAACTTTCCAACTTGGCTCGCGCCCGAACAAATCAGAATTCTGCCTGTAAGCGATGAAAACCTCAAATACGCAGAGCAAATTAAGGAACAACTCTCAGACTTCAGAGTTGAAATAGAGGATCGTAGCTGGACAGTTGGGAAAAAGATTCAAGCAGCTCACGATGACAAAACTCCCTACATGATTATTGTCGGCGATAATGAGGAACAGGCCTCCGAAATATCCGTACGAGATAGATTTGAAAATGAGGGACGAGGATTTACGACTGAAGAATTTATAGATCATATCGAGGATGAAGTTAAGGAAAAAAGGTTGAGCCCTGATTTTCTGAAATAAACAGGAAGCTAGCTAAGCGGTCTTCCATGAGGTATTGAGAACTTCGTTAGTAGGCTAGAATTTTTGTAGACTCAGTCATAATATTAGTGATTATACCTCGAGACTTTAGTGCTGTAAGACTTTTAACAGCGGTTCAAAGCTGCTCTTCTTCTGCTAGTTCTTCAACACCTTCTATGCCTGCATAAATTTCCTCAAAATACTGGGCTTAGAGAACTATAAATCTTAAAATTTCTGTAAATTCGAGTACTCAAGTAAAAATTGGAGGAATTTTTAGACAAAAACCTTTTCGGATTTAAAAGTTTTTCAAGTAAATCTAGATGTATGAGTACAGTATATGATGTAAAGGCTGATTCACTAATCCGAGAAGTAGCAGAGGAACTGGAGGATGAGTTCGATGCACCAGAATGGACAAACTTTGTCAAGACTGGAGTTACTAAGGAGCGACCTCCTCAGCAAGAAAACTGGTACCACATCAGAGCCGCAGCAATACTCAGAAAAATATACACTGATGGCCCTTTAGGAGTTTCAAGACTCAGAACAATCTTCGGAGACCGAGCCAACCACGGCCACGGACCTGAACACCACGGGAAGGCCTCAGGAAAAATAATTAGAACCTGTCTCCAAAACCTGGAGGAAGCAGGCCTATTAGAATCTGAAGAAGGCGAAGGACGAAGAATCACTGAAAAAGGCAGAGGCCTGCTTGACTCAAAAGCAGGAAGCCTCTAATGGAAGAAGAAGATCTGAAAAAACTCAGAGAAGAGAGAGAAAAAGAGCTTCAAGAACCTGAAGAAGAACAAAGGAAACAGATCAAAGGCCTTGCGAGAGAATATTTAACAGGAGAAGCACGTTCAAGACTTGCAAACGTTCGTACCGCTCGGCCTGAACAGGCTTCTATGATTGAAGCTCAAATAGTAAAGCTCGGTATGAGCGGCGCAATCAATGGTAAACTCAGTGACGATAGATTGAAGCAGATGTTGAAGGACTTGAGTCAAAAAGATTCGGATACGAACATAAAGTACAGGTAAAAAGAGGAAAAAATACTATGGCATCAAATAAGTCAAAGGGAAAAA
>LKMP01000012.1 GCA_001563915.1 Nanohaloarchaea archaeon B1-Br10_U2g21
GAATATACTAGAAAGACTTAAACACCAAGAAACCAAATTTTAGTCAATGAGTCAACAAGAGATGACTGTTGAACTCTTCGGACGCCAGACTAACTTTGAATACTCAGAGACCTGGCTAGGTTATTCCATTCTAGGCCTCAGAGTTCTCGTGGCTTGGGTCTTCATTCAAGGAGGATTAGAAAAGATTCTTGGAGACTTTACATCAGTACACTTCCTTGAAGGAGTTGAGGAATCAAACCCGTTCTTTGAACTGTTCCAGTTCTTTGCAGCACATCCAGAACTAATTGATCCTCTAGTGATGTATGGCCAATTATTGATAGGTCTTGCACTGCTTTTAGGACTTGCTTTCAGATTTGCAGCCGCTATGGGAGGTCTTCAAATGACCTTATTCTGGTTAGCAAGCTTTGAAGCAGGATTTATGGCAGGATTGCCAGTAGAACATGGATTTGTAGTAACTGAAACCCTTGTGTATGTAGTCTTATTATTTGGACTAGGCGCTTGGGGCGCAGGCAGAATCCTAGGTCTGGATTCAAGACTGGAAGAAGAGGAGTTCGTGCAAAACAATTCCTGGCTGAAATACTTGCTGGGATAAAAAAGGGAAACCTTAACAAATATCTCTTTCTTATTTTTTCTTTATCTATGCAGAACTCCCAAAAAATTCTATCAGCTTTAGAGTCAGGCCCTACAAGTTTTTCAAATCTTAAGAATCGTACCGGCCTCGCTAACGGCGTTCTTCAGTACCATATTAACAATTCTGAAAAAATCAGCAAAAATAATGGTGCCGTTATGCTTTCTAAGGAGTGCGATACTTGTGAAATAAAATCTCTTTGCAAAGATCATTGTATTAGAAGTGAGTTGAATAAAGAGAGAAAGAGAGACGTACTCACATTGAAACATGAAAATTTCTCGCAAGCCGAGATAGCAGAAAAACTTGGAATCTCAAGACCTACTGTGAACTACCATATTAGAGATTTGGAAGATAAAGGTCTTTTGACTCATAAAGGCGTGCAAAAAAAAGTTTTAGAAGTCTTATAATGCTGATATACTCCTCATAACCTTTAAAAACGCCTCAACATCTCTTTTTGAATTATACAAATGCAAAGAGACTCTTAATGTACTATCAAAGTCTTTATTCTTGAACCACGGATGCACACAGTGCTGTCCTGATCTCACTTTGATCCCTTTAAGATCCATTATTTCTGCAGCCTCATTAGAAGACATAGATTCAGGCACGACCGATACAATACCAGGCCCTTTGTTAAATATTTTTACATTCATACTCTCTAACTCTGAGACTAAATGTACTGTAAGCTCCTCTTCGTGTTCTAAAACCTTCCTCATACCTATAGATTCAAGATAATCTACAGCAGCACCTAATCCTGTGAATCCAGCAATATTCTTGAGACCTGGTTCAAAACCATGAGGAAAATCTTCTCGAGAGTTAGTGCTTAAACTAGAATCTATCACAGCCCCTCCACCATATTTTAATGGTTCTAATTCTTCTTGAACTCGTTCCGCAACGTAAAGCCCGCCTGTACCAGTAGGTCCTAACATCTTATGGCCTGAAAAAGCTACAAAGTCAGCATCAATCTCTCTAACCGAAAAAGGTCCATGAGATATGCTCTGTGCAGCATCTATCAATGTATATGCTTGTTTCTCTCTTGAGATTTTACAGAGAGTTTCAACATCTAAGATTTCTCCGTCAAGGTTTGAAACATGGAGCACACTAACTAAATCTTTCTCCCCCAAAGTCTTTTCTAAGAACTCTAAATCCAAGTCAGCCATATTTACTGTTTCTACACCTAGCTCCTGCCATACAGCCCTATTTGAATTATGTTCTTTCTCAGTAAGAAAGACTCTCTCAAAATCCAGTCCTTGCGCAACAGTGTTAATTGCTTCAGTAGTACCAGAAGTAAACATCAACTCAGATTTTGAAGCACCTATAAACGAGGCAATCTTTGCTCTCGCGTTTTCAAGTTCTTGTTCCGCTCTTCTTGATATAGAATGCCCGCTTCTTCCAGAACATCCAGAATAATCCGTATAATAGTCTTGAACTTTTTCGATCACCCTCTGAGGCCTGAAAGACATACAAGCACTGTCAAGATACACGAGTTCATCATTTAAACAGGGAAAATCCTTCTCATTCATCCTCTTAACCACCTTAGCCCGTCTTCAATACTACAGCCATTAACAGGATCGCAACTTCCGTATACCAGTATATTATATACGCCTTCTAAAGTGAATACAAACATTAAAGCCATTAAAACAAATACTAGCCAGTTCAAAAGCTCAAAATGATTATTAACTGCTTTTGCGAGCCTAGTATCTATCCTCATAGCTTTCTCCACACACCACGCCCTATATTTTTCATCAAACCTGCTTTCGCAAGGTTTAGCCGAAGCTCTACTCTTAATACATTCTAAAGCCTCTAACGTATAACTTCTATATTTAGCAGAGAATATGGCCAAGAACGCAAATAAAGCAAAGCCGACAAAGCAAATCATACCCTCAACTTCTACAAGATTAGTCAAAAGACTACTGGTAAAGTCTTCTAACCAGTTTATTTCAATAATAAAACCTAACTACCGTTATGGAAGTAGCATGGTTCGATCATCAAAAATGGGAGGACATAAGCGAATTCAAAACTTTTGAACAGCCCTTAAACACAGAAAACTACAAAGACATAGACGCAGACGTAATCTCGATTTTTGCCTCTTCAAACGTATCTGCCGAGATATTAGAAGAAATCAGGCCCAAAATAGTTGTAACTAGATCCACAGGCTTTGACCATATTGATTTAGAAAAAGCAGAGGAACTAGAGATAGAAGTTTACAACGTACCCCACTACGGATCTAATACCGTTGCAGAACATGCATTTGCCTTATTACTCGCATTATCAAAAAAAATACCTCAGGCTGAAGACAAAACACATCATGAATTCGCTCATGACGGCTTAGAAGGCTTTGAACTCAAAAACAAAAAAATTGGTGTTATTGGAACTGGAGAAATAGGTCAAAAAGCCATAAAAATGGCAAAAGGGTTTGAAATGGATGTTATAGCTTACGATCCCTATGAAAGAAAGGAGTTAGAAGAAGATCTAGGCTTTATGTATGTCACTTTAGATCATCTAGTTCAAAAAAGCGATATAATCTCCCTACATTGTCCTTTAACCGAGGATAACCATTATCTACTATCAGAAGATGAGTTCTGTCAGATGAACGAAACAGTGATAATTAACACTGCTCGCGGAGGCCTAATTAAGTCAGAAGCCCTTTTAGAGGCATTAGAAAATGATTCAGTAAGTTATGCTGGTCTAGATGTACTAGAACTCGAAGATGAGATGAGAGCCATAGAGGACTTCTCCAAAGAGACAGAGTTCTGCTGTAAAGAGTTTCAGGCAAACTGTGAACTAATTGAAAGAGAAGATGTTATTGTCACACCTCATAGCGCCTTTAATACAAGAGAAGCTAAGCAGAGAATACTTGAAACTTCTTTAAAGAATATAGAAAAGAGGCCGGAAGAGAATCGAGTAGTTTAGGCGTCTTCTACTCTGACGGGTTCTCTGTCCTGCCTAGTTGCAACATATGCTAGCCCTATCAATACCAGTAGCCCTAGTAATAATAGCGGCCAGAATTCTGATACTGCTTCTGTGAACTGGCCAGCTAAGTCATCTTCAGGCTCTATGGGATCCTCTGGCTCCGGTTCAGGTTCAGGCTCTGGTTCTGGCTCCGGTTCAGGTTCAACTGTAATATTCCCTGTCTCTTCATCGTCTTCAGTGAAGACTCCGTGTACAAACTCTCCAGTTTCTAAATTACTTGTATCAATTGCTTCAAAAGTGATGTTTTCCTCTGATCCAGATTCGATTGTGGTATTTTGATCTTCTATTATTTCTCCGTCAACCTGAAATTCTATGGTTTGGTTGCCTTCTTCTTCACCCACGTTTGTGATTGTTGCAGATACATCGATTAAATCGCCCTGTGTTACTGTTACGTTTTCAGGATTAAGGTTGCTTACTTCAAAGAAAACTTCTTCTTGCTCTAGATCATCTATAACGTGTACATCATTACCATTTTCGTCTATTTCGTTATCATTGTCATTGTTATTTTCTTCTTCTGGTTCTTCTTCAACATCTTCTGTTGCGTATAATGTGTATACTGAGAAACTTTCTGCCTCGCCTGTAACAAAGTCATCTCCAGTCTCAGTAGTTACATCAGTCCATTCTTCTGCTTCTTCATCAAAATAATACATTTCAACGGCATGCTCATCAAATTCTTCTACTTCATCCTCTTCGTAAAATATTGTGACTGTGCCGCTTGCGTCATTGTCTACAATTACCTCTACGCCTCTTACAAATTCTCCAGGACCTTCAACATCTATACCTAGGGTTTCAAGCTTTTCCACATCATCTATTTGATTTATGCTCGGGAATACTTCCGCATCTGAAATAACTTCGACTTCAGTCATCTCAGTATTCAAGGTCTGAATGAAAGGATTTTCTAGGTCATTAAATTCATAGGTCCACATATCGATCTCATAATCTCCCGTCCACAAATCAGCGTCAGAATCTACACCTAACTGGTCTATGCTTGAATCAAAGCCGTCCACTTCGCAAATATAGGTAGTATAATGATCTTCCTCCTCTATAGGTGTACACTCTGCATTACCAAAAGGTTCAGAAATATCTTCATCCTCAGATACGTTTATCCATACTCCTTGTGATGACATATCTTCTTGTAGTTCGGAATCCTCTCCTAACAACTCCTGCATAGGATAGTCTTCTCCTAACATTCCTGAGGCCTCTTCTTCAATAGTTGGAGGCTCAGCTCCTGCGAGACTTATTCCTATACCTATTATCAATATTGAAACTATTGCTGCCTGTTTCTTTAAATCCAACCTAACCACCATACCATTGATGTATGAAACCATTCTTTTATCTCTTGCGACTAAACACTGAATAAGGACATATACATAGGATTATGCTGAAATAAAGTGTAATAAAGAGCTAAAAATAATGTAAAAGTATAGATATGTTTTTCAATACAATTCTTAGAACCGGAAAAAATTCCTTACTCTCTACCCAACAAATCTAAGATATCTTCTCGCCTTAAGTAAGCAAAACCTGCTGTAGCCAGCAAAATAAATACATACCAGTAACTTGAAGCTGTAGCAGCAGCCTGACCGGTTAGACCCTGAGCATCTGCATCTTCTGGCACTTCAGGCTCTCCAAGATCAACTCCCTCTTCTTCATCAGTATCTTCTTGATCTTCGTCTTCAGGTTCAGGTTCTGGCTCAGGTTCTGGTTCAGGCTCAGGTTCTGGATCTTCTTCAGATTCATTGACTTCTGATTCATCTTCAACAGATTCTGAAGGATCACTAGGACCTACCGTCGACGGAGTATGTTCTTGAGCAAAGGCCGCGTAAACTGAGAAATGATCTACTTCCGCTTCAACATAGTCATCACCAGCCTCAGATGCAAGTCCCTCCCATTCGCCAGTTGAATCATTGTAGTACCGGACTTCTAATGTATCAGTATCAAGACCTGAAACATCAAACTCATCGAAACCGATACGCACAGTACCCGAAGCTTCAACACCTTCATCAACGCCTACCTCTATACCGCCTACAAACTCATCAGAGTGGTCGACTCCTACAAAATCAAGCTCAGTAACATCAACACTAGAGTCTTCTGAGGCCTCAACAGTTACATCACTCTGACCTACAGGAACATTTGTCGGAACATTTGCTTCAGCATTTTCAGAAGCAGTTTCAGACCCAAGGCCTACGCGACTCAAAAGTCCTAACTCAAAATCATAGGTTTCAGCTCTCAAGTTAGTAGCCGAATCAATATTAAGAGATGCTTCATACTCTCCCTGCTCAAATTCGCCTAAATCACAGATATAGGCCTCATCCATAAACCCGCATTTTTCTCCCTCTACTCCAACACTAAAAGCCTCTTCAGGCACTTCAAACTCATCATTTGAAACGTTCAATTCTAAGAATACCGGCACTTCTCTGTCAGGAGTGACCTCAAAATCAGCACCGAGTTCAAAACTTTCTCCGCCAGTAAATTCTTCAGAAAACTCTGAATCACCAGTAAATCCTACAGGCTGACCTAATGCAAGGCCTGAAAATCCTAAAATCACCGCTAAAACCAGTAATTGTTTCCTCATGGCGCACTCACCTCAACTCTCGTATCTCCATATCTTTGAAGAGTCAGATCTTCGCCTGAATCTGACTTAACTGTGTATTCAAAACGTTCCACAATTTTCCCACCAACATCAAGCTCGCAACCTTTAACACTCTCTTGATTCTCTACACCATTACTTGTTTCTTCTTTCCCAACGTCCTCAACCACATCTTCACAACTATCAATTGCCTCTCCTTCACTATCAAAAGCCTTAAAATTGAATAAAACGTCCGCATTTTCGTCTTCGTCTTTATCAGTAGCTACATTCGCAAACATGCCTATTTCGGCATCATACCAATCTCCACTGTTATCGACAACATACTCAAATGTAGTGCCGCCAGCCGTACTTCCTCCTTGTTCCTCTAGATAAAGCTCTTCTCCGGATCCTGCCCAAAACGTAGGACCTTCAACCTCCGTGACTCCGCTAATACTTCCGAAACTATCTAGAACTGTCGCGGAAACCATACCTACTAGTATGAAGAATCCAAGGATTCCAACCACTGCGATTTTCTCAAATACATTCATACGTGTATAACAGACCTAACCGATCAGGTTAAAGGTCTGCTGTACCTTCCCCTATAAAATAGGGCTAAGAGGATTATTCTTTAGGATGAACTCCTAAATCGAATCCATAATCCCCCGGATACGCTGCAAGCTTGAAGTCAATAACTGTGCCGAACTCTGAATCGCCAGAAGGAACAGTCACTTCTTCATCTTCTGCAAAGTTGACAGGAGTCATCAGTGACTCTCCATCAAGTTTGAAATCAGTGTAGAATACTTCAAAAACTTGATCGTCTCCATCATTCTCCGTTCCTGTTGCTGTACCAGCATGGTAAATTTTAGCTCCTTCTACATCGTCACTATCATACTCATACCTTTCTGCATTACCATCTTCGTCATCCTCTCTAGCAAATTCGTAGTCTTCTTTCTGTTTAGCAGAGTCATAGTTAGTGATCTTCAGAAGTGCAGCATCGTTCCCTTCAAATTTCTGACCTTCCCAAGTTACTGTGTCTTCACTGACAGTCGCATCTATGAGCATATAATGACCTTCATCCAGCTCACTATCTTCTTCTGTGACTTCAATGACTAGATATACCCAGTCAGGGTTTGTCTGACTGTGTTTGTTACCTTCTTTTCCTTTAACAGTCACTTCTGTTTCTCCTTCCTCAAGAGTTCCATCTACATCAAACCATACTCCTGCTGAGATTTCGCCATCTTCTCCTTGCTCTTCTGCGTAAGCTCTAACTGCTGGCTGGTCGTCATGTAATGCATATTCTACTTCAGCAATACCCTCTCCTGGAGCTTCAGCGAATGTAACGCCATTTTCTATGAGAAGATGTTCTGCCATGTACGCATCTCCAGAATCAACATATTCATCATCTGAATCACCTGGAGTATTACTTACTTGGCCATCAAAGTATACTTCTTGTTCAGTCCCCAGATTGTTCTGGATTGTGTTGACATCTGTTACTGATTCTCCTGCTACAACTCCTGAAAAGCTCCAATCTTGCTCAAATGATTCTTCATTTGCATCTTCGCTATTAACAGTGATTGATTGATCCACATTTGCATCGCCAGTCACTGTACCAAAGCTTGAGAGTAGTGCTGCGCTTGCTCCTGCTGTTAGGAGTAGGCCTGTGATTAGGAGTACTGATACACTTCTTCCTAGGATTTCTACTTCGTGTGTTAGTTTGTCTTTCATTTTATTTTTTCACCTCCTTTTTTCTGTGTTTGTGTTGATATGCGGTTTTTTTAGGTGTAAAACGGATATTAGAAAAATAACTTGTGATTTCTACGTTTCTTTGTATACGAATCTTTGTTCCCCTCCGTTTTAACCCGTGGGCCGGAATTCATGTTTAATTATTATATAGTCTGGGTTGTTACTTTTTTCTGAACTTTTAGAGCTTATTTTTCCTTTTATTTGTTTTTCTATATTTTTGTGTATAGGTTCGTTTTTAAGATTTCTCGTTCCGGTGGTCGATATGGGCGATGGACTGGATTTTCCTGCGTTAGAAGAAGATAGAGAAGAGTTAGAGTCTTTGATAGATGAAAATGAGTATGGAGAGGTTGCAGAATGGTATGATGAGAATATTGGAGTAGAAGAAGAGATTTTAACGGATGATTTATCTGAAGAGTACCCTCTTTTTGAGGATGTGAAGCAAGTGCATGACTCCTATATCGAAGGCCTTGATACTGAGAGAGGACGCTGGTTGCATTGGTCTTGGATAAGTTCTTTTGGAGTTGCAGGAGGACTGACTGGCAGAGAGGCGTTTTACTCTGCTTTTGATAGCGGTGCAGAGTATGGTCCTGATGCAGTTGAACTAGCACAGGAAAATCTGTCCGGTACGCCGGAAGCCGGAGCCCTGGTGGGCAGCAGTTTGGCAAGCGCATATTTAGGGCACAAGCTGTATAAGCAGGCGCGAAAAGGGAGAAGAAACAATTGATGTTTCTAAGTTAGCAAAAATTAGGGAAGATCAAAAACTCTTTGGCCCCTACTGTGTTTGTATGAAGGTTGAAAATCTTGAACTGGATGAAAGACTGAAGCAGGACTACATTAATTCAGGCATAGTTGAGTTAAATCCTCCTCAGCAGCAGGCAGTAGAGAAAGGTCTTCTTGAAGGCGAGGACTTGATTGTGGCATCGCCGACCGCTTCTGGTAAGACTTTTATCGCAGAGCTAGGGCTCTCTAAGAAGACTGTCGAACAGGGAAAGAAGACAGTTTATATTGTTCCTTTGAAGGCTTTAGCATCGGAAAAGTACCATGATTTCTCTGAGCGTTATAGCGATTTGAACGTGAATATGAGTGTTGGTAACAGCGATGATGCTGGAGAATACTTAGACAACTCAGACATTGTGATTGTGACCTCAGAAAAGATGGATTCGATGCTTCGGCATAATCCTAGCTGGATACATGACATAGGTCTCGTAGTCGTTGATGAAATTCATTTACTGACTTCTGAGAACCGAGGACCTACTTTAGAAGTAACATTAACGCGTTTACGAGAACTCCTAGACTTCCAATTGTTAGGCCTGTCAGCAACAATCAGTAATGCCGGCGAAATGGCGGAGTGGCTAGACTGCAAACTGGTAAAATCCGATTACAGGCCTGTCGAACTGAAGCACGGAGTTTACTGGGGTAACGAGGTAGAGTTCTTCAGCGGAGATGAAGAAGTTGATTCGGAAACTGAAAGTCCTGATGGTTGGAGTACAGGAGCCGAATTAAAAGACGAGAACGACGTGGATTCTGAGACTCTTAAAGTGGATCACGGTGAGAGCCGAGGAACCTTAAATCTGTTAATAGACACATTAGAACAGGACAAACAGGCCATCATCTTCTGCAACTCTAGAAAAGGCGCAGAAAAAGAATCAGACAGAGCAGGTAGAATAACAAAAGAATATCTCTCCAGAGAAGAGAAAAAAGACTTAGAAGCATATGCCGAAGATATAATTACGGAACTAGGCTCTCCAACATCCCAGTGTAAGCGTTTAGCAAAAAACATGGAGAAAGGCTCAGCATTTCACCACGCCGGAATTTTACCGGGCCAGAGAAAGGTTGTAGAGGAAGCTTTCAGGAAAGGCCTTATTCAATCTGTCTCTGCTACGCCCACACTTTGTTTATCAGGAGATACCGAAATCTGGACGGATGGCGAAAATAGAAAAGTTAAGGATCTTTCTCAATCGGATAACGTTCTGACATTACAATGTGATGATTCATTGGAAGGTTTAAGACCTGAAAAAGTAGTTGAAAACTTGAATACTTCTAAATTAATCAGAATAGAGTCAGTCAGCGGAAGATCTATCAAAGTTACGCCAAACCACGATATACTCATAAAAAGAGATAATAAACGAAAAATTCTGCCTGCTAAAGACCTACAGAGCTCAGACAAAATAGCAACTGTTGGAAAAATCTCACTATCTAAACATAACAAACCACGTATGAGCGACTTCGTTGAGCATAATGATTTACCAGTTATTGACCGCGTCTTAGATAAAGAGGATTTCTTCTTCATCGGAGCTATGCTAGGAGACGGTTATTCTGGAGCAGAATCTCGGAACAACTCCATTAAATACAAAGGGAGTGCCGACTTTGCTAACAGCAATAAATATATTTTGAATCGCGTAGAGAAATACTGCAAGTCTCTAGACCTGAATCCAAGATTACGGAAATCATCTACAACCGATCATGTAATAATATCAAAACATGAGTGGTTTAGAGAATTTCTACTTAATACTGGAGTTGAGAAAGGCGAGAACAAGTATATCTCTTCTGAATTACTGAGCGCAGATAAAGATAAGATTAGGGCCTTACTGCAAGGTTTGTTTGATACTGATGGTTGGATAAATTCGAGTAAATGTATAGGAATTTCAAGTATTTCAAAGCAGTTGATTAAAGATATTCAAAAACTCCTTCTGCGGTTCGGAATAGTTTCTAGAGTTAGAGAACGGAAAGGCCGTAAAACTAACTTTGATGACCGAGATAACTTTGAAACTAAGAAATGTTATGAACTAACCATAAAGCAGAGTAAATGCATAAGACGGTTCTCAAGAAAAGTGGGATTTACAATAGAGCATAAGAATAACTCATTGAGAAATCTGGTTGCCGAAAATACTACCATTCATTACAAGGAATGCTGTGAATGCAACTATAGAATCTATAGCACATTATTCTCTGGAAGAACCACGGATCAGAGAAAATGGGCTCAACAGAAGAGAGACATCATTAATTTTCTGGGAGAAAACGGCGAAACAGGATCTAATAAACTCAAAGATGATTTAGGATTCCCGCCGAGAAAAAACGAAACTCGTCTTAACCACCATTATCAGCTTATTAGCAAAAGGAAAATAGGCGAAATAAGCCCTACAGAATGGTTCTGGAGTCTAAATGACATTGGAGAATGGATACATCAAAATATTATCAAAAAACAAAGAGACCTTAATTACTTCCTATATAGAGGAAATTGTCCTATTTGCAAGAATAGTTTGGAAACTAAATATAGAGAAAAACACAGATCAAAAGACTTTGAACAAGACATTTTCTGGGATAAAATCAGAACAGTAACTCAAACAAAGAGAGAAGAAAAAGTATATGATGTGGTCCTCCCCCAAGAACCAGAAAACCAGCACTTATTCGCAGCAAATGGATTTCTAGTACATAACTCTGCAGGAATTAACATGCCCGCCTACCGAGTAATAAATCGCGATCTAAAACGTTATACTGGTAGTGGCATGGATTTTATACCTGTATTAGAATATGAACAGATGTCGGGACGCGCTGGAAGGCCTAAATATGATGACTGTGGAGAGGCTATCTCGATTGCGAAACAGCCCGGTATGAAGCAAGATATACTTGAGAGATATATTCTTGGCGATGCTGAGCGTATTCAATCTAAGCTTAACGTTGAGCCTGTGCTGCGTATGCATACATTGGCTTTAATTGCTTCAAAGTTCTGTGGCTCAATGGACGAATTGCAGAGTTTTTATGAGAAGACTTTTTACGCATATCAGTTCGGTAATTTGTCAAGCGTTGAGGAAAAGATCGAGAAAGTTGTCAAGACGCTAGAAGAGTATGGTTTTGTTGATGTTGAGAGTTTTGAGGCCTCTAAAATAGGTAGAAAAGTGAGCGATTTGTATATTGACCCTGATTCTGCTTATCATATGATTCAGTGTTTGGAACGTGCTGAGGGTAGCGAGACTCGAGATATTTCATACTTGTTTATGTTGTCAAGAACTTCCGAGATCCGTTCTTTGAACGTGAAGAATAAGGAGTTGTCTGACTACGATAAGATGTTAATGGACGCTGAACCGTATTTGTTGGAGTCTGTACCTGAGGAGTGGGATATTGAGTATGAGAAGTTTGTGAGTTGTATGAAAACTGCTATGATGATGAATGCTTGGGCTTCGGAGATGAATGAGGAACGGATCATGAATGAGTTCGGTACTGCTCCTGGAGGCATTAGAGCAAAGATGCAGAATGCTGACTGGCTTCTCTATTCTTGTAAGGAATTAGCACGTATGAAAGATCTTGAAGTCGACAAAGATTTAGAGAGGTTAAGAATTCGTTTAAAGCATGGAATAAAGGAGGAATTGTTGACTTTGGTTAAATATGATCAGATAGGCCGTGTCAGAGCCAGAAAATTGTATGATTCTGGAATTAGAAATCAACGCGACATAAAAGATGTTAATTTTGAGAAGTTGAAGAAGCTGATAGGAAAATCTACTGCTGGAAAATTAAAGGAGCAAGTCGGTCAGGAGAATTATTTTGACCGCGAAAACATAATGGATTATTTTGATTAGCTCCCAGAAAAAATTAATTCTGTTATTGAGACTAATAAAGACAGACATGGTTTCTCAAGACTCTCAGCCGTCTAAAGATGATATATCTATCTCTTTCTCCACTTTTTTGATAAGCTTCTCATCTCCAGCGAAGAAAGGCGACCTTTGATGGAGTTTATCAGCCTCAACTTCCAAGATTGATTTTTCTGTATCCGTGGATGCGCCGCCCGCCGCTTCTACTATGTAAGCTATTGGATTACATTCGAAAAGCAGCCGATACTTTCCTTCAGGAGCATCAGTACGATGAGGATATCCGAAAAGACCTCCATGGTGCAAAGTCTGGTTAATATCTCCCACAAATGCTCCTCCATACCTTAACTTATACTCCTCCGAAATTTCGGATTCAAAGTCTCTGAAATCCTGAGCCCAGTTTTTATTCCCTCCAAAACCATATACCTTGGCTTTCGGCATACGAATATTTTCAGAGGCCTTATGCAACTCAATTTTATCTCCTGGTTTTTCTTCTATAACGTATTCATCTACTTCGCCATCTCTTGCAACAGTTAGCGTGGTTAGCGGCCCGTAAAGTATGTAGAATGCTGCCACCAGGTTTTTTCCTTTGCATGGTAGTTCCTCATCATATATCCCGACAATTGTTCCGACCAAGTTGTTTGTAGGTATGTTTGAAGAGCCATCTAGCGGATCAATCGCAACCGATAAACCTTCCCCACAGTCGGTTACCTGTTCCTCTTCTTCTGATGCGAATTCTCCTACACCTTTAACTGATGTTACAAGCTGTTTCAACAATTCATTAGCCCATATATCAGCTTCAAGCTGTTTTTCATCGCTAGGATTCTCGTTGCCGACGTATTCGCGTCTCTTCTTGAGGCCAGAGGAAATGTGAGGCGCAGCCTCCGCAACCTGCCTTATGACCTCATCTATTATATCATTCATAAAGTACTTCTTCTAATCTATCAAGGATTTCGGTCGGATCTTCTCTCTGGAAGATGTTTCTTCCTACTGCAAGGCCGTTCCCTCCAGCATCAATAGTGTTCTGAACATCTTCAAGGAATTCATCATCGCTCCTTTTTGAGCCTCCAGACATTACAAACTTCATCTTTCCAGTCACATCAAGCACTTTTTCTGTTTCTTCTCTAGAACCAGGATATTTACATTTCACAACATCAGCGCCAAGTTCCAGACCGAGACGGGCAGCATAGGCTATAACATCTGTGTCAGTGTCTCCGCTGTAATCAGAGTTCTCTTCTATTCCACGACCTCTCGGATATGCCCACATAACTACAGGCACCCCGTATCTACGCGCCTCTTCCTGTACTTCTCTGAAGTCCTGCCACATTCGATCTTCATAATCACTTCCAGCATACATAGTATAACCTACAGCAGATGCGCCTAACTCTTCCACCGCATACTGAACGCTACACTGTTTCGGAGAGTAATAGTCTTTAGGATCTCTTAAATTAGAATTACCGTTTAACTTAACCAATAATGGCACATCATCACTGTATTCAGAATAATAGGCCTCCGCAATCCCTTTCTGAACCGCGATAGCAGTAACTGCATCGTGTTTCGCCACCTCAAAAACATTTTTTGGATCAGCGCTATCAGGATTAGGTTCAAAATCAACAGGCCCATGCTCGGTACCATGATCATAAGCCAAAATTAAGAGATTTCCATTTCGGTAAATCGGAGAATCAGAGTATTCTTTCATAATACAAAGTATTACGATTTACTTAGATTTTAAACTAACGGCTCACAAAATTCTGATAATTCCAGAAAACTGTTATCGACCATTCTGATAAATTACTTTAACTTCGTCTTCAGATAGAGCCCTGTCATAAAGGACGGGGCTACTTATCGTTCCCTCAAAATTTGCAGTAGCTCCTTCAGACGTATGGAACGAACCAACTGCTTCAACTCGTAATCGCGGCACACTAATACCAAGTTCTTCGCTCTCTCGTTTTTCACCATTAACATAAAGTGTACTTACATCCCCATCATAAGATCCCATGATATGATGCCAATCGCCATCATTTACTAAGACTTCAGAAGTAGTTACATGATTCCATGTATCTCCATCATGAAATGTAGTCTGTGCTCCATCATCCCTAGTTCTTAAATAAAAAGATCTTCTACTTGATCCGCTTGCAATTATGTGCTGTGTTTTTTCACTATTCGTCTTCACCCATGCCCCAATAGTTATCTGTCCTGACCAGCCATCACCAGTAGAATAATAATTTTCTTGGATTCCCACCCACTCATCATCTCCATTAAAACTCAGTCCATCACCAAGATTACTCTCATCAAACTCTGGTTCCCCTACTATCTGACCATGATTTTGATTACCTGACAAATCAAAAATTTTATCGTCCCCTACATAGTCAGGATCTAAATACCAATATCCTAGCAAATCATCTAACAATATTTCTTTACCCTCAAAATTATTTGAAATATCTAAGCGTCCTTGAACCTGTCCTTCAGACGTTAAACCCTTTAAATTTCCTGAATCATAACGAATTTCTACGTCTAGCTGTTCGTTCTCATCAGATGGCCTGGTCCCAGGCAACGAAACAACATTATGCTCATTTAAATTTTGATTCATAGTATAAGTAACATTTTCGACTTCTGAACTGCTTAAAGTAATATTGTTTATTTTTGTTTGTCCAATAGAGTCTTGCACTACAAACTGCAGGCCTTTGCCCTCAGCCACACTAAAATCTTGGACATTAAAATGACTAGATTCAAAACCTGTAACTGATTCTATATTTTGACCAGAGACTATAGAGAATATTGCTTCTCCAGCGATTGCTACAACAAGAAGCATCCAACCATAAGTCATGAGGTATTCGATGGCAGACTGTGCCTTCATCATGTTACCCCCGTAGATTCATACAAAAAATTTATCTCATTTTCGGATAAAGCTCTGTCATATATGTAGACTTCCTCTATAATCCCGTCCCAGCCATAATAACTGTTCCCGCTACCAGAGTGTCCAAACCTCCGATAAGGCATTCTTTCACCATAATCTTCTATACTTTCTTCTCCGATAAAACTACTATTTTCATATACTCTCAGTACTTCATCATCAATAGTCCATGCTAACTGAAAAGGATTGCCATTTGGCCAAGACATGTCATCATGAGCTGTTCTTACATCATCACCGCTCTCAAGCCTATATCGAAATCTTTCTCCCTCTGTTCCACTACTAGAGGAGAAATAAATAGTTCCACTAGTAGATGGATCGCCAAAGGGAGATATAAACCGAGAACCTCCTTCAGGATTTTCTGTCTGTTCACCGCCATCCCACCTCATCCATGTAACCACAGTATACTCAGAATCGGGTTTTATCGTGCTGATTTCAAATGAATTAGTTTCTTCAAACCCAGAAAAGCCTCTAGTATGGAATCGCAGCGACTTTTCATTAATATGCCCTTCAACAAAATCATTTCCATTACTTAACTGACCGTGATTATCGTTCAACGTCAAGTCATGTACCTTATCTTCCTCAGTATAGGTCTTTGAAGTACTCCAGTATCCTTTTAATCCGTTTAAAATAAGGGTTCTCTCTTCAAAAGAATCATCAATTTCTAATTCTCCTGCTAATCGGCCCGAAGTGGTAATATTTTCTAAATTACCTGAATCATAGTTTATATCTATTTGTAATTCTCTTCCATTATCTGAAGGGATTATGCCTGGTAAATTAACAATCTCTTCTCCATCAGGATCTTGATTAAGTAAATATGTGATATTTCCTGAGTCTAAATCGTTTACTTTTATTTCTGCGACAGATACTTGTCCTACAGGATCTCCTATAGAGAAGATTAAACCATCTTCTTTTGAGACTCCAAAGTCCTGGATAGTAATATGGCCTGAGTCAAAACCTGTAACAGATTCTATGTGCTGATCGCCTATCATTGAGAATACAGCGCCACCTACCACCGCAACGACCAACAGCATCCAGCCATACGTCATCAAATACTCAATCGCAGACTGCGCCTTTAGAACATGTATAAGTCTATAATACTTAGAGTTTGATTTAAATTATGGCCTTGACTGAATCCGATTCTGAACTTTCTGTAGGCGAAAATGCGCCAAGCTTTAAATTAGAAGACTTTGATGGGAAAAATGTACGCCTAGCCGATCTAGATAACTACGATGGAGTTCTAGTAGTATTCATGTGCAACCATTGTCCCTATGTCAAGACTCAAATGGACGAGTTTCGAAATCTAATAGAAGAGTTCTCAAGTATAGCCTTTGTAGGTATTAATCCTAATGCAAAGACACACCCTGATGACTCAATAGAAAAAATGTCGGAATTTGTAGAACAATACGATCTAGAAAAGCCTAACTTTTACTATTTGATTGATGAAGATCAACAGGTTGCTGCTAGCTACAATGCGGAATGTACTCCAGATCCTTTTTTACTGGACTGGAGACACCGACTGTATTATAAAGGCCGTTTAAATGATAAATTGGGTCCTGACGATGAAGCCACAGAACGCGAGATGAAAAATGTGATCACTCGGATGCTGAAACGCAAAGACTCTCCTGAAAAACAGAAAGCTTCTCAGGGCTGTAGCATCAAGTGGAAAGATTAAGAGATTTCCCCGAGAATTAATAGTTCATGGAGTACGCTATCAGGCCTTCAAACAGCGAGTTAAAGCAGGCGCGCAGAATTATTGATGGAGTTATTGCAGCATGTAAGGTAGTTATGACCAAGGAAAACGATTTAGAGATTTCTCTAGGATGGAGTGATGAAGAGTATGTAAAACACGAGATGAAAGGCATCTCAGGATATACTTATTCTCCTGAATTGATAGCAATAGAGTTCAACACTAATGTTAAAGGATGGCAAAACTCTTTGAAAACAGTTACTGCAAGAGAGTACGCGCACAGCGTCTTCGCAGAATCTGTCCCAGTAAGCGAAATAGATTTTTACTGGCAGTACACCGTTTTTGAAGCACAGGCCTCAGTATTTGCAGAAAAAATAGTAGAATCTCCTCTGGAGAAAGAGAAAAGTTTTACAAAAGAAGAATTGAAAGATTACTGGCCGAATTACCGAGAAAAAATTAGTGAAGAAGTAGATGAAGACCGAAGCCTTTTCTTCGGAACTGAAGAGTTCCCTAAATGGCTAGGATATGCGATATCCTATCACATAGGAAAGAAATTAATGGAAGATCGAACTCTAAAAGAGTTCTCAAAAGTTTCAAAATCTGAAGTACTTTCTATTGGAGATGAACTCTTTTGAGCGAAAGTGCTGGATTTCTCGGAAGATTTCAACCCTTCCACATAGGACATTACAAGACCGTAGAGAGTTTAAGGGACGAATTCAATGATTTTAAAATAATTATTGGAAGCTCAGAAAAATCGCGGACAGAAGATAATCCTCTCACCTTTAATGAACGTAAAAAACTGATTAGATCCTGTTTCCCCGATATTGAAATTATTTCCTTGAAAGATACCGAGAAAACTCCTTCAGGAAATAGGGAATGGGCTGAGAAACTTGAAGAACTAGAACTTGACATTATTGTTTCTCGTAATTCTCTAGTGAACGAGATCATTAATCAATACACCCACCTTGATTTGTACGAACAAGAACTATACGACCATGAAATCTATTCTGGTACAGAGGTGCGGAGACGTATAAAGTCTGGAGAAGAATGGCGATATCTCACTCCTAAATGCAGCCACTCAGCACTTGAAGATCTTCTAGAAGAAATTAAGAATTCTGGTACTCAATACAATTTTGAGCCTGGCTGGGAGAGAAAAAACGCATTTCATGGAACAGAAAAATAATATAATTGAATACTATTCTAACTTAGGCGATTTCAGTGCTCTTAACAATTTGAGAAGTTGGAGTTGCTTCTTCAGGAAAAATTTAGCCCTGTAGTCTATTATGTCTTCTTCAATCTAAGTAAATCTTATCTAATAATTATGTCGTATTTTTCTGTGTCTATTAGTGCCAAATTTTTAGATAGTTGTATAATGTCTAATTACGGCTAAATTAACTTATGGACTCGTCGAATATTTATATCGGCCATTCAACGCTTATCGATTTTAGAGAAGACCTCTACAAACCATTAAGAAAAAGCAGGTTAGATAATGACCACAATATCATCTTGCCGCATGAAAATTCTGATATCCCTTTCCGCTCGAAAGATTTTCTAAAGGATGAGTGCGACCTTTTCATTGCTGAAGTGTCTAAGGCATCTACAGGCCTCGGTATTGAGCTTGGCTGGGCGAACTTATTTGATGTGCCCGTACTCTGCATGTATAAGGAAGGCTCTACAGTCTCAAGCGCTGTTCCTGCAGTATTTGACACAGTACTTGAGTATGGAGATGAAAAAGAGTTAATTGAGAAAATTATCTGAAATGATTAAGCATCATAATAATTAGATTTGGCACTATTCTCCTGAGCAGTCGGATTTTTATTCAAGCCTTAGAATTTATTGTAATATGAGGTATTACAAATGGTAAACGTTGTTGTTAATGGAATTGGAACTATCGGGAAACGAGTAGCTGAAGCTGTCAAAAAACAGGATGATATGACGCTTTATGGCCTATCAGATGTATCACAGAACGGAGGCCTAAGAACTGTTTTAAGCGAAGATGGACCTCTTCACGGAACAGATCTTTATGCTTCTAACAATGATGGATTAGAACAGCTTGAAGACCAAGGTTTCTATGTAAATGGTCTTTTAGAGGATTCTCTAGATGAGGTAGATGTTGTAGTAGATTGTACTCCTCCAGGAATCGATGAAATGAACAAAGAAAACTTATATGCTCCTAACAACGTTAAGGCCATTTTCCAGGGCGGTGCTCCTAAAGATATCGCGCCTGTAGCCTTTAATGCTGACGCTAACTATGATGATGCGCGTGGAGAGGACTTCGTTAAAGTCGTTTCTTGTAATACTACTAGCCTATCGAGAACTATGAGTGTTGTAGATGAAGAATTTGGTATTAACAATGCAGTCGCTAGCCTTGTAAGACGTGGAGGCGACATTCCGCAAGATTCTCGAGGACCGATCAACTCCACAGTGCCTGTAACAGACGTACCCTCGCATCATGGACCTGACGTACAAGCCGTGATGCCTGATTTAGAAATCAAAACTCTGGCCGTTAAAGTGCCTGTAACCTATGGCCATGTACATATGGTTAACGTAGAGCTTGAATCTAAACCTGAAGACGAAGAGGTTAAAGAAGCCTTTAGAAGTCAACCACGAGTAGATCTTGTAAAAGCTGGAGAAGGATACGATTCCACAGGCAAAGTGCATGAAAAGATGCGCGACCTGCATAGCGAGCGCAGCGATATGCCTAATGCTGCAGTTTGGGAAGAAACAGTGACTGTAGAAGATTCGACATTGTACTGGATCCATATGGTACATCAAGAATCAATCGTAGTGCCAGATAACATTGATGCAATAAGAGCAATGTTTGAAATGGAGGACAAAGAGTCAAGCATAAGGAAAACTGATAAGGTTTTAGGCCTTAGGTAAATAACCCTTCTTTTCCTATTCCTATTTTATGAAGGCTCTCATAGTAGGCTGGGGTTATCCTCCAGATATTGACGGCGGTCTCGACATCCACGTCAAAGAATTATTTGAAGGGCTTAAAGAGAAAGATATTGAAGTTACTCTGGCTTTACCTGAAGATCGTTCCCCCGAAAAAGAAAATATTGTTGGGATACCTGTTGAAGGAGATATGATGTCTAAAGCCGAACAAATGAGTAGAAAAGTAGCTTCAATGGCTCAAAATTATGATATAATACATACCCACGATTGGTTCGGATCTGAGGCAGGTTACAAGGCCTCAAAATATTCTGACATAGCATGGATTTCCACATTCCACTCTCTAAGCTGCTCCAGAAGCCGCCAGCCTAGCAAAGAACTAGAAAAATTCGAAGAAATCGGAGTAAAACATTCGGATGTAGTTACCAGCGTAAGCAAAAAATTAGGCGATGAATTAAAGAAAAAACACAGTGTAACTCCTAAAGTCATTTACAACGGCTTTTCAAGCCCTAAAAAGTCTAAAGAAGCGGATTTCAATCTAGAAAAGCCTGTATTTTTCTTTGTAGGTCGTCACGCAGAGCAAAAAGGCCTAGAGCATTTACTATATGGATTTAAGAAATACTTGGAACATAATGAAGGACTATTAGTTTTAGGAGGAAAAGGACATCTAACTAGCTCTCTGAAAGACTTTGTAGAAATACTTGGAATAGATGAACATGTGAGATTCGAAGGATTTATACCTGAAAATGAGCTAGGCGGTTACTATGAAGCTGCAGACGTTTTTGTGACGCCTTCTATAAACGAACCTTTCGGTTTAACTATTAGCGAGGCGTTAAAATGTGGTACTCCCGTAGTTTGTGCTGATAGCGGAATAACAGAGATACTTCCTTCTGGAACAGTGACTCTTGTTGACGCTCACTCAGATTCAATTAAGGAAGGCCTAGAAAAAGCACTAGATTCTGAAACTCCGAATTTCGAGGAACGGTCTTGGAGCGAAATGGTAGAAGAGTACATAGAACTCTATGAAAGACTAGTTTAGTACCTGTATATTATCAGGCCGCCCAGGATAAAATCCAACATATCCATTAGATATTTCTGCTAGACCATCAGGGTTTTCGTAGTAGTAAGTGTCTTGATCAGGTCTTTGGCCTATAGGAAGCAGTATTCTCTCCTTTTCACCATCTTCTACTAGTACTGCAACCTTCTCTTCGGTCCTAACCATAATTCTTACTCCATTCTTGGTTTCTTCTGTTTCGAGTATCACAACTACTTATTGAATCCGATCCAATTTTAAACCGTCACTCCCAACTAGTTTTCTATGACTCCTATAACTCTGTGCTTTGAAGTTCACCAGCCTCATCGACTAAGAGTTGACGGCGTGAATGAGGAGGCAGACAACTTATATGACAGATATTTTGACGATGAAATGAACGAACACTTCTTCAGAGACGTAGCAGAAAATTGTTACTTCCCTGCTACAGAAAGATTATTGCGTGAAGCAAAGAAAAGATCAGGGAGCGAAAGGCCTTTAGTTGTGAACTTTTCTATTTCGACTAGTTGGATTCAGCAGGCGAAAGAATATCACCCTGAGTTAATTGACTTGATTAACCGTTTCCCTGAGGATTCTATTGACTTTATTGGACAGGCTTATCTTCACAGTTTAGCAGGACTTTTTGATGATAAATCTGAGTTCAGATGGCAGCTAAACCATCATAGAGATATTGTGGAGGAGACTTTTGATGTCCGACCCCAAGTCATGACTAATACTGAATTGATTTATCATAACGAGATTGGAAAAATCAGCGCCGAGGAAGGCTACAAAGGAATATTTACTGAGGGTGTAGACCGAATTCTAGGCTGGCGTTCACCTAACGATGTCTACACACAGCCAGAATTTGTGACAGATAATGGTAATTCAATTATGCTACGTAACAGAAAACTGACTGATGATGTAGGTTATCGATTCTCAGCCGAGTGGTGGGATGAATATCCTTTAACAGCAGAAAAATATGCCTCCTGGATTTCAGAAGCAATTGGTCACTCAGTCAACTTATTCATGGATTATGAGACGTTTGGAGAACATCACTGGGAAGGAACAGGCATATTGTGGTTCCTTGAATCTTTGCCAGAAGAAATACTGAAATACGATAATTTACGATTTGCAAAAGTTAGAGAAGTAGCCGAAGAGAACCATCCTGTGGGAGAGTTTGATGCATTTGAGTTCAATACTGTTTCTTGGGCAGATCAAGAGATGGATGCATCGGCATGGCTTGGAAACCCTATGCAAAAGATGCTTTTCGATAAAATGCAGGCTTTAGAAGAAAAAGTCAAAGCACTAGATGATCCTGAGTATTTAGAGATCTGGAGAAAGTTCTTGACTTCCGACCATTTACATCATATTGCAACGAAAACCTATGACGATGGTTCAGTACATAACTATTTCTCATACTTTGATCACCCTCATGAAGGATTTGCAGTCATCACTGATCACTTGATGGATTTCCAAGAACAAGTCGATCAAGAGCTTAAAAATTGATTATATGATTTGCCTAATTGGGCTGCAGCTAAGCCTGTTATCAATGCAGGTGCGCTGAGCAGTGCTGCTCTATTTTCCCATCCTAAAAAAGTATAATATACTTCTAAAGCATCATTAGCCTCTAAAAACAGGGGAGAAACCGGCTGACCGGTCGATAGAAGAAATGATGATAAGGACGCAATGTTTACAATGAAAAACCCTACAAAAGAGGAAAATACAGCGAACATTAGAAGATATTCTTCACTAGGGTTTGAGTATCCGAGATAACTGCCTGTTATTATTGACGCTAATGGCGCTACAAAGAAAGAAGATACTGATACTAATATTACAGCTGCAGATAATTCAAATTCTTGTATAGTCCATGCATCTACTGATTCAATGAAGAGTACGCCCATACCTACAGTAAGTCCCAGAAGCATACCTGTTACAAGATAAAACAGAAGCGACTCAGTAAGATTACTGTATATCTGCTGGTGCATAACGAATTTTTTGAGAGTAAGAAGTAAATGGTTTCTATTCCGAGACCTTGTTGTATATTCCTGTAGTCCACGCCGAGATTTGCTCCCACCGGAAGTTATCTTCTACCCTATCACGCGCATTTTCGCCTAACCAATTCATCCAGTTAGGATCGTTTAGTCCTCTTACTACTTGATCTGTTATAGATCCAGGGTCTGCTGGATAAGTGTGTAAGCCTGTGTATTCATGGACTATAGTATCTTTCATTCCTCCAGTGTAGCTTCCTACTGTTGGCGTTTCACATGCGGCTGCCTCTAGAGGAACTATTCCGAAAGGTTCATAGACTGATGGTGCAACGGTAATTTCTGCTTTTTTCATTAAAGACACAAGTTCTTTATCTGACACATATCCTGGAAAGTGTACCTTATCGCCTACAGTGTTTTTTGCAATACCTTCATAGTGTTGTGTTGCCCCACTACCGCACATAACAAATTTTGCATCAGGATTCTTTTCTAATATATGAGGCATAGCTTCAATTAAGTGGCCAGGCCCTTTTTGAGGATACATACGTCCTACAAATAGCACTATTTGTTCCCAGTCGAGCGCATATTCATGTCTTTCAAGGCTATGGCTGTGGTCATCGAATTTTTCAAGGTTCACACCGTTAGGAATATAATTTATTTTATCTTCAGGCACATCATACAGATGTTTTACTTCTTCGCAGAAATCTCTGCCCACAGTTATGACTTGTGATGCCTCATACGTACCCAACCATTCTAAATTGTGTATAGCTTGCTGATAATCTGAACTAATCCCATCACGACCTTGTTGAGTTGAATGCACCGTGAATACTAGCGGGAGGCCTAGCGTTTTCTTTACACCTGTTGCTGCCGGCACCGTCATCCAATCATGACCATGTACTAGATCAAAATCTTTCTTTTTGGAGAGCTGAATGGCCTTTTTCTCCATTCTGTCTCCGAGACTCATTGACCACGTCACAGTATTGTTTGCAGAATTATTAGAAGGTACTCTGTGAATTTCTACGCCGTCACGGACCTCTGTTTCTTCCGTATCTCCATAAGTTATTACTACAGGCTTATGTCCTTGAGAAGCCATAGTAGTAGCTAAATCTTCACAGTGTGCTGCTATTCCTCCCGCCTTATAAGGCGGATACTCCCAAGTTATGAATAATGGTCTCATATTTATCTTCTAGTTTTCTGCTTCGACTCGCTCTGTTTTAACAAGTTCTCTGTAAGTTTTTAAAATTGATTCCTGCCATGCATCGTCAAAAGGCGATATTTTCTCCAATTTTGCCTCTTCAGCTTCAAGGTCAAAAGCCGCAGAGTTGTAAGTATCTTCTTTGTTTGTATAAACTCGATCTGCATCTCTACAACCTTTCCATTCTAGTTCCGAAATCATTGAAGAATTCTCACTATGGAAACCTCTTTCATGTTCTGTAGAGTGCAGAGTCAGTATCATGGGCCTGTCTAAGTACGCTTTTAATGCAGTCGCTCCTGGGACAGTCATCCAATCATTAGCGTGAATCACATCAAATCCTTTTTCATCAAATAGTTCGCGAGCCTCCTCCTTTAGCTCATTATTCATCATCATTGACCAGCTGTAAAGAGATTCTCCTTCATAATGTAGAGGCACTCTATAGACCTCTACTCTTTCATCTACAGAGTAATGGGAACCATCGTCAAAAGCCAATACGAAGGCTTCTAACCCATTTTCAACTAAATATTCTGCAAGAGATTTAACGTACTCCGAAACCGGCTCCCCATCTTCAAACCTTCGGGTAAGCAAAACGACTCTCATTTAAATCTCTCCTCAAATCCTCTTTTCTTACTTTTTTCAACATCTGGCTGGTTGAATGCGTTCACGTTCCTAATCCATGCAGAATAAACCGCTAGATACTGTAAAAACGCCATAAAAGCTCCTATATCTCTATAACCGTGATCAACTTTAATATTGATAAATGGCCTGTTTTCGCTTTTTAATGCCTCTCTAATACCTTCAAGCTCTGCATTTAGCGAGTCTCTATATTCGAAATCGTCAAAGTCTCCTAGTTTTCTACCACGCAATTCAAGAGATTCTAGTTCTGGAGGAACCTTAATTTTAGCTGACTCATAACTTGTCTCAAAGAATAATGGAACCACGTTCTTCTTCCCTCCAAATATCCTTTGATTAGTATGATGTTGTATTTCAGGTCCTAGATCTCCATAATAGGTTTGTCCTTCTTCATTTTTACATACTGACTCATGCATTAATTGGATGAGTAGTGGGTAAAAGCCAAAGAGTCTGGTAGAGTAGAACGGAGTAACAACCTCCTGAAATCCTTGTTTTTCTAAACTATATAGGACTTCTGCAAGTTTTGAAGCCTTATTATGTCCTGGAGGGGCAAGCTCTTGATGCATTTTTCTTCCGCCCTCAAATATTTGTTCTATATCTAGCCCTAGCATTGATGCTGGTGCCAACGTAGTTTCTGATAGGCCTGTAAATCTTCCTCCTATATCGGGATGTCTTATACATTCCAGATTTTTTTTCAGAGCTATCTCTCTGAGTGTGCCTCTTTCTGACGTAAGAGGTCTTATCTCGTATCCTTTATTGAGAAAGTATAGCGTGCTTTCTATAACCCCTGTTGTGGTCCCAGACTTGCTTATAGGCATGACCACTGTTTTTTCTAAATCTAATGTTTTCTCAAGCCTATGAAGATAATCTGGTTCCATTGTAGAGACTAATTCAAGTCTCTTATCATGAACATCATGGAAAGCATATTCTAATGCGCGGAGACTAGTTATAGATCCGCCATTGCCTATTACTACCAACGTTTCGAAGTCTGTGCCTAGATTTTTCAGGTAATCTATGTTTACTTCATGTTTTGAAAAATATGGTTCTGGCTGTTCGAACCTCTTATTTTCTGTAATTTTTGAGTCATAAGTTGTGTCTATGTTTATCATTTTTCTCGTGCCATTTTGTGTGCTTCTCTGTAGTTCTCTCCTAGCTTATCCCACGACGTGAGCTGTGCTAATTTACGCGCATTATGCTTTCTCTCTGTTATCTCTGTCTTATTATATGATGCGAACTCTTCTATAATATTTGCGAGGGCTTCTACCTCTTCCTCATGCGACTTATTCTCTCTTTCAAGAACCTGAATACCTTTTCTTTCTGATTCTTTTACTTCATCCAAAAGAAATCTGCCGAAACCTGCTAAGTCAGTAGTGACTGCGAGAGCACCATTTGCTGCTGTCTCAACCGGAGTATACCCCCAAGGTTCATAGTAACTCGGAAAAATTCCTGCGCTTGAAGCAACTACAGCATCTTCATAATTCATTGACAGAAGCTTATCGCCTACAGAAAGATAAGTTGGATAAAATATTACTTTAACCCTAGAGTCTTTGGAATTATCAAGGCCCGCCTCATAAAGAGATTGTATAATATCATCATGTTCATAGTTTAGTTCGAAAGCAGAAACAGGAGGTTTGCCGTTTTTACCATGAAAATTAGATTGTAAAAATTCAAGCTCTTTTGAAACATCCAACACTTTTCCCATTTCTTCCAAAGGATCTTTTCCTGACGTAACAGCATCTATAAATCTTCTTCTTACTTCAGGCATTCGTTCGTCAATATAATGTACAAGTTCACCGTAAAGCGATTTATTCTCCAGAACTTCAGGCTCAGGACCTCCTACATCCGAAGGAACAAAGAAAAAGACGTATATATCGTCACCAGATCTACTGTTAATTCTGTCTAAAGCATCAATGAGTATATCATAGCCTTTGTTATGAAATTCATACCTTCCTGATGTGAAAAATATTCTAGGATCATTATCGAGGTCTATAGAATAGTAAGGCTTGAAATAAGATCTTAGAAATTCTTTGATTTCTCCCTTTTTTCTAGTATGGTTATAGGATAGTTCTTCTAGGCTCGGATAATCCTTAACATTAAATCCGTTCGGCAAAA
>LKMP01000001.1 GCA_001563915.1 Nanohaloarchaea archaeon B1-Br10_U2g21
GTAAGCCTATATCAATTTCTGTTCTGATCTGATACATTGTAATAACATCGCTGAGCTCTTCCATTTCTTCTATAAAGAGTCGCTTTATTTCGTCAAGATTTTCTTTTACTTTTTCAGGTCTGTTAAAATAGAGCTCTGCAAAGTCATGAAATAGCTTACCTTTGCGCATTTGCTCTTCCTCTGCGTCAGAAACCAGTTTGCTCATATAAAATAATCTAGGCGATAAGGCTAAGTTGTTCAAGGCAGTTTGACTCAATAAATTTATTTCTGAGCCTTCTACTTCTATTTTTTCAAATTTTTGCTCTTCTGCATGGGATTCTGCAGATCTAAAAGCATGAGGAAGTTCTCTAAAAGTTTCAATACTTTCTCCATTTATTTCATCAAGATAAAAGCACGGTTTAATGTCTTCGCCCAGTCTTTTATCTTCGACCATGTAGTATCGGTCGTCGCCGCTTTGTATTAGAGACTGGAAATCAAGCAGATACGTTCTTTCTAGGTTCTCTTTGTTAATCCATTCATCTTCAGATGCTCTTTCACACCATTCAGTGTTCATTCCTAGGAAAAAAACTACAGGTCTATCTATTGTAGTGGTTGTACATGGATCTGCGAGCAATACACCATTTTTCTGGCTTTTGAGCTCCCAATCGAAGTTTCTGACAAAGTAGTCTAGTTTTTCTATGTTTTCGAGATCTGCAGCAGCTTCAATCAGATCTAGTTCGTCTAGTAGTTCTCTAGTATCTGTAAGCTTTCTACCTTTCAATTCTTCAAACTTTTCTAGCGCCTGACCTAGTTCTAAGTATTTTATAACGTTCAGAAACTCCTTAAATTCTTCTAAGTCATCTCGAGAGTCAAGGAAAGAGTTAACGTTCGAGGAGTGAGTTTCATAACCTAAGAAATCAAGTAACGGTTCGACATCTCGTATACGTAAAAGCCGCGGAGAGTTAGCAATTCTTAACAGAGAAATAAAAGCTCTAAGCTCTTCTCTGAGAGAAATATTGTCTTTCCGAATATATGGAATATCTCTTGACTGGAAACGAGATTCTAAAAGACTCTGGTAGCGTGAATCAGGTCTTACGGCTATCCCGACATTACTGGGGCCTACTCGTTCAATATTTTCCACAACAGAAAGCACTAATTCTAGAGAAGACTCATATATACTGAACTCTTCTAGTTCTACTTCATCTTCTTTAAAGATGGAGTATTCGTCAAATTCTTCTGGTAAGGCCTTGAGATCAAGTTTATTGAACTGATAAAGATTGACTACTGCGACACCGTCTTCAATTTCAAGTTCTTCGACAGCGTGGAAAGGAGTGTCACAACTTTCTACTACGTTCAGTACGTCTTTGAATAAGTCTGAGTTGTATCTTTGAGTCTCAAATATTTTTTCTTTATCGCCTGTGTGCTTCCAGCAGCTGTAAATTTTTTCTAGAGCATAAGAAATCTGTTTATAGCTATAAGGTGTAGTTTCAGTACATTTCAGAAATACTTCCTTCTTGCTATCTTTAGATGGGTTAGAAGCCAATCTACCGGGAGTTGTAGCAAAAGGTCCTTTCTTCGGTACATCAAGCTTACGGACCAATGCATCTGCTAGAGCTGCGTCAGCAGTTAATACAATATCGTAGTTCTTTACCTGTTCATAGAGCTCGTCAATACTCTTTGCCTTTCTCACATCGAGTAATGTGGATGGAAATTTTTTATCATAATCTTTCTATGACGAAAAATAGAGGAAAAAAGAAGACCTCTACTTCATCATAGGGAAGTAGATTACATCCCTAATCGAGTCAGAGTCAGTTAGAATCATTGCTAATCTATCAACTCCTATTCCTAATCCTCCAGTAGGGGGCATCCCCTGCTTTAAGGCCTCAATAAAGTCTTCATCCATTTCGTGTGCTTCTTCGTCTCCTTGTTCTCCGCGTCTTTGTTCATCTCTAAAGAATTTTTCTTGCTGTACTGGGTCGCGTAGTTCTGTATATGCGTTTCCAAGCTCCATTCCGGCAACAAAAGCTTCGAATCTTTCGATCAAGTCTTCATTTTCTCTGTGTAGCTTACATAAGGGAGTGGTTTCTTTTGGATAGTCTGTGATGAACGTTGGCTGGATTAATTCCGGTTCAACAATTTCTTCGAACAATTCTGCGATAGCAAGTCCTCTTTCATAATCTGACTCAAGTTCAGCTCCATGCTCATTCATCAGTTCTTGTATTTCCTCATCGCTAAGTTCATCAACATCGAAATCGCCATACTCTATTAGAGATTCGCGCATGGTCATTCTTTTCCATGGTGCAGAGAGATCAATTTGATTTCCTTGATACTCTACTTTTGAGTCGCCGGTTACTTTTTGAGCAATGTGTTCGACCATTTGTTCGGTAATCTTCATCATGTCTTCGTAGTCTGCGTAGGCTTGGTAGAGCTCCATCATGGTGAATTCAGGGTTATGTGTTCTATCAATGCCCTCATTTCTGAAATCCTTTGCAACTTCAAAGATTCTTTCATGGCCTCCGATTATCAGTCTTTTCAAGTATAGTTCGGGAGAAATCCTGAGGTAAGCCTGCATATCCTTATCGTGTACGTGAGTTGTGAAAGGTCTTGCATTAGCGCCTCCATATATGGGCTGAATTGCAGGAGTTTCAACTTCCATAAAGTCCTGATCTTCCAAGAATCGGCGCATCTCGCTAACAACTCGGTTTCTCTTTCTGAAACTTTCTCTTGCATCTATACTATCTATTAAATGTAGGTAGCGCTGCCTATATTTTGTTTCTTTGTCCTCTAAACCATAATAGGAAGAAGGAACTGGTTTCAAAGCCTTCGTAAGCAGTTCTAATTCTGAAACTTTGAGAGAGAACTCGCCTTTGTTAGTATACATTGGAATTCCTTTGAGCCCTACTATGTCTCCGTTTTGAATGTATTCTAGTTTATCTATGAGTTCATCTTTACGTAGAACTGCTTGTATTTGTCCTCTCTCATCTTCTATGTCTATAAAGGCGATTCCTCCGAAGTCTCTTACTTCTTTGACTCTTCCGGCTATATTAAAGCTGTCTTCAGGTAAATTATCTTCTTCAAGGCCTTCAAATTTGTCTAGTATGTCTTTTATCTTGTGGACTCTATTATAGTCATATTTGAAAGGGTTGAGGCCGTTTTCCTGCATTTCTTGCAGAGTCTCTAGTCTCTCGTCTTCTTCGGAACTCATTAGTATCCACTTAGAAAGAAATAGTTATAGAAGGTTTTACAAATTTCAATGTACAATCTGTTGCAGCTTAAAACATCCACCGATCATTGTAACGGGAAGTTATTGTCGAAGATTTATAATAGTCTAAAAAAGAGGCTTACATAAATTGGTTTCCGGTTGGGAAAAAAGAAGGACGTGAGGTGTTATTCTGGTTCTTGGTGTTTTAGACCTACATCTACATGCCATATCATGCTTTCTTCGCTGTATTTGTCTACTATTTTGGCGGTTGTGTGTTCTAATAGTTCGTCGTACTGTTCAAAAGCATCTTCCTTAATTTTCACTGCGTTATTCATAATCTGGCCGCCACTGTTTCCGCTGTCAAATGTAACTAGCACAGGCCCATTAATTGCTTTTTCTCCTTCATACATTACGTCTATTGAGGTACTGTAAAAGGATTTGGCTTCAGCATACGCATTTACAAGGTGTTGTCCTGCGTTTTCTACAGCTTCTAGCGCTTCCGAATTATCTTCGTGGCCTAAGTCGTTGAGCATTCTGTGAGCGTCCTCAAGCTTTGATTCATATTGGTCTAGCTCTTCCGCTATTTTTTGTCTTTCTTCCTCCAAGTATTCTCTTACTTGGGGGTTTGAGTTATTTTCTGCTTCGATAGCAGCTTCCATCTCATCATAAGAGCTTTCAAGTGTTTCTTCTGCAACGCGAAGTGAATCAACCCAACTCATACACGCAACTAGAGAGTGGTAACACTTTAAATGTCTTGTGAAAAAGGATCAAATTTCTTCTCTAATGCCAAACTAAAAGATGAGAGTTATCATTTAACCAATCACGACTTACATCATAATGCGGGAGAACTTGCCCTACTGTGCTCCAGAAATCATCTCCATGATTCCTATGCTCCAAATGCGCTAGTTCATGCACTACTATATAGTCTATCAAGTGTTCCGGCCCTAAAATCAACCTCCAATTAAAGCTCAGGTTCTCTTTAGAAGAGCAGCTACCCCAACGCGTCCTCTGATCCCTTATATAGACCTTATTGTAAGGTCTGAAATCATCTTTATACTTCTCCAATCGTCTTTCAACCTCTTTCTTGAACTCTCTTCTCAAAAGCTTCTCCACTTGTTCCTTAACAGTACTACGCTCTATGAGATGATTGGCCAAAATAATTTTATCGCCTAAAAAATTAGATCTTCTACACTCAAAAACGATTTCTCTTTCAACTCCCATTACTTTAATACTTGAACCCTCACAAAAGTCTCGTTTAGGAATATTTTTTCTAAGCTTCTCAAAACGCTTCCACTGCTCCAGTATCCATTCTTCATTATCCTTCATCACCTTCTCAGCCTCTACAAGACTATTGGCAGGGATTATTACAGTGAACTCTCCATACCTACAGGAAATTTTAGGTCTTGACACTCTTTTGCTCCTCCTGATACGATAGGGAATTGATAAGCCTGAGAGTTCAACTTCCATAACTTTTTACTAGTGAGAGGAAGAGTTTATACTTCGTATCAGAGGCCTCCTGACTATTCACTGTTATATATTTCCGAGTGTATAACTACTTCTAGATGGCAAGCTCTGATCCAGAGTCGACCACAGATGAAAAAGAAAACATCATAGCATGGACTATGAACGTCAACAAAAACGAGCTCGCAACACTTCAACATGAAATGAGAGAGGAATATGGCATAGACTTTGAAGACTTAGCGTTTGAAAGCAAAGGAGCTGCAGATGAGGCCTTAAAACCATTCTATACAGGTCTTAATGAACAGCTAGAGATTGAAGGAGAAGAGGTCGAGTTTTCTATAGAAGAAGGAGAAATCGACTTCATAATAGAATACTGGTGTGACAATATAGAAGTCCTTGGAGAATTGAGAGAGTGGATGAACGAAAGCTACAAGAAAGAAGACCAAGATGAAGCGGCAGAAATAATTGAACCTTATCCTTTTCATGACATCAAAGATACAGACCTTAAACGATTCTTGAATCAGCTTGAACAAGACTTTAAAGTCGAAGGACCTACACCTAGACCCGGGAACGGACGAGTAAGGCTATATCCTATAATGCTTGACCATCTTAATCTAGAAGATGAAGAGTTATACTTGTTGCATGGAGATATGATAGTTGGAGACGGAACCTATGAAGTCACTGATTTAAGCGAAGAATACGATGAAGAAATACCGTTCGAACTTAACGTCAATCTCCATATAAGACCAGTAAAAACAGAGGAAGGACTCTACAATCTAAAAGTTGATTCAGCCAACAATGGGATGGCGCAAGCATATTTGATAGACTATGTACGCAATAGCCTCAATACTGGAAACAGAGAAAATCTAGGAGATATGATAAAATAAACGTCTAGTCAATCAGCTTATACAAAAGACCGGTCAAAAGTATTATGCCTCCAGCAATAAGGATAGGGGTAGCTGATGTGAACAATGCTGCAGCAACACCCGAAAGCATTGAAGGAACAGCGTTTGCTAGAGAGCGTAGACTTTGATTTGTGCCGAGTGCAAGACCTTGGTCTTCATCAGATGCGTTACGAGACACTAAAGTCTCCAGAGAAATATTTGTAATTCCATTGAAGAGAGAGAACAATCCTGCAAAAACCAAGAAAAGCAATAACTCTGTTTGGAGTCCTAGAATCAGTATAGACAGACCTGTTAAAATTAGTGTCAAAGGCATCACATATTCTTCTTTAAAACGAGGGAAAAGCTTTGGAATAACTGCTAATTGAGTAATCATGATAATTACGCCAATGTACAAGAAGAAGTTTCCAATATCTAGCTGTGAAAAACTAAATCTCTCAACTAAAACCACTGAGACAAAAGTAGTGAAAAATGCAAAACCGGAGAAATAGAAGAAATTAACAGCGAAAAACCTCCTTAAATCAGGTAAATCAAGTCCTTTTCGAATCTGAGAAAGAGGCTTACTCCATTCAACCTTCTTTTGCTTTAAGGGAGAAGTCTCCTCAAGCTCCCGGGAAACAAAAATGAAACTAGAAAAACTTAAGGCAGCAGCGAAAAGAAATGGCGTGGTTAATCCTAGTACGGCAAAGTTTCCGGAAGATAAAAGGCCTCCAAGGAAAGGACCTATAATAAATCCTAAGCCAAAAACCGCGCCTATACGACCTAGATTCTTTGATTTATTTTTCTCAGTAGACATATCGGCTACAGTCGCTTGAGCCACAGCTATTAGGCCTCCAGTTAAACCATTGATAATTCTAGAAAGAAATAGGAGCCATAGACTTGCGACAAGTAAAGAATAGGCAAAAACAAGCGTGGAAATAACAGTACCTAGGATAGATATCTGAATTACTCTTCTACGCCCATAGATATCGCTTAATTCGCCGAGAATCGGTGTGGCAAAAAACTGCATTAACGGATATGCTCCAATCAATAATCCTAGTAAAATATAACCCATTTCTACTGAGAGGCCTTCTGGCAAAATAAAGAAACTGGAAGAAGGCTCGACAAACATTAAGGGAACAATAGGAATCAAAATACCGAAACCGATAATTTCAGCAAGAACAGTCAACATCAACACTCGCAAATTCCTTTTATCGCTCACAACAAAAATTTGGTCGTTAAATAACAATAAAAAACGGCGTTAAGCAGGCAAAAGAAATATACCTGTACAATTTAAACACTCATTTTATGAAGGCCAAGACAAGCGTCGTAGGAACATTGTTGCTTGCAGTAATCATGGTAGGTCTCACAGTATACATAGCAGAAAGAGGTATTTTCCCTGGAGTAATGTCTGAAGATGAAGGAGCCTATGATGAAGAAACGCAGATAGTAATACAGCAGCCGGAAGAGTTTGAGCAAATATATGAAAACAACCGTACACAACAAGAAGAACAGATTAAACGTGTCGCTAAAGAATATGAATCTGATGAAGAAGCTTTCAGTATAGATATCGCGATATATGATGAAGTTGTAGAACCTGAATCAGTCTCAATGTACAACACGCTTGTACAAGAAGGAGAAAATCTGGAAGTAGAAGAAGGAGAAGCAAGGATAGGTGAAGTAACAGTTCAAGGAACTGAACCTCACTGGGAGTGCATATGGATAAATGAGAATGTACAAGTATCTTTGACCCCAATACATCAAGAAGATGAACAAGTGGGAGCTGGACAAGAAACAGTCGAAGAAATCTGTCAGAAAGCGCCAGAGACGATAAACTAAAAAAGTTCTTCAGTCTGTTGAATAAAAATAAGTGGGTTTCTGGAAAATTCTGGAATTAACGTAACTTTTCCCTAATTTTTACTCTTCTAAGAAGTCTAAATCCTGCGCCAAGAATTTTATTCCATCTTTGAAGTCATCATTATCATAGTTTTCAGGATGCGCACCCATTTCTATAGCTAAATCTAGAGCGTTCTGCGCCAGACTTTCAAGCTTATCTTTGTCTTTTTTTAATTCTCTAAACGTTACACCGAGATCATACAAATGCGATCCTACAAAGTTCCCGACCTCGTGATCATAGTCTGTATTCATATGGTCTAGATTTCCGCAACCTACTAAAGTCGAAAAATGACTGGGTGAGGGAGTCGGAACATTATCGAATTCAGGTCTGAAGAGTTCTCCTGATTCAAGTTTTTCTAGGAATTTGCGATGTTGTATTTTTTTCATTATTTCCATCACTACATAATCAAAATTCTTTTCAATTAAGTCTTGGACATGGTCTCCGTACTCTTTCTCTATTTGATGCCATACCACGCCACTGTAATCAGAATCGTTGAATTCTTCAACACTGCTCCATACAATATCCTCGTGATCCTGTATATAACAACGGCGAATATTCTCGCTCCAGCTATTGTAAAGCAGTTCGCTTAACGTTTCTTGGTCAGACTCCCAAAGATCTCGTATCTCTCTTTCGAGCTTTTCATACTCTTCAATACTAGTAGTTTCATCAAAATAAGGGCGGTCATTATGACCGTAATCTATCATTGAAGAAATATGTTCTCTATCGGGGCCGGAGAACTTTCCAAAAGTCTCTAAATGTCCTTTTACGTAGCCTAAAGGATTTCGGTCAAACATTTGATCGCTTTCTACGTATTCTCGGGCTACATTGTCAGCGAAAATCTCATTGGCTAAAATTTCAAGACTATCGTTCATATTGGGCGAAGCTTTTATCGCGCCGCTCTCGGTCAAAACAGGATCAGCATTCCAGAACTCGCCCTCAACTTCTTGAGCATAAAAGTCGTGAGCTAGTTCGTGCGCTAAAATATGCATGTTATCTAATTCAATGCCAATGACTGGGGAGTCTTCTTCTCTTCCGATATAGACTCCTCCGCCGTTGCTTCCAGGATAAACAATAACGCTCTCAGCATCTAAGTCTAGGTCTGAAGCAACGCCTACGACAAATTCTTCTAACTCGGGAGCTAAAGGATCTCTATTACGATAAACTAGGTCCATCTAAACATTTCATCTGGAACTAACTATAAAAACCACTCGGAGATTTTACTCACTAGCAAATAACAACGTAATGTGTGAGAGTAAAGAACGCTCAAACTCCATTCGTATCAACTAAATAAGAATAAAAAGAAGGATGAAAGGCCCTGTAAAGGCCTTTAAAAACTTCTTTCGGCAGCGTAACAAATCTTATTCTTTTTTTCTTTCACCTATTTAAGGCTTATTCAAGTTTCAAGTCGACAAAATCCAATCTTTTCGGTCAGGCCCTACAACCCAAGTCCCCCTTAGTTGAGGAACAGGCCAGAATCGCCCAACCTACTCATCCTGTATCACCTATACAGGATAAACAGATTGGAAATATACCTGCTTGTAAAGCTCACATTAACTCGTTCAAAAAACCTTTGCACGGCTTTTGAGGCTCGAGCTGTGTGAGTCATATCCCTAAATTGTAGAGCAGCCTTTTTAAAACTTCGCATCCATAAAGAACCGAGTTCAAAAGCAGATTTTTCACTCTACTTCATCTATTTGAGCATTCCAGAGTCTCTCATACTTACCTCCTCTTTCAAGAAGTTGTTCATGACTTCCTTGCTCGACGATCCTACCATTCTCCATAACTAGTATCTGATCAGCATTCCTTATGGTAGACAATCTATGAGCAATAGCTAAAGTCGTTTTATCCTCTGTTAAACGTTGGATACTCCTTTGAATCTTCTTCTCTGTTTCAGTATCAACATCGCTCGTGGCCTCATCAAAAATCAGCATTTTCGGATCCTTCAAAATAGTTCTAGCAATAGTTATGCGCTGACGCTGACCTCCCGATAATTTAACACCTCTTTCACCCACACGAGTATCATAACCCTTAGGTAAATCTTCAATAAACTCATGGGCTTCAGCCTTTCTAGCAGCATCAATAATCTCATCTTCTGAGGCGCTTCTATCACCATAGGCGATATTATCTTTTATTGTTCCAGAAAACAGGAAGGAAGTCTGACCCACATAACCGATATTCTGTCTTAAACTTTCAACAGAGGTTTCAGAGATATTCTGACCATCAACTTTTATCTCGCCTGTATCGGGTTTGTAGAAAAGAGGCAGAAGTCTTGCAGTAGTTGTCTTTCCAGCACCTGTAGGACCTACTAAAGCAACTGTGTCTCCGGGCTCTACAACAAATTTAATATCCTCAAGCACTTTTTCATTAGAATTATATGAAAAATTAACGTTATCATATTCAACTCTGCCTTCTTCTACCTCTAATTCAGAGTCTCTATCTACTATTACTCGTTTTTCATCCATTAAACCAAATATTCTCTCTGTTGAAGCCTTAGCTCGTTGATACATATTAATAATCTCTCCAAACTGTGCTACAGGCCAGACAAACTGCTGAGTATACAGAATAAAAGTGACAAATTGTCCTACCATCAAGGTTCCTGTTAAAGGTCCTGGTGCTTCACCGTTTAGAACCCAAAAACTTCCTACTGCAAATGTTACTACGAAACCAAGACCCGCCAAGAGTCTGATGGCTGGGAAAAATTTGATCCTTATCTTTATGGCTTCCCAGTTAGTATCGAAATACGCTCTAGAAGACTTTAACACGCGAGAAGACTCATATTCTTCTGCTGTAAAGGCTTTAATTACTTCAATTCCGCCTAAGTTGTTTTCTAGTCTTGAATTTAGTTTCCCCACTGATGCTCGCATCTTAGCATAGCGTGGTTGTATCGCCTTCACAAAAAAGTATGTGAAAAAGGCTATCAGCGGCACGGGAACGAGCGCGATAAGAGCTAACTGCCAGTTAATCCAGAAGAGGATCCCGCCAATCCCTAAAACCATTACTCCAAGTCTAAAGCTTGAGTTCATGCCTTCATTCAAGAAAGTCTCCAATTGATTTACATCGTTAGACATAACTGACATTAATTCTCCAGTCTGTTTATTCGCGAAAAACCCTAAGTCTAATTGCTGTAAATGATTGTAGGCATCAGTACGAACATCATGCTGAACGTTCTGTGCGAAAAGATTGAATCCCCAATTCCTCCAGTAATGGAAGAAAGCTGCGAGAACAAACGAAAAACCTAAAGCACCGACTAAAAACATTAGCTGGCCTTCTTCGGAAACAGGCAGCTGAGTTTCAGAAAGCAAAGGTAACGCGTCATATAACTCTTGTTCTTCAGTCAAAACTGTGTCAATAGCGATACCAAGAATTAATGGCGGCATTAAATCAAGAAGCCGAGAAAAAATGCTTCCGATAACGCCTACTGCAAAAGCGACTCTATACTTATTCCCATAACCTAGGAAAAGTCGCTTCATCGGATTTTCAACGTTCTCTCTAATATTTCCGAATGGATCATCTTCAACATTGCTGTAACGCGAAACATTAGTTGCCATTGAACAAGAAAGAAAAGTCCTCGCAAATTTTTAAAGCAAATCTAGGTCAAATAATACTCTATGATCTAAGTCACAGTTCTTCAGTTTGAACTGGTATATTTCTAGACATTGCTTATTCAGGATAGAAGAATTAGGTCCTAAAGGCCTTGACAGCCCAGATCTAGAATAACAGTCTGACTTTTGGCCATAAAACAGGCCTGAAACACGTAGCGACTATACGGCGCATTGCGGTTTCTTTATCAGGTTTCAGACTTCTTATTGTTCGATATCCTCCCAGACATAGTTTCAGTTGCTATTGGCTGTTCGATTTCAGTTTTTCCACATTAAACAGTTGGTAGTATGCGGAGTCCGGGATTTGAACCCGGGTCACCGGCTTGGAAGGCCGGGGTCTTAGGCCACTGGACCAACTCCGCTTTATTTTTAAAAGGAAGTCTCTTTGTTAGTGTGAGGTTCTGTGTATGTTTGTTGGTAGTGTTAATTATTAAAAAGGAAGTTCTTAGTATGTAGAGTTTGAAAGAGGACGTGTGTTTTTGAATCTTTGATTGTATAATTGTGTTTATGGATGAGGATGAGTTAAAGGATCAGTTGGTAGAGAAGGCTAAAAGAGTTTTAGATGATCAGTTGACGAGTCGTGAGAAGATCGAGCAGAGGGCTCTGAAGGATAAAGGTAAAGGCGGTGTCTGGAGTAAGGAAGAGATTGAGTATCTAAAGAATAATCGTAATAGCATGAGTAATAAGGAACTTGAGAATTTTTTTGTGGAAGATGAGTTCCAAGATGAGGATTGGTCGCCGTTCTCTAGAACTGAAGAGCGTTATATATTACAGAGCTATGGAACTTCAGATCTTGAGACTATTGCTGAAGGACTTGATAGAACAGTTGAGGAGGTAGAGAAGAAAGTAAGGATGATGGGTCTTGAAATCTAGGTTGGAGGAGAATAAGGAAAAATGAGTGATATTGTTGACAGAGCGTTAAGCTCTACGAAAGAAGAATTAGCTGGCGAAGACAGAGAAAAGCATATTGTTCGTGCAGTTAAGATGATGGATAGGGTAGAAGCTTCTATAACTGAAAAAGATGAGGACTTCAAGGAATGGTACTCCCTACACTTTCCAGAACTAGTAGAGGAAATTGATAATACGGAACACTTAGTTAAGATTCTTAAGAAAAGTGTAGAGCGTTCAGAACTTGAGTCGTTCAGCGAGCTAGCAGAGAATTCTAAGGGGTCTGCGCTGGGAGACAGAGAAAAGAAAATGATTGCGTCAGCGGTAGAAAATCTGGATTCTGACTTAGAGTTGAGAGAAGAACTCAACGAATATGTTAGAGAAGCTATGGCTGAAGAGTCCCAAAATTTGACAAAACTGACAGGCCATGTATTAGGAGCTAAACTGGTTGCATTGGCAGGAGGATTAGAGGAATTAGCGAAGAGTCCTGCGTCTACAGTACAGATGCTTGGAGCGGAGAAGGCTTTGTTCCGTTATCTTAGAGGCAAAGGTACGCCGCCGAAGCATGGAGTGATCTTTGAGCATCGTTTTGTGAATCCCTTATCTGAATCGGAGAGAGGTAAGATGGCGCGTTTCATGGCCAATAAAGTTGTGATGGCTGCCCGCCTTGATGTTTACGGCGATAAAGACAAGGGAGAAGAGTTGTTAGAGGATTGCAGAAAACGTTTTGAAGAGCTGAAGGCATAGTCTTTGTGGTCTGTGCTCCGTAGTCGAAATTGATGATAGCGAGGTTGCTGCATTTTAAATCTATGAATAGTTTATGATCTTGAGTCTTCAGATCATTTACCGTTTCTATACTTTATTGGCTTGAGATCAGGACCTTCAGGCACATCGACGCTCACAGACATAATAGGATGAGAAGTGGATATTGCTTCTTTATGATTCTTTGCTTGATGACCAATGCTCAAAATCACTATATAATGCTGTTATATTAGGGCTAGGAGAAATATACCATTATTAGACTGGCCGCTAATACTTTAGACATGGAAGAAATTCAACCCGGTATCTACGCGAGTAGGAATAAACTTTTTACTGAGAATTTGGAGCCTGGAGAAACGGTGTATGGAGAGGCATTGGTACAGGAAGGCGGTGTTGAGTACCGAAGATGGGTTGAGAACAGGAGCAAGGTAGGTGCTGCTGTGAAGAAAGGGATGGACATAGAATTGAACAGAGGTGATAATGTTCTCTACTTGGGCGCGGCCTCAGGCACTACGGTCTCGCATTTCTCCGATATTCTTACAGATGGAGTGATTGTGGGAGTCGAGTACTCTGATTCTGTTATTAGAGGTCTTGTGGAGTTGGCGGAAATGAGAGATAATGTTGCGCCGGTATTAGGTAACGCGAGGAATCCTGAGGAGTATGAGGAGTATCTGGGTGAGTATGATTACATTTTTCAGGATATTTCGCAGCGTGATCAGCCAGAGATTTTCTTGAAGAATGTTCATCGCTATCTGAAAGAAGATGGTATAGGTCTTTTAGCTGTGAAGGCGAGGTCTATTTCTGATTCTAGGTCTGCTGAAGAGATTTTTGAAGAGGTTAGGGAAAAAGTCTCTGAAGAGCTGAATATTGTTGATGAAGTTGATTTAGCTCCTTTTGAGAAGGATCATATTGTTTTGAAAGTCAGGCTTTAGAATTCTCTGATTTTGGTGGATGAATAGCCTGGTTTTTCTTTGATTCTAATTACTTGGACACTGTGGTCAGTGGCTTTTTCCGCCATATCCTTCACTTCTTTTTTAGAGTGGTTCTGGTCGTATCCTAGTGTTATTATGTCAGGATTTATTTCTTGGACAGTGGTGTATATGTTGCCTTCTGATCCTAGATATGCCTCGTCAACTACATCTAGACCTCGGACCATTTCAAGCCGTTCTTTTTCGTCAAAGTAAGTTTTCTTGTTTATTCTTGAGTCGCGTGCAAGCACGACCACAAGTCGGTCACCGAGTTCTGATGACTTTGCAAGGTAGTGTAGGTGACCGGGATGGAGTATATCAAAGACTCCTTGAGCCATAACAGTTTTTTCCATGTTTACTCACTACCTCTCTGGAATTCTTGTATCTGTTGCCAAGGAGCTCGAGTCTCAATTATTTCGGTGGAATTTTCCAAAAGTTTCTTGTACTTGCTCCATGTATATCGCTTATCCATGTAGACAATTATTCCTGTATCAGTTTTCGAACGAATACATCTTCCCGCTGCCTGTGTTGCAGTATTTATAGCGGGATAGGTGTATCCATACTGCCATCCCTTACCAAATTTATCGTCAAGATAGTCGACTAACGCTTCTGTCTGAAGGCTAGGCCGTCTTAAAGGCAAACCTACAATAAATACAGCTTTCATCATTTCTCCAGGGTAGTCGACTCCTTCTCCAAAGCTTCCTGAAGCCACGCCCATCAAGAGCAGACCTTCATTACTTTTATTCTGATAGTCCTCCAGTAATCTTTGTTTTTGTTTTTTATTCATTGTGCGGTCTTCGGAAAGTATTTTTCTGTCTGTTCTAGGTTCTAAGTTTTCTTTTATCTGATGGAGTAGGTGGTATGAAGGCATAAACACTGCGGCGTTTCCATCTATATCCTCTAGGCTCTTCGCAATATACCATGCATACTTCTGGATCATCGCCTCATCCCGCTCTTTGTAACGTGTTGTGACTGTGTTTACTGCTAATTCAATTCGATTTTTACGAGGGAAAGGCGATCCAAACTCAGTAGTGGTATATCTGTCGAGACCTAGAAGGTCGGCATACATTTCTTGAGGTTTTAATGTGGCAGACATCAGAACAGAAGCTTTAGAGTCATTCAAAGGTCTTGATGTAGAGATACTAGGATCTAAACAGGAATATTTTACTCTAAGCGTTCTATCTGAGCCACTACGGTTTTTTTCTATGCTCCTGAAAAATCCTTTATCAGGCCCTTTCCATCCATCAAGACTTTCCGCTAGTTTAGCACAATAGCTTTTTTCTTCCTCTTCCATCACTTCTTCTCCTACTGCTTCTAAGTCTATTATAAGTTCTTCAAAGCTATGGAAATTATCGATAGGGTCTTTAAGATCCGATTCTGTTATTTCTGCTTCGTCATCTTTCAGGCCTAGTTTATCTCTTGCCAGACGATTTATCTCATTTTTGAGCTGCTCCAGGTTCTCTTGTTCAGGATAGTATCCAAATTTTTCAGTTTCAGTCATTGCGCGCTCAATCAATGGGACGGAGATGGTGTAAGAGTATAGTGAGCGAGTTCTTGAAGGCAGATTGTGGGCTTCGTCCACTACCAGTATACAGTCTTCCAAATCTGTCTGAGCCTGTTCTAATATTACCTCTCTTATTGAAGGATGGAATATATGGAAATAGTCGGCGATAATTATATCTGCTTCTTTACACATATGAAGCGATACAGTGTAAGCGCAGACCTCTTTGCACCTCATCTTCACCTGTTCCGCTCTTAGGTTCTGATCCTTCAGTTCTTTTATTTTTGAAAGAGTTTTACTAGATAGTTTACCGTTTTCAAATGTTTCGCTGTGACGAGGGCATTTAGGCCCTTCGGTTGTGACAGAATCGGCGTCACATAAGTGACTTCTTCCAATCAAGTCCACTGAAACAATATTTTCCTCGTGTCTATCGTTTATCTTTCTTACTGCTTCCAAAGCGATCTCATGCTGACTGTGTCGAGGAGTCAAGAAGAATACTTTCCCTCCATTTTCTTTTACATGTTCTAATGCAGGAGTTACTGCTGCAGCGGTTTTACCCAGTCCTGTCGGTGCATGAGCGATAATAGAACTTGAATCAACTATTGTTTGCTCTATGTTTTCTATCAGTTCACCTTGTTTCTCTCGTTTCTGTTCAAAAGGAAAAAGCTCCATGACGTGTAGTTCTAGGAAGGGTATAAGAGATTTTTAAATCAGGGCTTTGCTGAAAAAACTCTTAATAGTATAGAGGTCTAAATTCTGTGCATGGGTTGGTATGCGCTTGAAAACATTGAAGAGGCTTTGCAAGAGTCTAAACAAGTTCTTTTCCCATTCGAGTTCAGTACTTGGGCTAAGTTAGCAGTCATCATACTTTTCACTGGCTATGTTGCTTTCCCTTCTTTCCCAACAGTTACAAGCCCTAGCGGGGATTTCGATACATCACAGTCTAGTATTGATGAAACAACTAATGTGCCTGAGCACTCAACTGATGTCAGTTTTGATACAGTACTTCATGAAGCTATGTTAGATGAAGAAATGGTTACTGGAATGGCGCCTGCGGATGCGATAGATATAACTCCTTTATTTATCGGTTTCTTTGGGATGTTTGTAGGAATAATATTATTCATGATCTATGTATCTTCGTTGTTTGAGTTCGTACTTTTAAGATCTCTAATCGAACAGGATGTAAAAATAATAGATTATGCTTCAGAAAACCTGTGGAATGGTTTTCAATACTTTTTGTATAAATTAGCATTTTTTGCCTTAGTTGTTCTCGCATTTGTTTCTCTCTTGGTAACGCCTTGGACTGCTATAGGGTTAATACCGTTAGCATTAATTCTATTAGTCGTTAACTGGATAGTTTTCCACTTTGGTTTATTGAATATGATTGAAACCGATAAAAATATTGTTTTGGCCTTTAAAGAATCTTTAACTGTTATATCTCAGCAAATAAATCAAGCTGTAGTTTATTTGATTGTAAAATGGTTTATAGGTCTAGCTCTTAGTATCATAGCCAGCATATTAATTATAATGATTTTCTTAACTATGTTGATCCCGTTCCTTGTAGTAGGCTTTTTGGTAGCTCTTATCTCTCCATGGCTTTTAATACCGGTAGGACTATTTTCTGTAGTTGTCCTACTCACAGCAATTATATTTATTGCTGTACCGTTCAGAGTATATCTCTACACATATATCATACAGGTTTACGGAGACTTTTTCCAGTAACTTAGAATTCTGCTAGATTTGTTTGAGTAGAAGAAAGCATCTTACTTTTATCTAGAATCTGCAAGTAATGGAATCTCATTTCTTGAGAAAGAATATTTTTTATCTCGCTGAACTTTTCTAATACCTTATAATTATCAAAACTATTTCGCACAGTTTCTCTGATTACCCATACTCCTAATGGCGCCCAGTACTCAGGCCTAACATCTCTTACAATGAGTACTTTAGACTGTCTATTTATTGAGTCAAGGTATTCTAGTGCGCCAAGTCTCGCGGCATAATAGGCTCCAGCTGTTTCTTCGGCATAAGTAGTACGGCCGTTGAAATCCTCGTAATTTTGCATTATAAAGCTTCTCTTTGTTGCATTCCAAGTGGATCTAGGTCTTTTTAGTTCTAATAGCTCGTATTCCCATTTACCTGGTATCAAGAAGACGTGAAATCGATTACCAACATAACTGTTCCGGAAGTAGCGAATCTCTCCTAACTCTTGATTCATCTTAACCTGTCTGGATAGTTTTTTTGAGGCTTGATCATCTACTGCTGTGATGCTCCAGCGTGTTGGAACAATTTTACGATTTTCTTCTTCACCTAGCAAGCCTGCTGAGAAAGCATTCTGGAGTTTATAGACTCCTGTTTTGTCCACTAGCTCTGTCACCGCAGTTTCTGCTTTCAAATCGGTATCGTAATATGCTTTTTCAATTTTTTTGTTGACTGAAGGATTTTCCCCTAATAAAAGATTTTTTAGGTTAGCTGAGTTAGATACAGGTTTGGCGCGGCCACCCATTCCAAGTTTTGAAGGAGTTTTTTCAAGCTCAATCTCAATATTAACAGGTTTACGCGCCATCGCAATTTCTTGTTTCTCACTCATCACATGCGAAGAGTTAGAATTAACAAGACTCGTTCTTAGAGAAGCAATCTTCTCAATTCCAAAACCTTTACTATACCATGCTTCAGGGCTATCCATCATAGAGGGATCGGAAGGATTAGAAGGAGAAACTACACCCATTTTTACATTAGGGTAGTTGTAGCTTCCTATGAAAACTGACTCTGAATAGGCTTGAAACTCTTTCTTATTTATCCGGGTGGGCATTACTGATTCTATTTTTTTCCTTGCTTCTGCTTCAGTCAGGCCTTTTGCAAGTTTGCCATACCCCATAAAGATTTCTTAGAGGGTTAACTCTTAACCTTCTTTCTGGTACGAAAAAGGTTTAATCGCATCAAGGAAATAAGTTTTATGGACTATAGACGGAACTTTTTCTTGACAGTATTTTTACTAGCAGTAGTTACTGGTTCGCTGCTTTACTTAATTTCTTTTGATGAGCTAGAAGGTTTTTCTGAAGCTAAGGACATATCTGTATATGAAGACATGCTAATTTTCTCAACACACTGTTTCGAGCTGGAAATGCATGTCTCGGTGTCACAGGCTGAACATATAGAGTTAGCGCTAACAAGAGCGCGGGCAGAAGCTTTTGATACAGGGAGACCTATGATGTCTGAGTTGACGGCAAAAATAATAGAAACTTCTGATATGGAAATGAAGAGGGTTGAGATTCATTCTCTTCAAAACAATAGCTATATGGCAGATATTATTTTAACTAACGATGAGCGAATAGATACTAGGCCGTCTGATGCTGTTCTTCTTGCGGCCGAATTAGATAAACCTGTGTTTTTAAGTGATGAGCTTTTAAGGGAGGAAGGTAGAAATACTTGTTTAGAAGGGTCTCAAAGTATCTAGTTTAAATTTTCCAGTGAGGGTCTACTGAGTCTTTAATATCCACTATTTTTTTGAGAGTTTTCTTTTCCCCTTCTGTTAGCAACTCTTCAAGCTGTTGAAGTCTTCGATAGTCTTTCTTTGTGATATTGGTATAGAGGTGGTCACCTGCTTCAAAACTTCTGCCTACTGTGGCGTTTGAGATTGATAAGGCCACCATATCTCCTTTTTCAGCTTTATCAAGAGATTCTCCCTCATCTTGTAAACTTTTTATGCCGCCTACAAGGTCTCCATCTTCAGTAATTAGACTTCCATTATTCAATACTCCATCTACGACTTTTACGCCTATAACTACAGGGTTTGAGGATCTGAAGATATGTTCAGGCATAGTTCTTATTTCTGCAGGTCTTGAAACCTTTTCCAGAGCGTACTCAAGTTTTCGCTCCTCCAGTTCTTCTTTCCAAGCTGTGTAATTATCAATTATTTCATAAATTACATTACTGGAGAATACACTAAGATTTTTGTCTTCAGATAAAGTTTTTGCGTTCTTAGTGATTCCTGAGTTGAATGAAAGTATTGCTCGATATTCAGAGTCTTCATTCTCTGCTTCTATAATATCACTTTTCTTTACTGGACCGACTTCAGCTTTTTGAACTTTTATGCCAGAATCCTCGATTTCCCGCATTAAAGCCTCAAGAGAACCCAAGGAATCGGCTTTTACTATTACGCCTTCAGTATGTGTTTCGTGTTCTGCTGTTTCTAATTCTGTTTCTACTTCTTCAATAAGCTCCTCTATGTTTTCCCCTGTCCTGATAGGAGCTCCAGATACTACGTTTTCAAGGTCTTGCCCTGCAATTTTTATCCCTGAAGCAGGATTTACTTCATTGATTTCCTGATATTGTCTGTCTAATCTAATTTCTTTGAGAGGTCTTGGTTTTAGTAAGGCGCGAATCTCGGTAGTTTCTGCTCCGTCAGGAGTTCCATATACTAGTGTATCTTCTCTGCTTATAGTGCCATCGTAGTGGATTACATCTATTGTTGTTCCGAATCCTTTTTGCTCTGATACTTCAAGGACTGTGGCTTTCCCTGTTCCTTCAGTGACCTGTAGTTGGTCTTCGAGGTAGTTTTGTGCTAAGCCTGCTACTACCATTAGTAATTCCGGCAATCCTTCGCCAGTCATTGCTGATACGGGAATTACACCTATTTTTTCTGTAAAGTCATCAACCCTGTCGAATCGATCGATTATGAATCCATACTCATTTAGCTCAGCCATTAGTTCGTAAATGTTTTCATCAAGTTTTTGCTGGACGTTTTCAGGCTGATTCTGAATATTTACTGAAAATATTTCGTTTTCGGAACTCCATCCAGGAATCGTATCTATCTTATTCAGTGCTATTACAAAAGGCGTTTTACTATCGCTTAGAATCTTGATAGCTTCTTCTGTTTGGGGTTGGACGCCTTCTTCTATATCTATGACAAGCACAGCAATGTCGCTGATACTTCCCCCTCTTTTACGAAGAGATGAGAATGCTGCATGACCAGGGGTGTCAATGAATAACAAACCGGGAATAGTTAAATCTGTATCAAGTTGTTTCAGGAGATTCCCGCATACGTCTTTTACTGTATCTAAAGGTACTTCAGTAGCGCCAATCATCTGAGTGATGCCGCCTGCCTCACCCTCTACTATTTCGGAATGCCTTATTTTATCTAGTAAAGAAGTTTTTCCTGAGTCTACGTGCCCTAAAACTGAGAGTATTGGTTGGCGAGGCATTCTTTTTTCACCGGTTAGGCCTCACCTAGGATATGTGTGGCTTCTGTTTTTGCGGTAGTTTTTCTCGCATTTTCCGCTGCAGAAGTAAAGTTTTTTACCGGAGTTAAGAACTAGTAGTTTTCCTTCAGTCTTTGCTACTTCTTTACCGCAGTAATCACATTCTACCATTTTTTATCCCTCCATCTGTGTTTCCTTGATGTGTACTACGTCGTCTTCTCTTATAGGGCCTCGAGCGTCACGTACAAGAATTTTTCCTTCTTCATCTCCTTCGATGACTCTGCATCGTACTTTACGGACGGTTCTGTGCCCTTGATCTCCTATTACTTCTATTACTTTTGCTTCTACCATTTCGAAGTTTTCACCTGTTTTTTATTCTTCTTTTTCAAGCAGTTCTGCAGCTTTTTCTGCGACATCTTCTATGTCTGATTCTGCATTTCCTGACTGTGTTACTGCAATTGCTGCGCTCTGAACGTTGATTCCTGCAGCTAAACCTAGTTCTTCCTTATCTGGAACAAATGTGTAAGGAATATCTCTTTCACCTGCTAATGCTGGCAGATGCATAACTACTTCCTCAGGAGAAACATTTTCTGCAATTACAATCAAATCTGCATTGCTTCTCTCAACAGCTTTTGTGACTTCGTTTGTACCAATAGCTACTTTGCCAGTGTCTGCTGCTTTCTCAATTGTATCATAGGTTTTTTCTGCAAGTGAATCGTTTGGACTGAATTTGTTGTAACTCATTTTTTAATCAACCTCTCCTCAAATCTTTCATCAAGGTCTAAAACAGAAGTCTCAGACAACTTTTTTATACTAACCTCGGTGTTCGTGTTTAATGAACTCTCGCATCTTTTTTTCTTCAAAACTATGGATGCCTTTCTCTAAGAGTTCAATGACTTCGTGCACTGATCTTTTTTCGTGACGTGTCTTTACATCTAAGCCTTCTGCTAGGTCTAATAGTTCTGAAGCCTTTTCTCTGAACTCTTTAATTTCGGCACTCATGAAAATAAGTGAGGGCTAAAACTTTACTTAGTTAATGGAAGATTCAATTCTCCGTCTCCTATCTGAGAATTCATTAAGCACTTCTGAAACTTCGGATTCAAATCTGCGACTATCCTCTACACCTCTTTCAAGCTGGCTCATAAGATCCTCTACTTCGCGTGATAGGTACCTCATTTCTTCTACCATTTCCTGCACATGATTAAACTCATCTACTTCTAGAAAGAGAGTATTATTGTCTGAAGGCATAGGTTTAGACTGTGAAGTCTTTTTCTTTTTTGAACGGTTGATGCCTCGAACTTCTTTGCTAATAGACTTCAAATCATTTTTGAATTCTTGCGAGGATGTGTCTGCCGCATTTTCGGTAACTTTCGGAGCATTTAGCGCTGCTTTCTGGGTGTTAAGCGCATCACTTGTATTTTGTACGTTGGAAGCATTATCTTGTTTTTGCGTATTTTGTTGCTGCTTATCTGCATTACTAGGATTTCTTGGAATATTAGGTGTTGCAGATGCTTCAGAGTTTTGTTGAGGTGTAGGCGGCTGTAAATCTTCTTGAGGATTGGTGTCTGGTTGAGGTGGCTGAGGACCCTCTGCATCATTTTCTTTGGATTCGACCAGCTGTTTTATTTCTTCCATATTTTCCTTCAGCTTTTCCTTGTCGTCGCCGCCTAGATTAAACATAGAGAATTATTCTGTCTCCGGGTTTAAATGGTTTGGCTGAATTTGTTGTGGTAGTCTTCTACCTGCTCTAGAAATCTCTCCATTTTTGACTGGTATTCTTCAGAAACCTCTTCTTCAGCAAAGTGTTGGTCTACATTTGATACAGGCATGCTAGGTCCTGTAAGCCCGCCCAACGCGATTGTTATATCATGTAGATGGCTTAGTGCTCTTAAGCCTCCGAATCCTCCTTTAGAAACGGTTACGTACGTGAAAATTCTATCATTGTATTCAGGATATAAGTAGTCTAGAATGTTTTTCAGCGCACCAGGAATGCTGTGATTATACTCGGGAGACACTATTGTTATTACATCAGACCATTCTACCATCTCAGCGAAGATTTCGACATCTTCCGGAGGGTTTTCCGCATTGCTGAGCCTTTCTTCCATGTGGGGAACATCTCTCTCTTTCAAATCAAAGAGTTGTACCTCATGTCGCTTTGAGAAGAATGCTGATACTTTATCCGCTACATCTCCAGTAGTACGTCCTTTCCTTACTGTTCCTGTAATAACCAGAATTTTCATTCTGCTTCGACTTCTTCTACCTCTGCAAAGTCTTCAAGGCCTAAACCGAATTCTTCGCCACGAATATCTGAGTATTCTCTGCCTAGTAGATATAATATTGTCGCTACTGACTTTTCGCCTTTGTTGTTTGCAGGTACAGCAATGTCAATGTTTTTCAGACTGTTTTCAGAGTCTGTTATCGCAATTACAGGCAAATTTGTGTGTTTAGCTTCTTTTATAGCCTGTGCATCTGTTTCAGGATCGGTTACTACTACTATTTCTGGCTCTGCAAAATCGTCACTCTGAGGATTTGTAAGTGTTCCAGGCATGAATCTTCCAGTTATCTGTTGAGTATTCAGAGTGTCTGAAAGTTTTTCTATAGAATCAATTACCTCTTCTTTTCGCCCTACAAGCATTATGTCTTCTGGTTCATATTCCGAAAGAAGCTCAGATGCTTTTCTGACTTGTTCGTCAGTTTTTTCTAAGTTGATAACGGCAAGCTGATTTTTCTTAACATGGAAAATAAACTCTTCCATGTCTTTGTGCTGTGATTTTGTACCGATGTGTACTCCTCGCTTTAGGTACTCCTCACGATCGATTAAAAGCTCTTCCTCAGTCATACACCCGACTTACATACAAAATATTAAATACGGCCCGACTTCATAGCACTGTTTTTGAGGCATATTATCAAATTTTAGAAACCTATTTCAGGTTCATTAGCCTCATCCCAAAGTCTTAGAAGCCTATTCAGTTTTGCTATGCGGATATCTGCAAGACCTGCTTTAATTACGGGACATTCCCACTCTAATGCTAAATCGGAAATTGTAGAGTCGCATGTTTCACCTGACCGATGAGATATAATGGGGGTATAGTCCGCCTTTTTAGATAGACTTACGGTTTCCAAAGCTTCTGTCACTGTACCTATCTGATTAGGTTTCACAATCAGAGAGTTGCATGAATCCTGTTCTACACCTTTCCGAAGTCTTTCAACGTTGGTGGTGAGCAAATCGTCACCACATATCATTAAATCAGGAAACTCGCGGGTCAGTTTAGCGTGCATGATGAAATCTTCTTGATCGAAAGGATCCTCAACATAAATTAGGTCAAATCTTTCTATTATCTTTTTCACAAATTTTAGGTGTTCTTCGGGAGATCTACTGGCGCCCATTGAACCCATTTTATAATTTCCGTCTTCATAGAATTCGGAAGCTGCAATATCAAGACCTATACTGGCATCATATTTATCAGTTACTTTTTTCAACGCCTTCAAAGTCTGTTCATCGTCCATTGAAGTGATAAGAGCTCCTTCATCGTTTATACCCATTACTTTCTGCTTGTACCGTTTTTTCAATTCTTGATAAATTTTCCTATTAGTTTCAATAGCTTCGGGAAAAGTTTCTGCATTTACAGGCAGTACTAGAAATTCCTGTATGCTAGTATTTCCTCCGTGTTCTCCTCCCCCGATGACGTTACTTAGGGGCAAAGGAAACTTTTCGGTACGTTCAAAGCCTGAAGCCTTTTTAAATGCAAAACTAGAGGCAATCGCGGCTGCACCGATTCTTGAGAAATCTTCTGTTCCATCAAGTTCTCTTAGTTGTTTATCAAACTCATTCTGCGTTAAGTTCTTACCCTCCAATTTTTGTAACAGTTTTTCGACTTCATCAAGATGTCTGGGCACAAAACACTTAGCTTCATGTGTGCCTGTAGATGCTCCTGAAGGTGCTGAGGCAGTCACACCGTTTATTTCTGCTTCTATAGTATAGTTTGTACGAGAATCAAGTATTTTACGTAGTTTGAGAGATTCTACTTTCATAACTTTAAACAGGTCTGACAGTTTAAACAAGTTCGGAGGTATGAGTTTACACAAAGCACCTAAAAAAATTAGTATCAATAAATAGCCATGGTTGACAGAATCAGCACAGGAATTCCAGGACTTAACAAAGTTATAGATGGAGGTTTTCCGAAAGAAAGCGTTACACTATTAACAGGAGGACCGGGATCAGGAAAAACAACATTTTGTATCCAATTTATGATTGAAGGTCTGAAAAATGATGAAAACTGCTTATACATAACTACAGGCCAAAGTACGGACGAAATACGTAGAGATGCAAAAGAATTTGATATGGATTTTGATAATTATTTTGAAGGCCTTTCAATGGTTCATGTAAATCCTTCAAAAAATATTGAGGAAGATTTAGCAGACTATATTAGGGATGAGAGTTTTGACCGTATAGTTGTGGACTCGCTAAGCATATTTGAAATGTATTGGGGACAAAAAGATGGTCTTAGAAGATATCTTAACAAGTTGATTGAACATCTAAAAGAGCTTGAAGCTACAGTAGTTATAACTTCGGAGCTTCCTGAGAAATCTAAGGGACTTTCTCGTTTTGGTATCGCAGAGTTTGTAGTTGATGGTGTGATAAGGCTTGAAGGTTTTGCTCTTGGAGACGCAACATATAGATCTATGCAAGTAGTAAAAATGAGAAGAACTCCAGTAGATGGAACTTTAAAGGGTTTGAACCTTGATTCAAGCGGTATAAGCATTGAAGAAAGCGAGAAAATATAAGGCCTGAAAGGTTTTTTTACCTATTACCCAATAGGCTTTATGGAGTCTGAAAGAATAAAGTTTGAAGCTTACAAAGATGACGAGCTGGACTCTAGGTATATTGAATCTGTGGTGGACTTGACTCAGTCTGCATTCAGTGCAAAAGATATTCCTATAGAGGAGGATATTTTAGATCATATACTAGGGGACTTAACAGTCATACTAGCGCTGAGAGGGGATGAACCTGTAGGTTTCGGAAGTGCTTTAGGGCTTGAAAATACAGTGGTCCAACATGGGGCTGCCGTTGATCCATGTGTACAAGAGAAAGGTCTTGGTAAGGCATTGATAGATTGTGCAACGTTACTGGAAGCTCGAGATGATGAAGTAGTTATAGGAGGTAGGACTCAGTCTCCATTCTATGTTAAATATATCAGTGAAAAAGGCGGTTATCCCTGTAGAGATAGGGAGACAAATGAAGACTTAGTTGACTGTCTAAGGGAGCTAGCAAATTATTATAGTCCTGATTCAGAACTTGAAGGTCATGTGTTAAGAAAAGCTTATCCTGAACCTCTTTACAAAGAGGAAGATTTGTTAGAGAGTCAAGAGGTTCTTTCAGAATTTGTGGATTCTGAGGTAAATCTGTTTAGAGGAGATGGTATTTTAGCAGCCGCTCAGACGACTGTCGAAACTCTTGGAAGAGCGATAATCGATGCTGGTTATGAATTAGAATATGCTGGCGAGAAGGTTAAAGTAGATTGTGGCAAATCAAATTGTATGGATGCTGATAAGACGTTGAATGAAATGTTAGATTTAATGGGTGCTGCTGAAAGTAAAGCTACAACGTTAGATATGCTCTCATTAAGAAGAGATGAAAAGAGTTCTTTTAGTAATTTGAGAACGTATGATGAAGAATTTGAAAAGCTGTTTAGAATGATTTCTTCTAACTAATTACAAGTTTTAGGCGCACTTTCATATTTCAAGACTAAAATAAAGGTAATCTTATCAAAATCCTGAGTTTCTAGCTTTAGAAAGGTATTAATTTGTCAGGCGGCTTATAAACTTAATATGGCTGTGAAAGGTTTGATAGAAGATCTTTTGCGTTCAAACGCAATGAATTATGAGGAAGGCCGTCTTGACATACTTGGCATACCGGGAGTGGTGATTCCAGCACCAACATATGTGAAGTTGTTAGAAGAAATAGTCGAGAGAACAGATACAGACTTAATGGAGATGCTGTTTGAAACAGGAAAATATCATGGCAAAATTGCTGTAGATGACGTAGGAAGAGGTAATAAGACTACTAGAAGACAGTTTGTAGAACAAGCAATTAATACAGGTAACGTTATGGGGATGGGAGAGCTTAAGGTTGAGAAATATGAGCCTGAAGGAATTCTTCTTGTCAGTATAACGGATTCTCCTTTAAACGAATTCTTTAAAAAGTCAGATAGTCTTCCTGATGATCAAGTTATTCATTATTTCTTTCGAGGAGTAATGCATTCAATAAGTGAAAATCTTTTCGACTCTGAAATAAAATCGTCTGAAGAAAAATGTCAGAACTTAGGAGATGAAAAATGTGTTATTAAGTGCGAAATATTATGATAAAATTTAGCTAGCCTGGATTTTCAAAGACGTAAAACGGTACTCTCGGAGGTAGTGTATCTGTTAGCTGTCTCATCCTATACTGGGTAATGCCTTCTTCATGCACTATTTCAGATAAAGGTGATATATCGCTTTCAAAATTTACAATTATGTCTTGTAATCTAAGATCTTCAGAGCCTATAAGGCTGGAAGCATCAGCAGGAACATCTAACATATTGCCTAAAATAGGAATATTTACATCATATCTGTTGCCATCTTCCTCAAAATAATTTTCAGCAAACCATTCTTCAACCGGATCGGTGGATGCAGGTTCTAGACCTGATGCCTCAGCAATTTCATTTAACGTTGAAGCGCTGTAAGGATCGAATTCAAGTTTATCGACTATAGCTTCTTCAAATCTTGAGGCTTCGCATCTAAAACAGTACTGGTAAAGTAAATCTCCATTCTGCATCTCCATTTCAGCATAGGCTATAGGACTATCTTGAAGCGTTTCCTCTTCAATTTTAATGCTTTCTGGTTCAAGTACTGCTAAAGCATCTTTTAAACGAGGAACAGCTATCAGAGCAAGACCTCCAGGCCGTAAAGAATTTTTTACACCTTCAAGACCTTGTAACAAGTAATCATTTGGCATTCCATTTATCTCAGGGCCTACAAGTTCTTGTAACGAGTTTGCTTGTAGATTGACATCATATGAATTTTGTTCATCTCTAACTGGATGTGCAATATCTCCAAGTGATATTTCCAGATTAGAAGGGATATTTCCCTCATTTGCTTTTTTTACTATAGAGGAATCTATGTCAATCGCTTTTACTTCCCATTCTGTTTCATCAGCAAGTGTTTTTTCATATTCTGCTTTTCCTGCGCCTCCGCTGAGAATTCTATCAACGGGCGTGCCGGTATCTTCATAGGCATTAATCGTACTCCTTGTTATGAATCCATTAAATTGATTGTCAAATTGGGGAAAACTCAAGTATAGACTGTTATCTCTAAGATGATTTAATCCATACTCATCTTCAGATTCTTGCATAATTAGTACTATGTTCTATTGTTAATTAAGAAATAGTGCTTATGTAGAATTTGAACAAAAATGAGAAAAAATGATATGCTTCTATCTGACCGTTATAGGTAGTGAGTCTTGTTCCATTTCCTTTTCTGCTATAATCATGGGGTCTTCGTCAGGATCTGTATCAACGAAAATTGGCGCTCCCATTGCGATTTGAAGACTTCTTGCACCTATAATTCTTGCTCGTTCGTAACGTGTGTAACTGATAATTTTTCACCCTATATATCCGAGGTCGGAGCTCTGCTCCTGCTCCCCTTGGTTCTGTTTCAAGTTCTGAAGCTTTTTAAGCACTTCCTGTGATTCTTCTACTTTATCATCTAAACTTGAATAATCTAAGTCTACATCTAGATAATCTTCCATCACTTCAAGCACGGATTCTGTCGACTTAGGATCGCTTAACAAAAACCCTGGTGTTTCGCCGAGTAATGCAATACCTTTCAAACCTCTTCTTCTACCCAATCCTAGTAAAAGACCTGAAATGCCTACTATTTGGCCTACTTCGTGCTCAAACTCTATCTCTAGATTTTCAAATTTTTCCTTTGTATCTAAATCTGTTACTGCACCGTATACAGAAGGATTTTCAACAACATCTCCTTTACCGTAACCACCAATAGTCAATATTTCTTCTACTTCGTTTTCCTCAGCAAAATCAAGTACTTTTTCAGCGATTTCATAGTGTCCTTGACTATTAGAGGCCTGTGCATTACCTTCAATCATTATTATATCGCGGCCTTTGACAGTAACATGGTAAATATCATTTTTCAATGATTCCAGTACTTTATCATCTTTTACAATTGTGTAGGGAGGAAAGTGATGTGAACGTAGTTCCCCAATTTTTTCAGCTTCCAGGTTTTCAGCTAGGAAGCTAACGCAGTTACGGCCTACATGACCTATGCCTGCAAGCCCTTCTATTAACAATGGGTTTTCAACTTTTACTTCCTTTTCTAAGTCAATTTTGGTAGTCATTTGGTTATTGCTCACCTTTTTTGGCCTTTCTACGGTATTTACCGTATTTGTCCGGAAATGAAAACTTTGGAGGTCTAGCCTCTTTAGTTTCGTCATCGCAATGCCGGTCTTTTAGAGTGTAAAGGCCACAGTTAACACATTTTTTTATCATCGTTTTTATGCCTTTGAAAATTCAAACGTTCCGCCTAATTCCTCAGCTTTATCTCTAATGTCCTGAACAGCTGAATCCATTCTCTTTTTTGCAAGGTTCTGAGTTCTACCCCAGGCTTCTATACTATATTTGGGTGCTGATAGGTACTTTATCTCTACTCCTTCTCCTGTTTCGGAGAGAGTTTCTCTAAGTCTTTCAAGTCCATCGCCATTGTAAAATTCTAGTTTTATTTCGCCTTCAAATTTTTCCTGTTTTAAATCAATGTTTTCTCTTGCTACTTCTTGTATAGCTTCTACAATTTCATCATTAAACATTTCTTTGAGTCTGTTTTCCTCTGCTATAGATATTTCAAATCCTCTAAAAGAAGATCCTAACTCCTCTTGCATAGGGAATACTACTTCTTCATAGATGTTTGAAGTATTGAGTTTTTTATCTAGTGCGTCAACGAATTTTTCTGATTTTTTCTCTCGATTCCATTCGCTCATGGTGTCTTTCTTCTGTTTATCATTGACGCGTTTCAATGATAGTCCTAATCGGTCGCCAGTTTCTATGACTTGTGCAACAGTCTTCTCGCCTTCTGAAAACTTTTTTGTCATGTCCTGTATCCAGCTACGTGAAGCCTCAGAGATGTGGATTAAACCTCTCATTCCATCATACTGTTCTAGTTCTGCATATGCAGAGTTCTCATTCACTTCTGCGAGATCTACTACTACTAGGTCTCCTTCGTCAGGGCTATCTTTGTACCACTTCATGGAAAAAGGATTGAAGGTGATTTTTAAAAGACAGTCGCTATTTTCTTTCAAACCAAGAGAAATTCTATTCTCAGACTGTTCTATACTAGTTTTGAATGTGTTGGAGAAGGACATGTAAGTGCTAGGAGTTACGTAGAATTAATGATGTAGGATGTCTAGTAATAGAATTAGTAAAAAAGATAATATAGAGAAATAAGAGTCAAGGAATACTTCTAATTCTATAAATAAATGATTAGAAGTAAATGGAAAAAACTGTGACTTGCAAAAATGTTTATTCTACTTCAAGTTGTGTGACTACTTTTCCATTCAATTCTGCTTTGCCGCCTGTTGGCTTTGCGATTGGTTCGCTGCAAACCATGCACTCTACTTTTGATGCAGGTCTAGAGTAAATTTTTTGCTGGTTTCCGCATTCGCCACATTCTACTTTTAGAAAGTTCTGTGCCATTTTTTATTACCTCTCAATCTCGAATTTTGCTGCTCTTAACTGTTTTCTTGGCTTCCAGCTCTTACCACATTCTTGGCATTTAAACTGTAAATCCTTTTTGCTGGATGTGGGATTACTTCCACCACGGCTCTGGTGTGCAGGATTCTCGTAAGGGAAGGATCCGTATCCGTTATCGATTTTTCTCTGCCTTTTCCTAGCCTTTTTACTCCATGGACTGGTCGAACGATTGGTTGCTTCCTTTACCGTCTGATCAGTGTGTTGATCACACTTAGGACAGTAACGTCTCTGTTCTTTTGGAATCTTAACCATGAGATAATCACACAGTCTAAACTTTAAAAAGGCTTCAAAGGTCCAATAAAAGAAGGTTGTAAATTAGCTCCTTATTTCATAAGAATAGCCTTATGGCATTGACAGTTTTGACTCTTTTTCTTCCTTCAGGCGGACGTTTTTAGGAGGTAAGTTAATACTTACAGCAAATTTAATTTTTCATAGTATTAATTGATATAGTCGGTAGAGTTAAAGATCAGCTAAAAGAACGAATTTTAGATCCTTTACAGCTTTCAGGGCTCTTAAGATTTTCTAAATTTCCCTCAAAAACCTTGACAGAAATATTAGAACGTTCAATTATTTCAATCGCAGTTCCATCAATTAACTCGTGTTTGCCGGCTTTATTGTTCCCTGAAACAATTTGTTTCAGTGTCTCAGTGTCGACTTCTTCCAGCAGTTTTGCATTAGGATCTTCAGGATCGCGATCGTATACTCCATCAATACTTGTTGCAATATAAAGATCGGCTTCAAGTATTTCGGCGGCTATAGCTGCCACAGCATCAGTAGAGTGTCCTGGAGTTAGACCGCCCATAACAACATTTTTACCGTTTGAGGCTGCAACTCTTATTTCTTCAGCAGTTTCAGGTACATCTGGATATGCATCCATTGTAGTCATTAAGGTGCGAGCATTAAGGCGTGTCGCTGCTATACCAACTAAATCTTGTTCGCCTTGGTTTCCATATTCTCCTGAAGCATAAATGTATTCTTTGAGGTCGCCTGCGCCAGTTACTACTAGAATTTGGTTATCGGAGTGTTCCAGAGCCTCTGCTATCTGATCGAGTTTTTTTAAGTTTCCGGTTATTATTGATCCGCTGAGTGCAAAAACTTTTTCCACCATTTTGAGAATCCTCTTAACTTGGAACTGGGTCGACACTGATTAAACTTCTTCGGCATTGCCTCGATTGACTAATATCTCTGCATTATCTTCAGGCAAGATTGGATTATCGCCTTCTTCGAATGGGCCATAGGCCTCTAGGTCTGTTCCCATGAACTCCGGAACATGAGATATGATTTCTACCTTAGCGTAACCTTCTTCTAAATCTTCTTCAGGTTCTTCCTCTTTTTCTTCTACGGTTTCTTCATATTCTGATTCTTTGTCATAATTCTTTGATTCCTGTTCTATATTGGCCTCTTCGTCAATCTCCGTTTCTGGTTGGGGGGCAGTATAGCCGGTACTATTCTCATTTATTCTATCTCTATGCTCTTCAAAGAGTTTCTTGGTCTCTCGGAACAGTTCTTGTTCTCTAGGGAGTAATGGTAGTTCAGAGGCCTTAATATTTGATCTTAATGAGAGTTGAGCATTCTTAACTATTTTTTTCTCTCTCTGAGCTATTATTTTTTTGAATACTCTTTTTGATGACCTGTATTCTCTATTATCGGCGTTTTCTTTTTTCCGTTCAAGGTATTCTTGAGCCTTTAGAATGAAGTCGTCTTCCAGCTCTGTTAGTTCGACTGCTTTGCTCTCATTTTTCTGAATTCTTCTCAAATCGTTGAATGTTAGAGCTGTTGACATCTGTATAACAAGTCAGTGATGAAATCTTTTTTTACTTCACCCAATCCTGTTTTCTGACAGGGCCGAAGTAATTCGAAACCTATTTAGCTAAAGAATTGTTTCGATTACTCCAGTTAGGTACCAAGATATTCCAATTATGATGATGGCTATTATGAGGTATACTGTCGATCCGATGGCTACAGGTTTCCAGTCATTATTCTTTTTTCTTCTTTGGTCTAAAGGATTCAAAGCCCATATGACTCCTAGGAAAAATACTGCTGTCGATAATGTAGAAAAATTAAGATACCCTAAACTTAGAGAAGCCGGTAGAAATAATGCTGTTCTGATAAAATACTTTCTCCAGTAAGCTTCCATAATATCTAACTTTTTTACACTATTAAATAATTTTTTTGAGCTAAATAAGCATTTAGCCGCATATAGGCGTTGTAATTGAGATTAAAAGCAACTTCAATACGATGTTTAATTTTCTCAAATACGTGCTACTGTATCAAAAAATAACTTCTAGGTTTTCGAATAAGTAATAATAGAGCATCTAGAAACGAAAAACTATCAATCATTAAATGATGGAGATTGTTATCATGAATTTAGAGCGTATTAGAAATATAAAACGCGAATATTTATTCAAAACATTGCTGTACATGCTTCTTATAATATGACTCAATCTTGTACTCTTTGCCACAGATTTCGCATACAAAATTGTCATTTTCTTCGTTATTAGGTTCGCGTTTCTTAGCTTTTCTGAAGGCATAACTAACAGGATTACTAACTTTATTCTCCAAATTATCTCCTTCATATACCTGCATATCCTTGTAGTATCCATTTGCATCATAATTAGGCGGAGGAACATTTTCGCTTCTATTCTGGTGCCAGCGCAGCTGTCCTTTTACGTAACTCTCACTCAGCTCTTCATTATTTCTTTCATTCCATTCCCAGATTTTTGATTCGATTTCAGCCCACCCATAACCAACGCAGCGGTAAAAATTGATTAAGATAAAAAGACCTCTCTTTCTTCCGTCTTCTAATCCATTTAAAATATTCTTGATGGTTGGAGGGAAATATTGTTCCGGTATAGCGTCCTCAGGCCTTTCAAATTCTCTATTAACACGTTTCTCTCTTTTTTCTTCTTCTCGGTCCTGTATAAAGTCTAGAGCTTGAACCGCCAAGTTTGTAGCTTCATCATCTTCATAGCTGTCGAGAAAACCTGTTTCAAAATTAATTTTTTCTATTTCTGCGTCACGCTTTTCAAAACTGGAAATATCCTCGGGTTCTATTGGCAGAGACACTAGGCCTGATCCGTCGTGAAGACTATAAGGCATTCTAAAGAGATGACGTTGACCCCAGTCATTCTCAATATCTGCTACCTGATAAGGATTGAGTCCATCCTCAGTTTTCATTTCTTCATGGAGGCCTTCTTTTTTCACCTCTGCAATCATTTTCTCTCTCAACTGCTTTCTAAGGTAATTTACAATTCCTTGAGCTAGTCTTGGATAGAGTTCTGAGAACTCTTTTTCGCCTATACGTTCAGGAAAACTTTCTCCTCTTATTCCTATGTGGAATCCTCTGTTACCTGAGAACTTTACTGATAGATTTTCTATGCCGTGGTGCTGTAGTTCGCGGACGACTAACTCACATGTTTTTTTAGAGAGTTCAAAACTCTCATCACAGTCAATATCTATTACCATGTCCCAAGTTTCTCTTAATCGATCAAGACTTGATACTTGATCGATTAATAAGGGGTTTCTCCATTTCTCTACTGAAAAATGGAATGCTACTGCGCCGTTTTCTACGAATTGCTGAAAGTCACCAGGAAAGTTTACTGCGTCAGGTCTCTTTCCATAACCTTTAGGGTATGTAGGTACTACTTCTCTGTACTCTGCAAGCTCCATCACTTTCTCAATAAGCTCATCTTGTTCATAGTACTGTCTTACCTGCCAATTTTTCAGTTCCACGTATTAGTTACTATAGGTAACTCCTAAATTTACTCTGGTTATCTACGAATGTTTTTCAACTTCGTTACATAAGTTGAAAGTATGTGTCAAGGTCTGAAAGCGCAGTCTGCGATTGAGTATTTGATGACTTATGGTTGGATGTTGCTTGTGGTGGCTATAGCTGGAGGGGCTATATTCTCAATGGTAGGAAGTCAGAGTATTGAGAATGTTCAGGGCTTTGAATCACAGCATGTGAATGTTCAAGATTTTGGATTATCTGAGACACAAGGCCTCCAGTTTACAGTTCGAGATCCTGTTGGAAGAACAGAAGTTAAAGAAGTAAGAGTAAGAGATGAGGATTCAAATTATATTGATTATGATTTATCGCAGGACTTATCCCAGAATGAATTATTAAGTTTACCTGGAATTGAGGAGTCTGGTGACATGGAAACGTTAGAGCTTGAGATTGTTTATAATTCTGGAAATTTACGGAACTTAACCTCTTCAGGTAGTGTACAGGGGCATATGAGTGTGGGCGAAGATTTTTCTGGTCGGCAGGTAAATATGGATGGACTAGTTGGTTATTGGGTTTTAACAGATGATTACTCAAGAAATGAAAGGTTAGACGATCTTTCAGCAGCACAAAATCACGGTTTTTTTGAGGGCGAGTATGATATAGGAGACGATTATTCTGATATAAGTGAAGGCGGAGCTACGATAGAATCGCCTACGTTTAATGTTAGTGAAGGCGGAGAGTTCACGTTCCTTTTATCATTTAGATGGGATGGTCCTCAGGATGATGATACAAGCACTTCAGGAGGTATGGGTAGAGGCAACAACCCTGCTTATGCAATTGATATTAGGCCTAGAGATGAAAACCTGAGAGCAGGAATCAGAACTACTGAAAACAATTTGTATATCACTAGAGATATGGAGATAGGGGAATGGTATCATAGTGTTTTTGTTTATGATGGTGAAGAAACAGGTAAACTGTACATAAATGGTAGTTTAGAAGATTCGAATACGCGGAGCGATATGGGAGAGTTTGTAACAACTGGAGATTTTCAGATTGGAGGATCGAGAGGTTTAAGTGGAAGTACTAGACATACTAATAGAAGCATGGCTCAAGCAAAAGTTTTTAATCGTGCTTTAACTGACTCAGAAGTGCAAGAACTGTATGAAACCTCTAATTTTTATTAGACTTTGCTGGATATACAAGGTCAGTGTTTAGAAAAGTTAATATTTTATTTTTGAAAACTATCTTCATAACTTGTTTCTAGGTTCCGTACATTCATCCTAAAAGGCAAATCATCATCCTTTCTATTTTCTAACTCTTTTTCGATATGTTTCTCGTCGTCTTTGAGCTCCTTTCTTATTAGAAGCCAGTCTTTTTCGGGTTCACAGTCCCAGACATAGGACCCGTCTTTAACAGATCCTGTTGCTCTGTAAATTGTTCTCATCAGGCCCAAAAACTCTGCTATGTCTTCTTTTGGCATATCAGAGGATTCGCTGATTTTTTCGGTTGTGACTTCTTCATATGGTGTGGCTAAGAAATAGCCTATTACTGTATCTCTCAGTTCAGAATCAATGAGAAGTTCTAGTTCGTTTTTACTCCTGTGATCATAATTGTTCCAGGCTACGTCTTCTTCGTTAAAAGAGAAAAAATTCTTAGACTGGAATTTTGCTTCCGGGGGTTTTGGTCTTCTCCAGTTACTCATTCTTCTTCGATTCTAGGTGCGAGTACAAAGCTTAGATTGACTTCATCAGGTACTGAGAATTCCATTCGCATAGGAAAGTCGTTTCCAAGCTTCATAGTCACATTGTTAGATAAATTTTTCCCGCCTATCATCTTGGAAAGATAGTCTAATGAGAACATTGACTTTACTGAATCTCCAGACATGGATATTACGCCACTACTTTCCTCTGTGATAGTAAAGTCGGCGTTACTTTGATCTCCTTCAGCTGAAATATTCATTTGATTTTCATCAGCAGAAATTGTGACTGCGTCGCTTACAACCATGGCGTCTTTTACAGCGCCTTCAACTGTTGAAGCATCTAATTCGGCTTCAAAATCAAACGATAGCTGATCGGTTTCAGGTATATCGTCTTCAGAAAGGTTCAGAATAGGTAGTGAAAAATTTCGTGTAGAGGAGTTCTCCATTGTAATCTCAAAACGAGAATCGCCGAGTTCAAAGGTGATAGTGTCATCGGCGTTTGCTCTTCGTAGGATTGAGTAAAGATTTTCAATGTTTAGACCTACTTTCGTTTCTTCGTCTAGATCATATTCTTCGAATACTTCTTCTTCTATTTTGAAGTCAACTAAGCCTACCATTGCTGGATCTGCGGCTATTAGTTTCATGCTGTCTTCCTCTAGCTGGAAGATTCCCTCGCTAATAAGAGATGATATGGTTTTCATCGAATCTTTGAGGAGGCCTACTTCCGTTATTTCTGCTTTAAACAAAATATTTCACCTATGTTACTGTGAAGTGTTAACAACTTTTTTAACTCTGTCGCGGAGATTTGCATCCACTTTGTCGAAGTCTTGTAAGACTTCTCCTTGTAATTCAAAGCTGTCTGGAGTAGGAAGAACTCTGCCAAATACTCTTACTCTCTGTCCTTCTTCTATATCCTCCATATTATCTTCCTCTAAAAATACATCTACACTGCCAGTACCGTCATCTACGGCAATTGAGTCTTCGTCTACTGAAAGTACTGTGCCTAGTACTCTTACCCTTATGTCTGTTTGAGGTTCTATATCTTCGATTTTCTTAGGCTTTGCAGGCGCCCTTCTCATCTGTTGTTCAGCCATATTAAATTCTTAGAACTGAAATGTTTTAACTTCAGAGGTCAGGGAAAGTTCAAAAACCATCTTTACTAACTAGAACTATGGGTCTATTCAGTAAAGATACGAGCGTAGAGGAAGAAAATGAGTCTGCTGAGTTAAGAGAAAGAGTTGAGGCCTTAGAATCTCATTTTAATGCATTAGATAGCGCAGTTCAACATCACGATATAGAGATACAAGAAATCGTTGACACAATAACTGCTGATGAACGCAATCTAAAGAAAGCAGTAGAAAAGAACAAGCGAAAACTTGATACATTACGAGATATATCTAGCAGATTTGCTGAAATGCAATCTGAAAATACTAGAAAGACGGATATACTGGATTCAGAAGTCGCAGATATAAAGCGAAACATGAAGAGAAAGATCATTAAAAAAGCGGGCGATATAAAAGAAACTCGCGAAAAACAAGAAGAAATCATTGCCGACCTTGAGGGCTTAAAAGAAAAAGTAGATGATCTTGAGACCGAATTGATACTGGATATAAATAGTCAAGCTTGGGACGTAGATTCTAAACTTGATGAATCTCGGTTTGAAAATAGGAAAAAACGAGTTGATAAAGAACTCTCAAAACTTAGAGCTTCAATCAACGACATATCCGATAAGTTCGAAGGTAATGATATCAGAACAGAATAGAGCTAGTCATATTCTTTGTAGACATTACCACACTGTCTACATCTGTAAAATCTTGTAGGAGGTTCATCTGAAGCCCGGGTCTGTTCCATCCACCATTCCTGCTCAGTTTCTTCGCCACAAGACTTACATTCTTTCTGAGTTGTAGGCCTAGTTGCTTCTTCCTCTCCGTCTTCATTAACATTGAGGCGGTCCATAGGATCTTCTTCTTTCTCCTCAGTCACCTTAAATTCTTCGCTATCAACATCTTGGTATTCTCCACAGCTACGACACTTCATAGCGGTCTCGCCATTTTTCTTTTCTGAAACTAGCATTCCTCCGCATTCATCGCAAAACTCCATACCTATCAGTTTATACTGTCAAAGCTTAAAAATAGATGCCCAAAAATGGCAAAAATTATTAGTCGGGACAAGGTCTATACTCATCAATGCTTAACGGTGACCCTTCTAGACCTACTAAATCCATAGCTATGAGTTTAACTGCTCCCACTTTTGGAATTCTAAACACTACTTGGCCATGTATCTGTTCTGGCCTGATTTCCTCCTCAAAATCAAGCTGCTCAGGATTAGCATCTCCTTTAGTAGCAATACTGTCGTTTCGTTTTTCTATCACTCGATGAACTACAGGAATAGATAGTCCTGAGACATCATTAACTCTAAAGCTTTGATCTCCGGAACTATATTCTCCGCCCTCTACTACGTCAACGTTACTGCGATCTATTCTAAACCGTGCAGACTGGTCCTCTACATAGGTTACATGAACATTTCCTAAAGAAGTTTCTACAGGCTCTTCTCCGAGATCATATGTATTGCCATCAACCTCAATTTCGGCTTCCATTGGAACTTGATATATAACAACCTGGCCTTCTTCAACACTGTCAAAATCTACTCCTCGAACCATAAGAATATCTCCACGATCCATTTCAGGATACATAGAACACGAAACAACAGAAACAACCGGTTTTTCTGTTGACAATGCTGTGCCTGTAGTCTGAAGTATTCCAAATGCTAATAACAATGCCAAACTGATAAAGTAGATTTCCTTACCAATAACTGAGTCGCTGTTCATTTAGAGATCACACCATTATTTGTTAGCGCGCTCCCTATTATATCTGCGGCTCTTATACATTCAGGTACATTACCTTGTAAAGTGGATTTGTTTACTATATCCAATGCCTCTTTCCTATCGCAACCAGAGAACTGAACGAAACATCTTCCTGTCGAGAGTTTGAACTTTGATACTGTAGGCAAGTTCTCAAAGGACTGAGAACTGGTCCCTGTCTTTTCAAGAGCATCAGAAAAACTTTTAGGATCGGGTTCATTTGATGTAACTGCTATTACCGGCCTATCTATTTTTTCAGAAACTTTTTCAATATTCACTATATTAAATCCTGAGAAGCTAATTCCATCGATGAGTACGGCTTCTATGTAGGCTTGAAATTTGCCATATAACTCTATAACTTTTTGCGTGCCCTCTCCTTGATCAGGCTCCGCCTCTATTATTTCTACTGACTCTATAAACTCAGTACCTCTGTAAAGTACTCCTACAAGTCTTTCTAGCTCTATAGGAGCATCGTCTATACCTAGAACTCTAGAACCTTCTTTCATAAATCAGATTCTAGTTCTTCAAGCCATTCTCTGACGGTGTCTACTGCGTCCTGAAGAACCTGTTCGGGGTCGTCAGAGTCAATAATCAAAATGGATTCGTCTCCTAGCGGATGACCTTTATCATATCCAGATTCTCCGCCGTTTTCCCATACAGCTTTTCTCAGTAGGTTTGCCAATGCGTGATTCTGCTCCATGTCAACGAGCAGTCGTCCTTCTTTTTCCATTACGTCGAGATCCATTATTTTTTCCTCCTTGTAACATAAAGATCCACAGGAGTGCTTTTTGACTCCTCAGTGTGGAATTCATAGCTCGCAGGAAGCCCGATTTTATAGGCTTCACGCGCTATTAACTCATGATTATATTCGTCACACAAACGTTTTAAACGTGTACTGAACCCTTTCCCGGCCAATCCGTAGACGTTGTCACCGATTTCGAGCGCCTTTCTCCAGAATTTCAGGCCTTCGTCACTCTGAACATTGAATGGAGGATTCATAACTACGGCATCGAACTTTCCATTAAATGATGTTACATCTTTCCTCACGAAATTTGGAGATGCTCCAACTTTTGCAGCATTTTCTTCGGCTGTTGATAATGCATCTCGGTCTACTTCTACGGCAGTTACGTCCATGTTTAACAGGTCTGCCCCTATAGCTAATATTCCTGTTCCGGTTCCAAGATCAACTACTGTTTTGTGTCCTTGCATGTAGCAAGTGTAGACTATATCTGCTGCGAGTTCGGCAGGAGTAAGGTACTGTTCAAGTTCTATTCTTGAGTTCTCAAACCCCTTGAGTTCTGATAGTTTTTGCTTTACAGCGGTTTTGTTCATTTCGGTGGAACGCGTTGTTGAATGTTTTAAAGTTTATTGTCTATTAGTGACGGCATGTCCTTGGAAGATAAACCGAAGGAAGAACTTATAGAGCAGTTGGAAAACCACGTGGTCTTTTTCGAGCCTCAGAGAGAAATAATACTTTCAAATCCTGATGCGGGAACGTTGAACGAAGTATCGTCGCTAGCACATATGGAGACTTCTTCGGGAGAGCATTACAAGTTCCAAGTTCGGGAAATGGATATATGGAACTCTGATATGTCATTAGAAGAGATAAAAGAAGTATATACTAGAGTGCTTGGTAATTATCCAATTTTTCTTGAGTGGTTAGAAAGAACATACAAAAAACAGCAAGTATTCTCTATAGAGAACAAAGGTCATTACCACATCCTGAAATCTGAAGATGATGAAAGGATGGAGTGGGCTCGTAGTATAGATAAGGTCAGGCAGAATCTGGCAGTAGATCTTTCCGACTCCGCTTCAAGAATTGCAATGGGTTCAAAGTCTCGCGCAGAAATCAAAGAGGCATTAGTCAGAAAAGGATACCCAGTACAAGACAATTCTAAGTTTAGAGAAGTCGAAAAAAATATTGGGGCAGACCTACAAGGAATAGAACTCAGAGACTATCAAAAGGAATATGTGGATAAGGCCTACAGCGAAAAAGCAGCTGTACTAGCAAATCCTGCAGGATCTGGAAAAACTGTTACAAGTATTGGATTAATGTGTGAAATCGATTCTCCAACATTGATACTTGTGCCGCAACGTAATCTAGTAAACCAGTGGAAGCGAGAGATACTTGATAAGACAACTATTACGGAGGATCAGATTGGAGAGTATCACGGTGAAGAAAAAGAGATGGGTGATGTAACAATCGCAACATATCATATTGCAGGAGGAAAAACTTCGCTTTTCAGAAAAGATTGGGGGCTTATTATTTTCGACGAAGTGCATCACATACCTTCAAAGCTATTCAGGAAAACTGCGTCCCTACAGTCTACTAGGAGGCTAGGACTATCTGCATCGCCTGTTAGAGAGGACGCTAAAGAGAGAGAAATATTTGCTCTTATTGGTAGAGAGATTGGTGCAGACTGGGCTCGTTTCTTTAGTGAAGGTCATGTAGTCAAACCTGATGTCGAAATCAGAATGGTTGAATGGGCGTCAGACTTCTATAGGCATAAGTACGATGAAGCATCAGGGATCAAAAAGGCTATCATAGCCTCAAAGAACCCTGCGAAAAAGCAAGTATTGGAAGACTTGTTGGAAGAATACAATGGCAAGAAGACCTTAGTTTTCTGTGACTGGATTGATCAGGGAGAAGAACTATCAGAAGAGTATGATATTCCATTTATTTCTGGTGAAACTGACTATGATGAAAGGGAAGAATTTTTTGAGGAATTCCGTACAGGTGACCTGAACAAAATGATTATCTCCCGTATTGGAGATGAAGGCTTAGACCTTCCTAACGCAGAAGTAGGAATTGTGATGAGCGGGCAAGGAGGTTCTCGAAGGCAGGCTACGCAGAGGGCAGGCCGAGTAATGAGGCCTTTCGGAGACGCACAAGTTTACATGGTTGCGACAAAGGCAAGTAATGAGGAAGATTTCGTAAAGAGGCAGGTGGAGTTACTGAAAGAAAAAGGAGTACCTGTAAAGGTTAGCGAACATTGAGGGGAAATAGAGAGACTTTTGGATATTTCTCTCCATTGAAGATGTGCGAAGGGAGAAAAACCCACTCTTCCTTCCATTTGGCTTTAACTCGGGTAGATAGTGGCTTTGCAGTTATGCGGTCAGAAACTAATTAAAGGAGTAACTAACTAGAAAATCAAGAAAGAAAAGAGAAATAGAAAAAGTTTTTTTACTCAAAGTTTTCCGAGTAAAGCTCCTGTGACTTTTCAATTGCTTCGAAAGCCTCTTCTTTTCCGCCCCATCCTTCGATTACTACTTCTTTTTTAGGTTCGAGATTCTTGTAAGTCTTGAAAAACTCGCTAATTTCTTTCTTTTGATGCTTGTTTACATCTTCGAGATCTTCAACTTTTGCCCATCTAGGATCTTCTGTAGGTACAGCGATGACATTGTCGTCTTGTTCTCCGCCATCGTCCATGTAAAGAATTCCTATAGGTCTGACTTCTAGAACGCATCCTGGGAAAGTCGGGTGTGTTGTAAGAACTAATATGTCCATAGGGTCTTCGTCTTCGTAGTAAGCCTGAGGAATAAATCCGTAGTCTCCCGGATAGTTGATAGAAGAGTAAAGTACTCGATCAAGTACAACGGATTCAAGATCTTTGTCATATTCGTATTTGTTCTGTGTTCCCTGAGGGTTTTCAATTACAGCATAGATTTTTTCAGGAGGGTTAGGCCCTGTATCGTAATCGTGCCACTTATTAACCATTGTTATTCAATTAACTATTCGAGCCGAGAATTTTTTATGTCCTTTGCGAAGGCTTTTCTACTGCAGTGAACCATTGAATGTGTTCTTCCAAGACTTTAGTTGTCTTTAAGAATAAAAGGACCCATAGCCAGAGTTCGTTTAGCTACAGTCGATATTCTTAGAAGGAAAGCTATGAATATAACAAATGGAGCTATTCCAATAGTAAAGCCTGCACTGGTGAGCAGTACTAGGTTATCAAGACCTAGAGTAGTTCCCGTAATCACGTTAGTATTGATATGTATTAGTAATGCTCCTATTACCATCAGAGAAAGAACAGATGCATACATGAGTGTTCTAGAGAGCTTAATTAATTCCCATTGAAAGTATAAAGTCTTAAAATGTTCTCTTGTAGGACCGAAAAAAGTTAGCAGATCAAGTAGTTGGTCGATTGTTTCATTTTTATCTTTTGAAAGTTCTGTGTTGTAATCTGCCTGTATTTGGCGTAGCTGGTTTATCTTCTCAGAATAATTGAAGTTTAGAGCAGCCCAAATAACCTGGAAGGTGCCGAACTGAGAACCTTCTAGTTTTCTGTTGACAAGCTGCGCGTTTTCAATTAAAGATGTAGTGTAGTCTTCAATTTCGTTTTTTAACTTCGTCGACTCTTGATTAGTAGTAGAGTTCAATATTTTTGCTTGTTCTTCAATCTCTTGAACTAGTTCAAGAATAAATGCAGAAGGTTCGGGAGAAGAAATCTTTTTGTCAAGATATTTTTCAACTTCCTGGCGGAAATCCATAGAGTTCTGCATACGCGACTGCTGTTTTCCTACTGCCCCAAGCTCTTGAGATAGCACCAGCTGGTTGATAGTTACAACTATTGATGTTCCTGTGATAATTGCGCCGATAAACGCTGAGAATATGAAATGAAGGCCTCCCTGGTTTTCAACTATGGATCTCAATGGAGAAGATTCTAGATAACTTAGTGAAACAAGTATTGTAAACACTATGGAAAGTATAACGCCTACTAGGATCCAGCGATTCATTGTGAGGAGAATTTTAGTGCTCAATGTTGAGGAGAATGAATCATTAACTTCCATTAAGAATATTTGGTTCTCTAAAGAAAAATAATTTTATTTCCTGCGTCACACGTGAAGTTTTTCTATAATAAAGAAAAAGAGGTTTTAACTTTCTGCTTAATGCACCATTTATATTATTTATGCACTGTAGAAGAAAGCCTAATCATAGAAATGTCCTCCACTTGTCCGCAGTCGCTGCATACAACCTTCACCCAGTCCACGTTAGGTCTATCCACAGGGTTTACATGCAGATCGGAGCCACAGGATTTACAGTTTGGTGCCACGGTAAAACAACTCGCAAATCTATTGGATGCTGATGTATTTAAGGATAACCAAACCAATCAAAAAATACGGAGACAGGCCTTTAAACATGGGTTCGTGGTCTAGTTGGTTATGACACCGCCTTGACATGGCGGAGATCCCCGGTTCGAATCCGGGCGAACCCATACCCCTGTGGAAAAAAGAAAAGCTAGTGTAAAAATACTAAGGAATAATATCTTTGTCGATAAAAACAGGGAAAAAGAAGCGTGATATACCTTGCTTCTAAAAACGTTAGTCACTCAAACAATAATACTGAATAGGGAAAGTAGCTCAGGGGTTAGAGCGCTGCGCTCATAACAATGATTATGAGCAATGAGGAGGTCTAAAAGCCTTCGATGATTAAAGTTCGTATCGCTTTATGTGAGATACGCAGAGGTCCCGGGTTCGATTCCCGGCTTTCCCATTAATTTTCTGAAAGTATGTATTATAGTGAGCGTGTTCTTGCTTGAATAAACTTAGACTAGAAAAGAGAAGATAAGGGAGGCCTATAAGGCCTCTGCTTCTGCGATGCAGCTGTTATGGCAGTAGCCTTCAGTTGATTCAAGGTACTGATCGCTTGTGAATACTCTGTTGCCACATATGACGCAGATTCCAAGCTTGTTTGGATAATGTATCCTTTCCATTCTTCTAGCCCCCTCCCAAAGAAGCTGTTTAAGTAATCGGATATCTCTTATATAATCATCCTTATGCTGTAGTAGATGTTCAAGATTGCGATATTACTTTCTGGTACTAGCGATGAGTAAAGAAGAAGACATCTTCTGAGTCCTTTCTAGCGAAACCAAAGCGTTCGAACTGCACTATTTCCCCTATTTCAAGATTTCCAGGTTCAATAAGACCTTCATAACTTTTTCCGGAAGGCATCTTTATTTCAGCTCTCTCAGAACTTTTTGGAACCCAATGGATAAACTCTGCATCGTTCTCCAAGGCTTCCTTGTGGTCACCAAGACTATATGAGGCTTCTCCGTCTTTAATCTCAATATTACACAGACCTTTCAAGCGGAAAAAACCGTCTTTAAAATCATCTTCCTCAATGAAGATGCTTAACTGTCCGTCCCGAATATTAATTTCAGGGTTTCTGTTCCCTCGCTCGGGGAATTCAGGATGCACTGGGATCTCTGGCTCTAGATTTTCTGGAACTTCGCTGATGTCTAATTTAACTGGTTTTTTCACATAGAAATGTCTATCGACTTTTTCATCGAGGGCTCGTGTATTGGCTTTTTCTAGGCCTTCAATTGAAGCCTCCACATCGTTCTCAGTAACTCCCATTTCGATGAAGAACTCTCTGATAGCTCCTGGTTGGAAGCCTCGACGTCTTAGCGCTCGAAGAGTACCACAGCGAGGATCATCCCACCCTGCCAAGTCACCTTTATCCATTAGTTCTGCTATAGTTGAAGTCGACATAGGAGCATCAAAACCTGATACTTCTACAGTTCCCCAGTACATGACTTCAGGATAAGACCATCCAAAGTAATCGTAAATATATTTTTGTCGCTCAGTTGAAGCTCTAAGATCTTTTCCTCTAACAATATGAGTCGTACCCATTAAATGATCTTCAATAGCTCCTTGAAAATCTAAAAGAGGCCATACACAATATTTGTTACCCGTAATCGGATGATCGGCGTTTTTAATTATTCTAAATGCTACAAAATCTCTTACAGCAGGGTTTTTATGATCAAGATCGGTCTTAATCTTGAGAACTGCTTCTCCCTCATCTAACTCACCACGTTTCATCTGCTTCCAGAGATCCATGTTTTCTTCAACTCTCTGAGTTCTATATTCTGAAGCGGTTCCGTCGCGGCGATGATTTTGCATTTCCTCTTGACTTGCCTTTGAAACATAGGCTTCGCCCATCTCAATAAGTTCCTCAGCGTATCTAATATAAACATCAAAGTTCTTAGAACTGTATCTTACCTCATCTACTGTGTACCCAAGCCATTCGTAGTCTTCTTGGTACATTTCATACGCTTCTTCCAGAGATCTTTTCGTTACAGGATCAGTATCATCATATCTTAGAATTAGCTTTCCATTATACTTATCTCGCAGTTCGCCGTTAACAGTCATTCCTCTTGCATGTCCAAGATGAGGAGGGCCATTAGGGTTCGGGGCAAAGCGTAAAATCACATCTCCATTATCGGCGTCCTGCAAATCAGGGATTGGATCGTGTTCCTCCACTTCTTTTTCTTCAAACTCATAGTTCTTTACTTCTTTTTCTTGTTCTTCTAGACTTAACTGGTTCACCTGTCCACATATCTTGCCTGCTACCTTACCTACTTCTGCCTTGTCGGTAAACTCACCTTCTGCGAAAATTTTCCCAATTACTGCTCCGGAATTACATTCTCCTTCATGTTCTACAGCGTTTTTCAATGCATACTTTCTAGCGAGTTCTTCAAGATTCATAAGGAAATATTGACGAAAAATTTCTATAAAGCAATAGGTAAGCTAAATTATGTCCTCTTACTGGTACCTATTTCTAGTTGCTTTAATTCCATTCACTTACCCTACTGCGGAGATCGACAACGCAGAATTTACACTAGAAGCTGCTATTACAGAAGAAGAAAAACAAATAGGTCTAATGAATCGTACCTATCTGCCAGAAAGAAAAGGTATGATATTCATCTATGATGATGAAGATGAAAGAAGTTTTTGGATGAAAAATACAGAAATTCCGCTTGATATAATATTCTTAGACTCGGATAGAAAAGTCATTAATATAGAAGAGGCTAATCCTCAGCCGAATGCTTCAAAGAATGAACTTGAAAGCTACAATAGTGAAAGACCTGCGCAGTATGTGTTAGAAATTAATCAGGGTCTTTCAGAGGAAAAAGAATTGAAAAAAGGAGATGAAATAGAGCTTGATTACTCTATTCGGATTGTTCGTCCGTTTTCTCCGATAAATACGTCCTCTTCAAGAGAGTAGCCTTCTTCTCGGGCTAACTGTACGTAGCTGCCGAGCTTCTGGATGTGTCCATGTGAAGGGACAATATTCTCAGGCTGTAGAAAGGTGATAAAGTCTCTGTGATCTTCTTTCTTTGCATGCCCAGATGTGTGAACGTTCTTGTAGAGTCTTACTCCTTCATCCTTCAGTTTTTTCTCTAGCTGGTATCTGTTGGCTCTACTTGGAGGAGTAGGGATTGTTCGTGATGAGAAAATCACGTGGTCTCCTTTCTTGAATCGGAACGGATATTGCTGTGATGCTAGCTTATCCATCTGGCTTCCCGGCTCACCTTGATTACCTGTTGCGATTACTAGCCACTCTTCACGCTCTCCTGCAATTCTATCCATTAGCTGCTCACATTCGTCGTAATAGGAAGCAACCTCTATTTCAGATAAATCTATAAGATCTAGTTCTTCAGCGGATTTAGTGTATTCTTTCAATGATCTGCCAACAAACGCAACTTTTCTTCTACCGTCATTAGCTTCAAGAATTGAATTTAATCTCTGAATTTGGCTCGAAAAAGTTGTTACGAATACTGCTCCGCCAGCGTTGTAGCAATTCTGCAAAAGCTGATTTAACTCTACTTTAACTGCTTCTTCAGGCCTTACTCTTCCGGGCTCATCTACGCTTGTGGTTCCTGGAATCATAACTTTGATTCCTTCATTTCCAGCCTCTTTAAGTCGCTCAATATCAGTGTTCTCTCCTACTACGGGTTTACGGTCGAATTTCATGTCATTGCCGTAGATTACGCCGCCTTCAGGAGTTTTCAAGTATGACAGTGTGGAATCAGGAATGGAGTGGTTGTTTCTGATAAACTCTAATTCAAGCTTGTCAGAAATTGTATATGTTTCTCCGTTTTCTAATTCTATAATGTCGTTGTTAATATTCTTCCGATCACCTTCTAGTCCATTCTCCACAATCTTTTTTGTGAAAGGTGTGCAGATAATTGGACAGTCATATGCGCCTGCAAGCTTCGGAATTGCTCCTACGTGATCAAGGTGTCCGTGACCTATAACTATGGCTCGGACGTCCTTATCCATTAATTCTTTGTCTCTTGGAATTGCTCCTGTTTTAAGGGTTTGGTTTGTTGTTAATTCGTCTATTTGTTCATCGGATCCGATTACTTCTTCCATGTTATAACCCATATCAAAGATGACGGTCTCGCCTTCAACTTCGACAGCGGTCATATTCATGCCGATCTGTTCGTATCCTCCGACTGTATGTACTTTCATAAATGAAAAACCTCGTGTTTTACAAGTGTTTATAGAAAACAGTCCGAAGCCTAACTTTTTAAATCAAGACTTGAGAGGTTTACATTCTTAAGACTTCCACCGAACCTTTTCATACATGTACTCAGATAAACTCCAGCAAAAACTCCGAGAAAAAGGTGTGGAGATTGGTGATCGGGTCAAAACAGGCAGTAAGGAAGGAGTACTTATGCCTAAACCTAAAACCGGAGATCCTGATGTTATAGTGCTTAAGCTCAATAATGGATATAATATAGGCGTACAACCAAAAGAAATAGAGCTAGTGGAAAAGAAAAAAACATCTGAACAATCAAAAACAGAAATAGAACATTCAGAAGATAAAGATGATATCCTAATTCTTCATACAGGAGGCACAATCGCATCCCGGGTTAGTTATGAAGAGGGAGGAGTGAAACCTGCTTTTAATCCAGAAGAGTTAGTAGAGATGTATCCGGAACTCGCTTCAGAGGTGAACATACATTCGGAAGTCGTTGCCCAGATGTTGAGTGAAGATATGGAGCCAGAACACTGGAAGGAAATCGCAGAGACAATTCATGATGTAAAAAATGATTACGATGGGATAATTGTGGGTCACGGAACAGATACAATGAGCTACACCGGCGCAGCACTTTCTCTAATGCTGAAAGGAATAGATACAGGAGTATTACTTGTTGGTGCACAAAGATCAAGTGACAGGCCTTCAAGCGATGCTTCAATGAATCTATACTGTGCTGCAAAATTCCTTAAAGAGACAGATTTCACCGGATTTGGAGTCTGCATGCACTCTTCAATAAACGACAAAGAATGCGATATTCTTCCAGCGCACAAAGTAAGAAAAATGCATACCTCTCGAAGAGAAGCCTTTGAAGCTATTAATGCAGATAAGATAGCTGAAATAAATTATCAATCTGGCGAAATAGAGTACAACTCTCAAGAAGAAAACAGAGACTACGAGAAAAGAACAGATATTAGCAGTAGAATTGGGGTAGTCAAATCAAGGCCAGGTATGACGCCTGAAGAAATCGAGTTTGTTTTGGAAAATGATTATGAAGGATTAATTGTTGAAGGAACTGGTTTAGGACACTTACCAGTCAATAGCTTTGATGACAAAACTGAACACCATGAAAAAATACTTGAAAAGTTGGAAGAAGTTGCTGAGAAAATGCCTGTAGTAATGGCCTCACAGTGTATTAAAGGCCGAGTTGATATGGATGTCTATGATGCAGGGGTTAAGATTCAGAACGCCGGTGTTTTTTCCGCAAGAAATATGCATCCAGAACTAGCTTATGTCAAGCTTGCGTGGAGTATTGCCAATACAGATTCTAGGGAGGAGGCTTTGAAGCTTTTTCAAGAGGATGTTAATGGGGAGCTTACAGAGAGGTCGATGATATAGTGGATAGAATACTCGATGAGTTTGATAAAAAAGCAAAAGAGTTCCTAGACAAGGGCAGGCCTGATAGGCTGAGAAATATTTTAAGAGAGTATGCTATGTGCGTAGCTTATGAAACAGGAGAAGAGCTTGAAAATCCGTCTCGGTTTCTTAGAATGACTGGTATAGACTTTGAAAACATTGACAACTTTACTGAGTATAGAGTAGCCAAATCTGTTATTAGATCAGAAATCAGAAAAAAGAAGGGCGATAGCTACTTCACAAAACTCAGAAAGAAGGTGTCAGATAGATGAAGATCTATGGGGTTACTGGAATGCCTTTAGCAGGTAAAACAACTGTAGCAGACATAATAGCTGTACGAGGTTTCCAAAAAATTGACATGGGTGATGTGGTGAGAAAAGAGATGAGCGATAGAAATATTTCTGCTGGCGAAACAGGAAAGTTTGTGAACCAGCAAAGAGAAAAACGAGGTAGAAGCGCTATAGCAAAGCTTACTGTGCCGTATATAGAACGAACAGATTCGGATGTCGTGATTACAGGGATGAGAGGTCTTTCTGAGAAAAAGCACTTTGAGAAAGATTTAGGTACAGAAATCGAAATGATAGCTGTATGGACATCTCCCAAAAAACGCAAAGAAAGAAGAGAAAAAAGAATGAGGGAGGAAGATAGAAAGGGTCAAGACTTTCACTCAAGAGATTTAAGAGAGCTGGAAAATGGGGTAGGAAAACTTATGGCATTAAGCGATCATGTTATTGTCAATGAAGATATTTCAATAGAAAAACTTGAGGAGAAAGTTGATCAATTACTTGAGGCATGAGTAAAGAAATGGATTACAAAGAATTAGGATTCAAATGCGGTATAGAAATCCATCAGCAACTTGACACAGATAGGAAACTTTTCTGCCACTGTCCTGTAGATTTAGTAGATGAGAGCGCAGATGGGGCTTTTGAAAGATACCTCAATGTAGTAGCAGGAGAATCAGGAGAAAAAGATCGGGCGGCAGAACAAGAAATCCAGAAATCAAGGAAGTACATCTACAAATATTACGACAGAAATAACTGTTTGGTTGAAGCTGATGAGGAACCGCCGCACTCAATGTCAGAGCAGGCTCTAGAAACAGCGTTAATCTTTGCAAGAATGGTGAATGCTGATATCGTTCCTGAGATACAAGTAATGCGTAAAATGGTGCTTGATGGTTCGAATACATCGGGTTTCCAGAGAACGTCGATGATAGGTCTAAATGGAGAGATTGAAACAGAGACAGGTATTGTAAAGATAGAAGACATAGAACTGGAGGAAGAATCAGCAGGAATTCATGAAAAAGACTCTGAGAAAGCAGTTTATGATCTTAACAGATTAGGAGTGCCGTTAGTTGAAATAGGGACAGATGCATCTATTAGAACTCCGGAACATGCGAGAGAAGTTGCGCTAAGGCTAGGAATGCTTCTACGCTCAACAGGTAAAGCGCGGAGAGGGCTAGGAACAATCAGACAAGATGTCAACGTCTCGATTGAAGAAGGAGCTAGGGTCGAAATCAAGGGATTTCAGGATGTAAAAAATATTGATGAACTAATTAGACTGGAAGTTGAGAGACAGAAAAACCTTGTAGAGCTTGGTGAGGATCTTGATGAAGCTGAATTGGTGGCTGATAATGTGACCCATCTATTTGAGAATACAGAAAATCAGATAATTTCTACAGTGCTTGAAAATAATGGCGCGGTATATGCATTGAAACTTCCGGGCTTGACAGGGAAGATGAAACAGAAAATATCTGGTGAAAAGTATTTGGCACTGGAACTTGTTGACTACGCTAAGTCAAAAGGTGTAAAAGGGATATTACATACTGATGAAGACTTACAGAAATATGAGCTAGTTGATGAATTTGAAGAAGTTGCTAAAATGTTTGACAGAGACAAAGAAGATGTTATTGCAGTTATTGCGGCTGAGAAAAATCAGGCTCGAGAAGCAGCGAAAGAAGTACAGAAGAGGGCAAAAATGCTTTATAATGGGGAAATACCTGAGGAAACACGGAGTGCAGAACAGGACTTTACTACGAGTTATATGAGGCCTTTACCTGGAGCAGCAAGAATGTATCCTGAAACTGATATTGCACCTATAAGAGTCACAGAGAGTAGGGTGAAAGAAATTGATCAAAATATTCCGGAAACGCTTGAAGAAAAGAAAGAGCGTCTAGAAGATGAAGTAGGGGAACAGATGGCGTCTCAGCTTGTCAGTTCAAGAAGAGTTGGGCTTTTTGACAAGTTTGAAGATTCTGCTGATCAGAAAGATTTAGCGAATTATATAGTCAATACTTTACCGAGAATAGAATCTGAAGGCTTTGAAGTCTCAGAAAATGCGATAGAGAAAATTCTACAGGCTTTTTCAGACTCAAAAATAGAAAAGGGTCAGCTGGAGAAAGCATCTCGTCTCGCTGCAGAGGGGGAAGAAAGTCCTGTTGAAAAGATTTTGGAGTCACAGGTTTCAGAAAAAGATATTGAAGAAATAGTCAGGTTGGTCGTTGAGGAGAATTCTGAGATGGTGGGAGAGCAAGGTATGCGTGCTCAAGGACCCTTAATGGGGGATGTGTTGCAGAGAATTGACGCTGATGGTTCCCGAGTGGCGCCTGTGCTTCAAAAGGTTTTACAGGAGCATCTGTAGAACATATTTAAATTTTTACTTATGTCATTAAAAAACAGGTGAATTACAACTATGAGAGGATTAGGCGGAAGTCCGGTATTTATAATGTCTGAAGACGCAGAAAGACAGACTGGTGCAGACGCACAGGAAAACAATATAGCAGCATGTAAAACAGTTGCAAAAGCCGTAAGAACTACTCTAGGTCCTAAAGGAATGGATAAGATGATGGTGGATTCTGTAGGAGATCTAGTAGTAACGAATGATGGCGTAACTATACTTGAAGAAATGGATATTCAGCATCCAGCAGCCAAGATGATGGTTGAAGTCGCACAGACACAGGAAGAAGAGGTTGGAGATGGGACAACTACAGCAGTAGTACTTGCAGGAGAGCTATTGAAGCAGGCTGAAGGATTGCTTGAACAGGAAATCCACCCAACTGTAATAACTAGAGGTTACAGGCTTGCACGTGAAAAATCTGTAGACATATTGGATGATATATCTGAAGAAGTAGATCTTGCAGATGAAGATACGCTTGAGAAAGTAGCCATGACTGCAATGACTGGTAAATCTGCTGAATCTGCACGAGATTATCTGGCAGAAATCGCGGTAAGCGCAGTAAGACAGGTTGCAGAAGAGGAAGGAGATTTACTTGTAATTGATAGAGATATGGTGAAACTTGAGAAAAAGGAAGGAGGCACTATTGATGAGACAGAACTTGTTCAAGGAGTAATTCTTGATAAGGAAAAAGTCCACGGTGGAATGCCTTCGAATATCTCTGATGCAAAGATTGCGTTACTAAATACGCCTATTGAAGTACGTGAGACTGAGACAGATGCAGAAATCAACATTTCTGATCCTTCTCAGCTTAAAGGATTTGTTGAAGAAGAGGAAAAACAGCTCAAAGAAATGGTGGAAGCATTGGATGATGCGGGAGCAAATGTAGTTCTATGTCAGAAAGGTATAGATGACATCGCACAACATTACCTTGCAAAGAGAGGAATCTTTGCAGTAAGAAGAGTTTCCTCCAAAGATATGGATAAACTAGCAAAGGCAACAGGCGCAAATATTGTAACAAGTATTGAAGACGTTTCAGAAGATGACTTAGGAGAAGCAGGAACTGTCAAAGAAAACAGAATTGGTGGAGATTCAATGACGTTCGTACAGGACTGTCCAGAAGCCAAATCTGTCTCAATCCTTATCAGAGGAGGAACAGAACACGTAGTTGACGAAATTGATAGGGCTATGGAAGATGCAATAGGAGGAGTAGCTTCAGCACTGCGTAATGGAAAAGTCGTAGGCGGAGGTGGAGCAACAGAAGTAGAACTCGCACAACAGCTCAGAGATTATGCTGATAGTGTAGGAGGGCGAGAACAATTAGCGATTAATGCATTTGCAGATGCATTAGAAGTTCTACCAAGAACACTTGCAGAAAATGCAGGATTTGATCCGATTGATGTGTTAGTAGACCTTAGAAATAAACACGAAAAGGGAGAAATTTGGGCAGGAATCGATGTGTCATCAGGTGAATCAGAAGGCCTATTTGATCAAGGAGTTGTAGAACCGCGGCAGACTAAGACTCAGGCAGTTCAGTCTGCATCAGAATCAGCAGAAATGATTTTGAGGATTGATGATGTGATTTCTGCGTCAGGATTTGATGGCGGAGGAGGAGATGCACCGGCGCCTGAAGGAGGAATGCCTGGTGGAGGAATGGGAGGAATGGGAGGCATGATGTAAGCCTCTTTTCTCCTCCTTCATATTATGTTTACGTTTTTAGATTGTTCTTTGAAGGAGATGTAGTTGAAATTTTCTTTTTCTATATCTATTTCCGTGGATTATAAATACCGGAGTTCCTCATTTCTTACTTAGAGGCGATTCAAAGCTATGAATGACGAGGTTCAGCTTGGCTCTTCTGAAGGAGATGACTACGAGGTCGTTCCGATAGGACCGATTAGAAAACTGGAAAGAAGAATTGATAAGATTCATGAGGAAGCAGTTCAAAACTCATCAGGAGGCGGTAATTACGATGAACTTGTTAAAGATGTCTTAGATATAATGAAATCGAATCAGCGAATCGTCAATGACATGACTGAATCAACTCATGAGCTTAAGAACTCTGTAGAAGATCTTACTCACAAAATGGATGAGGTAGTAGATAACATGAATACATTTATGGACTTGCTTACTGAAGCCTCTGAAATGGATATGGAAGGCGAAATTGTTGGGGATATTGAACATAGGATTGCTGATGCAATAGGAAATAAAATGGATAATGTAGCAGAGGGAATGATGCAGTCCAATAAAGAAGTTGTAGACCAGTTAGAAGAAGTTAATCAAAGTTTAAGGAGATCTTATGCTTCAGGTTCTAGTCAGCAGATGAAGCCTCAATCGAAGCCTCAATCTAGAACGGCTCAACAATCGAATAATTCTTCTGAATCTGTTCAGCGACCTACTTCTTCAGATCAGTCTCAGTCATCTCCACAGTCAATGAATTTAGGTTCCGGGAGAGATGATAGAATGAAGAGGCTCAGGGAGAAGTTTGGAGATGTTAAAGACCAGTAAAGGCCTTACTCCTGTTGTAGCAACTGTTTTACTTTTGATGATTGCTGTAGCTGCTGTAGGCTCTGCAGCAGTATTTTTGGATGATACTATTACAAGTATCGGCGACAGTATAGAGGAAGATTTGGCTTTGGAAGAACGGAGATCTGCAACAGATATCTCGATTGATTATGGATACCGTAGTTCTGGAAGTACTGAATATGTGATTATAGATGTTAGAAATACGGGTTCTGAAACTTTAGAAGTTCAACAGAATGGCGAAAAGCTTTGGAATATGTATATTGATGGGAGGCCTGAAGACTGGAGTTATGTTGATTCAGACCTTGAGTCAGAAGATGAAATCTTGAGAAATCCTAATGAGGTTATTTCAATAAATACTACTGAAGAATTCCCGGATAACGGTGAAATGATAGAGGTCTCATTAAATGCCCCTTATGAAAGTTCGGACTCTTACGTCTGCTTTAATGACGGAGGCAATAGCTGCTGAGTTCAGAATCTTTATAAGGGAGCCACAGCAAATCTTACATAGTATGTTTGGAACAAGCAAAGGTATTACTCCTGTAATCGCGATTGTTCTGTTATTACTTGTAACAGTTGGAGCGGTAGGAGTAGTTTATACACAGTTCCAAGGTTTAGTAGGAGATGGACCTGACGCAGATTTCTTAGATGCTGATGGAGTAGATATTAGTATGTCATCAACAGTTAGCCATGATCCCATTAATCTGACTTTAAGAAATAATGGTGATGATGAATATGACTTACAAGATGATTTTAGAGTCGATGTAAGCGTTCCTGGTGAGGGCAGAGTTCCATTAGAAGATGCAGTAGTCTTTGATGAATTCGAAGATGAGAGCCCGCAACAGTGTCTAGAAGAGGGTAACGAAGCCGAAGGCCATGATAGTGAAGATTATACGTCATTTGGTCCTGGTGACTCTATAGCATGTGAACCGGATATAGACGATCTTTCTGGTCCAGAAGAAGCTACATTCTACTTAGTCTTGGATAGTGCAGATGATGAAGTCACAGATGTAACTTGTGATCCATCAACAAGCACTAGCGCAACTTGTTAAAATTTTTCTTTTCACATATTTTCCCTTTATTTTATATTCAGGCCTTAATAATTGAGAACTGTATGAAGGGTCAAACTCAGGCAGTTACAGCTGTTATGATTACAGGTATAATGATAGGCACTATTGCCGCAGTTTATGTCTGGGGAACGCCTTTACTTGAGAAAAGAGAAAGCCAGGCGGCCTTAGGCCAAGTTGAAAGCGATGTTTTAAGCCTTAAAGACTCTGTAGATTCTGTCAGCCGAAGTGGAGAAGGTAGTGGTTCAGATAGTTCTATTAGGATTAGTGAGGGCGAGGTTGAAGTGAATGAGGATGAGAATTATATTCAAGTAACTACTTTTTCAGGAGCTTCAAGTTATCCTACAGGTACGTGGAGAATAATAGAAGGTAATAGTCTCCAAGGTCTTTCAATAGGTACAGGATACTACGGTATTTCGGGACAGGATAGTGATGGTGTAGTAGCCGCTAGATCGGATGAATCTGGGGGAGATGATAGAATCCGGTTCAGAGTCGAGTTTAGAGATATGTTAGATGATTCTGAAGCCCATTTAGTAGATTTGCAGTCTGTAGGTTCTCCCACATCCTCCGGAGAGACTACTGTCAATCTAAGAAATAGAGGTACTGAGTCTGATACAGGCTCAGAAGGTTTAGAGATTGGTACTGATGAAATTATAGATAGAGAGAGAAGAATAATTGAGGTTGATTTACAGTGAAAGGACAGTATCTTGCTGTGGAATCTGTTTTGACATTTGGGCTAGGTATAATCGCAGCAGTAGGTATTATAGGTGTTTTTAGCAGTTACAGTAGTAATGTGTTTTCAACCGCCGAACAAGTAGATGTAAAAGTAGTTCAAAATGATATAAAGAATAATCTAAATAGTTTAGACGTTATAAATGGTACTGCGCATAAAGATTTAGAATTACCGGATACAGTAGCTAATTCAGACTATACAGTATCGTTATCAGATGATGAAATAGCTTTAGAGGCCAGAGGAGAAATATATAGATCTAGACTGCCGATTTCGGAGCCTGCCACAGGTTCAGGTTCAGGCGACGTAAGAATCTATAAAACCGAACAAGGGTATGAGTTGACCGAAAGATGAGTGTCAAACTTAATAGTCTGATAAACAGGCTTAGGAAAGCTAAACACCCGGAATGGTACGAAGAGGAAGAAACAAAAGAGGCAAATGAAAATGCAGATGGAGTTAAAATTCCATCTCCGGGCCGTTTTGATCCTGAAATGATCGAACAGTTTTCAGATGAGGATAAACTTACTGATGTTGATGTATCATATCCTTTAATGCCTGCAGATCCTGAAGATGGAGAGATGGTTTATGCATGGGCGCATATAACTTGGAACGAAGAAATGGGAGAATTAGTATACAGAGTAATAGAACCAGATATGAATAAGAGAACTGAGGCTGTTCTGAACAAGATTCATGATATAATGGAAAGAAGTTTCGATGTCACGTTATCAGACCTCGAATCAGGAGAAGCTGATGAATATCTCGAAGAAAAAATAGATATGATAGTGGATAAATATGATTTAAGTCTCACAGAACAGCAAAGAGAAGTAGTCCGTTACTACACAAAAAGAGATTTTGCAGGTTTAGGTAAGCTACAACCACTAATGAATGATACAGAAGTAGAAGATATATCCTGTGATGGAATAGATATACCTGTTTATGCGTACCACAGAAACCCTAAGTTTGGGTCCATAAAGACAACTATAGAATGGGATAATCACGAAGAACTTGATAAATTCGTTATGAAAATGGCTCAGAGATGCGGTAAATCTATTTCAGTCTCGACACCATTGCTTGATGGGGCGCTGCCTGACGGTTCCCGTGTACAGGCAACTTTAGCTACAGACATTGCGAGAAAGGGGTCAAATTTTACAATTCGACGTTTTACGTCAGATCCATTAACACCTATTCATATGATGGACTTTGAGACAGAGAATGCGCAGATGCTATCATATCTTTGGACGCTTGTGGAACACGGTAAATCAACTCTAGTATGTGGAACTACAGGAGCAGGAAAAACATCTCAGTTGAACTCGCTTTCACTTTTCATCAGGCCAGAGAAGAAGATTGTGTCTATTGAGGACACGCCAGAACTTCGTCTACCTCATGATCACTGGGTGCCGGAAGTAGCGCGGTCAGGATTTGGATCAAGTGCTGATGAAGGAGGAGAAGTATCAATGGATCATTTATTGAAAGAGTCTCTGCGTCAGAGACCTGAATATATTATTGTCGGAGAGGTGCGTGGTGAAGAAGCATATATTTTGTTCCAGCAGATGGCTACAGGACACACGGGGCTATCAACGATTCACGCGGACAGTCTAGAGATGCTTATGGATCGTCTGACTACACAGCCAATAGATCTCTCGCCGTCACTAATTGAGACATTAGACTGCATAATGCTAATTAAAAGGCTTAGAAGAGGAGGGAAGTATGTTAGAAGGATTACAGGTCTTTATGAGGTATTAGGGTATGATAAGAGAAAGGGTATTGATGCTAACAAAGTATTTGGATGGGAGCCAAGAAATGATGAATATATCGTTGAGAACAACTCTATACTTCTCCAAGATATAGCTGAACAGAGCGGTATAGATAACGAAGATATACAAAAAGACCTCAGAAACAAGCAACACGTCCTAAATTATATGCAAGAAGAGCAGATAAAACACTACAGAGAAGTAGGAGATATTATTTCTCGTTACTACTCTGATCCGGAGTCTGTAATGGAAAAAGTAGGACAAACATTTAATTCAGATCAAGGCCAATTAAAAGTTAGCGATGCTTAAAGAATACTCAGAATTCTGCTATAATCAAGTAGGAAGTTATGCTTTGCAGGTTATTCACTACTTTGAGGACTTGAGCCCGCAACTGGCAAAAGCTGGGCTGAATATCTCGCTACCTGAATACGTTAGTATGATGTTCTTCACAACAGGCCTTGTAGGGCTTTTGACTTTGACTTTAGGAGGCACTCTATTGACTATGTCTATGGGTGTTGGCGGAATTATTATGGCATTTATATTGACGCCTATATTCTCTTTGGGTACTGCCTTTGTGTTCTATCTTTATCCAGCGATAATGGTGAAAGATAGAGCATCAAGAATAAAAGATACTTTGCCTTTTGCTACAATGTATCTTTCTACACTTGCAGGTACAGGTACTGCACTACCCCAGATTTTCAAAAATCTTGGTGAGGTGGATGAATATGGGGAAGTATCTAAAGAAGCAGAAAAAATTTCTAGAGACATAGAAACATTTGGAATGGACATAAGTGAAGCTCTAGAAAGATCAGCAAATAGAAGTCCTTCAGAAGATTATCAAGAGCTAATGTGGGGGATGAATCACGTTATAACAACGGGAGGCTCTCTAAGAGAGTTTTTAAGGCAAAGATCTGAGGCCTTAATGAATGAGTATAAGAGAAGAATAGAAGAATTCTCTGAACAATTATCGCTCCTCGTAGAAATGTATATTACCGTAGTTGTTGTAGGATCAATTATTTTCACATCAATGAGTGCAGTAATGAGTACTATATCTCAAGATTTATCGGCTAACCAAATTGTAGGAATACAGCTAGTCGCTATTCTTTTCGGGTTACCAGTAATATCGGGCATGTTTATACTACTAGTACAGGGGATGTCTCCGGGTGGTATCCGATGATAGATTTCTTCAAAGAAGAAGATTATGAGCCAGGTCTATCAACAGAAGACAAGATTGTCTTTGGTAGTCTAGCTGCTGGAGGAATCCTTATGATTATAGGAATGCTTCTTTATACTTCAGTTTCAATTCAGTTAGGAGGATTGACAATTATAATGGGATTACTGGCAGCTGTATTGCCTTTTGGAATAATATCATTTATGAAGAATCGAGCGATTACTGAGATGGAGCGACAGTTTCCTGCTTTTCTGAAAGATCTTGCAGAGTCGAAAAGAGGAGGAATGACTATGCTAGATTCATTTGAATCAGCAAGAGAAACAGATTATGGCCGTATGAATAGTGAAATTGAAAAAGTTCACAGTCAGCTTTCATGGGGCATTCCATTTCCAGAAGTTATTGCAAGATTTTCCACTAGAATGAAAGATTCGGCAGTGATACAGCAATCTTTGTCTATTATTTTGCAGAGCTACAAGAGCGGGGGCGAAATAACGAAAACTATTGAGTCCGTAGGAGACAGCGCTACAATGCTTAAGGAAGTCATTCAGAGTAAAAATTCCATGCTAAAACAGCAACTAGTGATTATGTATGTAATATATTTCCTTTTCATAGGAATAACTGTAGGAGTATACTTTCTAATGCAGCAATTACTTGGCTTAGGATCTCCGGAGCCTGGAACTCTTGAAAACGTTGGAGAGTTTCTAGGTGATGGGGATGATGAAGGAATAGCAAACTTTTGCGGGCCTGATGTGCCTTATGCAAGTCCTCTATGCAGTATTGCACAGGTATTTGGTTTTGTTCCAAGTAACGTTACTGATTTCACTAGTTCATATGCAGAACAATATGCATACGGGCAGATGGCGTACTATAAGTCAATCTTATTTACAATGCTTATGGTACAAGGGATGTGTAGTGCTGCAGTCGCAGGACAAATATCTGAAGGATCTCCGAGTGCAGGAATAAAACACGCTATAATTATGCTTCCAGCAGCGTTTATAGTGTTCATGCTGATAGTGAGGCCTATGGGCATATGAAAAAGCAAATTAAAGGTCAGATAACGCTCGAATTTATAGGTAGCGCATTATTCTTTGTACTAGTGGTCATAGGCGTACTATCACTGACTACAGATGAAATACCTCAGTTTCATGATGATTCTGACGTTAAACTGAAAAATTTAGAGGCTAAACACGCAACCGATTATCTCTTAACATCTCAAGGAGAGCATAGCTATGAAGACGGAGGAACTAACTGGGAAAGTAGCCAAGAAACTCTTGAGAATATTGAAAGCCCGGGTATTGCAGGAGAAAATTATATGCATATAGAACGATCTAAACTTGAGACTATGGAAACAATAGGTACAGAAAGTGAGGGAGTGTATAATCATAGTGCGTTGATTGACTATCTAGAACTCGAACACAGTTACAGTTTTGCTTTTACATGGTATCCTATAGTTGAAACGTATAGAAGTTTTACAAGAACTAGTCCCCCTGACTATATTGATCTAGAGGAGCCTGTTGACTGTGATGATAGCCCTAATGACATATACTGTAGTGCGGCTAATAGAGTCAATTATGGTCAAATAACATTGAATGACAACGATATTTATTTTTTGACGGCAGCATACGATGGCGAATATAATACAACTTACGTATCTGATTCCTGGGATTTTGAAGATAGAAGTCCTTATGGAGAAGGAGAAGTGCCTTTTGAACTAGATGAAAATAGAGCAGAACAAGACTTTGAAATTAAAGAAATTCAGAACCGCGATAATACTCCTGGTGCAATCATAGTTTTAGAATCCCACCTTCATGAGTTTGGCTCTAATCCTGACTCAGCAACAGGAGATGTAAATAAATTGAACCGATATCCGATACTTGAAGATTCTTCAAGCAGTGAAGAACTAGTTAAAATGGAGGTCTTAGTCTGGTGAAAGGTATAGGTTATGCGTTAGAAGCAATGGTGGCAACTATAACGATACTCATATTCTCTCTTGGAGCTATGCAGGTAGCTGGACCTAGTCAAGACTGGTCAGATTATCAAAGAGAGGTAGCCGCTCAGGATTTAACTTATTCACTTCAGGCTTCAGGCCACCTTGAAAATTTTGTTCAGAGAGGTGAAACCGGTTCAATGCAAACAGCTCTTAAGACAATATCTGATAGAGACATGGAGGTAACAGGTCTAGTCTCAAACGTTCCTGTTTATGAAACAGATATAGGTTTTTACACTAAAGAAGATGACAGAATTACACAGACGTTGACTGATGATTTAGGCCAGTGTGAAGGCAGCATAGGAGAGCTTGAAGATTTTTCAGAAGATCCTGTTCTCAGAACTGATGGAGAGTATGAGGAAGAAAGCGAATACAATGTGACACTCTATTTTGGTAATACTAATCCAACTCATAAAGACACGCCTTCGGGCTATGATACCTTATGGGTTGATAATGGAACTCAGAGATGCCAATTTGCTGAAGAAGATGGTCCTTTTTACACTAATGAGATGTTTTTCTGGGGAGACTGGGAAAGCGAAGCAGATACTGACTTCTTCGACTTTAAGGAAGTTGAAGACGATGAAGAAGCCACTTTTTACAGAGCTACTCAACCACGCAATATTACGAATATGATTGATAGAGGAGTAAATGAAATACGTGCAGACATTTCTATGGATATGGTGGATTTCGAAGAGATTGAATCTGAAGATTATGATTTTCTAGTATTCAGAGAACGAGAGGTACTTTCAGACATCGAAAATAATAGAGAAATACTCGAAAATCATGTAGTTAATGGTCCTGCTCTCTTTATGATGAATCTGGAAGAAGATGACTTAGATGATTATAGTTTTATGGAAGATACAAATTTTGAATGGATGGATGCAGGCTATGAAGACGGATATGATGGTGAAGCGACTAATGTGGCCTTTTCAGGTCATTCGGAATCAAGTCAGATAGAGACATATTTTGAAGGTTTAGGAGGTACAACTTCAGAAGTATCTATGAAACCTCCAGGCAAATTAGTTTCAAATGCTGAAGGTACTCTTGAGCCGTCAAGACATACGGTGTATACACCAGGAGAGTCTTATGATATCTCTGATATGGAAGTTGTAGTAGAAGATATGGATGAGGTTGAGGAAGATGATGTAAATGGAGAGCCTGAAAGCGAATGTTATGGAGAAGACTATGCTATTACAGAATATGAAGGTGTTGACTTTCCGGACTATGGACAAGTCAATGTGATAAATGTGCGTCTTGGTTCAGACTCGGAATCATGTAATTTAGATGAAAGAGGAGTGAAAATAGATACTACTCAATCAGGAGAATATGACTCTGACTTGATTCTAAACGGTGAAGAAATTGAACTTGGAGGGAGAAATTATATTATGAATACTCAGGAAATTGATGACTGTGATGGAAGACATGAATGCATTGAGTTCCTGAGCGGCGCAGAGTCATTTATTGAAATAGCTCCTTATCGTGAAACATTTAGTGATTTCAGAGGTCAAAAAATAATGTTTACGGGATATAAGGAAGAATACCAAGAACATGATCTTAAACTGCTAGGCGCGATGATATATTGGCTAAGAGGAGATCAGTACAGTTTTCAAGGCGATGAAGATCCAGAAGGAGTATCCACAACAGCATACGGCAGTGTAGAAGAAGAGGTATATCTGCCTTATTCTATCAATCTAAGGTGGTCTGAATAAAAGCACAATTTATGCTTATATCCGCTGTAATAGCAGGATTACTCATGATAACTGTAGGTTCAGTTATATCTGACATACAAGACAGGACTTTTCATCCGGAAGATACATCTTATGAAGTGCGATATATAGAGGAAGAAGCCTCGAAAATAACTTCAGGGGGTAGTGTATCTCAGCTAGAGAGACAAAATTATGAGAATTTAATTTCAAAAATGGATTATAGTAGTGATGTAGAGTACTGGGACAGAGAAGATTATACGTGCATAAATGTGACATTAACGTCTCCTGATGGTCAAATAGAGCTTCCATGTATGGGAAGAAATTGAAACTAGAAATCCATTATGAAATCTACTTCATCTTCATCAAGATCTAGCTGTCCAGCTAAATTCGGATTAGATGCTAAAATACGAGAATAAAGCCTCAAGTCATTTTTTGCATCGTCTTTTGAAATATGGAGTTTTCCGCCAAGCTTTGAGCTAATGTTATCGAGCTTATTTCTTGAAGCCCGAGAAGAGCCCATAACTCTAAGCTTTGAAGGATACTGGTAGCGCGTCCAACCCTCATATCGTTCGTCTTTACTCAAAGCCACTCCAATAGTTGAGAAGTCATAAACATACTTCAGTAAATTCCATGACATTCTTTTACGAATCCGTCCATTAAACAAATCTGCTAAAGATAACCAGTAATAGGCTTCAGCAACATCCTCTGGTTTTTTGTACTCGCGAGGAATGTTCTCTCTGATCCACTGAACTAAAGTATCGACGTCCTCATCTAAATTGTTTGAAGCCTGACGAGCATTATCAGCGCTAGAAGTTTTGAACACTACTTTCAAAGTATCGAATATTTCTTGCTCAGAATCTCTCTGGCCCAATCCTTTAACGTCGTTTTTTCCCAGTTTTTCTCTTCCTAGAGCTACAGATTCTAAATCATTTATGGCAGACCTCATTTGCCCTCCAGAAAGACGAGCAATACGTTTTACAGCACCCTCATCGTAATCAATACCTTCTTGATCTAAAATCCATTTCAAGTGAGCATTAATTGAGTTAGTATGGACAGAATCAAGCTTTATTTCCTCTGCTATATTCCGTAGAGGTCTAATCTTCTTATTATAGGCATCATTAGCAGTCATCACGACAGGAAACTTGCTGCCTTCAATTATTGACTTAAGTTCTCTTATTCCTCCGCGATCTCTGCCAGACATTCCATCTACTTCATCAATTAAAATCAATTTTTCTCCGCCAAAAAACGAGGCTTGGCGCGTAGCTTCGAGTAACTCCTCCTTTAGCTGTCCTTTAGTTCTTACATCAGAAGCATTAGTCTCTACTAGTTCAAAACCTAGGTCATTCGCCAAGGCTTCAACCAAAGAGGTTTTACCTGTCCCAGCTTGACCATGAAGAAGAACGGGTTTACCATTCCAGTCTTCAACATGGGTCTTCAACTTTTTCTTCTGTTTAGAAGCTCCGCGATAGTCTTCTAAACTTTTAGGCCTATACTTCTGAACCCACATGGTTACTCCTCCAAAGCAGCCATTTTAGCTAGTAAAGCTTCAATCTGTATATCAGGACTGGCTCCTTCTGTAATCCTAAAATCAAAATCTCCTAGAGATTCTACTACTTCTAACTTGGATTTGTCGTCAAGATCTAGATTATAGAGTTCTCTATGAATTGACTTAAGGATATCTTGCCCATCAAGACCTCTCTCAATCATTAAGTCCATCAAGCTATCTCGTGCATCCATAAACTCGCCTTCCAAGGATTTTTCTAGTATTTCGCTTATCTCTTCGGGTCTTAGTGATGCGGCGACACTGTAAACATCCTTTTCTTCTATCTCAGTAGTGGATATGGCTGCTGTTTGTAATATATTTGTAACTCTTCTAAGATCTCCGTTGGCAACGCGCATAACTGCTTTTACAGCGTCTTCAGAGATTTTAAACTCTTCAGATTCTCCTAAACGAGTTATATAAGCTTTAACGTCTTCTTGTTCAAGCTGATTGAATCTGAAAACGGCACAACGTGACTGAATAGGATCTATTATTTTTGAAGAATAGTTACAGGACATTATGAATCGGCAGTTTTCTGAAAACTGCTCCATTGTTCTTCGTAAAGCTTGTTGAGCGTCACTAGTTAAGGAATCGGCTTCGTCAAGAAAAATAATTTTGTAATCGGCATCAATTGGCTTTGTTCTTGCAAAATCCTTTATTTTCTCTCTTACAACATTTATGCCTCTCTCATCGGAGGCATTAGTCTCCATAAAGTTCTGCTTCCAGCTATCGCCATATAAATCCTTCGCTAGTGCAATTGCTGAAGTAGTTTTACCAGTTCCTGGAGGGCCAGCAAAGAGCATGTGCGGAATAGATTCATTTTCGACAAAGGCGTTTAGTCTATTCGTTATGGCGTCTTGCCCTACTACTTCGTCCAGTGTAGAAGGTCTGTGCTTCTCAGTCCAAACATCTATCATAGAAGAAAATGAGTAGATGAAGCTTTTATTCCTTTCAAATACATCCTTGGTATGAAGGTAGGTATAACTGGAACGCCTGGCACTGGTAAGACTTCGGTAGCAAAAAAACTTGATAGAGATATAATTGACTTGAAAGAATTTGCTAAAGTAAAAGGGCTGGGTGAGCAAAAGAAAGACTTCGAAGTCGATGTTGAGTCATTAAAAAAAGAGCTGCCAGAAAATTACTGGATAGAAGGCCATTTAGCTCATGAATTGCCGCTGGACTATTGTATCGTTCTACGCACAAGCCCTAGCATATTGAGAGAAAGACTGGAAAAACGAGACTATAATGATGGGAAAATCAGCGAAAATATTGAAGCTGAGGCCATGGATCTTATTTTAAGTCAGGCGTCACACCTGAAGGTTTATGAAATAGATACTACGAATAAAGAAGCTGAAGATGTGGCTGAGGAAATTGAGAGAGCATTTGGAGAGAAAAAGGAGAGAAAAGGTATAGTTGACTGGACAGAGTACCTTTAGGCTTTTTCTTTTACCCATTGCTTAAGTTGCGGTTCTGTCATTGCACCAGTCTGTCTAGCTGTTTCTTGTCCATCCTTAATTATTAGAAGAGTTGGTAGCGCTCGAACCCCCATTTTTCCACCAATCTGTTGGTGTTCCTCCATATCAACTTTTCCAAAGTTGATGTCTTCGAATTCTTCACTGACTTTTTCATAGATTGGTGCTAGTTGCTTACATGGTCCGCACCAAGAGGCCCAGAAGTCTAGGATCCATGTCTCATTGGAATTCATTATTTCGTTTAGTTTTTCGGCATCTACTTCTTTCATTAATTTTCATCCTCCATAAATACAGTTCTGATTGGGTAAGGTATATCAATTCCTTCCTCATCGTAATACTCTTTAACTCGTTGAGTTACTTCTGATGTCGCTCCTAGAAGGTTTGCGCGAGAAGGTTTAGTCCATCCTCTCAAAGTCAAGTCTACTGAAGAGTCATTAAGGTCTGAAACTAGAACCATTACGTCGTGCTCTTTAGAAACTTTTTCAGAGTCGTTTAATGCTTCTAAAGCAAGCTCTTTTGCTTTTTCTATATTTTCCTCATAACCGATTCCTACCAGTACGTCAAACCGTCTTTCGTCGTAAGCTGTATTGTTGATAACGGTGTCGTTGTAGAGCTTTGAATTTGGTACTATGATCTTCCTTCCATCATAAGTTTTGACATCTGTAGCCATTATGTTGATGTCTTTCACAGTTCCTGCTAGACCTTCGAATTCTATCTGGTCGTTAATTTTGAAGGGCTTGTTAATCATTATTAGTATGCCTGAGAAAAAGTTTGCAATTACATCTCTCAATGCAAAAGATATTCCTAGTCCTATAAGCCCTAAGGCAGTACCTAGATGTGATAAAGGTAGTCCAAAAACTCCTAGTGCTAATATAGCAGTTAGCGGATAAATTATATAGGTTGTAAGTTTTTTAGCAGTCTTTGCTGCATGTTTATCGCCATCCCTACGCTCTACGGCTCTATCAATCATTAAATTTGAGGCTTTATTCGCCAAAACTCCGGCCACAAGCACTGAAAATGCAAATAACAACGTTAACGTTGTTATCTCCAATCCAAGGCTTGCTACTACGGCTTCTATTTCTCCATTTAAGTTGTTTAGAGGGATAAAATAAACACCTATACAAGTTAAACACGGAATGTATTTTATTAAAAGATTCGATAACTAAAACCCGACATGCACTCTCGGTATAATGCACTACAAAACCGCGAAATAAAAGATTTGCATAACAAGACGGCTGTAGTAATAGGTCTAGGTGCTACAGGGTCGGTTATAGCAGAACACCTTGCGCGATATGGGGTAAAATTGTGCTTAGTTGACCGAGATTATCTCGAAATAAAAGATCTTTATACTTCGAATATATACACTAAAAAACAGTGCAAGAAAGCATTGCCTAAAGCTATTGCAGCACAAAAGAAATTGCAAGGACTAACAGAAACAAAGGCTGTGGTTAAAAATGTTGAACAAGTTTCAGATATTCCGGAGTCTGATATAGTAATTGACGGAACTGACAATATTGAAACAAGAAAAATCATAGATGAGGCATCAAAAAATAGAAATAAGCCATGGATATTCTCTTCTGCTTTAGGAGAGAGAGGAATTTCAATGTTTATCGATGAGGCTTGCTTCAACTGCATGACTCAAGGTCTTAATCCTAGAGATAGTTGTGAAACTTATGGTGTTATGCGAGAGATATCTTCAATTACAGCGTCCTGTTCAAGCCTGAAAGCGGTGGATTATCTCTCAGGAGTCAATGTGGAGGAAAAGTTAGAATTAATTCCATCTATGAAGTCTTTTACTCCAAAAAAATGTGAATGTAGTGAAGAAAGAGTTTTTAAGACTTCAAATGTGTGCGGAGATAATAAATATCAGGTTTTTGGAGACTCAAAGCCCGAGGATATAAGAGGGAAAACACTAGCTGAGAATAAATACCTGAAAAGAGTTGAGTTTAATAATTCTAAATTAACGCTTTTTAAATCCGGAAGAGCTATAATTGAGGCAGAAAGTCAGGAGTCTGCTGAAAGACTGTACAGAGAAGCCACTTCTATATAAACGAGACTAATTCAGTATCTTTTATGTTGGATGATGCTGACTACATAGATTACGGTTTGCAGTTAGCATTTACAGTGCTTGCAATGGCAAGCACTCTTCTAGTAGAGCCATCAAAACCCACCACATTCATATTCGCTATGGGTATACCTGTTCTATTTGGGCATACAGCCTATATATCTAGAAACAATTTTTCAAAGGCCTCATCGGCATCTATTATTGCATTGGTTTTTGCACCTATAGGGATTATAACTGCATTATTAGCTGTGTTGTTGATATCTGCAAATTTACTCGTATCTATATTTTCATCAGGAGAATCATTTAGAGGATTTTATGGCTCAACTTCAATTCCGCTAATAATTATTGGTGTTCTAATAGGGTCAGTTCTTACTGTTTCGATGGCGCTGGACCCGGCTTTTGAAGAACAGGTAGAAGAAGAATTTTCAGAGTTCATGACATGGAAGACAGGTATAATGATAGAGCAATCAGGAATTATAGATAGTCAACAAGAAGTTCAACAAGAGCCAATGCAAGATTTACAGCAGAGTATGGTTTCATCTCTCCAATCAGAAGTCACGAATCATTACATGAATGAAGGTGGAGAGGATGCAGAGATTTTAGAGGAAGCTTTTGATTATGCAGACCAAGAATTACAGCGAGACTTGGAGGAAGAAGCCTCAGAAGAGTTAAACGAATCTGAAGATGTTGAGAGGCAAGTAGAATCGATGACCTCTAACGTGATAGAAGATAGGATGATATATATCATCATACCTTTACTTGTACTAGGCTTATATGCATTCCAGCCCTTGTTAGGGCTTTTAACTGCATTTTCAGCAGTATTTTTCAGCCTAGTATATCACGAATTCTCTTGAAAGCTTTAAGATTACACGTATTGAGTTAATTCATGACTATTGAACTGGTAGAAGGGGATGGTCAGGATAGGTTGCCTGAAGAGTTCAGACCTTATGTAAAGGAGTGGTTCAATTCGGAGTTCGAAAATTTGAGTCCTCCGCAAAAACATTCATTTCAACTTATACACGAAAAAGAGAACTCATTAATTTGTGCTCCTACCGGATCTGGAAAAACGCTTTCAGCATTCCTCTCCGCCCTAAATAATCTTTTTGAGAAGGGTGAGAAAAAAGAGCTAGAGGACAAAATATATACCGTGTATGTATCTCCTTTAAGAGCACTAAATAATGACATAAAGAGGAATCTTGAGGCGCCTCTACAAGGAATACTTGAAAAAGCAGAGGAAATGGGATATGAAGTTCCCGAAGTACGAAGTGCAGTAAGAACAGGCGATACAACTGATGCAGAAAAAGCTGCAATGCGGAAAAAACCACCTCATATACTAATCACTACGCCTGAGTCTCTAGGAATTGTGCTTAGCTCACCAAAATTCAGAGAAAACCTTAAAGATGCAGAATATATGATAGTAGACGAAATTCACTCGCTTTCAGAAAATAAGAGAGGCGTACATCTTTCACTATCGATGGAGAGGCTTCAAGAACTTTCTGAAAATAATCTAACGAGGATAGGTCTATCAGCTACACAAGCTCCTATAAAGGATATAGCAAGTTATCTTGTAGGATTTGATGTTGAGGAGGAAAATTGGGATTATGAGACTGATTATGGCACTATAGTAGATATGGCCGAGGAGGCCTCAAAGGATGAGTTTGATACAAGAGGATGTAAAATTGTAGATGTTTCTGCATCAAAAGAGATTGATATTGAAACTATTTCGCCTGTTAGAGATCTAATCTATACGGAGAGTGGAGAAGTACATGAAGCGATGTATGACAAGATAAATAATTTGATTCAAACTCATGAATCTACTCTAATATTTACTAACACAAGGAGCGCCACTGAAAGAGTTGTAAACAACTTAAAAGAGCGCTTCGATGACTACAACGATAATATAGGAGCACACCACTCTTCAATGTCTAGAGAGGAAAGACTTGAAGTAGAAGAAAAACTGAAGAAGGGGGAGATGAAGGTGGGGGTCACTTCAACGTCACTGGAATTAGGAGTAGATATAGGAGCTGTAGATCTCGTTATACAGATAGGATCGCCTAAAGGGGTAGCTAGAGGAATTCAGAGAATAGGGCGGTCGGGACATCAGATAGGAAAAAAAGCAAAAGGAAAAATGCTGGTGGTTGATAGAGATGAAGCTTTAGAATGCTCAGTACTAACAAAATGCGCGAGAGAAGATGACCTTGACAGAATTCAAATACCGGAAAATTGTTTAGATGTTTTAGCGCAGCAAATTGTGGGTATGGCATGTGATCACAGATGGAGTATTGATCACGCCTACAATATCATAAGAAAGAGCCACTGCTATAGAAATCTGACAAGGGAGGACTATGACTCAGTGCTACAGTATCTAGGAGGAGAGTTTGAACTAGAAGATCAGAATGTCTACAGGAAGATATGGCTCAACAGAGAGAAAGGTCTTTTAGGGCGTTCAGGAAAAATGACACGGGTAATATACATGACTAACATTGGTACAATTCCTGATGAGACAGGATATGAAGTTGTTACTCGTGGAAGCAAGAACTTTGTTGGTAGTCTAGATGAAGAATTTCTTGACCGGCTGACAAAAGGAGATATATTCACGCTTGGGGGAAATACTTACCAATTCAGCTATGCTCGCGGAATGAAAGTGTATGTCGATCCTAAACCTAAAAGCAGACCTACAGTACCATCATGGTACTCCGAACGCCTGCCTTTAAGCTACGACTTAGGCATCAGAATAGGAGAATTCCGTGAAAAAATTGCAAAACAGCTTAAGATGAATGCTTCAAGAGATGAGATTATTCAATGGATTATGCATAACTACTATCTTGATGAGTATACTGCTGAGGCAGTCTATAGCTATATAGGAGAACAATACCGATTTGCTGGCACAGTAGCCACGCACAATAGTATAACAGTAGAAAAATATATTGATGAAGATAACAGGCAAAACTTGATATTTCACACTATTTATGGGAGAAGAGTTCATGATGCGCTAGCACGTATAATGGCTCATATACTCCAGAAAAAGTACGGGTCGAATATTGGAATGGTGATTGATGATAATGGATTCATACTGAGGACTCCCAGAAGGCCTGTAGACCTTGATTCGCTTTTTGAAGAGCTCCAGAAGTGCGATCCGTATAAAGAACTGAAAGAAGCAGTAGGTAAAACTGAACTTATGAAGAGAAGATTTAGACATGTGGCAGGCAGGTCATTGATGATACTGAGGAGCTATAAGGGTGACTCAAAGACTGTTGGTCAACAACAGATGAAAGGCCATTTTTTGATTTCAACTATCAGAAACCGGTATTCGGAAGAGTTTCCGATGATAAAAGAAACTTATAGAGAAATTATGGAAGACGCGATGGATTTGAATAATGCGGAAAAAGTGATTCAAGGCCTTAGGGAAGATGAGGTAAAATGGACTCGATTTGAACCTGAAGTACCGTCGCCTTTCAGTCACAACTTATTGTTGCAAGGGAGTACTGATGTGATAAAGATAGAGGATAGGCAAGAAAGACTGAGAAAACTTCACGAACAAGTGATGGAGAGAATACAACAACAATAAATTCATGCCTTACAAAATCAAATTAAGAGAATGATAGATGCAGTGACATCTTTGTTGGCTAATGCATTTCTAAACCCTATAGGCCTACTAGCCTTGCTAACATTGATACCTCTAGCTTATTTTTATCTGACGAAACCAGAGCCAGACAGACTGGTTATGCCGTCTATAGATTTCTTTATGGAGGATGAAAAAGAGGGAAAACTTAACCATGCGTTTAACACACTTCGGAAAAATATTGTTCTGATATTAAATATTTTATTTATCATCTTAGCGGCTTCGGCTGTAGCAGGTTTGCATACTAGTTCTTCCGGAACAGATGAAACAGTGATAATATATGACAGATCGGCGTCAATGCATGAAGAACATGCTGAATCAGTATCTACAGTTCTTGAGAATGCTGGATCAGAAAATGTGATAGTAGATACTGGAGAGCAAATACATGTTGAAGAAGGCCTCAACAGGCAAGATGCAGCAGACTATATCAGAAATAATCCTCCTGAAAATGAGGGTTCCGATCTCAGAACTGCTCTTCAGCGAGCAGAGGCGTATGAAGGACAGATAATACTTTTATCTAATCTAGATGAAGATCAAAGTTTGATAGAAGATTTTGAACTACTTGCAGAGAATAGAGGCCTTGAACAGATTGATTACAGTTCTGAAAACCATTGGGGATTTGTAGATATATCAGAAGATTATGCAGAAATCAGAAACTATCGTAATACTGAGGTATCTATTGATTTACAAATCAATTCCGATCAACAGGAGGTAGAAATACCTGCTAGAGAGACTAGAAGGATTGATTTGGAACTTGATGAAGGAGAAAATATTCTAGAATTACCTCAAGATGGATTTTCTCTCGATAATACTGCATATGTATACGTTCCTGAGGATGAAGTGGCGTCTGTAGAAATAAAAGGCCCTGAAAATCCTTATATTGAAACAGCGATTGATTTAATGGATAATTTTGAGAATTCTAATGAAGGAGATATATTAATTATGAATGAGGATGCAGATATGCCTGATAGGCCTGCAGTATTTATGCAGGGAAGTAGTGATGCATGGTCTTCTGGAAGTTCTGAAACGAAAGAAGTACAAGTAGAGGGAGATATCAATTTCATAGTTGAAACAGAAGTTTATGAGGCTAATGAAACCGATGAAACATTTTCTGAGCCAGAACACGCACTTTTTAGGGATGGTGACAAGTTTTACTACAATATTGACGATGAAGACTTTAGACAGGAATTTGTATACCCTGTATTCTGGCAAAATATGTTAGAACAGATAACAGAAAGAAATTCGTTTGAAGATGCTAACTTTGATCTAAATTCTGTTGAAGAAACAGAGCCAGGATTCTATAATAATGAATATGCAGTAAACTTTCTCGATGAACAGCAGGCCGACTTAGAATTTAATGAAATCGAAACTTCTGATACAGAATTTCAAACTCCGTTAAACCAGGCAAGCATACTAGCTATGTTATTGCTGGTGCTTATAGGTCTTGAAACGATATTACTACTTGATAGAGGGGTATATGAATGATAGGTTTTGAAAATCCTGAACTAATGTTGTTATCGCTTTTGTTACTGCCTCTAATAGTCCGATCGCTTAAATTCAGGCCTTTGAAGAGAATTATAGCTATTTTAACAGTTTTAGCTGCTTTTTCGCTTATAACTGCTGCAGCAGGGATGGGTATAAGCGCTGAAGAAACTGGCAGCGAAGTAGCTGAGTTAGTTTTGGTTGAAGATCAGTCTATGTCCTCACAGCTCATAAATAAAGAAGATCTTGAAGCTGAAGATGTAGTTTTTGATCGCCGAACAGTAAATTCAGATAGAGAAAATTTTGATAGCCAAGTAGAAAATCTTTTAGAACCTAATGAAACTTATCTGTTTGTATCAGATCTTCAAACAGATATTAATGGCATTGACCAGTCTTTTGAAGAAAAAAATGCATCAGTCAATCTATTGAGAGAAGAAATGGAAGAAGAACATTCAATAGTTATTGAAGGGCCTGATGAAGCAGTTATAGGTGCAGAAAATAGTTATACAGCGCAGGTAAGTTCTACAAATGGTACTACTTCAATGACAGTAGGTAAAGGAGAGGAGGTAATATATAGTGGTACGGAGGAAGAATACGAGTTTGATCTTACTTTTGATGAGCCTGGATATGAACAGATATGGGCGGAAATAGAGGCTGATGATGTTTATGGAGAAAACAATGAATATTTCAAAACTGTAAAGATAAGAGAAAAACCTGAGCTACTTGTAATAGGTGGAGAAGGCTCACTTGAGACAGAGCTAGAAGAATTCTATGAGATAGATTATGCATCCACAGCTCCAGAATACGTAGAAGAGTACGATACTGTCTTGATGAAAGAGTCACAGGATAATCAGGAGCTCAGAAATTACCTAATAGAGGGAGGAGGACTAGTATATACTGGAAATGACTACAATGCGGATTATATTCCGGTAAATGATGCGGAGATGGAAGAAGAAACAGATGCTGCTACACTAATAGTCCTTATAGATATCTCGGTTGGTGCGGGCGAATATGGGGCGGCGGAGGCTGCAAAAAGTATATCTCATGAATTAGTTGATAGCTTGCCATCAAATACTAGATTAGGAGTTGTGGCATACAATGATTATTCGTATGATGTGATTGATCCAGTTCTATTATCTGAAGGAAGAGAAGAAGCTAAAGATAAGATATCTAGGCTAGAACCAGGAGGCCCAACGTTCCATGATAGAGGTATGAGAGGGGCCAATTCTATGATAAGAAATAATGATATTGAAGACGGAAATATTGTGATGTTAACAGACGGAAAAATTTCAGATCTTGCAGAGAGAAGAAATGTGGCTCGAGAAACACAGCGAGAGGTGTCGCGTTCGTCTGCTCGTCTCATAACAGTAGGAGTAGGAGAGGAATTTCCAAGAGAGCTTGAAGAAGAAGACCGAGAATTTCTCACTGATTTAGCTGAGAGAACAGAAGGAGGGTTCTATGTAGAAGGCCATTCTGCAGAACAATTAGAATTTACATTTGATGCAGGAGACGGAGCCGGCGAAATGAATCCATTGGCTATAACCGACTCCACACATTTCATAACTAGAGGACACACTACAGAAGCATCTATTATAGATATGGATGGTTCAGAAACTAAGTCGGGAGCTAATGAATTGGTAGAAACTGTAGAAGGACAACCATTTCTCACAACTTGGCGATATGGTACAGGACGAGTAGCAGCATTTTCAGGGGATAACCAAGATATGGAAGAGCTCATGGATCAAGATCCAGGTCTGGCGGGCAGAACTTTTTCTTGGACTACTGGTCCAATGGAACGTGATAAGTGGATTGAGGGAGAGACAGTACGAGATGACTTCAGGATATACTCTCGAGAACAGGAAGAAGGATTTGTAAGACAGTCAGAAGAAAGGTATTATAATGAACTTAGTCATAACGAAACAGGATTTTATGAAGAGTCAGGCGTAGAATATTCGGTCAACTATAGGCCCGAACTACAACAACTTGGTTATAACGAGGAGGTGTTCTCAGAGTTTACTGTAAATGGCCAGGTATATCAGCCAAACCAGATTGAAACTCTCTATGAGCAGCTGGATACGCAAGAGCAGACTTCAGATAACAGAATTGATCTAAGGCCTTATCTATTACTGGCAGCTTTAGTATTTTACCTATCTGCTGTAAGTATAAGAAAAAGAAAAGGTCTTGCATAACTGTCCTAAACGTTAAAACCAAGCTCTCTAAAAACATGTATATGGGAGTTTTTGATGATATAAAGGACTCTGTCACTAGTTCTGAGAAAAATGATTCTAGAGAAGGCCAACGTAAAACTAAGAGTTTCACTGATACAGATTTCGATAGCTCTTCAAACTTTCAAGCTGATTCTTTAGACTCTCAACTAAGGGATAATACAGGCCCTTCTAATCAGAAAACTAGGCCGCAGCAGCGCCAACAGCAAGGACAACGAAATCGGAAAAACCCGCAACGAGGAGGTAATAGATCTCCTAATGCTCAAGCGGGTAGGCCTCAAACGGGGAGCGATCAGCCTCAGCTCAGTCAGAGTACTCAGAAGAAGATGGAGAACGCAGGTATTGGGCCTTCTCGTAATCAGAATCAAGACCCAGGTCGTATTAGTAACAACGCTATTGGCGGTGAAAAGAAGCAATCTGTATCAGCGTCTAGAGATGAATTTGAAGAATTAAAGGCGCAAAATGAGCAAATAATAGAAATTTTGAAGAGAATTAACAGTTCTTTACAAAGACTAGGCTAAATAATTAAGAATGGTGCTCATTCCCCAAAGACCCTTCAAGAAAAGTAATGCAGCTATCCAGTTTTGATAATCTACAAGTATGGCTGGGTCGCCTGTAAACAGAATTGCGGCGCTTAGAATGTCTGCCATAGATCCTAAAAGGTTTAGGGGAGGCCAAGGAATGAAGTTAATTGAAATAAATGAATAAATGCCTTTGAAGTAGAGAAATCCTGCATGATAATGTAGAAAAGTTTCTGGTAGTGATGATGCTGTAAAAAGAATAAGAGTGGCTGATAAAATGTCTATCAGCCCTAAAGGATCAAATCTGAACATTATTCAAGTTCTACTACGCGGTCCGCGGCGTTTTTTAGGGCTGTAGAGAAGCCAGGCTCCATCCCCATAATCACTGTTTCTTTACCATGCTCTTTAGCCTTCTGGATTACAGGCAAAAAGTCTGTGTCTCGGCTTACGAGTACAACAATGTCTATATCGTCATTGAAGACTGCTTCCATTGCATTCACAGCCATGTAGACATCTACATCACTTTCTTTAGCTTTTTCGCCCCCTAATCCCAGAGAAGCTTCAAATCCTTGTGAAACGATTGCTTCTATAAGTTTGTCGGATGCATATTGATTCAAAAAGACTTTACCAACTTTTATGTTTCCAAGTTCTTCTACAGTCTCTCTTAAACCATCTAAATCTAAATCAAACTCTTTTCTAACAACGTTAGGTCCATCAACGTAGACAGCCACGTTAGGCGATGTGTTAACACTTTCTTTAATTCTCTTTAAAACCATTTTTGTAACACTGGATAAACAAGCGAACCTTACACATTTAACATTATAACAAACAAGATTGAAATTCTAAATCGTATAAAATTTTGATGCATTATCAGTACATTTATTTGAAAGTTCTTTTAATGGAACATTCAAGAGTTGTGATGCCTTTTCAGCTATTTTAAAAGTATAGAGAGGGGTATTAGGCATTTGTTCCCCAAGGTAGGGAGAATCAGTCTCTAATAACAAATTATCTAATGAAACAATATCTAAAATATTTTGTACGTCTTTAGAATTAATTAATTGTCCTGTAACTCCAATAAAATGATTTGAATTAACTATCTCTTTAGCTAAATTGGTAGAACCATTAAAACAGTGGAAAAAAGCATGTACATCATACTCTGAGACTATTTCAAACGACTTTCTCTCGGCCTCCCGAGAATGCACTACTACAGGCAAACTCATATCCTCAGCTAAACTCAGCATCTCTCTAAAAACTTTTTTCTGATTTTCTCTGATAGCTCTATCTTTTACGTGATAATGATCAAGACCTATTTCTCCAACAGCCAAAACATCTTTACGCCTTATCTGATTTTTTATTCGTTCAATTTCTGAAAATTTTTCTATACTGCAAGGATGCACTCCCATACAATAACCAAGTTTTTCAGATGTTTCGGCAATCTCCAAGGCCTTCAAATTGTCTTCGGGACCACATCCTGCCAAAACAGCAAAATCCATTCTCTGCTCAATATCTTCAATTACCTTATTTCTGAACCCATCAAAATTATCAAAATGAAGGTGGCAGTGAGAATCAATCATCTTTTCTCTTTTTCCAGTCGAGCCTCTGTAGCTCCACGCTGACCCATATATTTTGCATCCATTTTTTCTCCATAAGGTCTATCTGCGTCAGAAGTCATATTTTCAACCGCCATCTGACAAATTCTATCTTCAGGATAGATGGTTATAGGCACATTTCCCAGATTCTGAATTTCTAATGTGATTTGGCCCTCAAAACCAGCATCCACAAAGCCTCCTGCGGCATGAGGGATCAGGCCCAAACGCGCATAACTTGAACGACCTTCAATTCTTGCTACCTTGTCTGTAGGTATATTGACTGTTTCTAAAGTTGTACCAATTACGAATTCTCCTGGATGTATTACTACGCCTTCCTCTGCAGACCGAGTCATTTTACGCTGCAAATTAGAGAAAGAATCCATATCTTTAGTATCAATTGCCTTTACCTTTCTAGTCTCAAGAAACCCGAACTCATATCCGAGTCTTAGATCAATAGATGATGGTCCTATCTGAAGATCGTGGTCAACTTTAGGTCCATTCTCAGTATATACAAGCTTTTCATTGTTTACGAGCCTGAGCAGGTCTTTGTCGGAAAGTATGCTCATGTACAGAAATTAACAATCATATCTTTTATTCCTTCAACTTCTAAACAGTTTACATGAATCTTAACTTGTCATTAAAAACTCTCTTAACTTTCTTTATCATAGTTTTAATTGCTTCAACAGCATATGCTACAGCAACGCATGAGTTAGAACTCTCAGAGGACTATGTAAGTGCTAATACTACTTTAAAACTAGATTGTCAGTCTAACTGTCCATTAAATCTTTGGAATATTAATTACAACCTTCCTGAAGATTCTGAACTCATATACATAGGAGACTCAATAGGACAAATAGATGAATATAGCGTACAGAATGGGGTTGTGGATGCTTCTACTAATTCGGGCCCAGCTAGAGAAGAAGAGTACGTAGAAATATATTACAAAATTAATGAGCCTTCAGAAAAAGTAGTAGAAGAGCTTAAAACTTACGAATTATCTTTTTCAGGCTTTGAAGATCAAGAAACAGCAGGAACTATAGAAAGCAGTGAGATTATATCTGCTTGGATTGCTCCGGGTTTTGAGGTTTCCTATCAGGAAGATGTACGTTTCAATGGTGAAGGGCCTTTGTCTATCAGTCTAAATGTGGGAGAGGGAAATAGAACAGAGTATTATGAAGTCTTTGGAGATAAACCTGAAGCTGACCTTGATAAAGCATACGAAATGGCTTTAGGTACTGTTGGGCATCAACAAAACTTCGAAAGATTTCCAATAGTATTTTATTCAAGTATTGACTATAGGAATGAAGTTTCTGAGTGGAGTGCTGGAGAGTATGGCGGAGGGCTTATCAAAATCAAGGAATCGGATGAATTGAAGCCTGTAGTAGTTCATGAAACTGTTCATGGCTTAAACCATGATTTATTGAGCTGGGATCAGACAGATAGCGCCTGGTTTGATGAGGGAGTTGCAACCCATGCTGAAGATTTGACAAGAGTAAGTTTAGAGGGAAGAAATAGGACTTCTGAACTTTTTGGAGATGACGTAAGTTTTCAAGATGAGGGGTATATCTATACAATTCCTCCGAGGGGAGATAGAGAGGAATTATGGGAGTATTATCAGTCAGAAGAAGACTCAATGAAACACTGGGCTCCTTCAAAGGGAAATCGAGAGTTTGGATACGCTTATTCTGAACTTATAGTCAAAAAATATGTCAAAAACGGAGGAGAACTAACTGAAATTTATGAAGAAGTAGACCCCGGAGTACAAATTGATAGTAATGAAGAAAAATGGGATTTATACGGCAAACATCTCGACTTAAGGCCTTGTGAGAGAGAAAACAGAGCCGATTTTGACCATTGTCTTGATGAGATAAACCAGCATGAATTTGAAGTCCAAGCAGCATCACGCGTAAATGAAACAGATGAATTAGAGATTGAAAAAGTTGAAGTACCAGAAAGACAGGCTTTAGAAAACCCTGGAATAGCTCAGCAAATCATGCAAGAACTAAACCTGTTTTTGAACGCGTTCACAGATCTAGTGTCTAATTTAGGTGATAAAATCTGATAGAACATGTAATAGCTAATATAGAAGTCTATGGTCCGGTAGCAGTCATACTATGGATGTTTCTTGAAGAATTTATTCCGATTCCCTCAGCTGTAGCACCTATGGCCGCAGGCTTCATACTTATACCTGCAAACGAGCCATTACAGGCTTTCTTAATGGTATTTTTATTTATTGCCGTGGTTGGTTCAGCGGCTTCAGTCCTCAGCTCTTATGTTCTTTACGGTCTCGGTTTTTATGGCGGCAAACCTGTTTTAGAACGAATAGGAAAGTATTTCAGCATTACTTGGCCTCAAATAAAGGCATTTGAAACCCATTTTACATCTGACAGAGAACATCTATATCTTATGATTTTCAGAGCTATTCCATTAATTCCTCTTTCAGTTATCTCAGCATCAGCAGGATTTTTCCGAATAGATTGGAAGACGTATGGAATATGGAGTTTTATAGGAATGATTCCTAGAAATCTATCTTTAGGCATGATAGGCTGGTATCTCAGAGATGACTTTGCCTCAGCCGCTATAATTCTTGGAAAAATTTCTACAGTAGCATTTGTTCTAATGGCTACTGCAGCAAGTGTTTATTTTTTCTATAACAGGCATAAATTTGCAGAGAAAGGTAAAGGAATGCTGATGGCATAAAACTCTGATAAAAATGGATGTGAAAATTTCTAGATAATGACTGAACTAAGAAAATTTATTGAAGAATATCTAGATTTTTATTCTGAAACACAGGGTCTGCTCCCGGAAGTGCTAGAAAATTATAGGGCTAAATTTTCTAAACAAGGATTTTTAGAGAGACAGGATCTATATGACCTTGCATATGAGTCTTCAACTCGTAGTGCACATCACGTCAATCGTAACTCAAAAGAACTTTGTCGAGAAGTTACGTTAAATCTTTACAATATTGAAGGAGATTTTTCTCAGATAGCTATTTTAACAGCGCTTAAAGGATTCAAAGCTCCTACTGCTTCAGTAATATTAGCCGTAAAAAATCCTGAACGACATGCAGTTGTGGATACAAGAGTGTGGGCATCATTAGAAAGACTGAACTATCTTAACGGAAGAAGGGAAACTTTTGGCCCAAGACATTATGTAAAAATGATTGAGCCTATCAGAGAGATCTCCAAAAAAACAGGTTATACTACAGAAGAAGTAGGTTATGCTCTTTTCGCATATGATGTTGATAAAAGAAAAGGAACATTACATTAAGTTCTTAAGCAGGATTTTTTCTTTCTTTAAATTCCACATATAGGCCTTACGTACAATGTCTTTACAGTATCTAAACACAAGGCTTTTACGTGAGTTTCCATTTCGTATAAACATCCCTGTCCTACCTAAAGATATCAGAAATCCAGGAGAAAACTCGCCAACAAGCTCAAGATTTTCATAATCTTCTTTAGAAATATTTTTTGCGGCTACTTTGGCTTCTTTCAAAGACTGGTGAGCAGAATTTCCTTCTCTGTTATTACACATGCCAATACCGAAAATATTGTCATATTCTATAGAACATAGGCCTTTATTGACTTTCAAACCTTCAGAACCAAAAGATTCTCTAATAACTTCTACGGGTTCTACTCCGCCACACCATACAATTCTGTCAAAGGTAAGGTGAGGTCCATCAACAAACTCTGCAATGCCATTTTCAGAAACTGTTAACTCTTTACCTCCTGTAAAACCAATCTCGTAACGGTTAAGATAATCTAAAACTTTTAGTGATACGTTTTCTGAAAAACTTGGTAAGGGCCGAGTCATAGAGTCATAAATGTGGACGTCTAGTCCTTTAGCTTCGAGTTCTGCAGCATATTCGATACCTGTATAGCCAGAACCAATAATAGCTACCGATCCTTTAGTATTTGCTAATTTAAAGGATTCATCAATAGAATAAGGATGTATAATATCTTCACTATCAATTTTTGTCTTTGGAGATCCTCCAAGTGCTAAAACAAGATAATCGTACTCAATTTCTCCCTTTTCAAGCTCAACAATAGATTCTTTGGGCCTAAAACCTGTGATTTCTTCTCTTGATGTCTTTATAGTTGTCCCTGAAAACAGTTTTTCAACATCAATTGTTAAGTCATCTTTACTTACTCTCTTACGAACTAAGTCTATTAAGCCTGGCTTGTAAACGTGTTCAAGATCTTTATCAACGATTTCGACATCAAATCCCTTTCTATGAAGGTCTATAGCTGCTCTAATTCCTCCGAAACCGGATCCAGCAACTAAAACTTTCTCCATATTAATCTACAAAATTGAAACCATGTTGCACATGTTTAGAAACAGGTTTTTTACCTTCATAGCTCTCTGAAAGCTCATGGAATAGGCCTTCAAAATTAGCAGGAACGCGATGTTCTACAGCTCTTCCTAACCCTAAGAAGAAGTCATGTACAAGCATTTCGGATATTGTCGCCACGCCTTCAGCGTTGAAGTATGATTTACAATAATTTTCAAGGAATGTCCCAAAATGTACAGGCACATCAGGATTAAATCCTAACTCTGATACCCAAAGATTTCTCCAAACATCAATAAGATAAGAATAATTCACATCATACAGCTGAGGGTCAGTATTTTCAACCGCATATAAAAAACCGGCACTATTTAAATTTTCAATAATTTCTTGGGCTTGATTTTCGTCAAAACCTGCTTTCAAATTTAACTGAGTGGCATAACTGCCACCATCGCTCAAATGGATTTGTCTCAAGATTTTATATGGCAAGGGCCTCTCCAAGATATTCTCTTCATCATAATCCATTGTAACTAAAAATTACAAGCGCCGACTTAATACGTTTACCCTTTAATCCTTATACCAAAGCGCATTTCAACTTTAGTACCTAAAATCTGAATATGTTAAAAGAAGAAGAAGTGTCTCAGCTTAGAACTAAGCTTCGAGAAGTATTTTCTGATTACATAGAGCTTGCAGGCGGTAAAGACTATCGGTATTTCCACCTTGTCAGCGCACATAAATATGCTAAAAAACTGATGGAGACTGAAGAAATCTCAGAATTAGAGTTTGATGTTAAAGTTGTAGAGGTAGCAGTATTGTTTCACGATATAGGAAGGTCCTTGGACATAAATGATGGGTATATGGACCCTTTTGAAGGCAATAAAGGTCATGATGAGAGAGGAGCAGAAATAGTATCTGACTATGTAAAAGATTATCTCTCCCAAGCTCAGATGAAAAAAGTTGAGAAAATTATACTCAATCACCATTCAAAACCTCGGACAGTTGAAGGCAAAATAGTTCAGGATGCTGATGAATTATTCAAGTTTGGAGTTCATGACTTTTGGAGAATGTTCCATTATTCTGCTAAAAAACAGAGAACAATGCCCGAAATGATAGAGTACTTTCATGGAACAGCAGTTGAAGAATTAGAGGAGCGGCTTGAAGAATTCCATTTTAGAGTGTCAAGAAGAACAGCAGAACAAAGAATGCAGAACGAAAAAATGTACTTAGAAAGATTTGAAGCTGAACTAGAAGGGGAAGATATTCTAGAAGTCGGTTAGAGATGTCTGATTTGTCTTTAGAGATCTTGCATTAAAACCTTCTTCACGCTTTAGATAAGAAGCAAACTCTGCGTCAAAGCCGTGGTGAGTATAGACTTTTTCAGGATTTACATCTCTAACTAGATTAACTAATTCACCAAAGTCACAGTGATCGCTAAAGGGAAAGCTTTTATCGTAACGTCCGTAACCGTAAGCTCCTGTTATGCACCATCCGGAAAAACCGGCTTTTAATCCATTAGAATTTTTTACTAAGTTGTTTAAAAAATCTTTATTAGAAAAACTTGTGGGCCCTACAAAAATTCCTTCTCCACTTTTCAAAAGATTTTTGTTCTCTTTGTAAGGTTTTACATTAAATTCCAGGCTAGTATGTTTCTCAATTATGTCGTTCATTTTTTTTACCGAACCATGAACAATTAGGGGTCTGTTAACAGCTTTTTTTACTAGATACTGGATTTTTTGAGCTTTTCCTAGAGAATAGGCTGATAAATAAAGAGGTCTATTTTTGTTGTCTTGAATCCAGTCGATTATTTCGCGCTCAATCTCTTTTTGATCAGGAAATAGATAGGGTGGGAGTCCATAAGTTGATTCTGTGATTAGTATATCAGCTTTAACAGGTTTAAAACCTTTTATATATGCTCTGTCTCTAGTTGAGACGTCTCCTGTATAAAGTACTCTCTTTCCATCGGTTTTAATCAATGCCGCGGAAGATCCTAGGATATGGCCTGAGTCTAGTAACCTGACATTAGAATGTTTGACAGTTTCTATTTTTATTCCGGTTCTAGCCTCAGCTAACTTTGCCGTCAAATCTGAACATATGACTGGATTTGGAGCCTTATGCACGTGATCCATATGAGCATGGCTGACAATATTCGCATCGCCTTTTTCTTTCCGAGAATCAGCAATAAAGTTTTTTTCCCGTCCGATATGGATTCCGTCCTTCTGCTTTATCACAGCCTAGAAGTTGATAAGTAGCTTTTTTTACCTGCTTCATATAAAAAAATAGTTTACTACTTCAAGGATAGAGAGCTGAGGGGGTGTAGCTCAGTTTGGGAGAGCGACCGCCTCCAGTAACTGCAGCCAGTGGTTAACAGTGACTGACATTATCCAAAGTGTCTCTGTTAGAGCTGACTGATCTGGAGGGATGAGGCATTAAAGCCGATGATTAAACCTTTAGAGACATTCTTAGAATGTCTCGTGATAACTAAACTCTTAGGAGTTTGTTGGAGATAGCGGTAGGTCGCAGGTTCAAATCCTGTCGCCCCCATTTTCTCAGCTTTTTTGAAACTTCAAATTAGGCTGCCAATGTTCTCTCTTGATTTTGAACAATTTAAGAAGAAAGTTTGAGTCATGTTAGAAGAGGATAGTAAGATATCTTTTCTAGAGGTCTCAAGCATTCTTTAGTGTATTGGGCGTTGTTTTAGGGTGTAGTAGCTCCAAATTTGGGCCTAATTTTGCGTGAGGTTTTAAAAGATTCTTAAGCAGATGATAGATATGAGCCAAGACATCGATTTGGATGCTACTGTGGATGATGTAAAGAAGCAGGTCAGGGATGCAGAAAACCCTGATTTCGAGGCTCTTCTTGAGGCTGAAGAAGCCGGCAAGGACAGGAAAACGGTCAAAGACTTCCTACAGAGTAAAATTGATAGTGAAGAAGTGGAAGTAGAGGACGTCGAAGATGACATAGTAGAGCAGATAGAAGAAGATACCCGTGGAGGCCTATTAGGAGGTTTCTCACGTGAAGCTTTACTTGCTGCAGGACTAGCAGGAGGCCTATTAGTGGGCTTGATGTTTGGTCTTGTGATTGATTTCTATCAGGCTGATGCAGAAATTTCTTCTAGTGAAGCACAGGATAGAGTTGAGAGTATTGTAGAGCTTCAGGCAGAAGAATATGAGTTCACTGAAGATCCAGAGATCAGAAGTGGGATGTACTATGTGCCTATGGAACTGACTCAGACCTTTGAAGAAGGTAATGAGACTCAGACTGAAGATTTCGAACAGGCCTTTTACTTGACTACTGATGGAGTTTACTTGTTCCCAGAACAACAAGACTTCACAGGACAGGTAATCTCGCCTATTGATATCGACGCTGAGCTTGAGATGATGGAGCAGCAACCTGCGCCAGAAGAAATGCCTGAAGAAGGCGAAGTACCTGAAGAAGGAGCACAAGAAGAACTTCCTGATGACCTTGAAGAAGAGCTTGAAGGCGAAATAGAAGTAGAATAGATTCTGCTTTATTTCGCTGACAACTTATTTCTTTTTCTTTTTATTAAAAATCACAAAATGATTTAGGCTTGGAATTGAAAACTTGTATTAGGTGAATTAAATGGAATTAATCGAATTACCTTACGAATACGATGCGCTTGAACCTTGGCTATCTGAACAAGTATTGACATGGCATCACGATACACACCATCAAGGCTATGTAGACGGATGGAATAAGGCTGAAGAAAAACTTGAGCAGCAAAGATCTGAAGGAGATTACTCTAGCACTGGAACTATACTCAGAAACTTTACACACAACTACTGTGGAACTGTGCTACACAACAGATTCTGGAATAACCTTTCTCCAAACGGAGGAGGTAAGCCTGAAGGAAAGCTTTTAAAGAAAATTGAGGAGGACTTCGGAAGTTTTGAAAGATGGAGAGAAGAATTCAAGGCTGCTGCATCTGCAGCTGGAGGATGGGCTTTGCTTGTCTATATGCCAGTAACTGACGAGCTGCACAATGTTGTAGTAGACAAACATGATCAAAACGCCGTATGGGGCGCACACCCTGTACTGGCCCTAGATGTCTGGGAACATAGCTACTATCACGATTATGGCCCTAACCGCGGAGAGTTTGTAGAGAATTTCTTCAAATATGTGGACTGGGAAGACGTTCAAAAAAAGTTTGATGAGATAAGTTCAAACTTCTAAGCCTAAAATTTCTTTTTCTTTCTTTTCTTTCCGAAATTATTTAACCAAGCTATCAGATTTGAATGGTATGGAATACAAACCTGGAAGCTGTAATATAGGAATGCGGGAGAGAAGAAATCGAGCGGTTCTCGGAGCATCAGGCCTTCTAGCTGCATCACTCTTGGTAGGAGCCACAGTATACTTGCAGTTGCCTGAATACATCTATATTTTCAGCTTCATACCATTCTTCCTAGGCTTTGAAGGAGCACTTCAAGCGCTTTATGGGTTCTGCGCACACTATGGTCAAAAGGGAGTGTTCGAAAAAGATGGTAATCTTGTGGAGATAGGAGATCCTGATCATTTAGAAGCCGACCACAAAATGGCGATGAAAATACATGCTTACTCTCTGATTTCAGCTGGAATAGCTACAACAATAGTTTACGTAGCTTTGCAGATATAGTGAGCTCAAATCTTAACCCAGTAAGTATCTTTGCTTGTAGGTCTTACAATTCCATAAGGAACTAGTTCCTCTATTTTCTCTCTTTCTTCTGCAGATGTTGGTTCAAGTATTCTATCGCCTATTACTGAGTAAACTATTTCATTTCTGACATCAAACGCTGTACCTTCTTGCTCCCATTTATCTAGATAGTCGCCTAACAATGTATCAAACTTCTCTCTAGCTAGACAGGCTTCTTCAAGAGCTAATCTTTGCTCCGTAGGATTTCCGGGTAGTAAGGGTTCGTTCCTATTAACGCCGTCTACTTCTTTATTGATACAGTACTCTGTAAACTGTTCAATATCTAGGTTGTCATAAATTGGTTGTTTTCCTGTCCGTTCATATATGTCAAAATTTATTGTTGGATTATTGTTGAATTCTCGCTTAAAGTACTCAAATAGGGTTTTATAACCTTGTTCTGGAATCCATCTGTCTTCGTTTCGATAATTTGAGAAACTTGCTCTATCGAATCCTGTTAAACTCTCTATCAGCTCTTCATTAAGTGGATCAAACATTCTGCGTCCGAACAAAAACTCTCTAAAATCAGAGTCAAGCTTGATCCTACCACTACCCCATCCATCTTCTTCAGGAACATCTATGTAATCTTCAGCATCATCAAACTGAAACCGCGGTTCAGATAAATGCACGACTTTTGTGAGATTTACTGCATGATCGAGATCCATCATATCTGCTCTACCGTTTAAATGGGCATAAAAGGTGCTTTGATCCATGTCAATGACATCTAGCATGTGATCTAGGGATTCAAAATACATGCTCGCAACATGCATCAGCTCCTCCTTACCATTGATATCTACTATTTCGTCGACCACAGTAAATGTGCTATCTTATAGTTATAAAATATTGTATGTGTTTTGCCCATAGCTCCTTATATCTTGCACTATAGCTCTAAAACATGAGAGACGTAATCATAATTGGAGGAGGTCTTGCAGGTCTACAGGCTGCCGTATTCACTGCAAAAGCAGGAGAAGAAACATTATTACTCGATACTGAGGAATCGCTAGTACTCAATACTGCAAATATCCAGAACCTGATAGGTTTTGATTCTGTAAGCGGACAAGAACTTTTGAGGAGCGGAAAAGAAAAACTAAGAGAATTTAATGGAGAAATAAAAAACGAAGAAGTAACTGCTCTAGCAAGAACGGACTCAGGTCTTAAAGTAACCACGGATACTGGAGACTACGAAGCAGAGTACATTGTGCTGGCTTCGGCAGGGATTCATGACTATGCAGAAGATCTCGTTGAGTTCGAAGAAGGAGTTGAAGGCCCTTACATGATGGAGAGGCATGTCAAGACGGATCAAGCAAACAAGGCGGCTAATAGAATTTATGCAGCAGGCCTAGCTAACACGTGGGAATATCAAAGTTCCGTGGCGATTGGTGAGGGCGCTAAAGCTGCGGTTAATTTACTCACGGATAAATACGGCGAACCATATACAGACCATGATACTTAGGCAGAGTAAATTTCGTTTACTCTATAATAATCAATCACGCCATCATATTCAGTAAATCGCTCTACTACATCTTCATCCTCTAACCGATTTAGAGCTTTTACTATTCCAATCCACGTCAAATCATTTTCAAGGCAATTATCAACTACCTGGTCTCGTGAACGCCATCCTTCGCCGATTTCAGAAACAACTCTATTGTAGAAAGGTCCTAAACTTTTATCTTCAAGATCCATCCTATAAACACACGTTAAACTAGATTTTTATTAGCTTTACTTATCAAAGAATCTATTTTCTCAAGGCCCTTTACAAGGCGAGGCCCAGGCCTATTCAAGAGAGCATCATCTATAACGTACACGTTCCTGTTTTTTACAGCTTTTACACTTTGCCAATCGTCTCTAGAGTAAATCTTCGATGTGTCAATATTCTTTCCGGCACCACAGACATTCAAGAAAATAAATTCTGGGTTAAAGTCCTTTAACTTAGATAATTTAAATTCTTGGCTTCTACCTTCATCGATAAAGTACTTTCCATTTGCGTTTCTGATTAGATGAGGTATCCAATTGCCTGAAACCATTGGAGGATCCATCCACTCTTCACAGTAAATTCTTTTATGCCGTAAATCAAATTTTTTTATCTCTTTCTTCATGTCCGAAACTAAATCAAGAGCCTCAGATTCTTTATCGAACTTCTGCCCTATATCCAATATGCTTTCAAAAACTTCCTCTAGACTTCCAGGACAGACTTGAAAGACTTCAAAATCTTTTTTATCGAGTTTCAAGGCCTGCTCATTTTGTAGCGGGTCACTAAGCAAAATGACATCGGGCTCAAGCTCATCAATCTTACTATAGTTAAGGCCTTGACTCCAACCGCCCACACTAGGTTTTTCTACGGCATCTGGAGGATAATTGCAGAGAGAAGTCGTACCTACTATTGAATCTTCAAGACCCAGCTCATAAAGTATTTCAGTGTTTGAAGGTGCGCCTGAGACTATATTCATTACAGTTAACAAGTTTAGGTTTTGGTTATTAAGTATGACTTTCAGAGTTGGAGCACACGTATCAACTTCAGGCGGAGCACAAAAAGCAATTCAAAGACAGGAAGACGTTGGAGGCAACTGTGGGCAGATATTTGCAGGATCTCCAAGGACATGGAAAGTAGCAGAATATACAGATGAAGAGGGGAAAGCCTTCGAAGAAGCTGCTGAAGGAAAAAATCAAGGACCATATGTTATTCATTCGACATACATGGTGAATCTTGCTACTCCGAAAGATGACTTATTCAAGAAATCGCTGAATTGTCTCCAGTCAGAACTCGATGCAGCAGAAACTTTGGGGGTTAAATATGTCGTATTCCATCCGGGCGCGCACACAGGCAGCGGGAGAGAAAACGGGATAGCAAGAATAATTGAAGGCCTTGACTCATTAGATATACCAGAAAACGTGACTTTATTGTTAGAGAATACTGCTGGTAAAGGAACTACATTAGGAAGAAGTTTTGGTGAGCTTAGAGAAATGCTTGAAGGTACAGAACAGGACAGTATTGGAGTATGTATTGACTCATGTCACGCTCACGCTGCAGGCTACAACCTAAAAGATGAAGACGGATTTGAGGATATGCTGCAGGAACTTCGAGAAGACTTAGGTTTTGAAAATGTAAAAGTCCTACACCTTAATGATTCAAAGGATCCAAGAGGCAGCGAAAAAGACAATCATGAGCATATCGGAGAAGGAGAAATAGGTGTAGAAGGTTTCAAAAATTTGGTTAACTGTGAAGAGTTACGAGACCTGCCGATGGTATTGGAAACACCCAATTCTGATGAAAAGGGTTACGCTGAGAATATTGAGAAGATTAGAGAGATCAGAGAGTAGGCCTTGCCGGTAAGCCTCTACTTTTTTATCTTCTTTTCGCAATCTCAGAGGACGCATCAATTTTAAAGATAGCTCAATCAATTTTCTGTAGAGAGTAAAATTACTCATTAAAGCTTTTTACAGATGTGAAAATTGAAAAATGGCAGAAATACATTCAAATCAGAAAGTAGGCGTCTTTGTAGACGTCCAAAATATGTACTATAGCGCAAAAAACCTTTACCAATCAAAAGTAGACTTCAAAAAAGTACTAGAGGCCGCAGTAGTTGACAGAAAGCTATTAAGAGCATCAGCATATGTTATAAAGGCAGATACTCCTGACGAAAATAACTTCTTCTCAGCTTTGAGAAAAATAGGGTATGAAGTCAAGATTAAAGAACTAAAAGAGTTCTATGGTGGCCAAAAAAAGGGCGACTGGGACCTTGGAATGACCGTGGACATGGTTCAGCAGGCTAAAAAACTTGACACAGTAGTCCTTGTAACCGGGGACGGAGATTTTGCAGTTCTTGTTGATCACTTGAAATCAATGGGATGTAGGGTAGAAGTCATGAGCTTTGGAAAAAGTTCGGCTAAAGAAATCCGCGAAGCAGCAGATAATTTCATAGACATGGACGAAAACCATGACAAATACTTGGTGAAATAAAAATGAATTCTATGCACGACGTTAAGGCTTCAGACGTAATGAACGAAAACTTTCCGAAAGTCTCTAAAGATGACTCTATAGGTAGCGTAAGAGATTTTATGGAGAATAAAGGTCTTAGAGCAGTTGTAGTTGTTGATGGAGATAATCTTGAAGGAGCGATTAGTTATAGAGATCTTGTAAGACATACTCAATACAATGAATCAACAAATCTTTCGAAAGTTATCCATATGCCTCCAGAATTCAATAAAGAAGACTCACTAGTAGAATTAGCAGATCTCAGAGTTGAATCTGGTAAAAAACTGATGGTTTATACAGAAGGAGGCAGTAATCTAAAGGCTGTTGTGTCTGATGAAGAATTTGTTGAAGCATGTACTATGGTAAAAGAGTTTGAAAACTATTCAACAAGAAATCTAGCGTCTCATGAGCTAATAGAAGTGTTTGAAGACGATCCTATTGATAAAGCACGAAATTTGATGCTGGATAACAATATATCTCGACTCCCTGTACTTGATTCTGAAGGAGAGCTTACAGGCATCTTAAGATCTACAGATTTGTTAAAGATGCTTGTTCCTCGAGAATCTCCAGACAAAGGAGGTACTTCTGGTCGTTCACTTGAAGACACTCAGATTTCTGGAGGTGTAGAGAAAGAATCTATGTCTGACATTACAGTTGGCGAAATACATAATCCTAATTTGTTAACAGTCAACGGTTTTGGAGACAGCATTAAGGCAGCAGAGAAAATGATTGAAAATAACTCAACAGATCTTATAATTTCGGATTCGGGTTATCCTAAAGCTATCTTAACAGTAAAAGACTATGTAGACTATCTTGAAGATCATTCATACCAAGATATGGTGCTGGTTAACCTTGTGGGTCTAGAGGTAGAAGAAGAGAAAGCTGCAGTACATCAGAAAATTGCAACTCAGCTCAGAGGTTCTTTAGGTAGAAAAATGAAGAGGCCTGAGGAACTTTCTATACATGTAAAGAAGCATGATAAGGATGGTAAGAGGCATCGTTATGAGTTGATTGCCAAGCTTCATTCGGAGTATGGAATGATTACAACGACTGTTGAAGCTTGGGATTTGCTTGAAGCTGTTGATAAAGCTTTAGACGAGCTTAATACGCTAGTTCGTAAGAAAAAAGAGAAGTCGAGTCAATAAGTCTCGTCTTCATTCATTTTTTCTATTTTACTTTCTGTTGAGAGACATAGTTTTCTGAAGGAAAGTGTATTCCACATCAGGTAGATGAATACAAATATTAGAGCTAGGAATAGCGGGTATTGTGCAAAAGGTACTTCAGTGAGCGCAGCCATATAATAAGCCCAATAAGAAAGGAAAAGCATCATTACTCCAATTAATATAAGCAGACGCTGTGAGAATTCTTTAACAATCTGGTCTTCTATTCTTTGAGAAGTGTTGTAGACAATAAAAAAACTGATAATGCCAATACTTACTGTAACAGAAGTACTTATGGCAAAGAGCGTCTGGTCAATACTCATAGAAGTAAATCAGAAAAGGTTTTATATAAAAACTTGTAAAAATGCGAAATTATAGCAGTCCTTCATATGATTAGGAACGGACCTCTAGACTTTCAGACCTAAATGAGCCAAGTACACGGCCTGCAAGATCACTGTCTTTTGTCAAAGAAACTTCTCCAGATTTACCAACTGTTGCTGTGAAAAGAAACTCTTCTCCATCATATACGTCTATATCTAAGCCTGCATACTTATTGCCCAAATCAATTACTACAGAGTTACCTCTTTCTCTTACCTCGAAATCTATTGCAGATTTCAAAGTCTTCTTTGCGGGCTCTACATTTATGTTAAGTCCTAGATCTTTCTCCAGTCTATCAATGTTCTCTCCGCCTTTACCGATTACGTAAGGGATTTCTTCTTCGTCGACGTATAGTGTGATACTATCGCTAGAAATGAATTCAATTTTAGGATTGTTTACTTTGCCTGCTAAAAAATGTTCTATTTGTTTTCTAGCTAGTTTTTCTGCGCCAGATTCGTCATGGTCATCTATAGGTATTACTACAGTCTCTTCACCGTAAGTATAAATTTCATAGACTGGTGTGGCGTTCTCAAAACGTCTAATTTGGATTACTGGTCTAGCTAAATCTTCTTCAACCATTCCTTCTGGAACTTTTACAACCATTTCTAGTTCATAAACTTCTGCGACTTCAGCGTTTTCGATAAATACTACTGTATCGCAGACTTGAGGGATCATTCCTAGTTCTACGCGGCCAATCAAACGCTGAACTGCATCTACTGCTTCAGAAGCATGAACAATACCAATCATTCCTACTCCGGCCATACGCATATCGCTGAAGACTTCAAAATCGCTGGTTCTCCGAACCTCATCAAAAACAGTGAAGTCAGGTCTTACTAGTAACAGAAAATCTCCGGTGTTCTCCATTGAGTCATCGAGAGCAGTATATTGTGTGATATCAGCGCTCACATCTAAATCGCGGGGTTTCTCCATTGTCTTCACTACACGTTGTTGGCCTTCATAGTGTTCCGCTAGAGCTTGTGCAAAAGTAGACTTACCATGTCCTGGTGCGCCAGCCACTAGTATACCTTCTGCATTATCATCCAGTCTTTCTATCAGTTCATCAGAGAGATTATAATCATCTAGCCCTACTTTAGCCACCGGCCTCACTGCTGTTATCTCCGCTGCTTCTGAGAATGGAGGCCTACTAATTGCGATTCTGTATTCTCCATACTGTATCACTGTAGCTCCGCGGCCTTCCATCTCGATAAGTCCTAGCTCAGAACTTTCTGATGCTTCCACAGTCTCGTGGATAAGATTTTCTAAATTTTCTTTACTGAGTTCCTCTTCACTAATTTCTTCAAGCTTAAATGCGCCAGGCATCCCTCTCTTTGCTTTAGGTCTTGAACCCTGTTTTAAGTGGATGCTCATAGTTTCATCATCAAAAAATTCTTCGAGCGGGAATTCTACTTCTCTTACCGTTTCAAAAAGTTTTACATCAATTCCTTTCGCTTCCGCTACTTTGGCCTGGACTATATCTCCAGTATAAAGTTTAGCATCAAGTTCCTCCGCTATATCTCTTATTAAGGCGTCTATTCGGCCATTTCTGGCGAGTTCGATTTCCTCCAAAGTAGGTTTTCGCCCAGTGAAACTTAGTTTAACCTCTTCGGATTCTAAATTTTTAAGTTCTTTAATTTCTTTTATGCCTGTGAAACCTGTCTCTCTGCCGTTATTGGCTTGATTTTCAAGTTCATCAACTACAAACTCTGGTATAATTATTTCTCCTTCAAAAGCATTGTTTTCTATCAAAGAGGAAATTTTTCCGTCAATGATGGCGGAGGTGTCAGGTACTACTTTCACGTCTTAAATAAGAATGGATAGTTTGAAAAACATACTCAAATCTTTTCCACATCATCTAAGTAGTTGAGATGATTAACAACGGTGTTGTAAGCATCAAACCCTACTGCAGTAAGTCGAGTATCGCCTCCGTTCACTAGTCCGAGTTCGCGTAAATCTTGTGTTGTCTGTCTTACTGATTCGTAGGGTAGGTCTACAAGCTCGTTTACCTGTGTTGTACTCATGCCTGAGCCATATAGGAGAAAAGTCTCAATTTTTTCGCCGCTGTTTTGTCCTGCTGCACTGTCAGATGTAGTGCGCAGTACTCTGTACATCTCACCAGGGTCAAAAGATAGCTCTGTACTGGAATGATTTAGGAAAAATTCTCCTTGACTCGTTAAGTTATCGTTTTCATCTGTAAGACCGGCATCTCGATACTGATTTCTCCATCTCCACCATGTAGAACCAGTTTTTGGAGGTTTTGAGTTAGAAGCTAGTGCTTCTAGACCTTCAATACGGCTTGAACCTCTCTGCGTTTTCAAAGAGTCATAGATGCAGTCTAGCTCTTCGAATACAAGAGTGTCTGGAAGTTCTTTATCTCCAGAGAGTTCGAGATTTTCTAAGTCAATTTCTCCTGAATTCCATTCTAGAGATCCTGGAATAGTTTCTTGCTTGAAGTTTTCTGAATCATCTATGTTAAAGGCCTGCGCGTAGGATTTCATTAAGTAATCTTGAACGGTATCTGCGCAGTGAGGGCCTTTTGCCATATAGATGAGAGCGGGCGGAAGTATTAAGTGTGTTGCATGTTTTGTTACTGAGGAGTAACCTTGTTCTGCATTATTCAACATAGAAGGGTATAAAAGGCATGTGTTGTAATTGATAGCCAAAAGGCTACGATATGTAGTGGGGAGGGGAGAGAATTCTCCCTATATGTAGTGCACTATTCAAATAGAGGCAAAGCTATCCATGAAATGTCATTACTGTGAAGAAGGCGAAACTAGAGTAGTTGACACTCGCGAAAGAAAAGATAAGATAAAAAGAAGAAGAGAGTGCAAGAACTGCGGCAAACGCTTCACTACATACGAAACAGTTGAGAGCATTAACACCAAAGTAGAAAAAGATAGAGGAGACATAGAAAAGTTCAAAGAAGACAAAATAAGAGCAGGTCTCAAAAAAGCTGTCCAAAAAACGCCTGTCACATCCGACGATATTGAAGAAATCGTTGAAGAAGTAAAAGCGCAAATTAAACAAAAAGAAAAAGTCTCTTCCAAACACATAGGAGATATAGTAAAATCAGAACTCCGCTCTCGAAACAAAGTAGCCTATATCCGTTTTGCCTCAGTCTATGACTCATTTGAAGATGTAGAAATGTTCCAAAAAGAAGTTGAGGCCCTAAAAGAATAACTTAATCCTATATTAAAGGTGACAAAATGCCAAACACACTAGAACAACGTACGGACTTCAAACTACCTGTAAAAAAAGTTACAGGCGAAACAGTCAAAGAAAGACTGACAGAGAACGCCTACGAGCGAATATTGCCTGCAAGATATCTTCTCAAAGACAAAAAAGGAGAAGTAATCGAAACAGTAGAGGAAATGTTTGAAAGGGTAGCGAAGAACGTAGCGCAACCAGACAAAGAATACGACGATGTAGATTATGAAGAATCTTGGAAAGAGTTCTTCGACTTAATGACTCATCAGGCCTTCATGCCTAACTCTCCAACACTTATGAATGCAGGCGCAGATCTACAGCAGCTATCAGCTTGTTTTGTCGCACATCCAGAAGACGACATGGACTCAATTTTCAACTGCGTACACGACGCTGCAAAAATTTTCCAATCTGGAGGGGGCATGGGATATCCATTCCATCTACTAAGACCTAAAGGAGACCAAGTCAAATCCACAGGCGGAATTGCATCAGGCCCAATGACATTCCAGCAAGTTTTCGACACAATGTGCGGCACTATTAAGCAGGGAGGTAAGAGACGAGGAGCACAGATGGGCATTATGCGAGTCGACCATCCGGATGTACTCAGATTTATTGTTTCTAAGAGAAAAGAAGGAAACCTCTCAAATTTCAACATTTCCGTAGGATTAACAGAAGAATTCATGGAGGCAGTCAAAAATGACGAAGATTACACTTTGATCAATCCAAGAACTGAGGAGCCTCATATTGTCAACGACAAGACTGCAGAGTTCTACAATACAGACGAAGAATGGCATCCACAAGCTGCAGGAAGCGACACCGGAAAAGATGATAACTTCTGGAGAGATTTCGCAACAAGTTTCGGAGATGAAATCAAAGAATTTGATATTAGCCTAGAACCAGGGGAGGAAATGACACTTCCGGCACGATTTATCTGGGAAACGCTCGTAGATGGGGCATGGAGAAATGGAGAACCAGGCCTGTTCATGTACGATGAAACTAACGAAATGCACAGCTTTGACATTGAAAAACATCCAGAACACAAGGTAGAAGCCACAAATCCATGTGTTACAGGAGATACTCTGATCTATACGCGTACAGGAGTCTATACTGCTGAAGAGCTTTATAATCAGAGAGTCTCTACTGATGTTGTAGTTGACAGCCGTCTCAGTGATGAAAAAGTTAAAGAGGCTTCAAGTGTTTATAAGACGGGAACAAAAGATGTCTACAAGCTGAGGACGGAAGAAGGATTTGAACTACGATTAACAGCAGACCATAGGGTAATGACTGAAGATGGCTGGAAGGAAGCTAAAGAGATGGAAGAAGGTGAAGAAGTGCATATTTTAGACCGTGAAGGCTGTTTCGGACACTCAGGAACTGAAAAAGAAGGGAGAGTCCTTGGATGGATTGTTGGAGATGGACAGATGAAGCATGATGAAGAACGAACAGTACTTCATTTCTATGATCAAGATACAGAAATATCACAGCAGTTTGCATCTGATGTTAACTCGGTAGTTCGTGAAGCAGAAGGAAATGGAAACTACGGAATTGGAGTGCAGCAAATTCAAAGAAGTGAGGGTCATAGAAAAGTCGAAACTGCAAAAGAACAAAGAGTCAGATCTTCAAGACTGTATGAATTTGCATCAGAATATGGTCTGGAAGAGGAAAAACTACAGGTTCCTGATAAGGTATTTAGGTCAAGTAAAAAGATGGCGAAAGGATTTCTACAAGGTCTTTTCACAGCAGATGGCTCGGTACAAGGGAACGTTGAGAAAGGAGTCCAAATAAGGCTATCCAGTTCACATAAACCGCTATTGAAGCAGACTCAAAGACTTTTGATCAACTTCGGAATCTACAGTAAAATATACGAAAATAGGAGAGATAAAGGAGTTAGAAAGTTACCAGACAGCAAAGGCGGCTTAAAAGAGTATGAAGTAAAAGCTCAGCACGAACTAGTTATCTCAAAAGATAATCTAGCGAAATTCAAAGAAGAAATTGGGTTTTTAAGAGAAGATAAGAACCAGAAACTCAGAGAAAAATTGTCTAACTACACTAAAGGACCTTACACAGAACAAAAAACTGCTAAAGTGAAGCAGATAGAAAAAGATGGTCATGAAGACGTATATGATCTTACTGAGCCGGATACACACAGCTTCATTGCAAACGGCATAGTAGTCCACAACTGCGGCGAGCAACCGTTGGAGAATTATGAGGCTTGCAACCTTGGACACATTAATCTATCGCTTCTGGTAAAAGATAAAGGGGATGGAACAGCATTAACGTTCTCGGAATGGAAACAGAACAAAGGTAGTGCATACGATCTGGACACACAAGAAGGGCTAGAAGAAGCAATGCAGGACTACATTCAGGAAGCAGTCGACATGGAGCAGTTTGAGTACGTTGCAAAAACGGGTACTCGTTTCCTTGACAATGTGGTGACTATGAGTGACTTTCCGCTTGAGGAAATTGAAGAAACTGTTACTTCGCTGAGGAAGATAGGTCTAGGAATCATGGGATTCGCACAGATGATGACTCAGTTAGGCGTAAGATATGGATCAGAAGAATCAATAGCGGCAGCAAAAGAAGTACAGAGACTAGTAACAAGGTTCTCAATAGAGGAAAGCCACAAACTTGCAGGAGAGAGAGGAGAGTTTTCAGAGTGGGAGAAATCCAAATGGGCTGAACCAACAGAATATCCAGGATGGTTCGAACAGTACACAGGAGGACTAGATCCTGAAGAATTTGAAGATGGTCTCAAGATGAGAAACCACAACACAGTTACAATTGCTCCGACTGGAACGACCTCGATGATTGCGAACACCTCTGGAGGATGTGAACCCGTATACTCTTTAGCATACTTCAAGAACGTTGCAAAAGACATTCAAGGAACAGACATGCTTGTAGAGTTCGATGACTACTTCATCAAGGCCTTGGAGGCAAACGACGTTGATGTAGAAGAAGTCAAAGAAGCAGCGGAAGAGAAAATGCGGAACAACGAATGGGAGGGAGTAGAATCTATCCCGGACGAAATTTTGCCTGCGCATGTTAAAGAAATTTTCACAACAGCTGACCAGGTAAAAGCAGATGAACACGTCGACATTCAGGCAGCATTCCAGTACCACAACCACTCAGGAATCTCCAAGACATGCAACTTCCCTAACAGCGCAACAAAAGAAGACGTCAGAGACGCCTACATGAGAGCCTACGACAAAGGAATCAAAGGTATGACCGTCTATAGAGATGGAACACGAGACGTACAAGTCTTACAGACTAACCAAGAGAACACATTGACTGATATGGATAAGGTCGATATGCTCAGCCAGATTGTAGAAGAATTTGGCGGGGCTCAGAAATTACTCGAATCGAACGAGTTTGAGGAGGTGGTCGGAGACACAGATTTAGAACTCCAAGAACAGGAACTAGAAAAAGAAGTAACACAGGAAGGAATTGAAGCAGACACAGAAAAAACCCGGAATCCGTTCACTAATGGAGGTTCTAACACTTCAATGAGTAACGAAGCCCGGAAAAGACCTAAAGTCATTACAGGTTCAACACAGGAAATCGAGACAGCGTACGGAGACCTCTACGTCACAATCAATGATGACCAAGAGGGACCATTTGAAGTATTCGCCCAGATCGGAAAAGCAGGAGGATATACACAATCCTTTACAGAAGGATTAGGCCGTACTATATCTCTAGCATTAAGAACGGGTGCAGAAGCAGAAGATGTTATCAAACAACTTGATGACATCCGAAGCCCACAGATTAGCTGGGACCAAGGTACGCAAATCCATTCAGTGCCTGACGCAATCGCTGAAGCAATGAAACGTCACGTAGGCATGGAACAAGGTCAACAACAAACAGTAGACAGCTTCGAGGGGGAGATACAACCAAAAACTAGTACGGAAGAATTTGCAGATGCGACTAAAAAAGGAGCAGCAAGCATCGTAAGCGATGGAGACAACCCTGAATGTCCAGACTGTGGAGGCATGTTAGAACTCCAAGAAGGATGTAAAAAATGCTCAACCTGCGGATGGAGCCAGTGCTAGGTGGACAAGAGAATGACTGATAGACAACTCGACCTAGGCCAGTACAAGCTCCACCACGTAACCGGCATGGAACCCATAACAGGTGTCGAGGAGGTCAAAACCCTTCTCACACCGAGGCCTTCAATGGCCTCAGGAACGCTCCAAGAGAAAATTGCAGATATAGAAACCACTCTGACATGCGACCAACGATACCTGGGAGAAACAGACGCACCAGACTACAGCCAGTTTGAACAAGCTACATTGGATGTAGGTGTACTTGTAGAGACAGAACAGTCTCAAATCGGAGACTACAACAAATCAAGGGCAATCGCATCAGACTAGGCCCAAAGGCCTAGATATCTCCTTTTTCTTTTATTATGCAAAGTTTATTCTCTCATTCTTCTTGAGGCCTTCATTACTGCTCTGTATTTGTCGTAGTTGTTGATTTCTTGTCTGAGGAATTGTTCGCATTCTTCTGTTTCTGTTGTTAGCATGTTGAAGGCCTGTAGTGCGTATAGTCGTTGTTCTACTTCTTCCTCTGGTAGTGTGGAGTAGGGTTCTGTGTATCCCAGTATTTCATTGTATGTTGCTTTCTCTTCAGGATCTAATTATAGCATTAATTATGAATGGTGATCCTGTTTCGTCGTCTATGAGTCTACGTTTGTCGTTGTAATTCATTTTTCGAGGACTCCTAAAGAGTTGTGCAGGATCGCATTATTTAGTTGTTCCTGTTCAGTGAGTATTCATGGATTTTGATGATTTTGAGAGCTTAGAAGCAATAATAAGACCTTACAACGATGATTCCAAAGTTCTAGGCAGATTTGATTATTTTGAAAGTAGCGTTATTGCGGGCAGGTCTAAAGACTCTGGTTTTATAGCTCTCGGAACTGAAGAGAATGCAATTGAGGCTTTGGACACTGTAAATATGTACTTTCCTTTGAGAGGGGATTTGAGCGTGTGCTATGCTGGAGATGAAGCGGCTAGAGGACTTGACTTGCATATGTATCAGTCCTATGAACACAATAACTGGAAAAAACTGGATGCAGACACAGAATTTTTTGGTTTTCAATGGGGTTGTGACTCTGGCGAGTTTTTCGGTAAAGAAGGAAATTATATGGCTTTATATTCTAAAGAAGATAGAGGAGTTGACAGAGAATTTATGGAGGGTGTTCGTGAAGTTGCTCCGGAATTTAATGAGGTATTAGACGATAGAGCTATTGCGGATATAAGTTCTTTTTTGTCAACTCCGCCTAACTTAATCTGCCGCGGATCATATTTTTAAACAAGGATTTTTTTGTGTAAAAGAAGTATTTATGACTCTTCAGGAGACTGTTCATAAATTATGAACTCTCTCAATAATGATGTTAGAAGAGTACTAGATACTTTAAATAACGAAATAGACGCGGACAGTATCGGTGCTTTGCACGCATTTTTTGATGAGAAGCCTGACAGTTATTCTTTAACACAGCAAGATCTTGACTATCTCAAGAATAGAGGTATCAAAGGCTTGGATAATTTAGCGAAATGTAGTAGTTACTTCATAGAGTTCAGAGAATCAGATAAGTCTAATTTCAGGTATTTTGTTGAAAACTATTCTGAAGTGCTTCCAGATATAGAATTGATAATAACGCCTACTAACCGCGCTTTTTCTGCAACTCGGGCTTCTTCTAGCGGTGCTTCTGCAGGGACGGTGGCTAGTCAACTCCACAAAGCAGGTCTTGCTGAAAAATGTGGGGTGAAAAGAACCTACAGGATGACAAGTAGTGCTGAAGACTATAGAATGGTGGAACACGTCGTAAACAGCATAGATGAGCCTTCAGAAGATTAATAAGAGAGTCAAGCATTTTAACAATTCTCAGGTTGTATTTGGATAAATTCCTGTTAATTACTTCTGTTGTATGCGGCCTATAATGTTCTGCAAAGAAGTAGTTCTAATTTAACCGAACAACGTCATATACATTATAAAGAAGCTCTGACTATTTACTTCCTATGGGAATAAAACACACAGTTCTAATACTATCAGTCTTACTATCAATTAGTATTGCGACAGCATTTTCAAGTTCTGTAAGCTTTGATGATCCTGAAACAACAGATTACAGTGAACGCGATGTTGAAGCAGTATGTGGAGATGTTGATGTAAATTCACAAGATGTAGATGTGGATGTTAATGAGACTGAAGTTACTTTTTCAGGTCTTTACTGTGCTAACACTGGAGGATATACGATTACAGAGCAAGATATGAATAGTACTGATGGCGAAATCCGAGCAGTTGTGGAGATAGAAGAACCTAGAGACGATCAGGTAGTTACGACAGTAATTACCCCGGTAGAATTTAACATGACGGAAGAGTTTGATGATGGAGTTTATGAATTCGTCTATGATGTAAAAATTGCTAATGAAACTTTGGAATCTGATGCTCAAGAAATCGAGATCGGAGATATAGAAGATACAACTATCTTTGGCTCCATTGTAAATTGGTTTGCAACACTGTTCTAAGATTAAAACATGTTTTTCCTCATATTTTTTACATAGCCTATCTTTTTTCCCTTATTTAGTTCTGTAATTTGTTTTAACTGGATTAAAATTCCTCTATTTGTATACCATGAATTATCAAAAGACGTGCGCGTTATTGATAGCGTGTCTAGCCCTATCTGTAGGTATGGTGGCTGCTTCAGAAGACAATTCGACCGATTCTGAGCCCATAGAAGAAAATATTACAGACTATGAGTTCAGTTTCGAGATAGTTGATACAGAAATTGAAGAAGAACAGCTTGATTACGAGGTAGGAAATGATGGAGTTGAGTTAAGTGGAACAGTAGAGCAACCTACTCCGTGCCACGAACTCAACGCCACAGTCCCAGAAGATGAACAATACACACTGAACATAGACTCAGAAGAGATTGAGACAGAAAACGATGAAGCCTGTCCGCAAGTAGTAGAATACGATAGTTTCGAGGCCCTATTCGATGCAGCGTATCCTTATGAATTGACAGTAAACTTTGACGACAGCGAAATGGCTGTACTGTCTATAGATGAGTCCGGAAACGTAGAAAACTATGACCAAACAGAGAACCTGAACGAAACTGAAGGCTTAGAAGAAGACGTGAATGAGACGGATACTGAAGAACCAGACGAGACAGAAGTAAACGAAACTGAAGATACAGAACTGAATGAAACAGACGAAGAGCTTAATGAGACAGAACAACAATCAGAAGACGAAACAGATGAACTAGTAAACGAAACAGAACCTAGCAACGAAACAGAAGAGGAAGAGTCTCCACAACCAGACATTGAAATAGAAGAAGACGTTGACGAAACAGATGAACCAGAAATTGAATTAGAAGACGAAGAAACAACAGAACAGTCTGAAGAAGATCAGGAAGAGACAGTCGGACCTGAAGAAGAGATTGAAGAAGAGGACGAATCAGTTATAGACAACGCTATCACAAGCGTATCAAACATTATCAACACTATTATTCCCGGGAGATAGAGGCTAGTTCGTTGTAACTATCTCTATAACATCCCCATTTTCTATTTTTCTATCTCCGCTGACTTGCCGATTCTCTCTACAATCAATACCATGCAAGAATCCCTCTCCGAGATCAGAGTGAATCTCAAACGCGAAATCTAAGACTGTGGAGTCATCAGGCACTAAGAAACAATCAGGTAAGATATTACCATGCTCATCGCCTAAACCATCGGCGCCACCGGGAAATACATACTTCAGACCTAACTCCTCAAAAACTGCTACTTCTAAGGCTTCTTGCACGCCAGTGCTTCCAAAGTCTTCGAGAAATTCTTTTATTTCTGTCAGGCCCTCTAACTGCTCGCTGCTTAAGTTATCCTCGTTTAAAATCTCAAAATCGGAATCTCCTGGCCAGTAGTTCAACAAATCCTGCTCATCTGCGTTCTTTAGCGCTTTTTCAGCATGAGCACTACAAGGCACAATTTCAAGATGAGAATACTCACTATCATTCGTAATCTCTTCAAAATTTTCACGCCCTTTTTCAGTGTCTAGTTTATTAGCAGCAATAACCATAGGTTTCGTTGCTTTTCTGATGCTTCTTGCAAGACTTAACTTATCCATGTCACTCCATGTATCAGGATCTAATTCTAAATTTTCATTCAGAATAATTTTCTTGACTTGATTTTTGTTAGTTTTGAAAGCACTCATTTGCTCTGCAAGCTCTTCTTCTAGTTTGACGTCTTGTTGACGTGCTTTACCATCAAAACGTTCAATTCCTTTTTCAAGGATGCCTAGATACCATTGGTCCAGTTCATTCTCTAGAAAATTAATATCTTCTCTTGGGTTATGTCCTTCAGTTGGTTCGCCTTTTGCGTCTGTTTCTCCTGAAAAATCCACTATGTGGATTAGCACATCTGCCTCATTTAAATCGCTTAAGAACTTATTTCCTAGTCCTTTACCCTCATGCGCTCCGGGCACTAATCCCGCAACATCAACTAGTTTCACAGGCACGTACCTTGTACCATCATGATAGAATCCGACCCTGGGGTCTGGTGTCTCATCGAAATCTGGAGCCGCGTCTTGGACACGCACATAGGCCTCGCCCACAGAAGGCTCAATTGTAGTAAATGGGTACGCAGCTTCATCCACATTGTTCATTGTGGCTGCATTAAAGAAAGTTGATTTTCCAACACTGGGTTTTCCCACAAGTCCGATCTTGTATGCCATAAGCTTAACTAATACACAAATCCTATTAATGAGTATGAGTTTTAGAAATAGAAATAATCCTGCAAATAAAAAATTTGTCAGTATTGAAGAGGCACGCCAAGCAGTTTTCAAGCAGATTGACATAGTGGAAAATGAAAAGGAAGCTCCTAAAGGCCGTGAAATTGGTAGTCCTCCGAATGACGCAGCTATGAATATCCTTGAGAACTACACAGTACAATACTTTACTTTGTTACAAGAACAGTATGAATTTAGCTTCAGCATCCGTGATGTAGCTCAAGAGTTTACGTCCTGTGTTCTAAATCCAAGTAACACTAACCAAAAGAGCTAATGAAAATATTACAGTATATTCATACTAAATCTCCGTCAGAAGCAGAGAAACTTAAGACTAATATTGACAATTTCTTCAAAAGGAATTATGTCTGAAATGTCATAGAACGTTAAAACATTCAGCTGTTTATAATAACTATGAGAAGGCTGGAACTTCCTGGGAGAGGCAAGGATATGCCTAGGCTTGATCAACAAGATGTTAAGTTGATAAAGAAAATCGGGATATCTGGCCTTAAAGAACAGACTCAACAAATATTGGAACTAAAACTGAGACAGCAGCCTGAGAATGATGGAAAACAAACTCCAAAAGCAGGGAACCCAGTTTATAAGGCGATGCATGCATGTCGAGCGTCTTCACGGCAAGAATTATCAAGAGCTCATCGAATACCTGCAGGAAAAGAACTAACAGATAATCAGGTGGATTCAGTAGTTAATTTACTGACTCGGTGGATTGCAAGAGAATATAATTTCTATATTGAGGAAGAAGACCGTCAGAAAAGCCTTAGCCAATTCTAAACTAAGCCTTCCTCTTTTAAGTGGTCAACTACATCCTCTAGGGCTAGCAACTCTTCTTTACCAGACTCCATATGTTTCATAGTTACTTTATCATTTTCTAGATCCCGTTCGCCAATAATCAAAACTCTTTTTGAATTAATACTATCGGCATAACCAAGCTGATCGCCAAAACCTCGGCCTCCAAGATCAGTCTCAACTATAAGCCCTTCATTTCGTAATTCTGATGCATAATCTAGTGCAATATCTCGTACAGAGTCAGAAACTGACAAAATGTACACATCAGTCTCAATTCCTTTAAGAGGCCACATATCTTCTTGTTTCAACAACTCTATAGTTGTAGAATATCCAAATGCAAAACCTACAGCAGGTACTTCACGACCTCCAAATAAACCTACAAGATTATCATAACGACCTCCTCCAAATAAAGCTCTCAACTCGCCTTCAGCATCAAATGCTTCAAAAACAAGACCAGTGTAGTAAGCAAGACCTCTTACAATTGAAAGATCTATTCGGCACGCTTGGGAAACTCCATAGGCATTAAGCATCTCAGCTAAATCCTTCATACGCTGGACTGATTCAGAGGATTCTTTAGGCGCAAGTTCTTGCAAATCCTCAATAGTGGACGAAATAGGTCCTGAAATTTCTGTGAGTTCATCAACTTTCTCTGCTTGACCCTGTGAAAGGCCTTCTTCCAATAGTCCTTCTATAAATTCTTCTCGACTCAGCTTCTCTTTGTCGTCAATTACTTTCATTGCTGCATCTGTTCTTTCAACGCCATGAGCATCTAAGAGCGACTCGAGCAGTCGCCTATCATTGATTAAAAAATTTACACGATCCTCTATACCGAGTTTCTTATAAATTGTAACTGCAGCAGCTATGATCTCTGCATCGGCTTCTACACTCTCAACTCCGAAAATATCGAAATCTCCTTGCAGAAACTCGCGATCCCTACCTCTTTGCACATCCTCATATCTCCACCGCTTAGAGGTATCATACCATTTAATAGGCGTTTTCAAGTCTTTCCGCGCCTGCACTAAACGAGCTCTAGTAGGAGTTTGTTCAGGAATCAGGGAAATCTCACGTCCGCCCTTATCATCAAAGTTGTACATTTGTTCCATTAACTCGTCACCAGACTTTATACGGTACAACTCTGCACGTTCAACACTTGGAACGTGCAACTGTCTGAAACCAAACTCTTCAGCAGTATCATCAACTATCTCAATCAGTTTTTTCCAGCTAGCGTACTCTTTTGGGTAGCGATCATAAAAACCTTTCAAACCTTGAATCTCAGCCATTTTTTATTCTGCCTCACAGGTATTGATTTGTTCCGTTAGTTTTTCATTCTTGACTGATTTAAAGCCGAGAATTTCTTCATAAGATTCCGACATTAACACAGGATAAAATTCTTTATCCGCCATCTTCTTCTGGGTAAGAGATTCCGCAAATTTTTCCCCTTCATTAACTCTTTGGAAATTTACTGCAGTAAAAACCCAGTTCTCTGAATTTTTCTCTTCCTCATCAAATACTTCAAAGACTTCCACAGTGTTATAGCTGCATTCACCTTCTATAGCTCCAGCATTAACTAGAAATTGTTTAAGCAATTTATAAGCCATTTCTTCTGCATTTTTTGACTCTTTAGGCCCTAATTCTATCTCTACGCCACCATAAAAGTTTACTCCGCAACCAGGAGTATAACTTATTTCAACAATTTTTTCTAGGCCTGTGTCCTTTACCGCTTCAAAAGTTTTCTTATCCCTTCTAGAAAAAAGTGCGAAAGGTACCGGGTTTGAACCAGTAGCGTGTATATCAAGTACTTTAAGACCTTCTAATTCCTCTATAAGTTTTGAAGCCAGTCTTTCTTCATACAAATCTGATTCAATATTGCCTGGAAAACTCCTATTCAAATCACAGTCTATAAACCGTTTATTCTTTTCTAAAGCTCTCTCATTAGCCAATACAAACTTCACTGTTTTTATGAAGCAAATGTTTTCTTCCAGAAGGCGATCTACGGCTTTCTTACCCGAAGGCTCATCACCGTGCACACAGTAAACAACTCCGATTTCAGCATCCCCAGAACCTACAGTCTCTATTTTCATCTTCATCACTTCAAAAAAGAAAGAATGAATAGAGGTCTATACCTCTCTCCATAGATACATCCTTTCATCTTCCAGGTTTTCTCCTATAGCTTCCACAGTTTCAGTTAAAACCTCTCCATCAACTAACACTTCTTCAAACCCTAGATCATGATCTATCTGAAGCTTCTTTTTATTCTCAGAAGTATTGGAGGTACGCATCAAACCTTTTTCAACATCATCTCTATCTTTAATTCTATCGAGTTCTGCAGACTTCAGACCTTTTCCAATACCTTGATTACGATACTCTTCTAATACTCCAAGCTCTGCGAAGTAAAAAGCAGAGTTCTCAAAAAAGTTCTCTTCACATCTTGAAAGTTCTTCAGGAAAATTCTCCCTATCTTGGGATTCGAGAACATATCCAAATGCAAAACCTACTGGCACATTGTTTTCTATAGCCATTAACCCCTCAAAATCTCTATCTTCTAGGCCTGTGATGATTTGCTCTGCTGTTTCATAATCAAAGTTGTCATTGTAAACTGAATTGTTGAAAGTGCAGCTGTATGAGCCTATAAGCGCTGATAAATATTTTTCATCGCTTAAGGAGTACAAAGATTCTGGATTAAAGGAGAGGTCAACAAGTTTTACATCATTGCTCACTGAAAACTACCTCCAACTCATTACGTTGATACTTAAAACTCTCAATGTTGTCTAACTCCTTCAAAACTGATAAAGCTGCTTCCAAATCATCTGCCTTGAAAAAACGCCTCCTAACTCGTTTAGCAGAAAGCAGTACAAAATCTTTGCTGTTTAAATCTGCTTTATCCCGCAGATTTGAAGGAAAAGTGACTCTGCCTTTCGAATCAAGTCTGCCGAGCCATGTGAAGACAGCCACCCTGATTGGAGCCCTTAGAACTAGAGCTGTATCTATCTAAAAGATTTTCAAATGTTTTTTCTGAAGCTGATGTGAACGTATTCACCTTGCATTGTAAATCGCCTATACGTAGATAATTCAGAGTTATTTATAAACTTCTTTGGGCGTGAGGTGGGATAAAAGACCTAAGTCACCAAGAAAAAACCTTGTTGTAGGTAGCTTTGTTTTTTTCAAATATATGGAGACTAATAACTAGTGAACAGAGATGTAACTTTTGTAGCGCCTGACGCAGTTCATAATTAAAAGCTTTAACACTAGTCCTAATCTATGGCACAGAAATTTGAAGAAGCTGAAGAAAGAATCTTCAAGAACGTCTATGTCTGCAGACGCTGTAACGCAAAGATCAGGACACAGAATCCTGGTAAGACAAACTGCAGAAAATGTGGGTACAGACACTTGAGAAAGAAAAACGATCAGTTTGCAGGATAGATTAAGAGAACTGTGAGCTTGAACTAGCCAATAAGAAGATACCGGACTGATTAAAAATAGCTTTGTCCGTAACTTGTTTCTATGGAATGGTTTGCAGCGGCACTTATTTCAGCAGTACTTTTCGTTGCAGCAGCAATAATCAGTAAGAAAGCGATGGAGGATACATCTCCTTTATTTTTCACATCAGCAATAATGCTTATTTCAACCCTATTCTATTTGCCAGTTTTTGTTTATTATTTTTCACTATCACAGATATCCACAATTCAAAGCCTCACAGTATTCATAATGTTGTCAGTAATTGCGAACGTAATAGGGTGGTTTTCATACAACTATGCTATCAAAAATGATCCAGTATCGATAGTAATGCCACTAAACAGGCTACAACCAGTTTTTGTAGCTATTTTCGCATTTATATTCCTGCAAGAAGCCTTAAACGTCAGAATAAGTCTTGGAGTGATTATGGCAAGTCTTGGAGGATATGTAGTGCTGGTAAAAGATCCAAAACATCTATTATCGCCTTTTGAAAATATTTTGAGCGACAAAGGAGAGCAACTTGCAATACTTTCAGCCATAGCATTTGGAATAGCAGCAATTGCTGATAGAATAATAACTACTAATCTTGCTCCAGAAGTGCACACATTTTTCATACTTACAGGCATGTCTATAGCCTTTAACGGATATCTTTACAGAAAAAACGGTAAAAAACACTTCAAAAATCTTAGAACGCGTGTGAAGATGGATAAGAAGGCTTACCTCTCAGTAGGCATAATTCAAGCTGCTGCAATGCTGGCAGTAATGACAGCTCTATCTCTGCAAGATGCGAGCAAAGTAGTGCCTGTGCTCCAGCTACAGGTTCCTCTAACAGTTATAGCTGGGGGAATGCTGTTCAAAGAAGATAATATACTGATTAAGCTTCTTGGTTCAGCAATATTGCTGGCCGGAGTAGCGCTCGTAGCATTGTAACGCTAAGTTAATCTGTTAATTAAACGTTCAAAAATTGAGCCCTTAGACATCGACTTTAATTCGTCCAGTGCTGCTTTTTCCTCTCGCAGATTCTGGCGTAAAGAATCAATAATTTCGTTATCGTAATCTAGTATCTTAGCCATATTGATTAAGGTCTCATAAGCATTTATTTCAATTCTCTCGGTTTTCATACCTACAGCAATATAGTACATATCCAACAAGTCTTCTTCCGTTGTCTCTATCTCTGCCTCACGAGTCTCAGCCATCACAGCATCTATCACATGGCTCTGCAACGCCACCGGATCCTCTCCAATCATAGTAAACACTTCCTCCAGTCTCATTATCTGATCCTGGGTTTCCAGTCGGTGATCTTGAAAAATTTCTCGCACAGACTCATCCATTGAGGCCTGAGCTAACATATCAAGCTCGTTTGATAACTCAGTTTCTATATAGTAGATATTTTGAAGTTTGTACACAAACAAGTCGTCCAAAGTTCTAATAACCATGCTCCCACACCTCTGACAACTAGTTAACGGCCCAGCAATAAAAGAAAGATTTTACACAGTCAACACTGATGTACCTCAATCAAAAATCTCTCCTTCATCAAGCCAGATACAATTTAAGAGTACCACACCTGAAAAACAAATACAAGGCCCTGTTGGCTCAGCGGTAGAGCACGTCCTTGGTAAGGACGAGGTCCCGGGTTCAAATCCCGGACAGGGCTTCCCGTCAACAGTTCAAAGTCATCATAGGAGGGTGAAGAGTTTAGTGTGAAAGATATTATGGATGAGTCTGGACTACATCTATCTTATTTTGCCCAACATATTACCTAGTTTAGAGGAAGCAGGTCTGATTGAGATCGATGAGTTCTCCACCTACGGAGAAGGTTCAACTCGACCTCCTTACAAAGTCGTTGATGAAATGCTTGGGTCACTGGAGTCAATAGTGAATTATCACTTTGACTGAGTCATGGTTTTATCCCATTAACAGTCAGTAGTATTTAACCAGTATTTCAAACTCAATCGGGATATATCCAGTGAAAAAGTTGAGGTTCTTTGTAATTCAGGAATTTCATAACTAGAATTGGAAATTGACTTTTTAGTAGAGGTTTTTTAACATATGAGCGATATAAATTTAGTAAGATGGTTAAGCTAGAGGAATTTGATGCCATGTTACGTTCTAGCTCCTCTTTTTTCTCAGGAGCGTCTGGTCGAGAATATAAGACCGAATTACTTTTAAGAAGATTTGAAGAAGGTCTAGAAGAATTAGAACAAGGCAATATTTCTCCTGAAGAGTTCGCTAAAAAATTCCCAAGAGGAAAGGTAAGGAACAAACTAATTGAAGTGTTAAGAAGCGAGTGGATAGATCTGTGTACAACTCAACAAGGCTATAGTACTCAAATTGACGCAAAAGGTAATTCAGTTTTCAGAAAGTTTACGGATACAGGCGGAAAAATTTTGCCATATCAAGGGTATAAATTAAGAATATCGGCTAAACCTCATGAGGGTAGAGAGATTGCTAAAGCAGTATTACCATTCCTTAGAAAAAATAATATTGTCCATAAAGTAGCTTTCGATATAGACCGGTTAGAGAGATTTAAAGGAGGTACTCAACAAGGCAAATTCATCAGTATATATCCTACTATAGAAGCACAGGGTAAACCTGTTGATTATGGTGCTCAGCTTTTTACTAAGAAGGAATCTGATCTTAATAAGGCCTCAGTAAATATAAACGCTGTAGAATCTCGAGAGATACTAAATCAGTTATTAAATTTTATCGAGAACTCTCATGTCGGTATAAAAGGCGAGGTTAACGTGCCTACAGATAAACAAGTTAAGAATACAAGAATTTATTACCGATATGGTATAATCGCTCCATCTAATGGGGTTTACGTTAATGAAATGGAGCAAAAAGTAGTTGGTACTCCTAAAGAAAAGCACTTAGTAGATGTTTACGGAAATAATGTGCCTGATTCTAGAGAAAACAATAACTGGAAAAAACTGGAAGGAAGAGAGCCATTACTGAAATAATAAAATCAGTTGAAAAGACTTATTCTATCCATCAATCTCTCCAAGAAAGTTTTTTCAACGTCTTCTAGCTCTTCTACATTTCCTGTCTCATTAGGGTTAATGGCTACTCCATGGTCATCTCCACATTTATCTCCGACGCTACTAACCACTATGCCATCTCTTATTTCTTCGATCTCGTCTTTTCCTACCTCTTCTTCAATCGTTTGATTTCCACTCCGACAAAATACAAGTTCGCCTTCAATCCAAGACGTGGAATTCGATTCATGTACCTCCTCTTCTGTAACGTTCTCAAGACTATCATACATATACTGTATGTTTGTTTCAGAGTCAAAATTCGGGTCTTCCTTTAACGGTTCTGCATTTACAAAACCAATGAATAGGATAAGAGCTCCGAGTATCACTACATAGTTCATTCTTGTTCTAACTGAGGAGATCAAACTATATATGGGTTTTGCCTAACTCTCCTGTTTTCAAAGCTAAGAGAGCTTAAGAACGAGTTTCATAGATTAAAGATATTAGTTTAAATTTAGTCTTTGCCCTATCAGCGAAAGGTCAAAATTGTCTTGTTGTATTTAAGCTAGTTTTTAAGCTTTAGTAGGTGTTTGAAAGACTTAAATTAGTTTTAAACTCTGTTACATTCACTATTTTGTTAGCTGGATTTTATTTATAAGCACGTATAGTGGTTGTTATATAATCGCATTTCTAAGATATTTAGTGCAATGGTTTTTATCTTTGATAGATAGGCATCCTGAATAAAAAGAATGAAGTAAATAAACAATTTATGGATGGAGAACTTGCTGAAGAGATAATTAAAGCAAAAGACCGTTATGACAGACAGTTCAAGAATTTTACAAGAAGTTTCTATGTTATGAAATCTGCACTACGATACTTTTCTATTAATCAAGGCCTTTCGTTTACCTCTTCCAAGATAGCGGACAACTTTCCTGTGACTGCTCCTGTAGCAGGTTCAGCGCTTAAAATATTCGATGAGCTGGGAGTGGTAGAGCCTCGTAACAGTTCAAGTTCTCCTGACCGTTACATGCCTTCAGAAGTCAACATGGATAGGCTTCTAGAGGTGGAAGAAGTACTTGTCGAGAGCTTTGAAATAGAAGGGTTTTTGCCCAAGTAAAGATTTAACTTGGAGAATTAATTTCATTTATCATGGAGATTCCACAGATAGGACTGGGCACTTGGCAAAACACGGATTCTGAAACTTGTAAAAACTCCGTTAAAAACGCTCTAGACATTGGCTATAGACATATAGATACTGCACAAATATATGGGAATGAAGAAAGTGTGGGTCAGGGTATTTCTGCTTCCAAGGTCGATAGGAGCGAGATATTCTTAGCGTCAAAGGTTTGGGTTGATAAACTGGATTCTGAGGGAGTTGTTAGAAGTACTGAGGAAAGTCTTAGGAAGCTTGGTGTTGACTACGTTGATTTAATGTATGTTCACTGGCCTTCGGGTAATTATAGGGTCGGCGATACATTTGAAGGATTTCAAGAGCTACTAGATAGAGGACTTATAGATAGAGTTGGGGTCAGTAATTTTGATGTAGGTCTATTAAGAGAAGCTGAGAAGCACATTGAAGTATATGCAAATCAGGTTGAGATGCATCCTTTACTTCCTCAGAAAGAATTAATGCAATATTGTGCTGCTAATAACATAGAGTTGGTTGCGTACTCGCCACTGGCTCGTGGAGACGTGTTAGAGAC
>LKMP01000013.1 GCA_001563915.1 Nanohaloarchaea archaeon B1-Br10_U2g21
CTACAGAATCAAGATTAACTTCTTCTGAGGAAAACTCTATTTCAAAGTCTTTGACTGCCGTATTACCATGACCATCCCACGCTATGTATCCTTCAGGCCTTTCTATCCATTCGTGTCTTACGTAGTTGTCAGCCATATTCTCCCACTGTGTTAAATGCGCACTCAGTTCTTCAACAGAATCATAAGCAAGTTTCAAGTGTCCATAGTCATTTGTTCCTGTCTGTGGGTTGTTGTAGGCTGCTATAAAGTTGACTAATGGATTTCCTTGACTAAATTGTTCTCCATCAGGTTCTATGGTATCGCTCCATCCTATTTCTTCAAGCCTAGTCCAATTAACTGGATCTCCTCCAAGGCCTTCACCGTCTTCAATCCAGTCAGGGCATTCAATCTGATTAGAGTCTTCGTCATCAGGCCACGGGCTTATGCCTGGGACGTGTGGATATGCATCATAGGTTACAGGTTGAAACATTCCCGAGTCTTCATAACATTCATCTAATTCGTAGGGACTCATTGTACCACTATCTAAAATTGCTCCCCTTATATCATTAGTTCTCTGCTGCCATGCTGCATCAGCCATACCAGCAGGGCTATCTCCAACCTCCCAATGTCCATCATCTTCCCATTCTAAAGATCTATCAAAAGCTTCTACAGCATTGTTTTGCCATCCTGCAGAGTCTGCTAATGCTCTCATACCTTTTAGTGCTTCTCCTGCTTCTATTGGTGTTGATGGAGCTAGTGTGTAGTCTATGTGGCCTGACATGAATGCTGCCCAGTCTTCACGGGTTAAGTCTGAGGTTGGGCTTGTGTGTATTTTGTGGTGGAGTTCTCTTTCTTCACCTGAGACATTTACTCTTTGTCCGCTTTCAGTAGTGTATTCCCAGTTGCAGCTGTAACCATCAAAATCGCGAGGATTATAAGTACTGTCTCCTGAGCCGTCGACTTCGCCTGTGAATCCGTAGGGATATCCTTCATGTACATCGATAGTATCGTTTATGTAGTGTGTTCCTTCTTCTGTCTCAGGGTCTTCTCGGTCTGGCATTTCTTCTAAAGGTCCTGCCCAGCACTTTACATCCATTGTGTCAAGGAAATCCTGCTCACGATGATCTGCTCTATCAGTTGCTTCAGGATAACTCCACCAACCTTTGAACTCTTCACTGTATCCTAGTTCTGGCCGGTAATCCTGGAGTTCTTTGTTGTTGTATCCCATTACTATTAGTCCCATTGACATATTTTGACTACCGTGTTCAAGGCTTCCAACCTGAGGCAGTAGTGCTGCCTGATCCCATTCAACCTCCCCATCACAACGCCATTCAAATTCACCCTCATCCTCTTCTACTTCTTGCCATGCGTTTTCTTCGTCACATTTGCCGGCGAATCCGCCTTCAAAGTCTGAGTCGCCTATATCCTGACTGAGTTCTCCTGCATGACCTATAGTCCAAGCCTCTTCATGGAGCGATGCATCTCTATCCTCTACTTCTTCATAATAATTTCCTTCCACTTCTTCCATACCACGGTCTTCCCATGTTCCCGGAAGGTGTATATCATCACTGTTATCAGCGTATTTTCTTTCTGCTTCTCTAAGAGACTGTAGCCTTGATATCTGACCTATTTCTGGCTCAACCCACGATGTTGAAAGTGTTTGCCCATCCTCCCATACGCAGTCATTATCTTCATAGCATTTTTCATCAAAGTACTCCTGTGTTACAGTATAGTCTGCAGCAGGAAGTTCTCCATCACTATAAGGAGAGTCCGAACTGTAGTTTCCGTAGCTTGCCCCATCACAGAACTGGTTCCTTGATTCTCCGCCTCCAATTATAGAGCTCGAATCGTTAGGGCCTTCTTCTTCATCACAGTAAAATATTTCTGGATCAGCATCTGAAAGACCTAGTGCTTGTGAACAGTCTTCGATTCCTGCAACATAGTAGAATCTGTCCCATTGTTCCTCATCCTCATTCCATATAACTCTTCCTCCATCACAAGACTCTTCATCTCCTCCTACAGCACCTTTATCGCTGCTTGGACTGTCGCAGTCTTCATCAGGACTTACAGTAGAATGATCACTTTGGTAATCGGAGCTGTGGTGATCTATCTGGCTATCAGCGTCATGATCTAGGCCTGTGTCACATTCTCCTACTTCATCCCATGTATAGTATGTACCCCCTCCTAGCCCTGGATCTATATATTCTTCAACACACTTGTATAATTGACCATTACTTTCTACTACTTGAGGCACATCGTCCCCATAGTTATTCCCCATTTTAGCACCTTCTCTACAGATGAAATAATAGGGTCCATCTCCAGAATATGATCCTGGTTCGTGTTGCGGCGGCTGGTCAGGCGGTGTAACTGCCTCACGATAGTATTCTGGGAAGTTTCCTAAAATGATTTGCCCATCTAAACGATAATCTCCATCATCATGAACCGGTGTTTGACTATCAATGCCCCAGTGACTTCCTACATCGCCATATTCCCATTCGTTTTCTGATGTAAAAGATTCTCCTATAGCTTCCTCAGCACCAGACTGAGAACTACTGTATCCTGCGCTTTCAGAGTTCTCAATAAAATCTTCGATAGTCATACCTCCATCTAAGATAGGATTATCTCCGGGTTCTAGAGTCCATTCTCCATAGTCATTAGAACCGCTCCCATAGCTCTGCACCATTAATCCTGCCCCATCATAATTATCTATATTGACATTCCACCCTGAAACATCGCTCCAAATATCATCTGTTAACTGAAAATTCCTGAGTTCAGGATTATCTCCTGAAGTATCCAGGTTAACAATCATATTTTTTCCATAGTGGGTGTCCATATCATTACCTTCTACAGTAAGAGACCCGCCACTTTCTGACCACTCTTCTTCACAGCCTCCGTCACAGATATAATAAGTAACTGTTAAAGAACCACTATCTCCTGCAGAACAAGAAAATTCTCCAGGCACCGCATCTTCAACAACATAATCCGATCCTGATTGAGACACACCGCTTGTCGTTCCATCTCCACAAGCAGATATCGATAAAACCGTTCCACCGCCCCAGCCACTACTAGAACTTGGGCATGCTTCGGAACCATCTTCATCACATTCTATAACTATATCATCCCCTGCACCATACTCAATAGTTTCATCAGGAAATGTGAGATGGCTAGCTGAAACAAAACCCATTAACAAAAATATAGATACTATTAACAGCGATATTTTATGCATACATACAACTTTAGTTAGGCCTCAATAAAAACCTTTACCCTATCTAGAAAAGTTCTATTTTAATTCCTCTAGATTGAATTTCTTCTTTGAAGCCTTTTGCATCTGTTTCTATCTGTTCAAATGTATTATAGTGAACAGGAAGTACTAGTCTAGGTCTTACCGCTTCAACTAAATCAACTGCGTCGTGTCGATTCATTGTATAATGTCCCCCGATTGGAGGAATTATCACTTCAGCCGTAAGACTTTGATGTTCTGGTATAAAGTCTGTGTCACCGAGATACAGAATTTTTACTTCTTCAAAATTAAGTAGAATACCCATACCTTCTCCTTTTTGATGAAAAGGTAGGCCTTCCTCATCTACATGATCTCCATCTTCTAAATTATATGCTGGTAAGGCCTGTATTTTGAGACTATCTAAATTTATTGTCTCCCCGATATCTATAGACTCAATACCTGAATCAAACTCAGAACTGTCTATCTCTCGGTAAAGCATAATTTTAGTTTCTGGATTAGAAACCTTTTTTATTGCCTCAGGATCATAGTGATCAAAGTCATCGTGAGTTACAATAACATAATCTGCGTCACTAGGACTATTTTCTACTACCTCACTCCAAGGATCTATATAGATATTCTTTCCGCTCTGCTGAGAAGTTATTTTTACTGAAGAATGTCCGAGTCTTTCAAAAGTTAGATCTTCATATTCTGTATTCATTCTTTTCTTGAACCTCTTTTTCTTATCCGCTAAAAAGCGAATTTTTTACCTTAATCCTGTCCAGATTGTTTGATACGCTTGGTTTTTGAGCTGTTGGTCAGGACCTCCAAACATTGACATTAATCCCATATAGGATACGTCTTCATCCTCTTGTTGTTCATATTCTTCCCAGTATTTTGCGAGCTTGGCATGGACATTTTGAGTTTCTGAATTAGTGTTAGCAATTCCACACGTGTTTCCTACTCCTACTACAGCCACAGGTCCTTCGAATTCCTGCACTATTTCTTTTACTTTATTGACTGCAGGATCATAGGCCTGATAAATTTCTTTTTTCATTGGTTTACTGGCTTCTGGTGCGCTTTGCTTGATGACTATTCCTTCTAATGGTATATCATGACTGGTGGCTACTTCCTCTATCTTTGATTTTTCTACTCCTGGACCTCCCATCATCACGCCTACACCTTCATTAACAGTTCCTGTTTCTTCTGATTCAAACTTAGCTGCTGCATCAACAGTTATTATCGCATCAAGGTCTTGTCTTTCTGCAAGTGTTTCAAGAGCGTCTCCATATTTACCTAATCTTGCGCCAGGCCCATTACTTTTAATCACATGAACTTCTTGTCCATCTATTTCTTCTTTGCTATGAATTATGTCTTCTGCTATTTCTTGAGGTTCTTCAGTAATAAACTTGGCTGCTACAAGAGGTCCTATTGCATCTCCTATCGGCGCATTATCTGCGAATGCTCTTGTTGCTCCCTTTTGGGCCTCTGCAATTTCCGTATAAATCGGGAGTATCATCTGAATCATTGTCATTACTTGGAAGTTCCGAGTCTTGTTAATTAGTTTCTGGAAGTGTTCAATTATCTTGTGAATCTGATGTGTTCCCATAACGCCTTTGAACGCCATGTTTAAATCTGCAAGTTCTTCTTCATCTTCTGTATCAGCGTTTTTTTCTACGAAGCGTGTAAATTTGTGTTCTGATGCATCTAAGACATTTTCCATTCTGTCTACCATTCCAGCAGGATCAAGAGATGTAGGTGCTGAAAACTGGAAGTTTTTCATAGAACGATACTTCTCCTTAAATTCTTCAGGATTTTTCATATTTTCCATGAAAAACGCCTCTGCATCATTGTGATAAGCTTCTAAATCTGTAAGGGTTGCACTCATTCTTCTGTTAGACTGCCACACCATAAGACGCGGTAGGAAAAATATCAGTACGAAAAACAGTAGGAATGATAGTACTTGTAAGATTATGAATACATTTGTGAGGTCTCCGTTTAGAAATGGCATCATGTCTGTGTAAAGGGGATGCAGCTTTTTTAATGTGTTACCCTCCAAAGCTTGTCTGTCCTGCCGTCACTTCAGCAACCTTTCCATCAAGCAGCAAGACGTTATCGTCAGGTACTATATCTAAATCTCCTTTGAATGATGTGATGTCTACTTCTGTATCAGATTTATTGAGTTCAGAACTAGTTTCATTCGATGAAAGATTGATACTTTCTACAGCAAATCTGTAATTAGTAGTATCCACATCTGAAGCTTCTACAAGAGAGGTCTCTAGCTCCTGGTCTATATTTAGAGAGGTATTGGTTGACATTTCATCAGAGTAAAATCCTGTTGCAGAGCCTGTAACCCGTGTCATATTGTTCATCTCTATAGAACCTCTAAAGTTTCTTAGACCAATATCGTTTTGAGAAGATATTTCAGTACTTCCTTCAAGCGAATTCAGCCCACCTACATCTAACTTAGAAGAGTCTACATCTATTATCTGAGGCTCTAACAGTTTCAGTTCTATCTCAGCCTGAGTATCAGCTTCTGGAGGCTCAAATATCTGATCAATTATTGAGATTGAAGGTATCAAATCTGTAATAAATGAGTCTTCTTCCGGAAGAGCATCATCTACATCTGTTTCAACTTCTCCTCCGCCTACAGCAACAAATACTACTGCTAAAGTTGTAAAAACTGCAGCAAGTATTTTGCCTTCCATATCTTTGTATGAGCATGTCGTAAATATAAAACCGTTTGACTTCATGTTCATATGACGTGACAGCCATAGTAGTAGTGGAACCTGAAGTACCAGAAAACACAGGTTTTATTGCAAGACTTTGCTCCAATTTTGATTATGAACTAAGGCTAGTTAACCCTAATTTTAATCTTTCAGAAGCAAGAAAAACCTGTAAAAACAGCCAGGATACTTTACGCAATACTAAAATCTTTGATTCATTACCAGAAGCTCTACAAGATCTAGAATTCGTAGTAGGTACTAAACCTGAGAAAGGAATCTCTTGTCAGGATTTTAAGTTTAGGAAGAACACCTCCATAGTACTCGGAAGAGAGTCTAAAGGCCTTAGTAACTCAGAGCTCGAATTATGTGACACTATAGTGCATATTCCTTCAACAGGTTATAACTCAGTTAATTTGAGTCATGCTGCCGCCATAATAATGTATGAGGCCTCTAGCAGCTCAGAATTAGCCGCAGAATCTAGTCAACTTGAAATAGTTGAAAAACGAGGAGGCAAAATATTACGAGATTTAGTTGCAAGATCTTCACCCACATCTGAAGAACTTAATCGTTTACTTGGAGAACTTTAATCTGTTTTATCAAGCACTACTTCCTTTGTAGTTCTTTCAGATACCTCTGTTTCTCTTCTTGACCGTATTCCATGTTTAATTTTTCGCAATCCTTTCTTAGCTATCCTTTTTACAGGCCTGTAAACTGATAAAAATAGTTTTAGAGGCACTTTTAGAAGTGTTTCAGCCGTTTTTATCGTTGTAGCTAAGAAACTATAGAACATATAAAGTGATGCTCCTAGAAGTGAGAAAAGCAATAAGTCATTAAACCCAAATTCAGCTCCTCCTAAGAATACTGTTAGTGCAGTATAAAATATGCCTGATAAAATCGCAATAGTAACCGTTTCAAATATCATTTCCATAATCTTGAAGGCTACTACAAATGCTATTATTAGGCCTGTAAGTAGTATTGCAGTTATTACAGGCGTAGGAAGGTTTAAAAACTGCTCTATCATTCTCCTAGCACTCCATAAAGCGGATCTCCTTCTTCAGGAATATAGCTTTCATAAAATACAAAACTTCCTATGAGTATCAGTAAAAAGAGTATTCCTATTAATGGCAATAGAAGTCCTCCTCCTTCATCGGGTTCTGTTGCTCCATCATCGCCATTGGAAGGTTCAGCATCCATTTGCGACTCTACTGTATCTAATGTCGTCTGCGCTGAATTAAACTCAGATTCTGCAGTCTCATATTCTCCTTGTTCCCAGTAAGAATTAATCTGATCAATTTGACCAGATACTTCAGTCAAGTCGCTATCAAGGTCTGCATCATCTATTTCAGGTCTTAACTCATCTATTCTTTCTTGTATCTCATCAGTTCTCTGACTGTAGTCCTCTATTGTAGCGCCTTGTATTTCTAAACTTTCGCTAACTTCTTCATCATCAACCGTACCTACAAATTCTACTGTGCCAGCATCAGGCTCTCCAATTTCAATTTCCACATTCTCAGTTTCCTCCGAGTCTAAATCAAAAGAGTCTGTTTCAATATCAAAAGTGTCTGAATCTACTGAAATATCTTCTATAGTTGATGAAGCAAGATTTTCGACTGTAACTGTATCAGAGTGTGTTTCTCCTTCCGGAACCGTTCCGAAGTCTAGTCGTGAAGGATCAAGTTCTAAATATTCTTCCTCTTCAGTCTCATCTTCATCTAAGTCTACCTGTATACTTAGTGGAATATCTAAAGTAGCGTTAGTAGTATTAGCAGCAATATATCCTTCATAGAATCCATCTGAACTTGGCTCTACCTCCATTACTGCTGTTTCATAATCTTCTACTGACATATCTGACACTGATGCAACATCACTTACGTTACCACCCATTGTGAAATTGACATCAATCTCATCTTCATCTAGATTTCTTACTTTAAACTCCTCTGTAGTAGCCGACTCATTAGTATACAAATCCAGTTCATCAATACCAAGACAGAGATCAGACTCCCATAGTGAACAGCTAGGTCCATCGATATATACTCTAGTTGAATCGTTGTAATCTACATCAGTATCCTGAAAAATTATTTCACCATCTAGGTCTTCAGGTTCAGTATAATTGACATCAAAATCAATTTGTCTTTCCTCGCCAGACTGAAGACTGAAACTATCAGGCATATTAACAACATCTTCTAGACCTTCTATCGTAGTTTCAACATTTTTATCTGCATCCACTAGATTTTCTATAGTTATTTCTTCTGAAAATAGTCCTGTTTTATTGTATTCAAGACTTTTCTCAGATTCAGATTCAAAACTTGCATCTAAATCGCTAACTGTTAGACTAGAAGTATATTCATGAGATTCATTAAATTTGTTGATAGCTTCAACATGCAGTGAATACGTGCCTGGTTCTTCATCTGAAGGTATAATTACATCAGCACTTGCTATTCCATCACTATCGCTGAAGTCAAAGTCTTCTATAGTAAAGTTTTGTTCAAAGTCTCCTCTAGTCAGAGTAGCGTTTAATACCCTGAACCTATCTAAATCGTAGGCATTCAAGCTGAAATACTTCCCCATTCTTAGCCGCATCTCATGCGTTCTATCTTTAAACGCTGTAGGATTACTTCTATCTTCTATTCGGTACGTTTCTAAATCAATCCGATGAGATTCGCTGTAAGATCTATCATCCTCCCATGCATAGAAGTCTATTCTGACCTCGTTTTCGTATTTAGAAGTATTAATATCAGGTATTGTCAAATTTGTGTCAAATAACTGACCATGCTCATCTTCTTCTTCGTCTCCTTCTTCTATGACTTCTACTTCATCCATCTCTTTCTCATCGAAAAGTACTTCTCCAGTTTCATTATAGCCATATATGCTTGCATTAACAGCCTCTACCTGTGCTGCAGTAATACCAAATTCAAGATCTAAATCAGTTTCTACTTCACATCTCTCTGATAGAGTAGAGGTATCACAATTGTCTCCACCAAAAATCTCAGTCGCTTCACCTTCTATGTCAGGACCCGTATTCACAAACTGAGAGTAACTGCCCATATAATTATCATATTCTTCTGCAGTTGTTCTGAGTATATACGTTGAGTTAGCCGCCTCAGGCATCCCTACTTCTGCATTAAAATTATAGCCTGTCTGAGGATCATCATTAAAGTTTTCTAAAAAGTATGATTCTTCGGTCTCAGAGACATTATGAAAATAAATTTCAGGTCTTGGGCGGTCAACTATTTGGCCACTAGTAGTATTTGTTGTTCTCACATCTATTTTGAGCTGTCTCTCTGCCCTTATTGGGTCAATTATATCTGTCAGAAAATCAACTTCTATATCTCCCACAGTTACCGGATAATTTTCGACAGCTTCTGAACCCGAATCATCATACCCTCCTACTGCTTCTCCAAAAGCTCTGAAAGTTACTTCTTCCATATCTACATTATCTGTTTTGAATTCAGCATACCATTTTCCAAGATCATCATGAAAGTTTAGGGATTCGTTTACTGTTCCGTTAAGTGTTTCATATTCATAAATTATATACTGGTTCGAGTAGCTTTCATTCGTCACGTTTTGATGCAAATCATCAGGCGTTAGACGGTCTCCAGAATCAGTCTGCAAATCTGCAACAAATATTGCATTTGTATCATTTGAAAGCATATCTACATTATACGGTTCGTCTAAAACCTCGAACTCCCAGTTAGATGCAGTTACCGAGCCTAAAAACATGAAAATAGCTAAAACCATGATACTATACTGTGGAATTTTACCTTGCATATAATACATTTGTTAGAAGAGGGGTTAAAAACTTATTCAATTACTAGACGCATTACAAACAGCTTCTCAAACCAAAACTTCTCTTCGTCTAAGACTTCAAGATCAAATTCTTCAACTAATGATCTGTATTCTGCAAGACTACTCACAATAATTAATGCCTCTCCACCCTCTTCCAAGTAATCAGAAACATTTTCAAGAAATCTTTCAGTTACCTCAATACCTTTTTTCCCGCCTAGCCAGGTCTCAACACCGTTTAAATCCTCATCATGTTCTTCAGGCAGATAAGGAGGATTAAAAACGACTAAGTCATACACCCCCTCAACTTCTTCAAATAAATCTGATCTCAGGACGTTTATTTTTTCAGGCAGATTACTAAGAGCTTCAGGGTTGATATCAGTAGCAGTAACCTCAGCTCCTTTTTCCATCATAGTCCTTGCAATAAGACCATTACCAGTACCTATCTCCAGAACTTTTTTTCCCTTGAGCTCTCTCTTTTCTACGTTTTCTTTCAAAAGCAAAGTATCTTCCCGTACTGGATATATCATTTTGAAGCCTTCAAAAATTTAGAATAACGTGCTAAAGATTTTTCGACCATTAAATTAAAGTTTAGGTAAGATCGAGCGCTGATATAGAACGAATAGTTTAAATGCATGACTTCTGTAAGCCTTTCACTAGGAACTTCTTTCTTCAAAGTTTCGAACTCTTTAGAAACAATTTTTTCTAGGCCTGAGAACGCCTTATTGGTTACAAAGATGTACTTACTCCGCATAAGAAATTGTAAACTCCAGAGTTTAAAGTTTATTATGTCGTTTGAGAAAAATCTGTATTTCTTTTAGTTCTGATACTCCGAGATTGATTACTCTTGTTTCCGAATTCGGAATTTTATCTCGAAGTGGCTTTAACTCATCTTTATTCTTACCAAGTATATTCCGTGAGTCCACGAATGCGTTGCGTAGTTTCTTCCTTTTATGAGTGAATAAGGCTTTTACCAATTTGAAGAAGGTTTCTTCATCTTCTACGCCATGGCGTTCCTTGTTAGGATAGAGTTTGATAATAGACGCATCTACTTCTGGCGCTGGATAGAACTCTCGTCTTGAGATGTCTGTAAGCTTGACTGGTAGGAAGTAATACTGTGCCATGACTGTGAAACGCCCATAATTTGAGTCTCCAGGTTCTGCGACCGCTTTGTCGGCAAGTTCTTTCTGTACTATTAGAGATGATTGTACTTGGGAGTCTCCCAGTTTTTCAAATATTTCTGATGTAATTTGGAAAGGTATGTTAGATATACATCTCTCAAATTCGCTGAAGCTGATATCTAGTGCGTCTTCATTTACAAGTTCTGCTTCTGGAAAGTTTTCTTTCAAATAGTTTGCAAGAACTGTGTCTTTCTCTACTACAGTTAATTCAGAGGTATTCTCCAGCAATTTTTCTGTAATTACTCCGAGCCCTCCTCCAATCTCTAGAGTTTTATGCTCTTCTAATTCTCCGGACTCTACTAGGGCTTTTACAGTATTGTTATTAGTTAGAAAGTTTTGGCCATCTACAGGTTTCAAACCTATATCTCGAAGTTTTTTTTCGACATCCATTTTTTATGTGAATAGCCGAGTTCTGACGTCTTCTCCTTTTAATTCCTGGACAATTCTTTTTCTGACTGTTTCTTTTGGATCAGGGATTGAAGGTACTCGTTCTTTGAGATCTTCTAATGATTGGAATTCCTCTTTTTCTCTTTCTTCTAGAAGTTTCTGCATATGTTTTTTTCCAATTCCAGGTAGTAGTTCAAATGCGTGTCTTCTTGGTGTTACAGGCGGGGCTGTGTTGAAGAACTCTATAATGTTATCTTCGTTTTCATCTAGTAATGCATCTAAAACGTATTTTAGTTCACTTTTTGCATTTCCTGTGAGTTCATCATAGTTTATACGGGCTTTGATGAATTCAACCCTGTCTCGATCTCCTTCTCCAATATAAAGTTTTTCTCCTCCCTTAGGTCTTTCATCTTCTCTCATAACTACCTCTAGAAGGGTGTAATATTCTGTGCCTATAGTCTGAGCTACCCGCTCTTCTCTTTCATTTGATTTTCCGTGTTCTAGGAAGTCAAGTACTTGTACATTTTCATCTTTTCCAGACAATATAGACACCTCTCCTAAAAGTATTTCAGAACTTCAACGTTTTAAGGCTTTACTCGGTCTCAATCGAGTTAGTAATTTCTAGAATGCTTTCGATATCTGAGTCTTCAAGCTTTACTCTTTCCTTAGAGAAAATAGCTCTGACTGTGGATTCTTCTGTAGGAACTACTTCTAGTAGTTTGTATATATTCCTAGTCTTCAGACCTTCAATCTCTTCAAATTCGGAATGTAGTTCTTCTAGAGTTTCTAGATCGCTGATTTTAGTGTGACGTGATAGGTTTTCAAGTGCAATTCGTTGTTCGTGAGTAAGTTCTTCTTCATCTCTATCTTTCAAAGCTTCTAGTGCTTCTACAGGGTAAACGTATTCTTCATCTACTACCTTCATTTTTTATTCCACCTTCTTGAGATGCGCAGGTTTGAGGAACAGAGTTTTTGTAACATTCCCATCCTTGATTTCTACTTCATATGAGTCTCCTCTCTTACCTTTTACTTCTCCTGTTTTTCCGTGTACTCTCTGATGAGGCCTTCCTTCTGTTACAGCAGGATTTAACTGGATTCTTGCTTTCTCTCCTTCTTCAAATTCTTTCAAGACTTCATTTACTGTAAGTTTCTCTCTCGGATTAGACGAAAGTTTACTCCGTGCTCCGTGCTGTTTTCCCCTAGATTTTTCTGCCATACTTTATCGACCTATAACAAGACGTTATGTCGTAAACTTTTAAACACTCTTCAATTCCTATGCTTTTCTGCTTTATCTCTAAGCTTCTCAACCTGAATATAAGGCAGCTTTACTTTTCCAATGTTGTATTTATTGGACTTGCTCCCATGACAATCGCTCCCTCCACTTGCTACTAAGCCCTGTTTTTCGGCTATCTCCGATGCATATGCTTCTGTAAAATTAATCCTATAACCATCCTGAATTTTATGCCTATATGTGTACTCAACTTCTAAACCATCTAATCCTAGACGTATGAGCTTCCTAACTATTCTTTCTGCATTTTCTTCATTTAAGTCTCTGCCCGGATGAGCCAGTACAGCAGCTCCTCCGCTCTCATGTATTGCAGCTATCACTTCCCCAGCCCCAACTTTTTCGGTTGGAACATAGGAACTACAATTTTCTCCAATATACTTTTTGAAAGCTTCATTTTCGTTTTTTGCAAGATTTTTTTCCACTATTTCTGCTGCCAGATGAGGCCTTCCAACATTTCCTTCTGATCTGTTTTCTATTTCTTTAAATGAAATATTAGCATCCGAAACTTCGTTTACTTTCTTTACCATTTCTTTCATTCTTTCCCTGCGATAGTTCTTGTTCTTTTCAATTATACTCTGTAGTTCTTTGTTTTCAGGATCCAGAAAGTATCCCAAAATCTCTATTTTCACATTATTTATCTTTGACTTTATTTCTGCTCCAGTAATTACTTCCACTCCATTTTCTGCAATAAAAGCTCGCTTAGAAAGGCCTGGATTAATTGTGTCATGATCTGTGATCGCTATTGCGTCGAGTTCTTGCTTATGCGCATCATATATCCTCTGTTTTACTGTGTCTGTTCCATCGCTTGCTATAGTGTGCATATGAAGGTCTGCGACTTTTTCAGAATTCATTCATCATCTCCCGGAATATGGAACCCTGTAACGTCTAGCTGCACACACGCCGAGCTCTGCCCAATTAGACCTGCTACGCTAGGATTTGTACGCCCTTCATCGCTTGAGATCAACTCTTTGATATAAGTGCCTGACTCGGCCTGAACATCAAGGACCAATAAGTCTTCTTCTATAGTCCAATCAACTTTTCTGACTTCTCTTTTTCTGACTTTATCAGCTCTCCTATGCTCCACACGAGAAGGAGTTCTTTGGTCTACAACACCTTCCAAGTTCTTCAAAGCATCTAAATCGGCTTTTTCTAAGTCTTCTATCTCTATCCATGCCCTATAGCTTTTATCAGCTTCCAGTTGTTTGACTTCTGCAGGTTTATCATGATGCGTTTCTTTTAAATCAAATACTTCAACTCTATCGTCTTTGTTAATTTCTTGACATATTTTTTCAAGATCCAGATTTCTTACAAGCGGTTCGCGAATCTCAACTACGAAAGGTCTTTTTCCATGACATTCAACATCTATATCTTCTCTTCCTGCTCCATGGAACTTTGCATCTATACCCTTACTCTGCTCAATAAAAGGTCTCTGAATAATTTCTTGTACCGATCCCTTGTATTGCTGACCTGTCCAATCGCAGCTATCACATCCGCTGCCGCTGCAATCACTGCATGGCCACTCTGTCTGAGGAAGCTCTCGAGAATACTTGTTATAACGGCCGTAGAAGAGAATTGAGTTAACTTGGAGTTCAACTCTATCTTTTCCTTCTCTCATATCTATTACGGCCATGATATCAGGTCTTTCAAAATTAACATTAAGTTCTGTAACTTCCTCAAGTTTTTTGCCTATCAGTCTTGAAAGCTCTGTTTTGATAGGTTCAGTGAACTCAACTCCATATTCTTCCCAGATTTCTTCCTCTTTTTCTATCAGGTCTACTGGAGGTCTTACACCAAGTAGAAAAGTTTCTAACTGATATCTTTCGAGTGAATTTGCTACCATATCAGTATATCTTCCGACTTCATCGAACACTCCATTACAAACTCCACATTCTCCTCCTATATTTGAGTCAGGTCTTTCATTGAAATGTTGTTCTTTCAGTTCTGAACCATATTTTTTGACTATTTTTCCTCTCGTATGATTTTCTAGCCCATGACCTAGCTGTGCGAACTGTCTTCCTAGGCAGTGGTCACATAATTCGAGTTTTAGAAGTTGTTCTGCTTTTTCCCCTATTTCCATATATTTAGGATGAAGTAGAGTTTTTTAATGAGGCCGGTTATTTTTCTTTGCCTGAAGTTTCATTAATCCCTTTTTAGTCGATGATATGATTAGAATCCTACACTGACCCAGTATCTTGGCTCTCTACTATTGAAAATACATTCCTGCTGGTAATAGCCACAATTAACAATATCTGGCCATAGTCATCAAATATTCAATCAAAAATCTGCTCTTTTGTATTATTTCCAGATTTTAGTCTTAGTTATTGGTATATGGAATGCCTGAATTTTTCGAATAGATTCATTTGGACTTCTGAGGCTTTTTCTCTGTCTAGGTCTATTATCTTTGGATTGGTCCAGATTGATCCTGCTGTATCTATTGTGACAGTGGCTTGGTTCCAGCGTCTTTGGAAAATTGATTCAGTTTTAACAATGTTTTGTACTCTGAAGTATGGTACTACGTAAGTTTTCCTTTTCCATACTCCGTTTCTTATGAATACATTGTCTTTACCTGTACTATAACCTATATTCTCCCACTTCAAGTTTGAGGCTTTTCTAGCAGCTAGTGCTAACAATAATGGTATTGTTAGTAGAAAAGGACCAAATCCTGCGATTATAAGGCCTATTATAGGTACAGCTATGATTGAAGCTGTTAGAATATATCTTCTGAAATATCGGCTCTTTGCTCTTTTATCGATACTCTTGAACTCTTGAGATTGGAATTTGCCTATTTTCTCGGCATAGTTCACAACGTTTTCTCTTTTATCGAATGGTATAATTGCTGTAGACGTGTTTATCTGCTCCTCTGTATCTGCGCCTGCAGTCTCTATTTTGAGAGTCGCATAACCAAGATATCTTTCTAGGAAATTTTCGTTTATTATAAGAGTCTGTATTTTTTCTTTGGGAATAGTAGCGCCCTGGCGGTTGATTAAACCCATTTCATACTCTATGGCGTCGTTTTTTCTCTCTAAGCTAAAGCCATAGTATTTCGTGAATGTTCCTGTAGCTGAGAACAATGTGCTTAGGCCTGTTAAGACTGTTATTCCTATTACTGAAAGAATTAGGCCTCCTATAAGTTGTGTTATTGTTTCTGCAAATATTGTTAGACCTGTCAAAGCTGCTCCTAAAAGCAGTATTCCTACTGCTGCTGTTAGTGGAGCATGACCGATTAAACTTAACATAAGCAGGTTTTTATCGGTTAAAACATAGTCTTCTCCGTCTGTGTCTTCTTGAGTCTCAGGGCTTTTTCGACGGTCTTTTAGTTTTCTAATCTCATTTCGTAGCTGTTCAGCATCCTCTAATTCAAGATATCTTAGTGCAGCCTCGGTGCTAGTTCCTCCTGCAGTCTCTACTTTTAATTCTGCTATATCAAAAATCCTGTGGATTATATTACGGTTTATATCAACATTTTGGACTCTTCTTACAGGTATATCGAGTTTGTTTCTCGTTATTACGCCTGATGTTATTTTTATGTCTCCTTCCTCTATATAGAAATCGTAGTTTTTCCAGTAGAGATATTCGTATACTCCTACAGCCAGTAGTATAGGCAGGAATAAGAGTAAAATCGGCGGAAATATGAATGCAAGAACTATTAAAACTCCGATAGTCCTCGTAAGAGTTTTGTAGTATATACTTTTCTTTGATAATTTCATACGCCGTCAAACCCATGCTCTGATTCTATGGCCTTCGCTTTGAGTTCTTCCTGCATTTCTTCTGCTCTATGTCTTTTCAGACCAGGTATCCTCATATCTGCTCCTCTTGACCCTGCTGTATAGACTCTTAGTGATGCTAGACCCAGGAATCTTTCTACTGGGCCTCTGTTAGTGTCTATATGCTGTACTCTTACGTATGGCACTACCATCGACACTTTTCTGATAACTCCATGATTGATTTCTAGGTGATCATCGTGTACTTGGAAAAACCAATTTCTGTATCTATACTGAGAATATGTCACTAATAGGAAAGGTAAGACTATGAAAGCTAAAGCTGTTAGTGCAGCAGACTGAAAAGCTATATGGGCAAAAATTGCTATAATTAGGCCTAGAAATCCTCCTATAATTGCTGAGGTTGCTATCCAGACTGCTCTAATCTTTTTATCAAGTCTTTCCATATCATAAATTAAGGTAACTACTTTTTAATCTCTTTTATGGAGAACTTATGGCTTTCAATTTGAATTAGTTTGCTCTCCTTCATTTCAAGAATTTCAGCCTTTAGAGTATCGTCCTTAATCTCCAAAATCATCATTGTTGGATTTGAAGGCCTAGCGCTTCCTCCGCCAACTCCTGTACAGCTCCCGGGATTCAGTAACAATACTTCTCCGGAATTATGGACATCTTCTTTGTGAGTATGACCGTGAATTAGTACATTGACTTCAAGATCTTTCAACGCGATTTTTTCTAATGTTGGTACATGTCCTCTTGGCGCAATACCCGTACCGTGATAAACTCCAAATCTTAGGCCTTTATAGTCAAATATCTGAGATTCTTCCAGTCCATCTGCTTCAAAAAAGTCACAGTTGCCCTTAACAGTAAAAACTTTATTTGAATATTCTCGAACTGCATTGTATACTTCTTCTGACGCGTAGTCTCCGGCATGAACTGTTATTTCTGAATCCTCAATTTTTTCCCAGAATTTTTCAGGTATTTTTTCTGCTCTCCCCGGAATATGAGAGTCAGATATTACGGTTATCATACTGTTCAAGGCTGCTACTATATTTATAAGGCCTGAGTACTGAGATACTTATTAAGGGTTTTGACGGAGGGGGTCGAAATTTGAGTTGTATAGCATGGATGTTAAAAATAAGACCCAGAAGTCTGCACTCTTAGTAATGTTGGCATTAACAGACCTATTTTCAAGGTTTGATATACAGCTACCGACAAAATGGCATTCACTAATTAATACATTAAGTGTATCTACAGGAGTACTTCACTCTAGGCTTAGCGTAATGGATGAAGAAGTAGATAAAGAATACCGGCGCATAGAGAAGAACTTTGAAAGACACTTAGGTCTAGAAAGTTTTTACCATCCTGAAGAAATACAGGAAATCAAAGATCAAGTAGAGAAAGCACATCTAAAGTCATAAAGATCTTTAGAACCCTAGTTTCTGCATCATTCCTTGGATATTACCTCTCTTCATCGAGTTTTTGTCAAGCTTATCCATCATATTTTTCGTCTGTCTATAGTGTTTAATTAGCTCTCTTACTTCGTCTTCGGACCTCCCTGACCCTCTTGAAACACGTTCAACTCGAGATTTGTTAATCAAAGAAGGATCATTTACTTCTTCATCAGTCATAGACTCAATAATGTAAGTGTAGGCCCCAATTTTTTCTTCAGTTAACTGTGAAATATTATCTGGCATCTTTCCTCCAAAAGGCATTTGCTTCATCATCTCTTCCATCATGCCTGCCTGTGTAACTGACTCCATCTGCTCCTTGAACTCTTTTAGCGTAAAATCTCCTTCAAGAAGTTCTTCAGGATTTGTTTCCAACTCCTCAACTTTTTCTAATAAAGATTCCAAACTTGGCTGACCAAGCATTTCAGAAACATATTTTACAGGATCATAAATCTCCAGGTCGCGGAGTCTTTCTCCTGTACCGATAAATTTTACTTGTGCATCCGCCTCAGAACAAGCTACAAGCACTCCTCCACCTTTTGCAGAAGAATCCATTTTAGTTACAACTACGCCTGTTATCCCTGCAGCCTCTTCAAAGTTCTGAGCCTGATTACGTGCGCTCTGGCCTATATCTGCAGGCATTACAAGATAAACTTCATCAGGATCCAAAACAGCTTTTACTTCAGAAAGCTCCTGCTTAAGCTCATCATCCAGAGAGTTACGTCCAGCAGAGTCAACGATGACTAAATCAGCATCTAATTCTCTCAGACCTCTTTCCACAACTTTTGAAGGATCTTCTGCGTTAGGCTCTCCATAGAATTCAGCTTCAGACTGTCCAGCTAACTGTTCTAACTGTTCATACGCAGCAGGCCTATCTGTATCTGCAGCAATTAAACCAGTTTTCAGACCTCTCTTCCTATAGTAATCCACTAGTTTCCCTGCCGTAGTGGTTTTTCCTGCACCATAAAGTCCGCAAAGTAGTATTTTCTGCGGCTTAATCTCTATCTCCGGTTTCTCTCCAAGTAGCTCTTCTAACTGGTTGTATACTGTTTCCAGCACATGTTCTTTTTTGGATAAACCTTTAGGCGCTTCTTGCATGGCCTTTTCTCTTATTTCATTACTAAGTTCTGAGACTAATGTTACGTCTACATCTGCTTGTATGAGATCTCTCTGAATATCTTTTACAAGTTGCTCTACTGCCTCTTCATCTACTGCAGCTCTAGATGAGAACTTTTGTATTGAGTCTTTTACCCGGTCAAACATAGTTATACAATAGCCAAGGAATTTTTAAGTCACCATAGGTTCTGCATCAATTATCTTCCAGGCATATTCCATAGACCATAAATTACAATTCCAATCGCAAAACCTATCATAGCTGTACCTATAGAGAAAATATTAGAAGGTAAGAATCCACCACCTTCCAACGAGTAATACGTAAAACCAATCATTAACAGGGCTAGAGCCATGAAATGCGGCGCCTTTATGTTAACTGCAAGTTCCCATAGCCCCTGCCATGACCTAGTCCATGTCGCTACGACTGCAATAAAAATAAGCACCATTGCGCCGTTCCATAGGCCTGAGGCTTGATATATGTAGTACGCTGCTAGACCTGCAAGAATGCCTGTAATGATGTCTATAGTATTCATGTCAGTGTTAAGATTGTTCAGAGATAAAAGTATTAGACTTTGAATGCTGTACTATGTCTGAATTTCCCGATATTGAGTTAGTCTTTGTGTCCGGGCCTGTAGATAGTGATTGCTGGACACATCAGTATAGATACTTTTCTCGGAACTCTACTGTGGAGGTAGTTGGAGGACAAAATTTCTCGGAAACAGTAACTAAGCTTGAGACGCTGCTTGATTCTTCAAAGTTTCAGCATACTGTTTTAGTGGGCGGCGGTCTCGGTAATTACGCAGTACAAGATCTTGAGAATCGGAAAGAAGTGATGTCAACAGTACTTACTGGACCCTTAGAGTCTTTTCCTTATATGCCTGAAAAGTTTTACAACGCAGTTTCAGGAGTTTGGAAGAAGCCTAAAATCATGAAGAAAGTTTTCTTCAGCTCTAATACGAATTATCAGGTTGTAAGAGAGTTTACAGGTCTTAATACTCCAACTTATTCCGATATTGAGAGTTTTAAACTAGGAAGTCTTGAAGTTCCTCTGAAAAACTCTCTTGTTATGTATAACCGCAAATGCAGGTTTTCAAGAGCAGGAACAATTGAAAGGTTAAAACCTAACTGTGAGGTTGCCTTGATAGATGCAGGCACTTTTTCATTTTTTGAGAGACCTCAAGAATTTAACAAGGCTTTGGCTGATTATCTCCGTAACAAGAAAGATGTGCTTGAGCGCAGAGAAACTTTGAAAGCAGTATCTAAAAACAGATCATTAAAAGAGTTTGAGAACAGTTTATTGGTTGAGCAATGATAGCCGGAATCAAGTTGACAGCGGAGAACTGCTATTTAGCAGTGCTTGGAGATGATCTAGAGACCTATGAATTTGAGAAGAATATTGATCTTGTAGAGTCTTTGCCAGACGTAGATGTAGTCGCAATTGACACTGCGTGGAAACTTTCGCATAATGTAGCTCAGGACGAGGAAGAATTGATAGATAAAGGATTTTCTTTTGTACCTGCAGAGATGGAGCCAGAACTAGTTAAACGAGCTGAACATCTTGTAAATCTCTTGAAACATAGAGGCTTTGACTGTGATTTCATCCGATTTGATCCCATAATTTCTTCGGAGGAATTGTCAGTTCATAGTGAGGCAGCATTGAGGAGCCTGGGTCTTGATGTATCTGACATATCTAGTTCCGGTGAGTTTGATGCAGTTCTTGGAGCAGTTACAGCACGATTCTATCAAGAAGATCAGTTTGAGGATATGGGTGTGGTCGTACCCAAATCGTTGAAGGGGTAACACTTAAAAGGTTTTTATGAGTTATCAGTAGGTACAGGAATGTTCTCATGGGAATGGAAAAGTTTTACAGGACGGTAAGGCAGACTTTTGGAGTAGAAAAAGAAGAGCTAAAAGGAGAGATAAAAGAAGAAGTAACAGACGAACTTAGATACGAACTAGGTCAAGAAATATCTTATATAGAAGCTCAGCTAAAAGAATATGAGCAACTTGTTGCCGAGGTAAACCACCTATTATCCACAATGAGAAAGGAACGAATCAAAGAAAGAAGTCAGGGACAAGACGTGCAGATGAGTCTAGAAGACGATGTCCAACCCCTGAAATCCAAGCTGAAAAAGCTTGAGAAATCAATGCAGAAAAGACTGGACGAACAGAAAGCATATACTTAAAAACTGTAGCCCCAACAAACATTGCAAAAAAACACACTAGAGAACTTATCAGACACTTATTCTAATAGTTCATCTAGGAATTTTTCCTTGTCAAACTCTTCTAAATCATCATAGGCCTGTCCATTTCCAAGAAATGCAACAGGCTTACCCGACTCTCTTGCAGCCGATATAACAGTACCGCCCTTATCATCTATATCCATCTTAGTAACTATAAGAGCATCGAACATGCCGTCATAGGCCTTTAACTGCTCCACTACATCATTTCCTGCGAGCCCATCAACTACTAGAAATGTTATATCTGGTTCATTAACTTCAACCATCTTCTGAAGCTCATCCATCAGGTTTCGGTCAGCATGTGACCTGCCTGCGGTATCAATTAATGCAACTTTATCCTCCTTCTCAGCATGCTCTACTGTATCATATGCAACAGCCGCAGGATCAGCCTCATAACCATGTTTTACAACTTTTTTACTCAAAGCATTACCATGTTCCTCAAGCTGTTCCATGCTTGCTGCTCTAAACGTGTCTCCCGCTCCCATAACGGAATCTAGCCCTTGATTTTCCAAATATGAGCTTAATTTTGCTAGCGTAGTTGTTTTACCAGAACCATTAAACCCTATGAAAAAAATCACAGGATTTCTAATATCTCCAATTGCCTCTAAAAATTTGTATTCTTTCAGAGAATTTTCAAGTTCCTCTCTAATAGCGTTATTTATCTCATCTTCTATACTTAGCCTTCCAGCAGTTTCGCCTATTAATCTTCCTGTAATTGAGGCCTCTATATCTTCTGCTGCCTTAAGAGAAACATTGCTCTCTAGCAACTGTAACCTGAACTTTTCAAGCGAAGATTTGATGTCAGACTCTTCTATCTCCTTTTCAGTTACAGAGCTTTTTACATCGTCAGATAGATTTTTTACCGTTTTTTTGAACTTATCAAACATTTTATTCGCCTTGCTGTGCTTGTTGCATTTGTGCCTGAATCTGTTGCATCTGTTGCTGCATTTCAGTCATCTGGCCTTCAAGTTCTTTCTGCGTATCCTTAACTAAACCTATCTGCTTTTCCAGTATCTCTTCTGCTGCTTCTGTATCACGATGCTCAAATACTTCTCCTCCTATATTCGTGACTACTTCGCTGTTTTCTTTTAGTTCTGCTTTAACATACGCGCCTGTACCTATAGGCGCAAGTATTTCTGCTCCTTTCTCCATCTCTTCTAAATCCGATAGAGCCTGCTTAGAATTTTTTATTTCAGCCTGTGTCTGTTCAAGTTGCATCAAATATTCTTGAATCTCTTGCATCTGCTGCTGCAGCATTTGCAGTTGTTGAAGTTGTTCCTGACTCATTTTACTCGAGCTCTTCTAGTTCAATCTGTCCTCGAGAAATTCCGTGCTCGCTTCCTATCTCTGCAAGAAGTTTTTCTTCTGCGTGTTTTTCCGACTCTGCTTCCACTTCTCTCTTTATTTCTTGTTTTTGTCGTCCAGGCCTGATTTTTACTAAGAACTCATATTTTGTCATATAAATGAAAATTGCGAGAAAATTTTAAAACGGTTTCAGGAGTATCTTTCGAATATTTCTGAAGGATCTTCATTGTCTTTAGCCATTTTTATGACTTGTTCTGGATCTGAGTAGTACTCTGATATTATCATTCCAACTCCGTCAAGATCATTTACCTCTCTATCAATCATCCACTGCAGTACTTTCTCTTTATCTGCTATGTTATCATATATATCGTCTCTGCTCATTCCAGTATGCATTTTGAGACTGCTCAATATACTATCTGATTCTCTTTTTCGCGTGATTTCATCTTCTTCAGATTCCCAAGAATAAATTACATTTGCTCCCAAGCTCATCTGTTGTCCGCCTCTTTTGTAACCTGATTTCGCCACTTCTGCTACTTGAAATACTCTTCTAAAATTTCTCCTTCGGTCTCTAAACATGACTACGTTTACATCAACGGACTCAACCATTTGTTCCGCGACATCTATAGGCGGATTTAGCAGTCTTTGAACAGTCTGTTCAGCAGTATCAGCGTGTAGGGTTGAATATACAGAGTGTCCTGTATGCATTGCTTCAAAGAGGATCTCTGCTTGACGTTTCTTACGGACTTCTCCAACTAATATGCGGTCGGGCCTCATACGTAGAGAGTTAACCAGCAAGTCAAGCATTGAAATTTCGCCTTCTCCTTCAGGATTTGCTTCTCTAGTTGTCAATGGAACCCAGTGAAGAAATTCAGGTAACTGTAATTCTCTAGTATCCTCTATTGACAGAATTCTCTGGTTAGGAGGAAGGAAAGGTGTTAGAACGTTTAATAGGGAAGTTTTACCTGAACCTGTACCTCCAGATACTATCATGCTCATCTCATACTGTAAGCAAAGCCAGAGAAACGCTGCTACTTCTTTTGAAATTGTTCCATTCTGAATGAAATCTGTGATTGTCCACGGATCTCGTGCAAACTTTCTGATAGTGATAGTGTTTCCATGAGTTGAAATAGGAGAAAGAGTTGCATTTGTACGGTCTCCTGAAGGCAGATGTGCGTCTAAAAGAGGATCAAGGCTTGTAATATTTTTACCTACTCTTCTAGCGATTTCAGAAGAATAATTGTAGATTTCGTTTTCATCCTCAAATCCTACGTTAGACTTTAACCAGCCAAATTCTTTGTGATACACCCAGGTTGGCTCATCAGCACTATTTACAACCATCTCCTCGAGGTTAGGATCATCTAAAAGGATTTCTAAATCTCCTAACCCTACCATTTGATGGATTAAATTACCAATTAAAATTTCTCTAACTTGACTATCGGCTTTAGGAATCATTGTTTCAAGCTGGTTCTTTACAGCTTCCTTAAACTTTTCTTTAACGTGGCTAAGTTCATCGGATTCAGTAAATTCTTCTCGCGAAAGTTTTACAGACCGTACAGCCTGTGTCCTCAAATTCTGGACAAATGCCCCTGTACCGCCTTTCACTTCAGGTCTATCTAGCTTGTAAATTTTAACATATTCTCCTTGTCTGTCTCCAACAGTAATTTTCGCCGGCACTCCATCCGACTCTACTTTATAACTAGTATCTATTGAAGTAAAAAATTCGTGTTCATCCTCATCGTATTCGTGAGTTATTTCTTCATCAGATGACTCTTGATTTTTGTAATCTTTATTAGAACTCTTCTGCTTCTCAACGCTCCCATTATCTAATTCAGTTACTTCGATGTCAGATTTCTCTTTGGAACTGTCTTTTTTTGAAGATCTCTCAGACTGATCCTCTTGACTTTTAGAAGTTTTATACTCGTTTATTAGTTCTTCCTGTAGTTCTTCCTGTAGTTCTTCCTGCTCTTTTAGGAACTCTTTTTTCCTCTTCTTTACTATTGAATCATCATCTGCCATCCTCAACTCGCTCCTCCAGATAGTTTACGAGTTCAGGCCTTGCTTTATTAGCCATTTCAGCTTTCATTAAGGCCTCATAGTCTGGGTCTTTTATGAGAGATATTTTTCGCATTACTTCAGTTATTCTGTTTTCATTTACGAGCTCATCATAGGAATGTTCAGGAACATCTTCTTTCCTGATTTTTTGACTTGAATCTATAACTGCTTCAACCTTTTCTTTTTTTTCTTCATCTTTCTGTTCTTTTTTCTTTATTGGCAGTAACAATTTTAACTTCTCAAGAATTCCTTTAGAGTTTCCTTCATTTTTAGTTGATCTCGCTTTCTCTATATTTTTTTCAAGTTTTTTCATAGCCTTTAATTCTCTCCTGATAGCTTGCTCTTGTTCTACATATTCGTCGCTTTCTTCAGCATAGTCTAAAACAGTTTGTACTTGTTGAACTGCTTCTCCTGCTTTCTTATTGAGTTTTTGTCCTTGTACTTCAGCTAGATGTTGTCTAATTAGTTGCTCCACTTGTTTCAAAATTTCTTCAATCTCAAGGATCAAATCAATAGTCTGCTTATCAATATTATCTTGCTCTAAATGTCTATCAATTCTAGTCTCAATTACCTCAAGTCGCTCAATAGTTTCCTGAACTGCTTTCTTCTTTTCTTTCTCATTAAGTCCTCCTTCCTTGTTGACTAATTCCTTACGCCTGGCCGCAATTTCTCCTCCTTTTTGTTCCAGTCTAGATTGCAGGTCTTCAGATTTTTTATTGAGATCTTCTTCAATTTCTTGCTTTTTCTTTTCAGATTCTTCTACGTTTTCATCAGTATACTCCAATATTAAGCCAGAAGTGATTGTGTGGTGTTTATTGATAAGTTTTTCTTCGGATAATGCGTCCGCCCATTTCTTTAATCTAGGCTTTTCAACGCCTATTTCTTCAGTAATATCATCAAGTGAGGCGCTACCATGCTCTGCTAAATAATCCATCATGCTATCTACACCTGTCTCTATTACTAAATTTTCCCACTCCTTAGAATCAGCCATGGTTTACAATTATAGTTTTAACTTAACTCGGTTTTAAAGACTGTTATGCTTATAGAATTCGCCGTAATATCTGCGTTCGCCAGTCTATTCATCGCCTCAGTCTTTGATATAAAAAGTGAGAAAGGAGATGTGCCTGAGATAATACTTTTTACAGGTCTTGCAGTAGGAATACTTCTACATCTAATGGAATCGCTTAACACTTGGAGTACTGCTCCATTATACTGGAGTATTGGAGCAGGATTGGCTTTTACCGCCTA
>LKMP01000014.1 GCA_001563915.1 Nanohaloarchaea archaeon B1-Br10_U2g21
CTAACTGAACTTCTGTGAACCTAGCCTGGCCTTCTCCTTTGTTTATTATACTAAACGTCACTTCTCCACTACCAGAAGTTCTTATATCTGATTCTTCAATCGCTACATCTATATTAGGAAAACCTCCAATATTAACTCCTGTCGTTTCACTCATTGAAAGCTCGTTGCCAGCTTGATCTTGGTAATCAATCGTTATCGGCAAATCATGAAGCTCATTGTCTGCATCATCATCAACGTCAATTGTAAAGTTTACTTCATCCTCTTGCAATGGCTCAATGCTTGAAATTCTCTCTCTAGAGGTTTCGCGAGTAGATACAGGTAATTCTGAAGTATCTAAAGACACATCAATATTTCTAAAGTTAGAGTTCGCCAAGTTCTCCAAGCCAACAACCATCTCACCGCTGCTTCCCGATTCAACTCTTTCAGGAAACTCAAGACTATCTACAATTAGCGAACGATCATCTACTCTTACTTCTAGAGGAATCCTTTCAGTAATGAAGCTGTCCCCACTACTTGACTTATCAATCTTTAGCGTGTTATTTCCATAGACTGCGTTTTCATCTACCTTGAGTTGTACTCTGATATCTCTATGCTCTCCTCTTTCAAGACCTCCTCTAACCTCAAACTCTGATTTATCTGTAGGCGTGAAAGGATAGTTGTCCTGTACTTCGAACTCAGGATTCTGTGCTTTTGCATCCCCAGTATTAGTGACTCTTAGCCACACATCAGCATACTCTCCCGCCTGTAATGGCATAGGTTCTGCAGACATAACTGTTATTTCAAGATTTGAGGATTGTCCTTGAGCCATTGAAACGCCTGTAAAACTTATTGCTAGCAAGATTAGAATTATGAGTTTTTGATTCATTTTTATTGTTCTACACCTGTTTTTCCATCTTCGATTTTTATTACTCTGTCTGCATATTCTGCATCGTTTTCATCATGTGTCACCATTACAATCGTCTTTCCTTCTCTATTTAGTTCTGTTAAAAGATTCATTACGTTTTCTCCTGTCTCTGAATCAAGGTTTCCTGTCGGCTCATCAGCTAAAATAATATCAGGATTGTTAGCTAAAGCTCTAGCGATAGATACTCTCTGTCTTTGGCCTCCTGAAAGCTCTGAGGGCATATGATTAAGCCGTTCGCCAAGACCTACTTTTTCTAAAAGCATTTCTGCCCTCTTATTTCTTTTTTTCTTTTTTGCACCTGTGAAAAGCATAGGTAATGCAACGTTCTCTGCAGCATTCATGCTAGGGATTAAGTTGAACTGTTGGAAAATGAAACCAATTTTTTTGCTTCTAAGCATTGCAAGTTCATCCTGAGAAAAGTTTGATATTTTTTCTCCTCCAACATTCACATCTCCTGTTGTTGGAGTGTCTAGAGCCCCAATCATATTCATCAACGTGCTTTTCCCTGAACCTGATGGACCCATAACTGCAACAAACTCTCCGTCCTCTATTTCTACGTTAGAGTTAGATAGTGCTTCAAGCTCTGTATCCCCCATCTTGTATATCTTCTTGACACCATCTAGAACGATTATAGAGGACATAGTCATACATTATCATACTTTATTTAAAAACTAAACGCTCGTTGAACATTATGGATTCTCAAAAACGCATAATAGATGCGACTCGCCACATAATACAGCAAGATGGCTATTCAGATCTATCAATTAGAAAAATAGCAAATGAAGCTGAAGTTGATAAGTCTCTCATCTACCATCATTATGGCAGCAAAAAAAAGCTAATAGCAGAATTTTTGGATAGCCTTTCTGAAGAAATTGATCATGAACACCAAGACATTATTTCTTCTGACAGAGAAAATATGCTAGAAAAGTTACTTGACTCCTCATTCAACATGGACAAAGACGGCCGATGGAGACTAGAAAAGGCTTTTTTAGAAATCCAAGCTCAGGCCTCAAAAGACGAAGAACTATCTGAAAAATTAGAAGATTTAGACCACCACTTGTTAGATAAGACTGCCAATATCTTCGAAAGACTAGACGCTGAAAATCCCTACAGTACTGCAGAAGTATACCTTTCTCTTGTATACGGCAGCATAAGTCGAAAAGCCGCGTTACAAGATAGGGAAGGATTAGACAATCTTAAAACCGAAATAGAAAATATAATTTCCCATAGGCTGCCCTGATTCTAAGATAATACTATAGCTCCCTAGTATATCTTTAGAACCATGTGTTCAACATAGTATAATAGGCTATTAAAAAAGAGAATACAGGGATATAGTACAGTGTTGAGGGAATGACAATTTTAGATGACTTTAACTATCAGCAGATAGAGCAAACACTAAGCCGGTATTTTGGACAAGTTTACGATGAATTCACTATTACTGGCTCAACCCTAGATGAGATAGAAAACTCTACAGTTAACAACTACGAAGTAGAACGAAATGAAGATATTCTTTTTATTTTCAGTGACAACGTAGTCGCTCTACTTGAAGAAGATGATGAAGAACATATTATTGAAGGCTCAGTCAGAAAAAGCTTGAAAAACCGGTTTATAGACGATAAATCTACTTACAAAGACAGGAAAATATTAGATCTGCATAAAAGATTCTAAAAAAAATTCAATAAAGATAATATTGTTTTAGGCCTATAACTAGGCCATGGACTCTAAAGACTTTGATAAGTACAGCACATTGGTTAACGGCAGCGTTGAAACGGGCGTAGACCAGTTCAGCAGATATTCTTCAGCCCATTTCCAGTTTGAAGACGCATATATCGAAGTATTAAAGCGTCCTGACGGTTACAGCTCTCAGTGGCTTACTGAGAAATCTTTAAGCGAAATTTTTACATCATTAGACGGAGAATACAGACCCGAAGAAATAATTACTTCAGTAGATCACAATGGACACAGTTATTGGATAGATCCTGATAGCTGGAACGGCAGAGGCAAAGAGTCATTCATCTTTTTACAGATACCTTACGAAGGTTTTAGAATAGAATGGAGGCCTTTTGAAGTATTAACTGACGATTCTGAGGAAATCTTTTCAGAACTAACCCTAGTCAGCAACACCGAGCAATTTAACACCGAAAAACCCCTGTTTATGCCTGCATGGAAACTCCATCCTCATCTTTCCGATGATTCTGTGACTGAAGACCATTCGCAGAAAGTTTTCAACGATATACGTTTTTATCTGGAAGATGGACTGTAAGAAAGACCTTGTTTTTAAGTTCTCATAACATAGAGCATTAAGTATGCCCACATTTATCCAAGACTCCATACACGGTTATATCAAGCTTAATGATGAAGAAGAGACAATAATAGACAGGCCTGAATTTCAGCGTCTAAGGCGTATACAGCAGCTAGGTCTTTCCTCTCTTGTTTATCCTTCGGCAACTCACAATCGTTTCCAGCATTCTATTGGAGTCATGCATGTTGCTGGAAAGTTTGCAGAAGGATTAAATCTTGATAATCAGAAGACGAAAGAGCTGCGTATTGCTGGGCTTCTTCATGACGCCGGGCACGGTCCTTTTTCTCATGCTTCAGAAGTATTGGCCGAACGAGAAGGATTTTCGCATGAAGATATGTCCTGTAAAGTTGTTGATAGTTTGGAGGCTGATCTTTCTGTCGATGCTGATAGAGTAAAACGTATTATAAAAGGAGAACTGGAAATAGGTCGTGTTGTTGCCGGAGATGTGGATGCTGATAGAATGGATTATCTTCAAAGAGATGCTCATGCTACAGGAGTTAACTATGGGCATATCGATGCAGATACTATAGTTCGATTATCAGAAATAGATTCTAGAAGACTTGTTTTTGATTATAAAGCTATTCCTGCTCTAGAATCTTTGCTTACAGCTCGTTTCCATATGATGAAATCCGTCTATCTTCATAAAACTTGTCTAATAGCGGATAAAATGCTTGAACGCTCCTTGGAGAACTTTCTTTACGATCATGATATAGATGAGCTGATGAAAATGGACGATTATGAAGCCCATACACAGCTTTTGAAAGAAGGAAACGGAATTTACAGAGACTTATCGCAGAGAAAACTGTTTAAAAATGCAGTAAACCTTGATCAAAACGATTTAAGTCGAAAAAGATTGGAAGAACTTTCTGAATCTTCTGAAAAAGATATAGAATCAGAAATCAAGCAAATATCTGGCGCTAAAGACATTTTAGTTGATCTACCAACAATCCCATCTAATAGAGAGTTTGAAATCAGAGTCAAGCGAAATGGAGAGATTTACCCTATGTCTGAGCTTTCCAGCATTCCATCAGCACTACGAGAGGCTGAGTGGCAGCTAGCCAATATAGGAGTTTATTGCAAGCCTGAAAACACAGAATCAGTTAAAAAAGCCTCCAGAAAGGCTTTAGTTTAAGTTTTTAGCGATTCTATCTTAGACTCCAGGCTTCAATTTTTTCCTGGATTTCGCTTGCTCTAAGATCAGTTTTAATTTTTTTACGCGGTTTCTGATGGCCTTCAATTATTGCTACTTTTTTACCTAGAATTTTGGACATGTTTACTATAAGTTCTGCATTTGCACGGCCGTTCTCAGGTTTCTCTGTCAGGGAAGCCTTATACATAGATCCTTCTTTTTCTATCTTGAATAGCGGCTGCTCTGTCTCAACTTTTACGTGTATTTCTGCCATCCGAGGTTTACCTTTATGTGAAGATTGTTAGGCGTTGTATTAAACAGTAGGTAGAAAAATAGTTTGGCCGCCCAGTAACACAGACAGTCATTTCCCGTCCCTTTTGGGATCCTATCTGCTGACTAAATGGGCGGCCATATTATAGTTTATATCAGAACCTTTTTGTACTCGGAAAATTCAACAATCTTCCCTTATACTATATTGCAATATCTATCCAGACATACCACTCTTCATCTTTCACCATCAAAAAGCCTCCTTCTTCAGAATCACCAGATTCAAGTTCAACATTGTAATATACAACCTCTACTTCTTCAAAATCTTGGGAATCTTCTAGTTCTACTTTTTCAGATTCTAAGTCTTCTAGCAAGACTTCTGCCATACTTTCATCTTCTACGAATTCTTCTATAAACTCTTGAGAACTCTTTTGATCGACTTCTTTATTGCTGATTTCTAAATTTTCGGATACTGTTTCAACACCTGTTAGTGGGCTATCTGGGTGGCGTAGTTCATCAGCCTCTTCCTGTGATTCTGCGGCGGCGTATGATTCAAACACATCTTCAGAAGTATCTTCTCCATTAGAAATACATCCGCTTGAAACCAATACTGCTGATAGTAGGAAAACAAAAACAAGATTGCTCTTCATAACTCCTATTACTTTAATATTGTTTTCATATTTTTGTTCACTGAGGATGTTATTCAAAGAATCTTCCTTCTTCTAATGCCGGCATAAACTCCGACTCTCTTGTCTTGCTCTGAACAGGCTCTTCTCCATGATACTTCCTTATATACTGCATGTATTCTAGAAGCTTCTCCTGAGCATACTCTGAATCTCTTACAAGTATTTCTTCTCCAATAAACTTGATGAAACCCCATTTGAAAAACTTGTTCAATGGATACGCAATTATTCTTGGAAGACTCTCAAAGCCATTAGGCATATCGTACTTTATTTCTAGTTTCACAAAGTATTCTACCAGACAAAAACCATTATCATCAGGCGGGCTTTTAGTCTTTATTTCAGGCGTGATTCTCAATTCTCCTCTCCCGCTAGGCAGGGTTTCAGTATTCCACATCTTTGCTTCAAACTCGCCAGTATGCATTTTCTGCATATAGAACTCTTCAAAAGGCCTGCCCATGTCTATATTTTTGAACACGTACTTGTGTTCTTTGTATATTGTCGGGACATTAGGACTTTCATACCATTCTACTTTATTCATTACTTCTGTCCATTTATTGTCAAATACTTCGAGATGGTGCCATATGTTATCATCAGGGTGTTCATGAGAACTAGGATCAGGAGTTCCTAGCCAGAAATCGAGACCTTTAGCCATTTAACTCATCACTCCCATGAAGGAGAATAATGGCTTCTGCCGCTTTCTCCAATGGTTTTCTCGACTCCGAATTTTTCTCTCATTAAATCATGGATTCTTAAAACAGTCTCTTCAGCCTCCTCTTTATATCGATGGATTTCTTTGGAATATAATTTATCATGCCATAGAGAAACCAGTACTCTGTAAAATTTCGAGCGATGCCACCGTGTTTCATGCTCTGCATTTAGCCCTCCTCCTAAAGGATTTCGGAAAGGCCTCTCCATTACCGGACTAGGCATCCATGTTAATGGATCGCCTCCAGGGTAAAAACTAATGATTTTGGAGGAAGTTGTTACACGAGCCTTCATTATGTCAGGGCTTCTGTCCCATTTATAAACATTTTTAGGGCTTTTGGCCCTGAACTCTAAATTATACTCTATCACTGTATGCCGGCTTTTTTCTTTGTACGCGTACAGCCTAACCTTATCTTTTGGTGCATTAACGTTGAATTCCATCTTGGCTTCTTCTATACGATCTACATCAAACTCATTGATGAGTAAGTCTTTCAGACCTCTATAGATTCTTGCAGGATCTTCTCCAACAAAGAAGTGATCTTCTTTCTTGAAACCTGAATCCTCGAATTCCACCATGTTTGTTAGGCCTCTAGTGTGTCTCGCACACGTGTTATGAGCGTTTCAAGTTTTTCTTCAACAGGATGTTCATATCCATGTCTCACACTACCGTACAGAAATTTATCATATAGTCCTCTGTAACCGTAGTACCATATTGTAGTCTGATAACTGAATTTTTCAGGATAATGAGTGGCAAGCTTAGCTTTGACCTGAAGATCCATCTCGTTTTCCTGTTTATTGATTTTCAGAAAGATTTCGAGCTCTTCCTTTGTAAATCTGTCAAAGTGTTCATCAGTTATCAGTCTAGCCCTAATAATTCCTTCCTCAACATCATTGTAGTACTTGTCTTCATGGACGTGGTCAAAGCTCATTTTACTCTGTAAAAGATCCCTGAGCTCATCATATGCTCTTTCCGGATCTTCAACTTTTAAGGTGAGTCTTCGACGATCAACATCCTCAATGACTTCCATTAACTCTATCTTTGTAAACTGAGGATAAAAAACCCGTTGAATACTACCAGAGAGTTATCTTTCCTCATCCTCTATATTCGCATCATACCCCTCGGGAGTATTCTCATCATTAATCTCTTCTGAAGGTCTAGGTGTCGTTTCTCTAGTTACCTCTTCCTCCATTATTTGTGCGAATCCAGGCCATGCTCTAAGAATATCGCTCTGAGTCACGATACCTATAAGCATTTCTCCATCGACTACAGGCACACGAGAAATATTATTGCGAGCCATAGCCATAGCTACGTCATCTAAATATTCATCAACTTCGGCGACGATAAGATCTGTGCTCATAACGTCTTCAACTCGCTGTTCGTCAGGATTAAATCCGTTTGAAACTACTTGGTAAACTATATCACGACATACAATTATTCCTACTGCTTCTCCATCCTCTACAGCCACAAGGCCTCGAATATTTTCCTCCTCTAAAAGTCTAGAAGCCTCTGTTATAGTTTTTTGCTTTTCAATGGCTATTACGCCGTCAGTCATTACCTCGTTAATCTCAACTTTTTCGTTCATGTGCATTCACCAGTGCTCGAAACCTAATGTATCTTTTGGTCCGGCTGTATATTCAAGCATTTATGTGAACTGCTTTAAACCCGACTGCCTCTGATCCTTACCGAACAATCCTTGAAGCGATCGGTTGATAATATGGACTTGTTGGCGCATGTATGGCGATATCTCATAATGTTCAACTATATCCTTACTCGGCTGCATATACTTCTTTATAGTGCCTTCAGATATCGTTAGTAATACTTTACCATCACATTCAGGACACTGAGCTGTTGTTTTGCCAGTAGGCGCAATAGTCTGATTTGTCATCGGAACACGCCTGAACTTTTCATTACAATTAACACAGCGCATCTGCTGTTTCGAAAAACTCCTCAAATTACCTCTAATATCGGGCAAAAAGTGTTTCTGCAACAGAAGCTCTGCAGCATCATTCTCATCAGCAGCACGGATTTTCTCAGAAAGCCCAAGCTGAGCCTTAGTCTTCTCACTCATTTCATCCAAAGTAACGTACTCGCTCTGCTGAGGGCCATCATTAATATCACTAGTCTCATGAGTATAACCATGCTTAAAGGCCTCATCACTATGCACCACATCTTCTCCAATCTCAATATCACAGTCTAAATTCCACGGCTGCTTGTACTCTTGCGTCTCATAGTAGAACTCTAAAGGATATTCCGAGACTGTTTCGATCGCCCAGGCCTCGTCATCTACTTCATCAGGATTCAATACTGTAGAGAGAATTAGTGGAGCGTCCATGGTATTATGGGCGAAGATTGGGTGAGGCCCACACAGGAAGTTCTGATTTCCGGGAACCTCTAAGTCGTAAACGTAGTCATTGCCGTAATCGATTTTCTCGATATCTTTTACTCTTTCTACTGATATATCTCCTTGAACGGGTTTCGAAAGGCTTGAGACGCCTTTTTCAAACAATTCCTCTACTTTCTCTTTTGAAGCTGTTTTCACCCTATTATTTGTCCTGTAATTTGCAAGCTCGCGCTTAATCTCTTCATTGCTATATCCTTCTTCTCTTAACACTGTCCTAATTTCGTCTAGCGTTTCCCATAAAGGCCAGTAAGGATCTTTATCACTCCATTCCGAGTAAAGTATTTCCCAGGTATCTCCGGCAAGCCTAGTAGAGGACTTAAAACCTAATTTCCTTACTAACAGCGTGAGCTGTGTTGCCATTTCTCCGCTTCTAGTGTATAGCTTGGAAAAACCTTTTTCTTCATAGATCGAACCATCTCCTGCTCTGTAAGCATCAACGAAATGCCTAATTTGTTCTCTTTCAGCTCCAAAAACAAAGCTAGGGACGGATTTGCAATCAAATTTCTCTCTTTTTAGGCCTAACTGTTCTAAAGCCCTCATAAAAGTAGCAGGCACGCTGACAGAATAACACGTCTTTCTATCTTCTCTAACATCTTCTTTAACTTCGGGAGTTATCCCTGTTAACTCTTCTATACAGTCTATTACATCCTGAATTATCTGTTTATCTGTATTGTATATCTCTCCTCTATCGAGTGCGTCTTCAGAAAGCAAATAACCTAATAATCTGTATAACTGATTGCAATTATCGAATCGGCGATTAATCGGTTCAGAATTGGCTTTTAGTTTTACCTTACATGAAGGCACAACACCAACGTCTTTATAGAACTTTAACGGCGCGCTTTTTCTCCAAGTCTTGTATCCATGGACGTTATGACTCCCATACTCTTCTTTAATTCCAGATGTTATGTTCTGCTCGATTTCAGGCCTTAACTCTTCTTTCTCGTGTTCCGGCACCTTGATATAGCACTCTTCATCATCTAAAACCTGGAACAGGTCTAACTTTTCTGGAAGACCTGCAGCTTCAAAATCAGGATTGCCGGGCACGATCACACATTCTCCTTCTTCTAAATCTCTTACAGGTTTAGCTTCTATGCGATCCCCTTTTGTTACGAATACGCTGTGATCTCCTGTAACAGAGATTTGGCCTCTGCTTGTCTTAACTTCGAACACTTCTTTATCGTTCTCGTGCCTTATCAAAGCAGAAACAGGTTCAAAAGATACATTACCCTCATCATCGAAAGACACCGCTTCTATCTCATCTTTAAATTCTCTACAAACTTCAAAACCATCACTCCTAGTCTCGTAACCCTCATTCTCCAACACGTTATCCACTAGCTCATCAGCTCTCAGAACTCTAATTTCTCCATTCACACGAGCAACTATCCGCGTATCTTTAGTTACACTCCTAGCGCCTGTCATATCTGGGAGGAAGTCGCGTGAGAAGTTTAGTAGTCCGTCCATTAGCAGTAGTATTGCGTCTTCATCCCCATCACAATTCCTTCGTTTCGCTGCATGCCAATATGGATGCGCATAGATCCCTTTAGCATCTGTAAACCCGATTATGCGACCGACAGTTCCACCAGATGTGTGTGGCGCTAGACCTATTACTAGTTGGCCGATAAGGTCTTCAGGGCTTTCAAGTTGGTAGAATGGTTCTAAGCCGTAGAATTTTTCGAGTAACTCGTCTATGAACTGAGCCACATTTGCAAAGTAATCAGATGCTGGAGTGCTCTTCTCAGATCTAGGGATTACAATATCTTGCGGCTTCAACGCAACTACTTGGTCTTCAGATTCTAAAGGTTCTCCGTTAACATCTTCAGTATATCCTAGTTCTTGAAGCTTTTCAACTGGAGCCTGAATTTCTTTAGGTTTAAAATGGCTTATAGGCAGATCGAGTGCATCATAACGGACTGTGGCGTCTTTGTTAACGTATAACCCATATTTTTGTCTTAAAAGGCCTTTTTCAATTGGTTCGACGTGTTTGTGTTTGGATGTCATTCCTCTAAAGGATTTTAAGAGTTCAGGCCTGTCTATTCCTAAGTTTTCCATGGCCTCGTCCATCATTGTTTTTACATCGATTTCGGCAGTTTTGTATCGGTTAAATCTTTCGTTACCGCATTTTTTGCATTCTGATGGCTTATTGTTGTCATGAGCTTTGCCACAGTCTGTGCAGAACCATACAGGATTAGCTGGTGCGTCGCATTCTCTGCAGAAAGCGTAATGAGTTATTTCTTCACATTCTGTACAGCGGTTGTGTATTATTTGCTCTCTTACTGTTCCTTGTTCATAGGACGCAGAAAGGTTTCTCATACGCCCTCCTTCTTTTTTACCGCAAGGGAAGAGTAGTTGAGGCTTTCCTGTTAGACTGCGTTTTTCTGCTTTTTCTGGGCGACCCATTCTTGCACCTATATAATGCGTTGATTGCCGGCCAGTTTCAAGGCCTGAAACTTTATGTACAAAGTCTATAATATCTTCTTGGCTTTGAATTTCGCTAACAGCATCTTTATAGTCATTTTTAAGATCAAAAAGTATCTCTAGCGCCTTATCCCATTGTTTATCTATTTCTAGTTTATTTGAGTGAGGTATGAGCAGGTCTTCGAGGCAGCTTTTTGCTTTGTCTTTATCGTGCTCTAGATCTTTGAGTCTTAGATACAAATGCTTGAATTCTTCTGGTTCTGTATCATTTAGTACAGGAGTCCATTTTGGATGGAATTTTATGTCCAATGCTTCAGATATTTTCAGTGCTTCTTCAGGATTCGGTGCTCTTTCGGAGAAATCTCTTCCTAGCTCCATTTCTTTTTCTTTTAGTGCTTTTTCAAGTTCTTTTTCCCACCATTCTTCTACGTATGGTGATGGTAGGAGTTTCTTGCCGTTTTCAACGAACTCCCCGTATGTTACTAGCATATCTCCAAGGAACAGTATTTCCTCTATATCTTTCTCGAGTTCTTTTGCCTGTTCTCGTGTCTCGACTTTGACAACTTTCCCACTGTTTAAACGGACTACTGGCGGCTCAATACTGTCACAGGGCGTTCCAACTGTTGCTTTGCCAGGATACTCAACTTTGAGCTGTGTACCTACTGCTACAAACCTTTGCGTTATCTCCATTGTGGCAGGATGAAATGATACTGCGGCAAGTCCATTAGTTCTTGAGTGCCCATATCTTACTCTAAACCCTCCTTTTCTACCAGGGTGTGCTAGGATAGGTCTTCCTGCAGTTAAAGATCCTAAATATTTGTCACTGGGTGCGTATTTAGTTTCTTTTTCTTCTCCATCAGAATCATCTGAAGAGTGAATTTCTTTTTGTAAGTCTAAGTATTCTTCAACCCATTTCCAGTGTTCTAAGCCGAAATCAGCACCCCATTTTTCAATTCTCTTCTTTATTTTAGGTGCTTTCAAAGGCAGTCCATCAAGATATACAAGACACATACCTCCTCTAATTTTGTTCGTCTCTACACGATCAAGATCTTTATAGTTTGATACATCTAAATCTTCTGTAGGGCTACCTGTAACTTCGACAGGTACATTATCCGCGATCATTTTGGTCTCTTCACGCGTCGGATTATACTGTTTAGCAGTCACCCTATTATAGTAATCTTCTACCTCGGTCGCATAGCGTTCTATAACTGTTTCAGATGGCTTAAACTCATCGAGGCCTACGCCTAATCTTACATAATCTGCTAGAAGTACGCTCATCGCGCTTGCCGTTCCTCCTGCGGATCTGATAGGACCTGAATAGTATACAGATAGATATTTAGAGCCATCATCATTTGTTCTGATTTTTACATCTCCTATACCTTCAAGAGGCGCTGTTGTAATACCTCCAGTCATGTAGCTGACTCCTACTCTTACTCCTGCGTCACAAGCTCTTTCCTTATTTTTAAAATCATGGAAATTTCCTTCAGCAATCTCTCGTGCTATAGAGAACGATACGCGTTCATCATTTTTTCCGAATTCATCTTCAAGCTCTCTTATTCGTTCAGCTACACCGCTGTCTTCAAGCTCCTGAAACTTTGCTGCTATAACTAGTGATGAAGCCTTAGAAGCTAAGTCTGTTGCTACAGGAACATCTACACGTTGTTCAGGATCTTTGGATTGTTTCCTAGCCTTTCTTGCTACTTTATAGGCTTTTTCTGTTTCTTCAGATATGTTTTCAAAGTATTTTTCAGTATCCATAAAAATTTCCTCTTTTTTCTAAAACTGTTTTACCTCAGTTCTGCGGGTTTTGAAGTCAAGTAGTGTTACTTTACCCGGATCGGGTTCGTGTCCTACTCTTTTCTGGAAATCTGTCTGCGCCTGAAATGTTGAACTACATATTACATTTACGCCCTTGTAGCTAGAGTTTGCATGACTGTGGAAGTGGCCTGCAACGAAAACATCAGGTTTTTCCTGTATAACTAATGGATCTACACCATCAGGAGCTAGTAGATTAGAACCAAAAGTAGGCGCAAGATGACGCCTCTTTAAGAGATCTATCATTACGTGATGCGGATCATCATATGCCTTTTCACGCAAGTCCTGTATCTGATCCACATGTCTATCAAAGCTGTATCCATGATACATAAGGTGCTTCAGACCCTTTGATTCAATAGCATGAAGTCTTACTGTTTGAGGATTCTGAACTAAATGGAAATTATTCATGTCTTTAATGTTAGGAAATACTTTCTCATCTAATCTTGGCTGGGGCTCCGCTAAACGAGTGATGTCGTGATTTCCTGGACCTGCGATAACTTGTATGTCTTCAGGTATTTTTTCAAACCACGTCTCAAAAGCTTCATATTGTTTGTAAATATCTGCTATTTCTAACTCTTCTTGCTGTCCTGGATATATTCCTACTCCTTCTACTAAATCACCGGCAATCACTAGATATCCTATTTCTTGTGCTGCGTCTGTAGATAACCATTGCGCGAAACGATCCATACGCTTATGTAGTGTGTCTTGCGATCCTATGTGGAGATCGGAAATATATGCAGCTTTTACTTGCTGTTCAGTACTTTTAGTACCTTGAGGAATCGGAAGATCAGGTCTTACAATTGAATCTGCATAAATTATATCGCCTCCCATCGATCCTACGACACCTATCACCTCATCAGGGATTATTAGCTCGCCTTCTCGTTCGTCAACAAGCAGTTTGAATGTAGAAGTCTTATCTTCTATTTCTACAATCCATTTTCCTGATTTGGTAGAATATTTGTCATTAACAATTCCTACTGTACAGGCTTCTTCTCCCTTGTTTCGTCTCTCAACTCTGTTAATAGTTGTTGCGGATTTCATCTCCATATGCCGCATTATAAGCCTCTTCATCTTATCGTATCGATCATTAAAGCATCCTAAAAATTCAGGGACGTTTTTCTCTTCTTTCAAAATATCTCTATCATCTATTAACTCTACTTTAGTCCTTTTTTCCTTCCTGTTCCCTGTATCCTTTATGCTGACCGTTTTGCTTTGATCAAAGTGAGAGCTCTTATTATCATACACCTCATTTTCAACATCATTATCTCCAGAATCTATCTGTTCTGGCTCTTTATCTTCTATACTCTCTTTCACCGCTTTTTCTCCGCGAATACTTGCATCTGGCTTTCCACTATCCTGAGTTTCAGGTTCAATAGAACTTGGCTCAGAGTTTTCCTGCACTTCAGGAGTTTTCATTACCTGTTTAGTACCATTACCTGTGTCTACCTCTACTTTCTGACGTATCTTAGATACCATCTCCTTCGAGATATACATCGGAGTAGTTTCTAGACTTGTAATATGCTCTACATCAGCAGCTCTTAGAATTTCAGCCGCATCTTTCTCCACCATACATCCTTTTTTTGTTAGTTGTTTGACTGCTTCTTCATTCATACAGCTGTCTCTCAGCCCCCATTCCCCCTTTTCGTTTTCATTTTATCCCCTCTTCTAAATGTAGAACTTTTCTTCTACCATCTGTTCTAAACGACCTCTAATGTTTTCAGATAAATCAACGCTTATCTGTCTCGTTCTGCCGTAGCGGCCTTTGCTTATCACTTTAGCATTTATCACTCCCAACATATCGAGTTCAGATATTAGACCTGAAACTCTTCTTTGAGTGAGTTCTGATACTTCTAACTCCTCACAAAGCTCTTTATATTCGCTGTAGACATCTCCAGTAGCTATATCTTCTTCCCCTGATGTCATCTCAAGTATAGTGTAAAGAACTAGTTTAGAATGCTTTGGCTGAGATCTTACTGTTTCAACAACCCTATCTCTTTCAATCTTGCTCTGAGCCATATCAACATGCCTTTTTTCAACTATATCAGACTCAGAGCGCTCAGAAAGCTCTCCTGCAACTCTCAAAAGATCTAAAGCTCTTCTAGCATCTCCGTGTTCTTGTGCAGCTAATGCAGAACATTTAGATATTACTCCATCCATCAACATGTTGTCTACAAAGGCCTTGTCAGTCCTCTCCTTCAAAATCTCCCTCAATTCTATTGCATTATAAGGCGGGAATATGATTTCTTCTTCAGAAAGACTAGACTTAACTCTTGAATCCATATAATCAGTGAAGTTCAAATCGTTACTTATACCAAGAATAGATACTTTTGTGTGTTCTAAATCATCATTAATACGCGTAAGATTGTAAAGAAACTCATCGCCCACTTTTTTCACAAGCGCATCAATTTCGTCTAATGCAATAACTACTACTCCTTTCTGATCTTGGAGAGCACTAAAGAAACGATTGTATATTTCATCAGTAGGAAGGCCTGTACTAGGAACATCTTCTCCTAGTTGTCTAGCAAGTTTTGCAAGAAGACGGTATTCTGTATCTGCTACTTTCTTCATTTTGCAGTTTATGTATAGTATGTTTACGTCGATTTCTTTATCATCTGCAACCGATTTTAGCTCTTCTGTAACGTGTTTAACTATCAGAGTCTTACCGGTTCCCACGCTACCGTACAGAAATACATTACTTGGATCATTGCCTTTTAGTGACGGCGCAAGAATTGATGCAAGCTCATTAATTTGTTGATCTCTATGAAGAATATTTTCAGGTTTCCAGTTTGTTGTAAGGGCATCTTTGTTCTTAAACACAGAATCCTTATCTACGTAACTAGAAAACTTGGCTTTCAGATTGCTCTGGCTCAAGATAGAGTCACCCCTCCTAAATCGTCTACAAAACTATGTGTGAATTTCATAACAACTCAACCCCGTACAACTCTACGTGAAACCAAGGTTTATAATTGCTTCCATCCGAACCCGAGGTGGGTAGGACCCCCACCCCCTGATTTCCAATGGAGTTGATTATTTTACCCAAAGAAACAGATATAACAGTGTTATATTAATATATCATTGTTATATTATCATATCAGCGTTATATTCTGGTTTCTCGATCTCTAAATTTAATTCTCCACTAGAAATCAAGGGGTGAGTTAGATTCAGGTTCTGAAACGCTCAAGAAAATGCATTTCTACGTTTGGTATAAATATGTCTTCACCATTTGCTAACAAAACTACTACATTGTGCTAATTTAGATTGAAAAACAAACTAAATCAAAATCTATTAACATAATATATTGTTTTTCAAAATATATTATCTTTAAGTTTGTTATAATTTCTATAAAGCATAGAAAAAGCTCTAATAAGGTTTTAAGTAGCGTTCAACACCTCCACCACCCCCTTATTTCATGTGGAGGCTGTGTGTTTAAGCCCAACTCTCTTGAGTGATAGTAGTTAAATTATTTGGTAATGAAACCGACCCTAGTGAAAAAGAGAAAAACTGAAGTCGAAGCAGAATATGGCCCAACCGAAAACGAAAAAGCATTGGCTTCAGTAGTGGTAGGCACAGTTATGTTTTTCGCAGGTATTATACACGCAATCCTACGATCACTATTCAGGTTTATATCTGCTCTAGCATAAACAAACCCTATTAATTTAATTTCAGGATCTATAGTTCCTCGATATTAATAATTTACAAATCAAAAATGAAACATAAAATGAAAACTGCCGTAGTACTTGGAACTCGCGCAGAGCTCATCAAAACATTTCCTGTCATAAATGAGCTTGAAAAAAGAAGTCACGAAGTACAGTTCATAAGCACAGGTCAGCATCACTTAGAAGACACATGTGAGATGTTAAAGGTAAAAAAACCAGATACTATACTCACAGAAACGGTTGAAGATTCATCTAAATTTAACGGCAGCAAAGTCAAAGCTATAGCATGGAACCTTAAGTTATTATTCAAACTCAGAAACACTATAATAGAACAGAAACCTGATTACGTACTTTACCATGGGGATACAATGACTACTGCTTCTGCAGCTGTATCCAGCTCAAGAATTATGGCTCCTCTAAGAAAATTTAAGACGGCGCATATAGAAGCAGGGCTAAGATCGGGATCAATTAGAGAACCTTTCCCAGAAGAGATTTCTCGAATAATAGCGGATATACTCTCAAATATACTTTTCTCAGTCTCATATAAGTCCAGTCAAAATCTTAGATTCCATAATAAATTCGGTAAAAAAGTCTTTAACACGGGAAACACCGTCACTGATAGCGTTGAAATAGCAGAGAAAAAAGAGTCATACAATGAAGACTACTCTGTAGCCACAGTCCATAGGCACGAAAACATTTCCTCTAAAGATAGAATGACTAAAATAGTCAAAATATTAGAACAGAGTCCCTACACAGTCAAATTCTTTATGCATGATAATACTAAGAAACTGATGAAAAAACATGGATTAATGAATAGGATAAAGCAAAACAAAAAAATTGAAGTTACAAGCCTTAAACAGTATCCTGAGTTTCTCTCAGTTCTTAAAAATTCTTCTCTGATATATACTGATGGCGGCAGCATACAGGAAGAAAGTCTGATATTCAAAGTGCCTTGCGTACTTCTCAGAAAAAGAACAGAAAGAAAAGAAGGCTTAGAAACAGATCTCAATTACTTATCAGAGCTTAATCCAGACAATACACAGAAATACGTTGATAGAATCAATGATATAGATAGAGAAACATCTAATCCATATGGGGAAAAAGGAGCTTCAAAAAGAATAGTGGATAAACTCGAAGAAATACTTTAACTATAAAGATCTAGCGTTTTAGACACAATACGATCCCAATCAAACTCCAAGGCCTTCTCACGAGCATTTAAAGACATAGAACGCCGAAGCCCATCATCTTCAAGAATGCTCCGGATACAGTTATCAACAGCTTCAGAATTTCTATCCACCAAAAAACCATTTTCACCATCTTCCACCATTTCAGGAATAGCAGAATTATTACATCCAATAACTGGAGCACCGCAACTCAGCGCTTCAACATATACAATACCCTGACCCTCATATGCTGAAGGCATTACAAAAATGCTTTCAGAGTACAACTCAACCAACTGTTTATCAGAAATATTCTTCAAAAACTTTACGCTATCTTCTAGGCCCTTTTCCCTAGTTTTTTTCTTCAAATCTTCTTCTAAACGGCCTCTCCCCACCATCACAAGCTCTAAATCAGGGAAGTCCTTCACTAACTTGCTGAAAGCATCCAAAACGATTTCTGGTCCTTTACGTTCTATGAAATAACCTACGTAAAGCAACTGGTTATCAAAATCCTTCACAAAACGAAACTTTTCTGTATCCACACCATTGTAAATAGTAGTAATTTTATCTTCTTCCACGGAATAATGCTCAACCACTTCTCGAGCAGTATTTTCTGATACAGCAACGACTTTATCGAAGCTCCTTACACAAAGTCTTTCAGGTAAATGCACAAGCTTAGCTACAGACTTCAACCATTCGCGAGAAATTAACTCATAAGCAATACCATGAACAGTATAAACAAAATCAGAATCCTTCCCAGACCGCTTAGCAAGATAACCTGCAAGACCCGGAACACCATGACAATGCACAACATCAAACTCATTCTCCTTCAAAAAACTGTACATTGCAGGAACAGTACCATAACCCTTAACATTAGGTAGTCTACTCGAAACCTCAACCACTTCTACACCTTCTATATCTTCTCCACTAACACATAGAACAGTCAAATCAACGACATGTCCCATTCTCTTACTCAACTCATAAACATGTCTTCCCAGCCCACCATCCATAGGATCACAAGACTCGGCGACAATACAAACTTCCATAACTAAAAACACAGCATTCAAACAACTTAAAAACTCTCCGAAGACGCGAAGGTTAAAAACCATAGAACCAGAAACTAACTGTATGTACAAAAAGACGCTCACAGTACTTCTAACAGCTCTAATTTTAACAGGAATCGCAGCAGCACAAATAGGCGAAGTCGATGAAACAGAACTGGACGAGACTGACCTAGAAGAACAGGATATAGAACAGGCAGAAGAAGCAGAACAAGAAGTGCAAGACGCGTTCATAGAAGAGTCAACTCTAGACTTCGAAAATGTTACTGAAGAAGTACCAAGACCAGTAACAATGATAATGCCCTCACAACGCATAAACATTGAAATGACAGGCCTAGAAGAACAATTCTCAATGACTATGGAGCCAAGACAAGGAGAAATGGCATTAAATCAGACTCACGTCGATAACCCTACCTTAGAAGTCTGGATAAACGAAGAAGCAATTAAAAACCAAGAAATAGACGTAGAAAACATTGGAGAACACATCAAAGAAGAAAACATAGAATACGAACCACACTCATGGTTCAATAGAATTATGGTATTCATTGCAGAAACAATACTGCTCTAACAAAAACCCCTCTATCAAGTACATTATGCTCTAGGAAAAATGGAAATATCAATAATACTACCAACATACAACAGAAAAGAAAAACTAGAACAATCCCTAGAAGCACTAACAAAACTAAACTACCCTAACAAAAAATACGAAATAACAATAATCAATGACGGATCAAGAGACAACACAAAAAAATTCCTAGAAGAAAAAGAACAAGAAATAAACAACCTCAAAGCCATACATCACGAAAAAAATCAAGGCATCGCGAAAACACGAAATACAGGCCTAAAACACGCCGAAGCAGAAAAATATATTTTCTTCACAGACGACGACTGCATCGTACCAAAAGACTGGATTCAACAACACCTCAAACACTACAAAAAAGACTCTGAATTAGATGCAGTCAACGGAATACAGTGGCCATCTAAAATGAATTATGTCGAGGCCTTCAAAATAGCCAGGCATCATCACCGATACAGAAACAAAGAAATAGTAAAAGATAGACTAACATCCTTTGGAGAAACTAACAACCTATCCTATCGCACCCAAGTAATAGAACAAGTAGGAGAATTCAATCCTGACCATGTTAGAGGAAGTGACACAGAATACGGCAAAAGAGTCATAGAAAACGGACATAAAGTATTACTTGACCCTACTATCAAGGTAAAACATCTCAAAACCGACACACTAAAAGACTTCCTTAAAACCAAATACAGGCTTGGAAAATCAGTCAAAAAACTAGAAAACCAAGAAGAAGTCAGAAACCAGAGAAAAACTACAGACAAAAACCACGTAATACAGGCCTGGAAACACTACAACCAAAATGTAAATCCAATATACAGACCCTTATTCCCAATACTCGGAGTAATGAGCGTGGCCGCAAGAAAAACAGGAGAGATCAACTCTTAGCCTTTTGAAATGATGTAATAAGTTTATCAATTTCTTGCTCAATACTAATATTTTCAACTCTCTCTCTTCCTCTTTTTCCAAGTTCTTGCTTTTTCTTTTCATCCTCTAAAAGAGTCTTAATATCTTTCTTAAGACTATCAATGTCCCTAGGCGTAGATAGTAGCCCATTATTCCCATCTTCTATTAATTCAGGTATTGCTGAAATATCTGTGGAAATACAGGGAATGCCGACGGACATTGCCTCTTTTAGAACAACAGGCATAGCATCACGATCTCCGTTCTCCGCAATTACACAAGGAAGCAAGAATATCTCTGCTTCACTGTATTCTCTCATTAATTTTTCATCAGAAACTTTGCCTAAAAGCGTTACATTGTCCATTAAATCAATTTCTTTAATATTTTCCTCAAGTTCATCTCTCAGCTCGCCTTCGCCTACTATGTGATATTCAAGATGGTCATAACCTTCTTCTAAGAGTTCTTTAAACGCTTTCAATCCATATTTTATGCCCTTTTTTTCCACTAATCTTCCAACTGTCAAAATTCTGCCATTACAAACATTTCTCTTAATATTTGAAAATTTCTCAAAACTGCTTGTAGCATAAACCACGTCGATAGGAGTCTCAAATTCATAATTCTCCAATATATATTCTTTATTATATTCTGAAGCAGATACGACTCTATCGGATTCGTTTAAAACTTTAGTTTTAATATCATGGTTATCTGAGGTAAATATATCTATAGCGTGAACTGCTACTGAAAAAGAACAGTTTTTAGATTTGGCGCCGTACAGGCCTCCGAGTTTATCAGAAGATACAAAATGTCCATGAACATGGTCGGGCTCAAAATTAAGATCATCGATAAAATTAGCAAACTGGCAGCCCAAAAATGCCTCATAAAATGAAATTAAAGGTTTTGAACTCATGAAAGAAGACTTCCAACCAGCAGGACTTACAAAGTTGCCTGAAGCGCAGTTCTTCAATCCCTTTAAGCTTAGATCATCAGCATAACTAACATCAATATCTAATTCTACTAATTCGTCATGCTGTAAATTTTCTTTAGGATTATTAACTGCGAACACAGCCACATTGTGACCTCTACGATCTAACTCATAGATTTCGTTCAAGACAAAAGACTCGGACAGTTTTGGAAATAAACCACAGTAATAGACAATGTTCATAGAAAATATTTGAAGAATTGAACTAAAAATACTAAGCTTCTTTATGTCTTGCAGCTACTATAACAGGTATTTCTTCTATATCTAAAATCTTAGCTATAGATAGTCTATGTGCTCCAAAACCTGCATAAAGTAATTTGCCGTCCCTACCAATATCAACTGTGACTTCATTGAGTTCAGGAGGAACAGGCTCATTATTGGAAACTTCAAGATCTTCTCGATCCATAATCTCTTTCTGCGTCAAATAACCATTCTCTTTAATCGAGTTATACAACTTTTCAATATCTTTCAGACGGTCTTCAAAATCGTCAATCGACGTATAGCCCCAAGGCCTAGAATCATCAGACTCAATATGTTCTTTAAAATATGAAAGTAAGCCTTCGCTCTCACCATCTTCTATATAGTCTCTTATCTCATTTACAGGGATAAATTTTTCTATAGGCCTAGTAGGGTTATAAGCGCAATATTTAGGTACTTTATCTTGATCCCATTCGCCTCCAACCTTAGCTCCATAAAGTCTGGGCGGACTAAGCCCTGAACGATATTTGATTTGATTGGGGTTAAGGTATTTCTTCTGGAAAGGCTTTTTCTGGTGTTGATGGTATAAGTTGGAAATAGTCTCTACTATGGAGAACTTTTTCTTTTTATTTATTAGGCTTCTTTCTCTGTAGAAAAATCTGATCAAGTTTATTTTAATATCAACAGATTTTAGATATAAAGTATTCTTTATGGCCATGTTATCCCTTTCGTGTTTTCTTTCGGAACTTCATATTTCATTCTTCGGCCTTCCAGGATCAGAGGCCTTTTCATTTTTTTGAGATCTTCTCTGTTGATTTGGTTGAATTCTGGCCAGTCTGTTACTATTAATGCTGCGTCAGAGTTCTTCAAGGCATGTTGATAGTTGTCGGTGTAGTTTATATCTGGATGTATTTCTTTCATGTTTTCAACGGCTTTAGGATCGTAGGCCTTTACTTCTACATTTTTTTCTTTGAGTTCTGAGATTATATTGATTGCTGGGCTTTGTCGGATGTCATCGGTCTTGGGTTTAAAGGATAGGCCTAGTACTGCTATTGTTTTCTCTTTTAGTTTCATCTCTTTTTCTAGTTGTTCAACTAATTTTGTTTTCTGCTTTACATTAGTCTCGATAACCTTCTCTAGTAGTTCTGTTTTTTCACCCTGGGTTTCGCTGAACTTGATTAAAGCTCTCACATCTTTTGGAAAACAACTTCCTCCAAAACCAGCGCCTGAGTCTAGAAAGCTTCTTTCTATTCTTGAGTCGAGACCTATGCCGTCTGCTACTTCGTAGACATCAATTCCGAGTTCTTTGCATAGGTTTCCTATTTCATTGATGAAGGATATTTTTGTAGCGAGTAATGAGTTTGAAGCGTATTTGATTAGTTCTGCTTCTTTGAGACCTGTTCTCATTAGAGGGGCATCAAAATCAGAATAAATTTTCTCAACTAGGTCGCCTGATTTATTATCTAGCTCTCCTATAACTATTCTATCAGGATTTAAAAAATCATCAAGAGCTGTTCCTTCGCGCAAAAACTCAGGGTTCATACATACTCCGAAATCTTTTCGTGCTTTCTTACCTGATTCCTCAAGTAGAGGTATTACTTCTTCTTCAGTAGTTGTCGGAACCACTGTACTTTTCACAACTACTACTCCGTAGCCTTCTTTCTGCTCTAAACCGTTCGCTACGTCTTTTGAAGCCTGTCTAATGTAGTCGAGAGTGATGTCTCCCTCGTTTTCCATTGGAGTACCAACCGCTAGAAATATTACATCAGCGTTTTTCACTGCATCAATAGTATCTGTTGTTGCTTTCAATTGCCTATTAGAAACAACTTCTTCAAGCAGTTCGGGCAGGCCATCTTCGTATATTGGACACCTTCCTCTGTTGATTTCCTCTACTTTTTCTTCATCGATGTCAACGCATGTCACGTTGTGGCCATGTGATGCTAGGCCTGCTCCGGCCGGTAAGCCCACATAGCCAGTACCGATGATTGATATGTTCATAGGAGAAAGTTTGTAAATCAGTGATAAAAGTGATTGGTTTTCAATTATTTGTTATGAAAGGAGTTATTCCAGCTGCTGGGAGAGGAACGCGTATGAGGCCTTTCACTAAGGCTTACCCGAAGGAACTTTTGCCTGTGGGTGAGAAGGCTGTTATTGAGCATGGTATTAATGATTTGAAGAATGCAGGGATTACTGAGATTTGTGTGGTTGTAGGTTGGAAGCAGCATGCTATTCTTGATTACTTGGGTTCTGGGAAGCGTTTTGGAGTAGATATTACATATAAGGTGCAGGATCAACGGAATGGGTTAGCGACTGCTATTAGGTGTGCTGAAAGTTTTGTTGGAGACGAAAGTTTTGCAGTAGTTCTAGGAGATAATTATGTAGATGATAAGTCTGCTCTGAATGATCTTAAAGAGTTTCATGAACGTAAGGGTTTCGAAGCAACTATTGGGGCTTTTAGGCCTGAAGATGTGACTTCTTATGGAGTTATTGATCCAGGAGAGAACAATTTGGTAGAAGGAATGGTTGAGAAGCCTAATGTTGAGGATGCGCCGTCTAATATTGCTATTTCAGGACTTTATATCTTTGAAAGCTCGATATTCAAGGCTATAGATGATATTGGAGTCAGTGATAGAGATGAATATGAGCTGACTGATGCAATTGATTTAGTAAGGAAAGAAACAGGCAAAGTAGGTTACCGAGATATTAAAGGTTCAAGGATAGACGTAGGCACGCCAGAGAGATTAAGAGAAGCTAACAAAGAGTTTGATCACCGAGATTAAACAAGTATTGTATGTCAGGGTGTTGCTTGAGTTTTTCAGGCAACGTCTCAGGGTTTTGTATTGCTTGGTTTCTTTTTTCTTGCCATTTTCTGTGTCTTATTAAAATTCTTATAGGTATTTTTTCTAAGTCCAGTATTTTTGCTATAGTGAGTCTATGTCGTCCGTCGTGAAGCAATAGTTCTCCTTTTCGGTCTATGTCAATTATTACTTCGTTTAAGTTGTTTAGATAGTAGTCTATGTATTCTTTTTCGTGCACTCTAGTTATCTGGTTTAGTTGTTTCTGGGTTTTGTAGCCCTGATCTTTTATGTTATTGTAGAGCTGGTCTATGCGTTTACAGACTTTTTCTAGGTCCTTTATGTTTTTACAGCCATACATACTTTTGCCGCGGTTTATTTTTTGTTTTTCTTTTTTGTAGAGTTTTGTTTCTTCCCATTTTGCATGATTTTCGAAACGTTTTTTCAATGAGGTATAGGTGTGGTTTTTATGTAGAGAATGAGTGTGTTTTTGATCCCAGTCTCCATCTACTATGACGGGTTTGAATGGGTCTTTAACTTGTTCTATGTTTCTGTGTTTTACTATTTTTTCTACGTTTTGTGGATTAATCCATATTATTTTCAGAGGGTTTATTGGTGCTTTTTCTTTTCTGTATTTTATCTTGCAATGTGTTTTCAGGTAGACTGTTAGGTAGGTTCTATAGAGGGTTCCTAGAATATTTTTAACTGGGTCTGGGTATTTTCTCCATTGGGATAGGGAGATATTTTCTGGTAATCCGACTGCCATTAGGAATACCTCTCAATTAGGCTCTCTATTTTTTTGTTTTCGAAACCAGTCGTTTCTTGCACATATTTGAGTACAACTAGGTCTTCTTCTTCCAGCGTTCTAGTTACTAATGTCAGACCTAGATAGACTGCTCCATAAAGAGGTAATGCCACAACTAGATACCATAATGGCGTTGTTTCAAACGCCAGTAAAGCTATTAAGAAAACTGCTAGCGCTGCAAGACCTGAACTAGTTATTATTTTAAGGATAATCGGACGAAATGGCTGTATATCAGCAAGATACTCCA
>LKMP01000004.1 GCA_001563915.1 Nanohaloarchaea archaeon B1-Br10_U2g21
TCGCCTAGGGCAGGGCTCGAACCTGCGACCACCACGTATCTGTATTTTTAGAATTTAACAGCGTGGCGCTCTACCTGCTGAGCTACCTAGGCTTCTGTGTTACTGAATTGTTAGTGAATTTTATAAACTGTAGATTAAACTGAAAGGCCTCTAGATCTATAATTTAGCTAGAGGCCTTACAGGTTTTTCTAGTCTAGGAATTCTTCGTTTTTGATTTTTTCTGGGAGGTAGGTGTTTGCTACGAACTCTAGACTGTTTGCTGCTAGAGCTTGTTGCTCTACTCTGACGCCCATATCAAGCATTTTGTTAAGCTGGTTTTGCCATGCTTCGTTTTGCATCCATTCGTAGTCCATTACGTCATGGATTCGCTTATAGTCTTTAGTCGGTCCTCCGTTGTCCTTTGCTTTACCTTTAAGACCTTCTGTGACGTGATGGAGGTCATAGTCCTCTATATCCTCCATTGTCATGCCGATAAGTTTTGCATCAGGAGTAGCTAGTCGGTCAGATTGGAATGCAAGACTCATGGATCCGGATTTGAGGACTGAGTAGATGTAATATCCCCATGGGTCTCCGTCTGTAAATACATAGACGGGTAGATCTAGTTCATTATGCATCATGTTAATGAGTCTTCTTGCTCCTCTTGCAGGTTGGCCTCCAGTTCCTATAATTATTGCATTGTGATCTGCATGGAAATCTTCCTCTACTAGTCGGTTAACCATTGCGCTGGTCTCAACTACTAGAATGAAGTCTGCATCGCATTCGACGAATTCAAAGTGATCGACAATGGAGTTAATTGCCATACCACTGCTTCCCATGCTCATTCCATCTATGATATCGCCGGAATCCTCGATTTTAACTGGTCCGAAAAGCCGTCCTTTAGGCTCTGCAAAAAGATGCAAGTCTTCACGGATGGCTCCTGTAGCAGTCTCAATGTCCACTACAACGTTGTTAGATTCATCTTGGTCCTCAAACGTATTTTCTTCTAGACCTGGAACGCTGTGCTTTAATTGGTAGTAAACTTCTCTTATTGAAGCAGTTCTTTTACCTTCTACAAGCTCTTTACATTTTGCGGCGACCATTGTGGTCTGCATAAATTTGCGTGCATGGCTAATGTTGAGGAATTTTCTTGTAGAATAAGAATCTCCTAATTCAAGTTTTTCTTCTTCTTCATCATATTCTACATTCGATTTTGATCTTACTTGGGTTTCGAAAGTCAGATTGTCTGAATCTTCGCTTTGAAGCTGTCTAAGTAGCTTTTCTCCCAAGTGTGTTAGTCTATCAAGTGTCTTCTCATCGTTTGCTAAGTCTTTCTTTGGCATTTAATTAGTCACCTCTAAAGTTGCTCCGGGTTGTAGTCTGCTTGCACCATGGCCTGTATCTTCTTTTCGATTTTGTTAGGATCTCCGTCTCCAGCTAACTGTGCAATAGCAGGCCCCATCTCTTTTGCGTAAGCTGATAACTGTCTCTTTTTCTTTTCTTGAATTGCTGCTCTTTCTTTTCTTCCGATATAGCGGCCTAGTTTCCTTCCTGCTTCCTGTAATGCTAGTTTCATTTCTTTACGGATAGGGTCATAGTTTGCTACAGCTTCTTTACCTTCGGATGTGAAAGGCACCCATACGGAGGCAATATGGACTAATACGTAGAGAGGTCCTTGAGGCCGATCTCCCGTCTGAGGGATATTGTAGCGGTTCCAAGATACTTCTTCTACAGCTTTTGTAGTTACACATGCAGATTTCTTGTAAAGTAGTGGTACTTTATTGGCGAATCTGAGTTCGTTATAACTTCCTTCTTCTTTTATGTCGCCACCCCATGCGAGACCTACTTCGATTTGGAAAGGATTTCCTTTGTAAACTGTAGGACTTCTAGTGATAGCTGTAGAGAATTCAGGATTTAGTTCTTTTTTCAAACCTTTCAGGATTAAATCTTCACCTATTGGTGATAGGCAGTTAGTTGGAGGACTCTGGAGTTTTACTCTTTGTGCTGCTTTCAGTAATTGTTCAATTTCATCTTTTTCTAGAGTATTAGGTCTTCTGCCGGTTTCTATTCCTGCTTCATCGCATATTTCATCTGCGCTCGTTCTTCCTACGCGAGTGAACTCATTTTGCAGGAATGAGGAGATGGTTCTTGCACTACTGTTTTCTATCATCCTCATTAATACTCCGAGTTCTACTCCGTGAGGATGAGGTTTGATTTCTTTTGGTGCGGGAGGTAGTTCTCTAGAAACTCTTGGGAATTCTACTTTGTTACCATCGGGTTCACGCAGGACTACACGAGCATAAGGGTTCATGATTGCTGTGTGCTTTAGGTAGTTGTAGACAGAGTGGTGTCCTCCGGTATACTTGGCCTCAATATCCATTTCGATTGTAGTACCGTGGTCAAAGTAGTAGTCTTTGTCTCCAGGGAACTCGTTGCTTTCAGAGTCAATTACTTCATCTTCTATAATTTCCGGTTCGTTTTTCTCGGTATCAATTCTTACAATGAACTTGTGGCAAGGACGCCCTTTCTGTTTAGAATAAACAGTGACTGGTTCTCCAGTTGTTAATTGGGCATACATTGCTGATGCTGAGATACCAATTCCTTGTTGTCCTCTACTCTGCTGTAGTTTATGGAATTTAGATCCGTAGAGTAATTTACCAAATACTTTAGGAATTGTTTCTTTGTCTAATCCTATCGCATTGTCTCTTATCTCTACACGACATTTTTTGTCTCCTATTTCATCCACTAGTACGTGTATTTCTGGCAATATATCATCTTCCTCGCATGCGTCCAGCGAGTTATCTACTGCCTCTTTTACAACTGTTATTATAGATTTCTGGGCGTTTTCAAACCCGAGGAGGTGTTTGTTCTTTTCAAAGAACTCTGCCACAGAAATCTCTCTGTGGTCTCCCTCGACTATTTCTTCTTCTACTCCGTTAGACATTTTGAAATCACTTTTCCAATGTTTTGCATTGTTTTAACATAAAGTTTTTGATCATAGTATTCTTTTTTCACCTTTTAACTCTGTTCTGGTTTCTTTCAAGGAAATCGTAAGCTGTGGCATGCGAGCTCCCATTTAAAAGCATTTTGACTGTCTCCTGAGCTATCTCAATATTCTGGATATGGCCTACAAATCCTACGGTTTTTCCATAAACTGAGAGGTCGGTTTTAGTCATTTTTTCAATGTGTTTCCTTGCTTCTCCGTCTTTACCGATTACACGTCCTTTCAAACGCTCCTGAGACTTCTGTGTGTCCGCAAATCGATTAATATCAATCTGATGGAATTCATAACCTTCCTCTATAAGCTTGAAGGCTTTTTCAGGGTTAAATCCGCGTCCTATGGCTTTGACAATATTTTCCGCAGTCAGTTCATCAAGAGCGTCACCTTCGATCATCACGTTATTGTCATTGATTGTTACTTTGCATTCGCTGAATTCCTCTAACTTATCTTTAGTCTCTCCGCCTTCGCCAATCAGCACTCCTACTCGTTCCTCAGGTACTCTTAACTCTCTCACAAATATACTGACGAGAACAACCTTTTTATAGCTTGGAAGCCGCATACAGGCCTTAACTGGCGGAAAAAACAACATTTAAAGCTTTCTCAATATCTCTATTGGCGCCCTGTGAGTTGAAGAAATTCACTATGTTTTTCACGTCCCTTTTCAGCAGTTGTTCTGCCTCAGGATGGGTTTTATGGACGCCTTGGGAAAAATCAATCCATACAAGTTTATCGCTTTCAACTAGAATATTGTATTCTGAAAGATCTCCATGGACTAGTTTTTCTTCCTCCCACAAGTTTTTCATCTTGTTCAGAGTCTGATCTAGCGCAGTTTCAGGATTCTCGATATTTACATCTTTTAGTTTAGGGTAGGGTGAAAAATTTTCTCCTATAAACTCCATAACGAGCACGTTCTCCTGTAAACCGTATAGTTCAGGACATCTGACGACATTTGAAGCCTTTTTCAAATTTTTAAACTCTTTTTTGGCCCACGCATCTATTATGGCTCGCCTATCATTTTTTACATTTCTGAAGCGCTTATCTCCTTTTAGATAGTGATACATCTCTCTAAATGCTCCGGCCCGCTTCATGTATATTTTTACAGCAGCTAGGCCTTCTTTAGTATCTGCTAGCAATATTGCGGATTCCTTTCCGGACTCTATTATCCCATACATTTTGTTAATTAAATCTCTATCCGCTGCTTTCAATAGAGCGTCCATAGTGTCGTCGTCTAGAACATTTTCAACTGCCTTCCTTGCATCAGAAGAGTCAAACATTTGCCTTTTCCTATCGTCCTTACGGCGAGGATATAGGTCATCTTCGTCAACCATAATCCAAGTTGTGTGTATAGTCTTTAATTCTTGAAGTTTTCAACTATCTTCCAAATTTTCCCATAATAACCTAAACTTAGAATCAAAGCGATTACGGAGGCAGGTAAGATAAAATCGGGATGTATTAGTGCTTTTGAAAAATATTCTGGCATTGTAAGACAAACTGTGGGTGCGGTGTCATAACTATGAAAGTCTCTATATGATCCACAAAATTCTAATAATCTATAACTGTTTTTATGGAGTATTATTAGAAAAATCATGGCTATATAGGTTACTAGTCCTATAAGCACGGTTTTGACAGTTTCAGTGTTTCGAAGAGTCATGCTGAAACTTTACAGAAACTCTTTAATTTCATCGAGATAGTCGCGTTGTTCAAGCCAATCTTGTTGCGCATTACTGTAACTCTCTACAATGTCTCCTTTTTCATCTCCCTGAATATCCCAAGGATCAACTAAGACTACGCTGTCTCTTTTAACCCAGAGGCCTCTTTTCTTACTACCTGGAATTCTACAGATTCTTTCTCTACCGTCATTACAATATACTTGATATTTTCCGCCGCCTACTTTTCTAAGTACAATTCCTAAAACTTCATCTCCGCTAGGAGTCCTTACTCGGCGTACTTGTTCTTCATCTTCTGGCATCTGTGTTAAAGGTTTGCTGTCCAAGTTTTTTAAACTGGCAGTCTGGTAAAGTTAGTTCGAAACATCACTGGGTGTGTTCCAGCCTTACTGAAACCACGTTCCTGTACACTCTTTGCCCGTCTTTCTCGCCCACAAGCTCATAAGATCTCTTAATTTCAGGGTCAAAGTTCTCTCTTAATTCTGTAAGTATTTTCTTGTTCATAGCTTCCGTTGATAAATAAAAATCGACACCGTGACTGTTTTCTTCTATGTTTGAAAGAAAGTCTTTTCTGTTTCTGTTCGTGAGTTCTGCAGCCCTATCAACTATGAAATCCGATGCCTCCTTGGTATTTTCGCCTCGTAACTGTATTTTCGCCTTATAAAAACCGCCTTCAAACCTTGAGCAGTCGGAACACTGTTTATCGATCCATTCAATTTTCACATCTTCAGAATCGGTTAATGCCTCGTCACGTGTATGCACTCGGACGTAAAACTCTTCATCTTCTTCCCAGTACTGTAATTCAAACTCTAGTCCTTCAACCATGTCTGAAAATGTTTCTGCTAGCTGATCCTCAATACTGTAGGCCTCTATCCAATTTCTGCCTTTTCTCATTCTGCCGCACACAGTACATTTAACTATCTCAACTTTTCGCGGTAAATCTACTAAGTCGTTTTTGTCCGTGAAACAGTCAGCGCACAACTTTTTCGAGTCGCCGTAAAGATTACTGGTTTCCTTTCCACATCGAGGACAGAACTTTGAAAGCTCCATAAAAATTAGTTATCGGTAAAGATTCATTAACTTAGAACTAGGTTGTCTCCTTTTTCCAATTCAAGTTCTTCAAAGCTCTCTAAAAGATACTGGTATTTTTCATTAGGTCTGTAAAGTTTCCAGCTTTTAGGATTCCAGTTCCAAGGAGAGGCTTTTTCTATATGTATTAGCTTTTTTTCTGAGTCAAAAAAGTAGAGATAAAGAGGTTTAGAGAGCATCATCATGTCTATGGATGCTTTTACAGGGAAAGGGAACTTGAAAAGCATTTTACCTTTTTTTCTGAATGAAAGACCCCATGCACGTCTCAAAAAATTATCTGCAACTTCGGCCTCAACTGAAAGATCTCCAACAGTAATTTTTGCTTGCTTCATGTATTAGTTGTTTAAGTTTGGATGTTAAATTAGCTATATGCTTGTTCGGGCTTATCAGGGTTATCGTTTGAAGATATTATCTGAGCTTAGAAAAGCGTTTCATGAAGAGCATAGCGCTCACCAGATCGCCTTGAGCTTCTCTATAGGGGTTTTCATTACTGCTTTGCCAACTTTGGGAACAGGGTTCATAGTTTTTGCAGTACTAATGAAAACTTTCGCAGGTATAAGCAAACTAGCTCTTTTGTCAAGCGTACTAGTTATGAATCCATTGATAAAGCCATTAGTATACCTTGCAAGCATAAATTTTGGTGGTTTGATAATGACTAGGAGGCTGGCTTATACTACTGATCCTGAATCAATTTTAATGTTTTTGCTGGTAGGTAATTTAGTTATAGCAGGTATTTTATCTATTTTAGCCTATTTTTTCGCTTTTAAAGCTGTTAAAAGATATAGGAAAACAGATTTAGAAGTAGTTGAAGAGGTAGAGGATGTTGTAGAGGCAGAAATGAATAAAATAGGGGATTAGATTTTTCTTAGAAAAAAGCCAAATAGCAAGCAGATTTAAAGAAAGAAATTTTTATTCAATCTAACAATTTAGTCTTCTTCTGGATGTTTATAGAATTTTGTTGCTTCTTCAAATCTGTTAGTCCGAGTAATTTTTTCTACAAAGTCTGAAAATCTTTTATGCCGGGATGTTACAACGCCAAAAGCTGCGAAAAGCCGGACAAATCTTCCTGAACGAGCCAGTAAGTGGAGAATTTCTTGTGCTAGTTCTCCAAGCCGTATGACGCTATCAAGAAGTCTAAATATCCAGAAAAAAGGCAGTACTGCTATAACTTCTAGCCATTCGCGTCTGAGAAAACCCTCCCAACTTTTTGCACGTTTGAACTTAAAAGATAAATCTCCTACAAATATGGACAACACGGCAAGATCAGCATACAAAAAGTAAATCTCATATTCGTATTTGAAATCAGTAAAGAATACGTCCGCAATTACGATAAATACTAATACGAGTAACGCTGGCAAGATCATTTTATCAAAAAATCGCTCAAGCGCACTCCAATTCATAATCTAGACTTTAGAACGAGAAAATAAAAACTATATGTATATCGCCCTCACGGGGATTTGAACCCCGGATCTGCACCTCCGCAAGGTGCCGTCTTTCCACTAGACCATGAGGGCCTGTATTTATTTTCTTAGATGTTATTGTTTTAACCGGTTTCCTTTCCAAACCTTTTTTATATAACGGCGCTAAATCCGTTTTTAAGGTGTTTAATATGAAGAATTTAATCAACAAGATAAAGAACAAGCTAGGCCTTAATTAAGTGAGGTCTCTCAAACTTTCACGGCCTCTGAATAGAGGTCAACATGTTTTAACTTTTTCTTTTGAAATACAGTAGTAGGTGTAAACAGAAAAATGGGAGAAATTGCATGTGTATACAAGGTAATGCCGGAAGACGCAGAAACTGATCTAGAAGAAATCAAAGAACAAGTTAGAGATTTGCTTGATGTACAAGACATAGGAGAAGAGAACGTCGCTTTCGGTTTAAAAGCTGTGAAAGTTTCTTGTGTTACAACCGATGAAGAAGGAGGAACTGATGCAGTAGAAGAAAAATTAGAACAGCTTGAAGGAGTTCAGAGCTACGAATTAGAACACTTTGACAAACTTTAGCTGCAGACGAATTCTGTTTAAACCAGATTCGGTCTTTTCTTTCTTGATAATATCACAGTTCTTAATCGAATAGTGCTAATCCCTTTCCAGATTCTTTAATGCTAAAGGCCAGTATTTTATTTCCTTCAAGAACCCCTCCTATTATTTCTCTACTCCCTTGCATCAAAGAACCTCCAAATACTTCGTTAACACCATTCAAAGATCCATGCCCTACAGAATAAAGTCCATCTTCAAGCCCTCCTTGAATCAACTCAAGACTTCTAGATTCACAATCATGCTCATCTTTTTCAGCTAAGTAATTTCTTCCCTCTCCATAAGTTTGATTTTCAAATTTTTCGGCCTTACCTTTTAACCATCCAATGGAATCTGCAGAAGTCCATTTAGGCCTATATGAGAGTTCTTCCATTTTGTTATCAGAACCTGTACCCATAAAAGCAACATCGAAACCTTGATTTCTAGCGTTCTCCACAAACTCCATTCTATCACAATGGTGATCAAAATCTCTGTCCCATGTAGGAACTATTACATCAATTCCAGCTTCTTCTGCGTTCTCCATAAAAATTTCCAAGTCGGAAGCATGGTTATTCATCGAACCATCATGTAAGGCAGCAGTGATGGATTCGCCTCCAGATACTTCTTCTATAGTCTCTAGACCTTCAAATTCACAAATTAAAGGAGCTATCTCTAGAGATACTACATTAGGAATAATTTTATCGCGATAACAATCACTGGGAAAGGATATGAATATAGCGTTCTCCACCATTTCGCGTTCTTCAACCATTTCATAAGCCATAGCGGAGCTTTCTGAATTTTCTCGTACAGTAGGCTTAAGATCAACACGAGCCACCATATCCCTTTCTTCAAAAAAGTCTAATGTTTCAGCATAACTAGGGATTGTGGCATTATCAGCTTTTTCAGCCGACACAGTAGGAGGAGTTTTTGCTCTATTATCAATGTAATTTGATGGTGCTGGAGTGCCTACAAGATCTTCTAGCTTATACTCAGCCACAGGTCTTGTCAGACGACCTTCGGTATGATCTTTAGGTGTGCCATCATGGATTACAACTAATTCATTATCTGCAGTCTTCCTTATATCAAATTCAGAGGATTTTATACCATGTTCATAACTGTTCTCAAAAGCCATCAAAGTGTTTTCTGGAGCAGAATCCATGCCGCCTCTATGAGGAGAAAGCAGAATGCCTGAAACCTTACCTGATTCATTTTGGTTGAAGATATCCATATCGGGGGGATTGATAGTCATCTGAGAAGATTCAGCTGCAAAACTCGGGAGCAAAATTACAATTGTTGAAAAAAACAATAAAGCCTTCAGGCGAGAATCCATAGGTTAATAGATAGTTAAGAGAATTATAAAAATTCAATGAAGAAGGACTAATGAGCCCTAGAAAAAATGCAGTAGCTAAGACTTGATTAGGGAATTAAGTCTTTGAATCCGAACAACTAATCTTTCTAAGAATCAGAAATCTGAGAATAAGCGGAGAATATTGATCTGCTAGAAGCTACTGTTCAAAAAGTTCTTTCTCCGCCACCACATACTCGGCAACCTCGTTCCAACTTATCTTCTCTGCATATATTTGAACCGCATACTTCGCAGCTGAGCGCTGCTCTATTTTCTTGACAAAAATCACAGAGTGCTACCATTTCCACATTATGATGTGGTGGTAAAATTATTTGTCTTTATTTGTGGTTTATCAAATACCTTGTTGAACAAAGGAACAGACTATTCGCTGAAAGATATGGTAGAACAATTTACAGTACTGGAGTCCATACCTTCAACATCTTGAACTTCTGGTATGAGTTCATCTTCCTCTAAACACTCTGAAGGAGTTTCTATAGTGTTATTCCGGTCAGCACATTCGTTTAATACTGTTGGCTGGCAGCTTGGCATTGGCCCATCATACCGAAAGTTATTGTCATAGTTTATGATAAACGCAGCTCCTAAAATAGCCAGTAAAGCTAGAAGGGCTAAAGCAAGAGTCTTGTAACTTTTACCCATGATATCATGTTTATTTTTTAGAATCTTAAATACTGGGTGAAAGAGAGTTAAAGCTGTAGTTTCTCCTCTTAAGGTATGGGCGTAAATCTCACTGAGCTAATAGAACAAGAAGAAATAGAGTTCCAGGACTTGAATGATAAGGTAATAGCTATAGATGCGATGAACGCATTATACCAATTTCTCTCAATTATAAGGCAGAGAGACGGTACTCCGTTAAAAGACAGTTCAGGAAACGTGACCTCTCACTTGTCAGGCCTTTTTTACCGTAATATAAACTTGTTAGAAGATAATATAAGACCTGTATATGTTTTTGACGGCGCAATGCCGGATATGAAAGAGAAAGAAACTTCTCAGAGAAGGAAGAAGAGGGAAGAAGCCTTGAAGGAGTGGAAAAAACTGAAGGAAGATGGAAAAGTTTCAGAAGCATACAGTAAAGCAACTCAGTCAAGCAGACTTACTTCTGAAATGGTGAGACAGTCGAAGGATTTGCTTGAAGCTATGGGCATACCTTACATAGAGGCGCCAAGCGAAGGAGAAGCACAGGCAGCACATATGGTTTCGCAAGGCAGCGTATATGCAGTCGGAAGTCAGGACTGGGACTGTATGCTGTTTGGAGCCGATGTAATGGTAAGAAATCTGACTTCTAGAAAAACGAGAAAGACATCTTCTGGAAAAAGAAAGAAAGTATCAACGGAAAGAATCAAACTAGAAAAAGTGCTTGAACAACTTGACGTATCCAGAGAGCAGCTTATTTGGCTTGGAATGCTTGTAGGAACAGATTTTAACAATGGTGTTCATGGAATAGGGCCAAAAAAAGGCTTGAAACTTGTGAAAAAATATGATAATCTAGAGGACTTGTTAAAAGATGAGAAAGTAGAATGGAGTTCCGATAATAGTCCTGAAAAAATATTTGACTTCTTTAGGAACCCTCCAGTAGAAAATATAGAATTCGAGTTCTCTGACCCCCAGCCCGATGAAATCAGAGAAATTTTAATAGACAGACATGATTTCTCAGAAGATAGAGTGGCTGGAAAAATAAATGATTTAGAAAAAGCCTTAGAGGCTCGCCAATCAGGCCTAGGATCTTTTATCTAGCTTTTAATTCTTCAAGCACTAGCTCCATCATTTCTCCGAGTTCAACGTATCCCTCTCGAATCTCTTCTATCTGCTCTTCCTGATGCTCAATTTCCGAAATTAAGGCTTTGAAATCTTCTTCATTGATTGAATCTTCCAGTCTATTGACGCGCATCCTCAAATTTTTCAAACCTTTACCTTCAACACGATTGAGTCTTTTCTCTACTCGGTCGAGGCGTTCAGTATCTTTCTCAGTTTCAAGATCGTCAAGTCGCGCTTGTGTTTCTTCAAATTCTTTGACTTTATCAGATGCTTCTTTTAATTTACTGTATTCGTCTGTAGAAAGCAGCTTTAAATTTGCAAGATCATCAAAATCATTGAAAATCCATTTAAAGTCGGATACAATACCTCTGAGATTATTTACTTGTTCTTTAAGATCTTTATAGTTTTCAACTGTTTCTGAAGACTCTAAATCTTCAACTTTCTTTTCTAGGTTCTCTACATTGATTAGAAGATCTTCAAAACCCCTTTCTTCTACCATTGACAGTCTCTCTTTGAGGTCTTCGACACTTTCTCGTAAGTCCTTTAGTTCTTCCAAATTTTCAGATTCATCTTGATTTTCAATTGAGTCGATCCTTTTTTCAAGCTCTTCAATATTCGAACTATTTTGTTCAAGATCCTCACTGTAGTCTTTGACATGGTCTGTCTGCTCTTCTTCAAGCTCCTCAATTTTAGACTCTAAACTTTCAAAGTCATCTTGAAAACTTTCGAACTCAGGTTCTTCAAAATCTTTAAATTGTTCTTCAAGTTTTCCAATCTGTTCTTCTAATTCTTCAATTACTGAGATTTGTTGTTTAAAACCAGTTATTTTTTCTTCCAAATCCTCGTTATTTGAGCTATCTAGTTCGCCAACTCTTTCTTCAAGTCTGTCTATTTTTTCATTTAAGCTGTCTAAGTTTTCTATACGAGTTTCTAAAGTCTCCAATCGCCCTTCTAAATCGTCTGTGTTTTCTGATTCAAGATTATTGACTTCTTTTTTCAAGTTATTAACTAAATCGGTTTTCTCTGCTATCCTGTCTTTCAACATTTCAATGGGTTTAGAGTAATCTAGATCTTCTATTTCTGATTCTAGCTCAGAAATACGCCTCTCAAATTTTTCTAGTGATTCATCAGGGGACTGGTCAGACGTTTTTACTACTTCTTCTTTCTCTTCTTGTTTTTCTTCGACAGAAGTATCTTCTACTTCTTCTTTTTCTTCAACTATTGTCTGATTATCGCTCTGTTCTTCTTTCTCTTTATCTTTCTTATCGCTTCCCAGTTTAGTTTGGTCGTCCTTTCCACCGAAAATAACATTTTCTGACATTTTAACCCACTTCTTGACAAAGAAAAGAATCTCAAACGTTAAAAGCATTTTTCACTAGTCGACAACAACTACTAACAAAAACCAATAAATTCAGCGCTAACGTACAGTAGGAGTATGAAGAAACTGCTCGTAGTTATAGATGGATTAGGACTTAGAGAAGAAGCGGAAGGAAATGCGTTCAAACAGGCAGATACGCCAAATTTAGATATATTAATGGAGGAATATGGCTATCAAGAATTGGAAGCATCAGGTCATGCTGTAGGACTGCCTGAAGGCTATACGGGCAATAGTGAAGTAGGGCATTTGCATCTAGGAGCGGGGCGAAGAATTCCTCAGCGACTCACAAGAATAAATAATGCGATAGAAAATGAAGAGCTAGGCGAGAAAAAGGCATTGAAACAGGCATTTGAAAGAGCAGAAGAAAATGACTCAACAGTACATATGGCAGGAATTATTAGCGATGGAGGAATTCATGGGCATATAGATCACTTGAAGGCATTACTGAAAATTTCTAGAGATTATGATGTGGGGGTTGAGATTCATGCTTTTACAGATGGAAGAGATGTTAATCCGAAGTCTGCTAAAAAATATATTCATGATATAGAAAAATGCGTTGAAGAAGCTAAAGGAAAGATTGCCACAATAATAGGCAGGTTCTACTCAATGGATCGTGATAGTAACTGGGACCGTACGCGTCAAGCGTATAACACTATGGCGCAGAGCGAAGGATTTGTGTTTGAAGATCCGAGAGAAGCAGTTGACAAAGCCTACAGTGATGGCGAATACGATTACTTTATCCAGCCTTCATCCAGGAGTGATTATGATGGAATAAGTTTTGATGATGAATTAATATTTTACAATTACCGTGCTGATAGAGAGCGACAAATAGCAGAGGCATTTCTCAAGCCCGACTTCGATCAATTTGAAAATGATGTCAGACCTTCTTTCACCTCAATGTTTCCATACAGACGTGATTTTGATAATCCTGTAATATTTGAAAAAATGGTTGTGGAAGACACACTTGGCGAGGCTATTGAAGATGCAGGTCTATCCCAATTAAGAGTGGCAGAATCTCAGAAGAAACCTCACGTAACATACTTCTTTAACGGTCAGCGTGAACTAGAATTTGAAAATGAAGAACGCAAATTTATTGAGAGTGATAAAATCAAGGCCTTTGATGAACGGCCTGAGATGCACGCTGAAGAAATCACAGATATAGTTTTAGAAGCAGTTGAAAAAGGAGAAAAAGACTTCATTTTGATGAACTATGCTAATTGTGATTTAGTAGGTCATACAGGAGATTTAAAAGCAACAATTACTGCTATCGAAACAGTAGATGAAAACATAGGGCGATTAGTAGATACAGTTGAGGCCTCAAAATATTCGATGATTGTTACTGCAGATCACGGTAACTGCGAAGACATGGGTTCTGAGAATCGCCCTAATACTTCTCACACGTTAAACAAAGTTCCTCTGATTTGTTCTCAGAAAAATGAAGACAAGATAAGAGAAATTGGTCAGCTAAAATCGCTTTTCAGCCTATAATGGTATTTTTTGAGTCAGTGTCGAGGTTCTAGGTTTCCGTCACAACAAGACTGGGTCCCTCCTCCGGAAGGACAGTCGGCCCCACTTACAATATTTCCATCACATTCTGCTTCTGCTTGATGATAGCATTGATGCCCTAGGTCCTGGCATGATGCGTCTGAAGTATCGCAGCCTTGCTCATCGGCTTCTTGATAATTGCCTTGTGTTAGGAGAAGCTCGCATTCTGAGTCATCTGTCTGGTTTCCGATGAAGTTTCCGAAGTTACTGCTTTCTCCTGCGACTAGGAACATTGCTATTGCTGCTGCGAAAACTACTACTACAGCTACTAACACAATCTCAATTGTTTTATCCATTTCAAGCTAGTTATCTGTTTAACATGTTATAGTTTGTTCTTCAGGATTTATTGAAAATCCAGCTTCATTTACGCCGTCTATAGTGTGTCTTTCATTATCTGCGTCTTCAGTTATGCAGCTTGAAGGTGCATCTTGGACGGATCCATCTGGTTCGCTCTGGCATATAGACTGTGCTTGGCTTTCGCAGGTCGATGCATCTGCTTGTCCGCCAAAGTCTACTAGGCCTTCTAGTCCTCCTTGCAGCATGAATACGAGAGATAGTGCTGCTATCATTAGTACTGATGCGGCCACAATGAGCCATAGAATTTGAGATAGGCCTTTCTTTTGAGTCATATGGTAATTAATTAGGTGGTGCGGTATAAAAAGTCTTTCAAAAAGAAAGATAGGGGAAAATTGTAGTGAACTCGTCCTTGAGCTTTTCTCAAGGTTTGTTGAGGTCGATCTGGATGCTGGATACGTTTAGTTCGTCTCCTTCATCTGTCTCGATTTCATCTGTGCCAATAGTGATATCGTTTACTTCTGCTTCCTCTACAAACCGATCTCTAACGATTTCTGCAACGTCCACTGCTCTAGAAATTGCTTTTCCTCTAGCTTTTACATGAACTGTTTCGTTTCCTTCGCTGAACTGCGTGACTACTGCTAGTACATAGCTCATTGCAGGTTTTGATCCTACGTATACTGTATTATCGTCTTCTTGTTCTGACACTGTTCATCACCTGAGAAACGGTTTAGGCCTCATCTATAAAATACTTTTTTCGGTGCCTCAACACATATGCGGCAAGAGTCAATTCCAGTCGAAAGTGTAGTCATCTATGTTTAATTCTATACCTCGATACTCTCCGTCAATAAACGGCTCATTATAGTCATCTGTAACATCTAATTCGATTGAGGAGTCTGTAGGAGTTATAGTACCATTTGCAGTTTTAGTGTAGTCTCTTTGATCATCCTCGCATTCATCTCCGCAACTACAGTCGTCAACACTTTCTCCATCTTCGTCATCCTTGCAGCTAAGGCATTCACAGCTGCATTCACTTTCTCGATAATTTGAAAAATCCTCGTTGGCATTATCAGACTGAGATGTACTTACACTAATGTTGGAGGCTGTATCAATTTCAGAACTGATGCTTGATGCAGAAGGCGTATCGGACTCATAACTGTTATAGGCGTTTCTTCTTGCCTGCGAAAGCGCCGAAGCTTCAGAACCGCATGAACTGGCCTCTCCATCGTACTCCTCCTCTAACTCAGTATCTTCAAATTCATCTTCAATTGAGGTATAGAAGCTAGAAGCGTATTTAATTAATTCTCCGTACCGATTATCAGATGCGGTGTCATTATGACGGTAGTTTGTTTCTTTGAAAACAATACTTTCAGAATCACTACAAATAAACTCAATAGCGGTGTCATCTGTATGCGCATACTCTGAAAGCACCCAGAAATTGGCGTCTTCTAGATTGGTGTCGAAAGTTTCGCTTGTAAGTTTCTCAGGATATATTTGTACATCTAGAGTAGGGTTTATACTACAACTAGAACTATCTGATATCATATCATTTAGTCTGTCGCCCGCATCATCTTCCCAAGCTTCTTCCATCTCAGTGTAAAGAGTTTTATTATCGCCAGGAATATTATCCCATGATACTCCTGCATTATCTTTTCCTAACTCATAAGCTGCATTGTTAACAGTATACACTCCAGAGAAAGGTACGTGATGGTATAAAGTATGCTCTGCTTTTGAACGAGTTTCTGCAATATTTGTTATGTCTCCTGAGGCCTCTAGCGCCAAATCCTCTATGGCATCCGCTATAGGAATGCCTTGAACTGCTAGAGCAGCGGATAGTATAAGTAAAGCTAACATAGGTAATACGCCTTCTAAAGATCCTTTTTCTGTATTCATCTTGCTATTGTCGCCTCCAGTCGTGCATTTTCCTCGTTTGATAATGGAATAGTTCTCACAATAGTTATAGTCGCACTAGTTCCGTCTTGCGTCACATTTATCAGATCGCCATCATGTTCTATACGCACATCGTAAGGGCTAGAATCTTCGCTTCCACCTATATGGCTTACTCCTCCTGTTCCTGTTGCGCCCCCAGTACGTCTTCTAGAGGGTGCACGAACCTCCTCATCACTATCCCAGTATATTTCTGCTTTATACTCTAAATAGGACTGTAAATCTCTGCTGACATTATTTCGAGAATATTTTTCTCCATCTATTACAGGATCATCATCGGTAGAGTAGTACAAAGATAAGAGTTCGTAAAAGGTTCTTTCATTGTAATCAGATTCCACTTCGGAAGAATTCTGAATAGGCATATGAAGAACAGAATCTATTGAAGAAATGGCTGTAGCGCCTTTAATGCTCATATCAGCCTCTAATTCCATTTCCTCAGTTCTTTCGTCTCCACCTATACTTAAGACTACAAAGATAATAAGTGCTAAAAATATTGATACTGCAAAAATCATTATCTCTATTATTATGCCTTGTCCCTTAGTTAATTTCATAGATATGCACCTTTAATGCGTGTTTCCGGCCATCTTCATCAACTGCAATTACGGGAGATTCTCGATATTCGAGTCTAGAGCTCGTACAGGAAATTTCATCAGGCATACGTTCATCAGGGTCTGCCTGAGAGACGAAAAAGCCGAAATCTTGTCCATCAAGTCCCGAAACTCTTGGAATGTAACAGTTAGCTCCATCCGTTTCATAGGACAAATCTCCATCTTCTGTGAAAAATTCTAGAGGGATAAAGCTCCGGGTTTCTAGTAGTTCAGGGTTTTCAAAGTTCTCTGTATACGCATCTAATTCATTATTATCTAGAGAGGGATTTAATGTATGTTCCAATACTACTGCTTTGTCGTATTGGCTTTGAGGACCAGTTTCAATATTTGTAGATAAGTTTGTTAGAGCTCCGACGTTTATTTGAAGAACTAAAGCTATGCCTACTCCAAGCATAATAAGATAAGGTATTTTAGTAGTTAAGTTGTATAAGTCCATTTTAGCAATCACTTGAAAATAAGAGTTGATCAGAAGAATCCGGTCGTACTGATTTTTCAATACAAAGAATGCCGTCATCCCCAACTTCTTCAAATTCGCCAGGTCCGGAGATCTGAGAATAGGTTTTTTCCGATAATTCGAAACTTTCTTCTGTGTCTCTGAACTTTAGTACGAGTTCAGACCCTTCTATTTTGAATTCATGATCTTCAACCTCTATTTCAAGCTGTCCCTCTGGATAAGTTTCAAGGCCTGAGGCGGCGTTTACAATTCTTTCGCCTCTCAAATCTACTGTCTGTTCTTTGATAAATTCTAGTATGAATCCTTGACTTCCAACTAATACCATCATCACAATTAGGAATGATAGGGCTGCTTCCAGCATTGAGAAAGGATAAGAACTTTGCCCTTTCATTGTTCTGCCTCTATAGTTACTTCCGCGTTATCGGTGTCAGCTGAAATTAAGGCCTGCCAATGACCGGAATCTATAATATCGTCATTCTGATTTTCTACATCCAGAACTATGAGATAGCTGCAGTCAAGATCATGTGATTGCTGCTCGTTGCCTTCATCATCTTTTAATAGCATAGTTGAGTCATCTAGCTCGATTTGTTCGCCTTGAAGTTCTCCTTCTATAGATTCTCCTACTACGTAGCTGTATTGATCCATGTTTCTACACTGATTTTCAACGACGTTTGTTAGGCTCATAAAGAATTCTTCACCAGGTTCTGAGGAGGATGTCTCTCCGAATTCATTCATGATTCCCATTATAGGCCCTAGTCCTAGAATTACTGTCATTACGCCAAGAATAATGAAAACTACAGAGTGTTCCATAGTTCAATCATCTCCGTTACTGCCAAAGATATTGCAGTCTCCGTCTTCTTCTCCTCCTTGAGCTAATTCTCCAAAACAAGAGGCGATTCCGCCGCCCTCATCTTCGATTTCGTCTCCTCCTTGGCTTATTACTGTGCTTGTGGCTCCATATATGCCTACTAGTGTCATTAAAATGATTACAAATGCGACTAAGACTGTTATGCTCATCCTCATTTTTCTATAAACCACCTATTGTTAGATCAATGTTTGATAATCCAAATTCTTCTACTGATGTAATATTCCCGCTCAAAAGTATTCCTAGCAACATTATTATCATTATAGCTACTACAAAAGTGATTACCATCGATAGACTTAGCTCAAGGCCTTTCACATCGAGTAGTTGTATATCTTCGTTGAAATAGGTTTTCAGTCTTCAGGCTGGAACACTAGGCCTTCTAAAAATTCATCCATGACGTGTGTGAACCATGACTCAAAACTGACATAGAGTAGCACTACTACCATTATACCTAGGGCTATAACTGAAATAGTTTTTACACTGAATTCTATACCTTTCATTGTTTCCTCGTTTTTTAGTATCATCTTGGGGTTGTTTCCCATTCGCCTGTACTGGTATCGCAGCTCCAGTTATCTATATGTTGTAAATCCGTATCAAGCTCATCATGACATAAATGCCACTCTGCATAATTTTCATCATTAGGGTTTGCGCATAGTAGTTCTGCTTCAAGCTCATATTTTAGATTAGATCTATCTCTTAAATCATTATTTGTGAAGTCAGATTCTCCGAATTCATCTTCTACTTCTCCTCTTAATTGTATATTAGGTATAAGCTCCTGAAGATGTTCTTGTCCATCATTGCCTCCTCCTTCGCCATGCTCCCAATCTTCAGGTTCTTCTTCTCCTTCCATAGCATCAAACCATATTCCACTATAGAGCTGGGTATCTGGATCTGTGCCTGCCGCAGCCTCAGTAGGGATATTAGTGTCTAAAGGGTACGCTGCTGCTTCTCTAATGTGTGTTTGTCCATCATCATACTCTGCAAAAAGCTGGCAACGATCAGGCCCAGGATTATGTCCTCCAGATTCTTCAATATCTTCCAAGTTTTCATCTCTGAGTTCAAAGGTATGTGCTGTATGAGTGTCTCCGCCACCCGTCAGCGTAGCTCCCCAACCAGTGTACCATTGTGGCCCGGTGAATGGTCCTCGATAGTCTAAAGGACTTCCAAGATCTACGTCGTCATCACAGGTTTCATGTTCGCTGTCTTGAACAACTATGATTGGATACAAAGGTTCATGATCATTGTAGCTTTCGTCATCTATCTGGCCTCTATTGCCTTGAACATAGCCTGAATCTCCTTCGCATAATGTTACCTTCACATCAATCTCTCTACCTTCAGTTGAAGGATCCATATTTGTCCGATCATAAACATCTTGATTTTCAAAAAATAGGGATACTGGAGCTATATCAGTTTCATCATCAATATAGTTTGCTACAGTTGCTCCAATTGCGCCAAGGATGGCGCCTGCGGTTGCGCCTGCAGCTGTGCCTCCAGGCCCTACAACGCTGCCAACCATTCCGCCTCCTGCGGCGGTAGTCTGCCAGTTAACGTCTCCGCCTCCTTCATGTTCTATTTCGTCTGAGTACTGGGAGGGATAGCCTTCTAAAACTATATCTATATTTCCTTCAAAGTCATCGTATCCTAGTTCTAAGGGAGTTTCTCCTTGTAGCCATCCGATTCGCAGAGTCATGTTTTCTTCAATTATAAATTGTTCTTTTGAGTAAGAGCCTGCCATAAAGTTATCATCAGCTCCAAGACCGCCAGGATTAATTCCATCTAAACCTCTCGCAAGCCCGGCTTCGCCTCCGAAACAGTCTGGGTTACTGGTTAAAACAGTTCCTTCTAGCCCTTCATACCCTCCTTCTTCTTCATTCATTCCTTTTACTGCTTCACAACCGTCATTTATTCCTCTGTCTCTTGTGTAGGCCATTAGATCAGATAAAGCTTGTTTATCTTCTATTTCTACAGTAGGATCCTCATCTGCTCCTAGGTCATCGAATCCTTGCTGGATTGCTTCTCCTAGAGAGCCTACTGTAGCTGCTGATATGAAGAGTGAGGCAACTAAGAGACCTATAGCTAGGTGCATTATAGCACCTATGCCCATTCCCTTTAGCATAGTGATATATCAGACACATCAGCCAAGATACTGCCAATATTTCTTAAAAATCCAGTACATCCTGCTGCATCTTCGGTACCTAGTATGGCAGGAAATGCTAGAAGCGCGAATATTGCTGCAATAGTTATTGCTATGATAAGGCCTATTATTATTTTAATAGGCATGCTTTCTTGACCTTTCAAGGGTTTCACATACCATTTGAGGTTTTTACTAGATTTAAAGGTTCTAGTCTAGGGATTGCTCCAATGCAGATATCATTTGCGTTTCCACCATGTTATATACCACAAATACGATTAATGCTGTTGCTATTGCGCCCAGAGCTATTAAAATCATGTATCTAATTGTTTCATCAATTCCTTTCATATTCCATCTGCAACTCCTGATACTATTCCTCCGAACAGTAGACTAATTATGGCTACTGTCATTACGTAGAAAAACATGCCTGATATCATTATTTTGCCTATAAACATGTTTTTGTATGTTGGATCGTTTCCGCGCGTTATTTTCATGTAAAATGTTCCGAGAATATAGAGTAGTTGTATGAGGTAAAGTCCTACTACGAATTGTAGTAGTTCTGGAGGAATTGAGGATTCAAAGTCTTGCATGAATGTTCCTCCTTCCATTCCTGCTTCTTCTTCTGGTAGATCTCCTTCTGCAAGATCAAAAGATTCTGAGAGTTGGAATAGCGCTGTGATAATGGTTTGAGACATTCCTACTGCTACTCCTGAGACTATGGGCGCAAGCATGTATGCAAGCATCTGGATTGTTGTTGTAGTTTCTTCCATTAAGTCATTGAGTCTTTCTTGGGTCTGATGGATATTTTTTAGATATCTAGAAATAGTCATCATCGCAGTAGAAGCCATATTTGTGCCTTTCTCTGAAGATTCGAGTATTGCCCTCATAACAGTATCAATCATTTGGCTAGGGAAGCGTGTCAATGCGCCATATCGTTCATGGAATATGGCATCGTCGAAAGTCATTCCCATTTCTTTAACGTTTCTAGAAGCTAGTCCGAACAAATTAGAAATCTCTAGGTCTTTAGTGCTTTCAGCCGCTTGATCTAAAGCAAGCTCTATAGGTGTACCTCCAGAAATTTTGTTGCCTAGTTCAAAAAGAGCTGTAGGGAATTCAGATTCTATTTCTCGGAGACGGGCTTCAGCTTTTTGCCTCTCTATATTTCCAAGGATTTTTGTTACGCCGATAGCCATGCCTGCGCCTAAAACTATGACCATACTTCTCAAAAGCATGGCAAATGGTGCTACGTCTTCTCCTGAAGTCAAGAGACTTGGCGCAGATTCTATTAGCGAGGAATCGGGAAGAGGGTAGAAATAAGGGAATGAAATATATCCAATTATTCCATAGAGTCCGATTACAAGAAAAATAACTATGCCTACAGGCCATACAGGCATCTCAAGTTCTTTTTCACCGATATTTAGAGTATAACGCCCTCGTTTAGGCAGAGAATCTTCAGAGACCGGAGCAGTATTTACTGTAGGCGGTCTAGAGCTAAGTGTTCGCTGCATAAAAATCCAGAGGAATGCTGGTAACATTAAATTAAAAGTTATGAATAAGTGTAGCGGGGTTATGAGTCCGCCTAGAAATGCAGAGACAAGAGGAAGCATTATCATTCCAAGCACTGGAAGGAGTGCGCCTACAGCGTTTAGTATCATTACTGGAGTTTCTAGGCCTTGGGCGTAATGCTTCATCTTTTCCTGTGTTCCATCAAGAATATTATCTATAGAGTCTTGGAGAAGTCTTTCACGTCTTGTCGCGTTAGGCTCATTAGTTGCGGCTCTCAAAAGATTCAAAGATTCTAAAAAGTCTTTGTTATAGTCTTTCCAGCACGAAGTGTAGTTTTCTAGTGCGTCATCAATTTTTTTGTATTCTCCAACTTCTAATGACCATAAAACTCCTTTCAAATCTTTTGCAATTGGACCTTCTAAGTTTAATGCTGCGAAACGTACTGCTCCTTCTAAATTGGGAGAACTACGCATGTATACAACCATGTAGAGTACGGAAAGAATCATTTCGCCACTACTTTCTATTACTTTATCTTTTGCAGCGTATATGGGCTTATAGAATGTGTATGCAGCAGCCATTAGAGGCACAAGACCGGTAATCAATACTAAAGATAGAGGAATTAATCCTTCTTCTCTACCTAGAATCGCTCCTATGCCTATGTTTGCTGCAAATAACATTATCCATGCTGCAAAAGATGATAAAAGTACGCCTATTGTGGCAGAAAGCACCATTCCGGGAGTGATTTCCCATCCGAGCAGCTTTATCGCAGGATCTAGCTTTCTACGAGTATTTTCATCTGCTTTAAGGCTAAATACTGATGCCATTTTGTAACAGAGTTTTTCATAACTATTTCGCTCTTCAGAACGGATTTCTTCTTCTTTATAGCGCTGATATCGTCTTGAAAAATTGTCGGTATTGTTGCCGGTGTCATAAGGCGGCATTTTAATGTCCTTGTCTATCTCCCCGAGAATTTCTTCTAACCTTTCTTTCTCATCTTCATCCACTGGAAATCATCTCGATTTCTTGGCTCAAATTAAATCTCTGAATCGGGTTTGCTGCCATTGTATTACACCTGTTGGTCTAGCCATTCGTTCCAGCGGTTAAGAATTCGTTCAGGCTCTTGAGATCCGTATTCTTCATAAACTCTATTAGAAAGCAAATGGAACTTCTGATTAGCTTTTACGACCGTCTCCGCCTCTAGGAGTTCTGGACTGTCGTGTTCTTCGGCTTTGTCGGCTAAAGTTTGCTTCATTTCTTCTCTCATCTTAATGTTTTGCCAGACAGCTTCCCAGTCATTTTTCCATTCTCTTACGTTCTCAGCAATTCTGTTAATTATCAGGGATTCTCCATTAAGAAGTTCATCTGTAGGTACAAGCTGGTCTTTTGAGCTATCATAGCGCATTAAGTCTACGAATGCATTTTCCTCTAATGGATCATTTTGCCATTCTTTTCGTACTTCTGTTATACCTGTCACTCGCCTGTATGTTTGAAGGCCGTCAGGGCTTTTGATTTTGTTTACGCTCACAACTATGTCTGTAGCCTTGAAGCTGGTTGTTGGTACTCCTAGATCATTTACTACTCTGTCAAATACTGAATATGCGTCTTCTCCGTGGATAGTTCCTCCTACAAAGTTGGCTACTGCGCCGACACGCATGGCTTCATATAATGCCTGTGCTTCGTCACTTCTTACTTCTCCGATAACTAGCGCTGAATCTCCCATACGTAAGGAAGTTCGTATTGCATTGTCGGCGGTCATCTCATTTTCCACCTGAGTTATGACTGATCTAGACTTCATACGTTCTATGTTGTAGCCTAAATCTTTCATCTGGGGGACAGGAAGTTCTAAAGTATCTTCTACAGTTACTAGACGGTGGTTTTTCATTATTTCAAGCATTGAAGCGCTTAAGATCGATGTTTTACCTGCTCCACGCGTACCAGCGAACAGTACTGATCGATTACCATCCACAATAAATGAGAGCAGGCCAGCTCCAATCGCATTTATGGTTCCATTACTCACGAACAAAGGTAGTGTCCAGGCTCTGCTTCTATGGCGTCTAAAAGCAAACGCAAGACCTTCTGGAGAAAGATTTTCTTGTATTACTGCTACACGCGCTCGTCCTCCTTTGACTTGTGTTTCTGTGTCAAGCACAGGGTTAGCTTCGTCTAGAGGTCTTCCGCTCTGAATTCTGAACTGTGTGGCCCAGGATTCTGCTTCGTCTTTTGTAGGTATTAGGTTAGTCTCACATTCTCCGTAGTGTTCGTGGGTAACATAGATTGGAGAACCTCCTATCGGAGAGTTTATGTAAACGTCTTGGATTTTAGGATCGGCAAGTAAAAGTTCAAGCACGCCCAGACCTGATGTATATCTATTCAGTATTTCGCCTATACTTTCTATCTCTTCTTTTGAGAGCTGTATATTCATCTGATTTGCAATATCTCGTAGCATGTCTCTACCAATGCTTTCAAAAACCTCTCGCATCCGGTCTGGCTCTGCGAACTCTCCAGATTCTGGTTCGTGTGAGGCCATGAATCTTCTCGCTGCGTCAAGCAAATTGTATTTTTCTTCAGGCAGATTGAACTCGGGAGGGTTAACGTGGTATACTGGTCTCGTTTTTTCAGGAACGTTGTATATTGATACTTCAACTTCTTTACGGCTATAGCGTTCTATTTCTTCTCCTCGCTCGGGAGGGAGTGCCATGTATTTCGTAAGCATGAAGTTAGGTCTGACCAGCGGGTGGAAGAATTCTCTATATACTTCTCTATCTCCTATATGATGGCCTGTGATGTAGTCTGAGGCCTTCTTTATTATCTGAGTGCTTTCTAGTATGTTTAGGACAGGGTTTAGGACATCCTGTATAAAGTATTTTCTGCAGCGACTCTGCTGAGGATATGTTTTATCTTTTTCTTGTCTAAGATGACGCTTTTTTCGTTTGAGTTCTACGTATGCTCCTACAGGGTCTTGCTTTAGGTTGTTTAATACAGTATTCTGGACTTCGGGTAGTTGTTCGCTATATAGCTGTCCGCATTTATCATTTCTTACGTTAGTTGAAAGCAGGCCTTTATTTGATATTTCCTGTATCGCAGTAGCAATTTCTTTCAGCAATTGTACTTGGTCTTCGCTATACTCATAATCTCTGCTTTCAGAGAGTATTAATGATGATGCGTTAGGAACTTCTTGTAATATGTCAACTACGCGAGCCATTACTTCGGGATAGTCTTCGATTGAAGCGCCATATATAGAACCGAGAGTATTGACTCTAACAGTTCGAGTATCCTCCTCAAATTCGTAGTCAAATATGTCCTTTTCTCGTATACTCATCCTAGCATTATTATTCGCGTTTTGCTAAAATAAAAGATAGGATGGCCGACCAACAAATAATAAACCAGATAATTGACAGGGTAAACGACTTCAACCGAAGAGTCAGAGGCCTAGAAGATGAGATAAGAAACTTGAATGCCCGCGTAAACACTCTAGATGATACAGTACTAGAGAAACACGGGACTTTAGCTAATAATATCCAAAACCTTGAGGATGAGATGACAGAACTAAGAGACAGAGTGGCTAACATGGAAGTAGATATCAAAGAGATTAACAGAGAAAAAAGAAAATTTGTTAGCTCTCAAGAGCTAGAAGAAATAGAAAACTACATGGAGCTTATGAACCCATTGAATTCGTCTTTTGTAACGGAAAAACAGCTTAGAGAAGCCACTTCTGAGGGTCTTTCGCGGGAACAAGTCGAAAAAATAGTAGAGAGAAAGTTAAAAAACAAGGAAACAGAATAGGTAAGTGTAGAGGCCTAGCAATATATGAAATTCAAGCTTTTTGGACGGCTCAGAGATGAAGAAGGATCTACTCCTACACAGAATCAAGGCCGTTCAGGCCAACAGCCTACAGAAGAACCTGGTTTTTCTGGGGGCAGTTTGGAGAGAACAGTAGAAAACATGTTTCAGCAAGGTTATTCTGAGGAAGAGATTATGGATGAACTTCAAGGCCAATATTCTCCTACAGAGATAAGTAGAGCCGTTAATAACGCGGTTACCTCTACTGCAACTCAGGATTCTTCCAGCCCTCAAGCCATGACTCCTTACAGCCAAGATGCAGATGATGAAGCTGTAAGCCCTATGGATGAAGGATATAATAAAAGTTCAGAACAAGAACCGCAGCCTCCACAAGAAGAGGCGCTAAATAATCCTGAAAACGGAGGTTTTAATCAACAAATGAATCAACAAGAGCAGGTTCAACCTCAGCAACAAATACAAGAACCACAACAAGAACAGCAACAGATGCAGCAAAATCTTGGCACAGTAGATCAAGCTACTGAAGAACTGATAGAAACTATTGTGGCAGAACAGTTTCAGAGAGTAAGTAAAGAGTTTGAAGGCGTATATGAAGAACTTGATATAATAGTAGAAGAAGTCGAAGATCTTGAAGAACGAGTTAAAGAACTTGAGATAAGAGATGATGAAGATCAGCAACAGTTCGTTCAGAAAGTTGATGAAATGGAAGATCATATAGATGCTTATCAGTCTCGCATAGGAGGGCTTGAAAAAGCATTTCAGCAAGTTCTTCCATCGCTAGTTGAGAATGTAAAAGACTTGACATCTCTTGTGCAAGAAATCAAGAGTGAGAGAGGTATAGAGACTGAGACTCAACTTGAGTCTGACGATGTGGGAGATATAGATATGAGCGACTGGTAAATTAGTTGGCGGTTATATACACAACAGCTAAAATAAAGCCTAATAATAATACAGGCATTAAAATATCATCTACAATATCAGCATCTATTTCTACGCTTTCTACTACTCCAGTAAAACCAAAACTAGTTGCTAACACTGCGATAAGGCCTATCCCAAGTATCAATCCTCCTGCAGCCAGAGGCATGTTTCTCTCAAAATCTGTCATTGAATCTAAATCTATTCCTGCTACCGCCATCACTATCAAGAATCCTAGCGCCACAAATGATGCAAATGCAAGTACAGCAGCAAAGTTGGTGAATAAGGTTTCAGGTATAGCGAAAGCCACTCCGCCTATAGCTAGGAAAGAGAATGTAACAGCAACTGCGCCATTAATACTTGGCTCATCAAAAACGTCATATTTCTGGAGTACTCCATATGTAAACGCTAGTAGCAGCAACCAGGGGAAAAAAAGATGGAATAATCCTGCTTCGGACATAAAGGCGACCATTTCAGCGAAAAAACTCATTTTTTAACCTCCGCCGCTTCCGCCTCCTCCAAACAGCCATTCTACTCGTTCTCCAACGCTAGGACCACTATTATCGTTGCCGTCATCTTTCAAGGTCCAAGCTAGGACTCCAGCTATCAATAAAAGCCAGATAAGCCCTGTATCAATTAATATTGGCCATAGATCTGATAAATCGTATTCTCCAACTTCTACAGTTTCAGGGCCTAGCCCTCCTGCAGTGAAGAATGCGGAAGCCACAATAGATATTATTAATAAGACTCCTAGAGGGCTCCGTAAATCGCCTCTACTCCACCCAAATAGGCCTACAAGAACCATAAGGCCGACTATTCCAACTATACCAATTGTAAGTCTTCCGAAGTAGTCTATGAAGAACTGCTGGTAGAACGGGTTTACAGCTATAAACTGTGCTGTAAAGAAAGCAGATATTATAGCTATTAATGCTGCGTGTTTATCCTCGCTAAATAAATCTACTTGTTTTAATGCCAGGAAGAATACTACATAAGATAGTACAAAAGGTAGCACCAATGTAAAGAAATCTAGCTGGGCCATAGTTTCAAGGAGGGTTGAAAATCCTTCAGCTTCTGTCATTAACAGTTAATCCCTCTGATCCCTTTGTTCAAGGTAGTACGAAAGCTTCCTGTTCATTAGCCACAATTCTCGGCCGATTATCATCAATGCAAGCATCGTTATCCAAGGAAAAATCACTCTTCCAAAGGATATTATATCCCAATCTGCAGTAGAAACGAATAAGACCCACGCAGTTACCGATATGGCACCCAGTGAGAGTATAATTATAGCAAGTTCATCTGCAATATTTTCAAGTTCATACATGTAGCGGTGTAGTTTATCTCGATTCACGTTACATCATCCCCATTCCCATACCGCCTCTTCTCATTTTACGTTTCATCATAGTTGTTCCAGCCAAGTACCCTATAACAGCACCTGCTATTAATATATCAATATTAGTTACGGCCCGATCAATTATTTGTTCTGCTGGCATCTATATTTTCCCTCTACAGTTGTAAGTTGATTACTTTCGTTTAAATAATTAGGGCGGCTTTGACAGCTGAGAAAGGGTTAGGACAAGCTGTCGATGTATCTTTTTACCCATTTCTCAAAAGTGTAGTATCTATAGGCCTCCCAAAAGTTCAGCTGATTTTTCTTGAGCTTTGATAAGATTTTATTAGAATCATATAATTTTCTTGACTGAAATTCGCGGCTTTCAAAAGTAGTCTCCAGTTCTTGAAGGATGGAGGGCGTATAGTATCTGTTATCTGTATGGATAAAACCAGTCTTCTTCTTTCGCTGATAAATAGGCTGAGGTAAATCTTCTCTAAATATATCTCTCAAAACTTTCTTGTTTCTTCCACTTCCGAAATGCGATAATGGATTAATATTATCTGTCTTCAACTTAATAGACTTTGATAGAAAAGCTGCTTTAGCCTCATGACTATGTTTCTTAGAATTTTTAGATATGGACCTTAGAATATGGGGGAAAGAAAAACTTTCCAGATGAGTTTTTCGAGCCTCTTCAAGGCTTTCAGGTCTTTCATAAGACAGGTCTTCAACGCAGTAATGAGAAATTCTCGGATTCTGAGGTTTATAGAGTCCACCTGTTACTAATCTAATTACTTCTCGTTTTTGAAAACTATTTAACTGACTTCTATATTTCAAAAAAGCGCTCATACCTTCTATTACGCCTTTAGCAAGCTTTTCGCGTATGTAATAAGGAATAAATTTAGGATAGCCATAGAAAAATTCGTCTGCTGCAGATCCATGAACTAGGATTGAGTCTCCTTTTTCTTCTTGCAGTTTTCTGTAGAACTGATCTTGTGCTTGAACTGCTAGCATTCCTGTGGGCTCTTCTTGGTGTTCGAGACTTTCTGATATGCCATGAAAAAGTCTATCAACCGAAAATTTGAAGATTTCAACGTCTATTCCGTATTTTTCCTCCACTAATCTAAAGAATCTTTCATCTCCCGTTTTCTTATCAAAAGAAACATGAACGAACTCAGCATTTTTGTTTGCAGACATTGAAGCTACTATTGAAGAATCAAGTCCGCCGCTTATAGGACATATAAATTTTTCTTCAGGGAGTTTACGTCTTATTTCTTCTCTAACTGTTTCATCAATGTTGCGGCTATCTCTAAGAGTGTAATCGGGTCTAAACACTTTCAACTTATTTTTAGAAAATTTTATTGCTTCTCGTGGTTTTAATCTTTTAATATTCTTGAAAAATGTTTCTCTCCGATGGTCTACACGTCCAGTATGCAGGTAATCCAAAGCTACGTTTCTATTCAAATTTGCTTGATTGTAAAATTGGATTAATGGTTTAATACGATCAGAAATGGCTATTTCACCTTTTTTCTCTACGTAATATATCGGGCGAGAGCCAAAAATATCTCTATAAAGAGTAATGCCTTTTTTCTCTATGATTAAGGCCATGTAGTTGTCTTCTAAGCGTGTAGTGAAGTCTGAGTCCTTATACTCTGTCAGTTTAGGGAGAAGAGCTGTATCAAGATCAGTTAAAACTATTTGGTTTTCAAGCTCTATCTTATTAAGGTCCTCGTAGCATATCGTGAAACCATACTGCTCTAATGTTATATTGTCATTGTTGAGGCAGATTTCTGCGTTACTAGAATTATTGAAAGAGTTTGAACTTAGTAAAAAGACCATTAATACGGTAAACTAGTCTTTAATAGTTTATATCTCTAGACCTCTGCGGCACTAACGGATTTAGTTTCGGGATGTGGGCTCCCATGGTCACTTTCAATAGATGCTAATACATCGTCTATTAACTCGCCACTGGACTCGTGGTAATCTGTTCCGCAAGTAGGATTATTTTCATATATGATAACTTCCTCAGGAGTTTTTACGTAGTCAATAGCGGTAAAGTCTAAGCCTTCTGCTGCACGACTAACTGCTTTAGCTTCGATATCATCTAATTCTGAGCCGTCTACATATTGCCCTCCTTTAGCAAGATTAGTCGCTAATTGCTCATTATTTTGGCGAGTAGTTGTTGCAACTACTGAGCCTCCGGCTATGTAGGCTCTTCTATCTTCGTATTCGTCTTTCGTGTCGTGAGGTATATATTCTTCTATAATGCCGTCTTCATACTCATCTAGAAATCTGTCAATCTCGTCTTCTGAATGTAGTTTTGTGACGCCATCGCCGCCTGAGCCGTCAACAGGTTTACCGACTAAGACTCTGTCTTTAGCTATCTCATAAGCTTCATTAGGATTATACTGTTCTACCGTCCTGGCATTATCAAGTCCGGATAGCTGGTGTTCTAATAAATCAACTGTTAGGTCTTTTTGGTCATGTAGTGCTGATAGAAGAGGATCGTTCAGTAGCTGAAGGTCATGTTCGTTTTGGAGCCTGTATAGATTATTAAACGCCTCTAAAACAGGGTCTTCATCATCTATATGAGGTTTTTCGTTATTAAAAAGGCTTCTTATTAATTTATCTAGCTCTGTTCTATTTCTATTGTTTAGAAAATTCTTATGTCTGTATAAGAACTTCTTACCGTTTATTTTTGCGCCAAGTTCATCTATTTCATCTTCTTCAAGTCCTGTAAGGTCATTAAAGCCTAGAGATTTGATGTTAAGATCTTCTTGATCGGCTTTCTTAGTTATTCTTCTTCTTGTTCGCATATCTCTTTCGCCGCCATATATTAGGTCGGCATCTTCTAGAAGTCCTTCTTCAAGGATTAAGTCGTGGCTATTCTGCATCAGACTTTTGAACATAGTCATTACTTGTGAGTCATAACTTTAAATGTCTTTTTGGACAATGAAGGACAGTAGATCATGGTAATTTCTTCTCCAAATCTTTTACTTGCTGGTATAATTTGGATTCATATTTCTCAGCGGATGAGATGTGGCTTTCTAATATGTTGATTTCATTTTGCATATCATTTATTTGATCTATGCAGCTGTCAATGTAGCTTGACATATTACTACCATTGGCGTAAGCAGTGGAGAGCGTCCCGAGTCTTTCAAGTCGAGTATGTATTTCGCCTGTTAACTTGAGTAGCTGTGATAGCTTGTTGATCTCCGACTCATCAAGTTTGAAGTCGCGTTTGAGTAAACTTTCCAACCGCTTTAAGCGATCCTCAAACTTGGGGATATCGCCTCTAATTCCTGCTAAAACATTCCTGAATTCATTTACGTCCGTATTGAGATCTCCTCTAGAGGTATGTACTCCGCGGTCCGAAGCCTCCTGTATTACTTCCAAAAGCTTTTCATCATCAGAAATCAGATGATCTATGTCATAAGGATTTTCCTTTATGAATGCAATAACTCGGAGAACGTGAGGTACATCTTCCATTACATGCTTAAAATCATCTCTAGCTCTGAGAGCAGGATCATTACTAATAATACTTTTTAGCTGTGCATTTAGAGTCCTTAACTCTGGCAAAGGATTTCTATCATTATTTTTGAGATTATTAAAATACTGTTCTAACTCGCTTCCGCTGAAATTTAAGCCCGTATTCTCAGGATCATCTCGCTGCTCCGAAACTTGTATAAATGCTCCAAAAACAGTGTTAAGCGATTCTGCCCTATCTTTCACGCCTTGAAAACTATCAAAAGCCTTTTCGTTGTTCGTGATGTCTTGTTCAGCGTTACGAAGATTGTTATCTATAGATCCTAGATGGCTGTGTGCGGATTCAAGCTCTGATATAAAATCGGAATCAAAGTGTTGTAATGCGGCGTTTAGGCCTTGAATTTGTCTTTGTTGTTGTCTTTGGCTGTAGCCTTCTCCTATTTCTCTTCCAGTTCTTGCTAGTTCTTCTCCTAGTGCTCTGTATGGCTCTACGTTTTGCTCTTGTGAGGGTTCAGGTTCAGGCTGAGGTTGAGGCTCTGGTTCAGGCGCTGTTTCTGCCGCAGAAGCCTGTCTTTCGGGAATTAGTCCTGTGTAAATTATTGTGGCGAGCGCTAGAGCTGCTAAACCTGCTAGTGCCAGAAGACCTGAAGATATTGCTCCTATTGTAAGTACAGTGGTTGTCGCTGCGACGAGTGAGAAACCTTTCATTCCAGTAGGAATATCATCATCTGTATTATGATAGTCATGTCTGCCTATACGTTCTTCAAATGTCTCATATCCCATTGAGGTAAAATTTTTGATCAAGAAATAGAACCCTATGATGGGCATGATAATAAATAACAGAACTTCTCCGGCTGTTTCTACTTGAAAAGTAGTTATAGTGTTTACAAACTCTACCAAACTTTCTTCGACCGTCATTTGTGCGCCAAAAGTCTGGGCTGTCGCTCCTGAGATATATGCAAGTATTGTTGAGGCGAAAACAACGGTTTTACGGCCTGCCATAAGTTTAAACTGGGGTCAGCCTGTTTTTATGTGCTATCCTCACTGAGGCCTCACAAAGAGATAGATCATAAATAAGAACAGCAGTATAAGAGCTCCGACAGCGAGTACGCCTATAGAGGCCGCCATCTGTTGTATTAGCTCCCAATATGGAGATACGACGACCATTAGTGCTATAGCAATTGCCATAATAGTTGCTTCCTTGTTCACATTGGGTCCGTCATCTAAAGGATTATCGCTGTTATCAAAAGTGAATTCGAGCGCTCTTTTTAGAGAGAACTGGAGTAGAATTGTTAAGAAGAGGAAAGGGGCCACGAACTTTGCAACTATTTCTTCTTGTGATTCAAATTCAGGCACTACAAACCAGTCGTCTGCAGTATGTCGGTCTGTGTAATAGTAATCTGCGGAGGCCAATGAAACGAGTAGAAAAATTGAAATTAGTATGCTGGAGATTTTAGTTGCCGAAGTCAAAGTCATCTCCTCCGAAATCATCTCCTCCTCCGAAGTCGCCTCCACCAACGCCTCCGGAAGCGTGGCCTTCTCTTATTTCATGTATGTAAGCAGGAATCACTTCATCTACTAGGAAACCTACTACTAACCCTGATAACGCAAGCACGATTACAGTATTCATCCATGGCTCAAGGCCTAGTACATTCTCTGCAATATCTTCAGTAAGCAAGGCAATAAAATATCCTCCAATAGCTGCTGCAGGATAAGAGGCAATTGTCCAGAGGTTTTTCATATGTTAGAACTTGTATTCTGTTGTTTAATAAGATAAGGAAAAAAGAGATGGGAAAGTAATGGAAGAAGTTATTGTCTGCCCATTCCCCATTCCATGAACTTGCCGCCGCCTTGTGAAAGCGCTTGAACAATATTGTGTGTTTCCTCAAGGTCTTTATTCACTACTTGTTCATCTTGTACTGCGGCTCCAATTTTTTGCTCTGCATCTCGTACTTCTTGTTGAGCTACTTCTATTTCCTCTAATAATCCTTCTACTTTCTCTACTTCTCTGAGAAGTTGATCAACGCCTCCAACCTTGTTGCTTTTGTTAATTATGCTTTGGACTTCAGAGTGAATCTTTCCGTGAGGCTGATTCAAATCGACGTTTCTAAAGTAAGCCATCATTTCAAGAACTGCGTCTTGTCCTTGAAGGCCTTTCAGAGCATGAGCTAGTTTCTGTTCTGCATCACGCTGTTCCTTGACTGCTTCTACTTCTAGCTCTTCTTCTTTCTCTAGGTGTTGAATTTCCTCTTTTAAATCCTGTAATAACGTCAGTGCTGGTTCTTCTGGCATACTCTAAACTTATAGTTCTCTCTTTTTATTACCTAGGGTTAACTACTATGGAGGATTGTGGTATCCTTGATCTATGCACCGCTCATAATTAGAAGCACCTTCACGTATCATTTCGATCACTTTATCCATTTCATCCATTGTGTATTCTTTTTGCCGATCTATCTGTGTAAGTTCTATATCCTTCTCAAAAGAGTCTTTAACTTCTTGGTGAGCTAACTCTATTTCTTCTAATAAGCCCTCTACCTTTTTCACTTCTTTAAGTAAATGGTCTACATCTCCTACTTCATTAAGTTTTTTAATTATATTCTGTACCTCAGAATGAACTTCTCCTGGAGGCCTATCTAAATCAACTTTTCTGAAGTACAACATGGCTTTGAGTACTGCTTTCTCATCCATTAATGCCTTTAACGCATCTTTCAACCTTCTTACAGCTTCTTGCTTCTCTTCGATACTTGCAGTTTCTATATCTTCACTCGCTTCCAGTTTATCAATTAAATCTTGTATGGCCTTTCCTAAAGCACTTGCAGTAGGGTTTCCTCCATCTGGCGGAGTTTTTGGCTGAGTTCTACCTACTTCAATTTGTTCGATTCTATTTCTTGAACCTCCTGATTCAGATATTACAGTAAGCCCATAGTTGTGAGTTTCGCCTTCTCCAAATTGAAAGTTTCCGACAATCTGAGCTATCGGTACTTCTCCTTCATAAGATGAAGAGTCAAGCCCTACAGCTTTTTGCTGGCCATCAAAGTTGAATATTGCTTGCTGTAGAGTGGTGTTTGAACCACATCTTACGTATAAAGAAACGTTTTGAGAGGTCATTCCTGCTTGAGGAATAGGTCTAAGTTTTATGTCCTCTATTACTATATTCTCATCTTCCTCTCCGTTTTCAATAGTCTTTTCAATTAAAATTATTATTCGTTCTAGAGCCGCTTCGTCTATAATTTGAATGTTTAGGGATGTTAGCTGTTGAACTAGTTGAGTCATTACGATATTTATCCGAGAGCTAGGAATATTTTCGAGTATTTGGATTAGCTGAAGAATGGTTTTGAGATTAAACTCCATTTTATCAAAGTCCACAGGATTTATAACGATCATATCTCCTGAAATAGAGTAATGCTTGTGTATTAGGGCTTCAAAGATCTCTACTAGCTGAAGACAAATATTTTGCTGCTGATGCGTAATATTTTGCTGATTTTCTACTATGGAGATAAAATTCTGAGTTATATTCTGTATCTGTTTTTGGTTGATTTGCTGCTGTATATTTATGTTTTGAGCATTGCTGGTAGAATTTCCTTCAAAATAATTTATTACTTGATTAATAGTCTGGTTATTGATATGGTCTCCTGAACTATTGTCTATTGCGTTTAGAATATTTCTTACCTCTTCAATAGAGATATTCTGAGACTGTATGATTGTCAGAAAGGCTTCAACAATAGAAGCATCGATAGTGATATCAGGAGCATCTCTTTCTCCTCTAACATAGATGGTGTCGCCGCGTCTACCGAAGTTGCCCATAATAATCTGGAAAAACTCCATCATGGCTAACTGATTTTGAAACTGTTGCTGTTGTTGCATCTGTTGAATCTGTGCGGCAAACCTCTGTTGAGAAGCACTCATGCTTTGATTATCGTTACTATTATCGATGTTCTGATAAAAACTGCCTCCTCCGCCAGGACCTCCTGAACCGCCGTCTCCTCCATCTCCTCCGTCTCCTCCGTCGCTGCCACCATCTGTAGTGGGCGGATTAGTGGGTGGATTAGGAGGAGGGCTAGGGGGATTGGTTGTAGGAGAATTGGAATCTGAATTTAGAAGGCCTGATAGTATTCCTGCTCCAAGCCCTGCTAATCCTGCTGCTCCTGCTCCGCTATTACTGCTTCCGCCGCTTCCGCTTCGCGCTACCCAAGCGATTAGACCTATTATTACTATGGTAGCAGCAAGTATGGGTATGCTGAAGAAAAAGTCTAGTATTGCAAATCCTGCGCCTCCTAAAGCAGGTAACAGTCCGGTGAGCCATAGACCTGCGAGTGCGAAGAAAAGTATCAGTATTATTATTGCGCCTATACCTTGCAGGATGGCCATGCTTATTACTTACTAAGGGGTATTAATTAATCCTTCTCAAATTTTCCGAGCCTTTCTAGTGTTTCAAGAATGCCCCAAGCATAGATTACAGCTTCCCACGCCCTGATAAAGTCTTCTTCTGCTAAGAAATGATAAGTATCGTCTCGATAGGCCTCAACATTTTCCATCTGCTCCACGGAAGAATCAAGTTTCTCTATTCTTTCCTCAATCTTTTCCAGCCATTTTCTAGTTTCTTCTTCCAGCTTCAATTGCGTCTCATTCATTTTTAATCTCTTCAGCTCTTCAAGTTTTTTAACAGATATTAACTTCTGACATATTTGTCTTTATCGTTAACAGTTTCTATTTTCAAAGTCTTTTTCTAAAGATGTCTTGATAAAAACAGATAAACCAGATTTAGTATTCAAAGGTTTATAGCCTAACGATGAGATTCTAGGAATTCTTCTTCTTTAAACGATTTCTTTCCTGTCAAGACTAAGCAGTGTGGAGTATCTCCAAACTCCGATTCTGGAGCATTTTCTAAAGGCATCAGCGAAATATTCATATCTTCGCTGTTTGCTCGCTCTAAAATTAAAACTTCACGATTTTTTATACCCATTTCTAGCAGTTTTTCTGCAGCTTCTGAGGCATTGTAGTCTATATCTAGCAATATCAGCGTATGTAGCCCTATAGAGTCGTTTTTCTCTATATATTGTGTTATGGATTCAGGCTTCCCGTTTCGTGGTAATGTGACTGTTCTACCAAACTTATAGATGCTTAAACCAGTCTCAGCGATTGAAAGAAAAATCGAGGGCGCATGTACTACTTCAACAGCTAAGCCTTTTTCTTCTGCCCTGTGTTTGATGCCATAATGCGTTGTGGCTGTTAAGGGGTCACCAGATACTAAGAAGGCTATATCGTTAGTCTCAGCTTCTTTTATCACAGTATCTTCCTGTTCAACGCCTTCTCTGTCTAATTTCTCAATCTCTGTACCTGAAAGCTCTTCTATTTCTGCAAGATTGATGTTTTCAGTATTTGTATAGAACTCAGCATATCCTTTATCTGCTTTTTCTAATGATTCAAGACCTTTCAAAGTTAGTTCTTGATTGCCTAGGCCCAAACCTATTATATAGAGCATACCGAGAGTTGATTAAAGAATTGTTTTTAAGTTGTAGGTATGGAGCAGGAAAAGCTTGAGGAAAAAGTACGAGAAGTCTTTGAACGAGAGGGGTTTAGTTTTAAGAATGGAAAAGCGGTGAAACCCGGTTTAGAACTGGAGATTGGCGTTTATGCATCTGAGAAATATGATGAGGGAGATATTGATTTCTCTATGGATAAAGTTTTCTTAGATGAAGGCTTTGATACTGAAGGCGATAATGTCTATATTTTTGAAGAAGAGAAAGAATATGATTTGCCATCTTTTGAAATGATAGGTAGAGTGGCATTAATCAATGATCTTGCGGGCCGCGATAGGGAGAGTGTTGTGGAGGGAATAATTGCTAATTCGAATGCTGAAACAATATTATTGAAGACTGGAGAGCTTTCTGGAGAATATAGAGTCGGAGAGTACGAAAAACTTTACGGAGAAGAAACTGAAACAGTTCATCGAGAGCATGGTCACAGGTTAAGAGTAGATCCAACAAAAGCATATTATAGTGAACGTTTTTCTACGGAACGAGAAAGAGTTGCAGCACAAGTAAAGGAAGGAGAGGAAGTACTTGTGATGTTTGCGGGTGTTGGGCCTTTTGCAATACTTTGTGCGGAAAAAGCTGAGAAAGTTATGGCTGTAGAGAAAAATCCTAAGGCTTGCAAATATCTTCGAGAGAACATTGAACTAAATAAAATGCAGGATAAAATCCAGGTTTTTTGCGGTGATGTCAACGAGATAGTGCCTGATCTTGACGCTCAATTCGATAGAGTGATTATGCCATTACCTGAGAAAGCTCTTGGTTTTTTGGGTCTTGCAATAGATGTCTGTAAAAAGAATGGGGTTGTTCATCTGTACGGGTTTGCAGAGGATTTCAATGATTTTGAAAGTCGCTTGGAGAAAAATATGAGATCAAGAGGTTATAATTATAGAGTTGTAGATAGGCGTGTTTGCGGGGATAAAAGTCCTTCAGAGAGTAGGCTGTGTCTGGATGTTAAAGTTAAGAAAGAATAAAGATAAGAGAGGAGGAAGTTTATTCCTCTTTGTTTCTATTGTCCCTCATGCCTTCTAGGCCTTTGAAGACGTTTCTAATGTCGTCTCTTGCAGAGTAATCTGAGCCTAATACTTGGCTCATTTGGTCTTCGAGATATTCTTCAAATCCTTCTCCGTCATAACTCTGGTCGAGCGTTTCCTGCACTGTAACCGATCTCTCTGCTTCTATTCGGTCAGTTCTTTCGCCTATAACGTCTTCCAGATATCCTAGTTCTTCCACTGCTTTCTGTCCTTGCGCATACTGCTGCGCGATTTTCACTCCAAGTGCGGAAACCACTTGTATGTGCTGGTTTCTGAGCATTCCTTCTGCATCGCTGTGATGTTTTCCAGAGCCCTCAAATGGATTATCATGATCTTCAAGATAGTCTGAGAGAAGTTCATCCATTTCTCCAATATTCGCTCTTGTAAGATTTTCTAAGGCATCTGTTAGGTAATCGAGTTCTTGTGAAATATTGCTAACTTCTTCTTGAACATCTGATGCGTGCGATTCGTATTCGCTTCTGGCTTCGTCTAAAAGCGCGTTTCCAAGAGATAGGTGTTGTTCCTTTCTAGGTCTCTTGCGAGATAGCACCTGGTCGATTTCTGATACTTCTCTCTCAAATTCTGCCTGGTCTGCTACGTCTTCACTACCTTTAACTTCTTCTGCACGATTTTTCTCGTTTTCAGTAGTGAATCTGCTCCTGCTGGAGTCAAGTTGATCTTCATTTCTAGAACGGAGTTCTTCAAGTTCTTGGCGCTTCGTTTCCCTGCGGTCGTTAAGTATCTTCATATCTTTCTGAATATCTGAGAAATTTTGCATGGCGTCATCTCCCATTTCAGAAACTTTGGCCAGATAGCTTGCAAGACCCTCGTCCGAAATATCGAAGTCATACTGTTCTTCCGGAATATCAGTTTCTTGGCCTATAATGTCGTGTAGAGAGAAACCGAGACTTTGGTCTCCTTGTTCTGGATCAAAGTCATAGGTATGTTCTAGGTCTCTGGAAGCCAAGTCTTCGGCATAAGTCAGTTGTTCTGCAATTCTCTTTACTTCCTCAGAAATAACTGTTTCATTGGCCTGTATCTGAGCTTGTATGTCTGCTTCAAATTCGGTTCTTTTGGTATCGTAGTTTGAAACGTTATTTTCAAATGTTTCAGTTTGTTTGGCGAGTTCACGAGATGTCAGAGAGTCAGTCTGGCCGTATCTTGATTTTTGTGCTACTTCTTCTGGTAGAGTATGGTCTTCACCTATTCCAAGAAAGTCTCTGAACTTGCTTCGAATACCTCTGTTATTTTCATTATCATTTCCATTTTGTGGTAGTTCTTCGCCAGTTTCCGTATCAGTTTCGGCTTCTTGCTCTTCTTCAGTTATGTCGGATTTAGTGTCTTCTATTGGTTCTTTATCTTCAGGTTCTTCACCGCCATCTGAGAGTAGCATTTCTTCGAGTTGATTGTTGTCATTTCTTAACTGGTTTATGGAGCTTACCGAGGCTCCTGGACCCTTTGAACTTCTTTGTTCTGACATTAGTTATTCACCTTGATAATGTAGATTAGGAGCAATCCCTATTTAGAGTATCTATACTTCTTCCATAGCATTTTAGGATATAAGAAAAGAAATATAAAGGTGTTTTACAAGAAATGCAGTATTCAGAATCAGCTAAAGGTGGTATAAAATGAATAATGATGATATAGATCAAACAAATGTAGGTGTAGGAGTGCAAGAGTTGGAAAACATTAGACAAAGTCTTGGAGAGTCCGAAGAGTGGGGTGATAGTCTAGAAGATAGGTTCGCCAATGTGAGAGCTGTAGAAAGAGATTTCTTTGATATCCTTGGAACATACGCTAAAGGTGTTGAGGCCACCGAACAAGTAGTAAATAATATAGAAGACCTTCCTAACGATATAACGGAACATATGGACTCTATAGCTAGTAAACGTGATAGAGCAATAATAGGAGCTTATGAAGAGGAGGAGGGCTACTTTGATCCAGAAACTCAGTCTTGGAACAAAGGAACGTTAATACAGCAGGTTATTGACTGGGGTCCTGAAGAATCAGAGAAAGCTCTCTATGGTGTTGAAAGAATGGATGCAGAATTGGATCATTTCTTAGATAACTTCTCAGAACTTGAAGGAGTTAGACACAGGCCTGAGGATATAAGGGAAGAAGCTGCTAGGATGGATCCGGAAGGAATAGAATATGTTGCAGTTCGCCCAGATTCAGAAGATGGAGGTATCTCTCGCAGAGCATTACTGGGGGGAGCTGGAGTAGTAGTAGCCGGATTGTGGGCTAGAGGAGCTTATTTAGAAGGCAGATCGGATGTCAGAACTGAAGAAGGTCTTGATCCTACAGAATATTCTCTTGTAGATACGGATTCGTTAAGCGTTCAGTCTTATGTTGCTGAAATGCAAGGCGTTGATGAGTACAGCGATGCGTTTTCAGAGGTTGAGGCAAATGTGAATATGGATGATGCTGAAATGGGTTTCGCTCCAGGAGAAAATAGGATGGATTTCAACACAAATCTGGATAGCACAGTCGATACTAGTGTACTCATGACTGATCATGCATACGAACAGGCTAGGGATATGTATGATAATATAGGTTAAAATGATTATTATTGATTATAAAGGAGTATAAAAGGAAAATAGAGGTAATAATGGGTGTGTGATTCAAATGACGGATGGAGAAGAAATAAATGAAGGGGAAGATGGATTAGCGGACAGAACAAAAGGACAGGCAGAAAGAGCTGCAAATAAAACTAAGGAAGGTATATCTAGAAGACCTTTCCTTACGGCGCTAGCTGGAGGTGCTGGTCTAGCTTTAGTGGGTGATGCTGCCTTGAACGAAAGCAGAGGTCGAAGAGCTGCAACAGGGACTGTTTCCCGAGAATATAATAGGTGGCGGGATGGAGAATCAGGTATTACGGCCCAAATGATTAGTGATTTCAACAGCGATGCTAACGAAGTGCTTACAAACGTTGAAGATGATCTCAATGAAGAGATAGATGAAGCTTTAGATACAGACTTAGGAGAGCTACCAAGACAACCTGCTACGGGAGATACGTTTGTTGATGACAAATATTTGTTAATAGGCATTGAAGAGTTAGAAATAGATGCTGGAGAGGCACAAGCTACGCGCACCTTTGCTAAACAAGATGGTAACTGGTCTTTACTTTCTGAAGAAGGATATGAGAGCACATTGATAGAGGGAGAAGGACCTTTCTACCTAGCAATTAGCAGTCTCGATAACGAGTTTGATTTTTCCGAGCTGGAAGGAATAATCACGTCTTATGAATCTGCAGAAGAAGTAACAGAAATTAATGATAGAGAAGTTGATGAGTTGGTGAGCAGAGGAGCGAACTATAGGGATCATATCAGACAGCATCAAAATCCTGATGAGTTGGCAGGATATACACAACTGGTTAATAACGTTGAAGATCTTGAAGTAGTTCGAGATCAGGCTAGTGACGTTGGAGGCATGTTTGGAGGTCATCAAGACTTTTTCAGCCATGTGCTTGAGACAACACCTTATGAGGATGGAGAGTCTGTAGGCCCTTACTCAGATGAAACTATAGACGTGGATGACGAGATGGAGCCTGAGGAGATGTATGACACATTAGATGATCTCAACACTGCGCTTGACGAGGTTTATGACTGTGATGAAACGTTATCTGAAGATGATCTTCCGCCAAGCTTCACAGATGACGATTTAACTTATGAAGTGACGGATGATGGATCTTTTGTTGAAATGTACAGTGGTGATGATAACGTAGCCCAAACAAGTACGGGATGTTGAAGAAGTCTGGGCTCGTATATTCATTTTTCCTCTATTTTTTATTGTTCTAAATAGTAGGGTTTTTAAAAACACTGCCATAGTTACTATCTAATAGTAGCTACAATAGGTGGTGCAAAATAACTCTACGAGACCGACTTTACGACTTCGAAGCCCAAACAGCATTTGCAGCAGCACAAAATAAAGCTAACGCAAGACCTAACTATAGGAAAACTTTTCTCAGAGATAACAATCTACTAAATAGACTTGGACTCCAGCAAAAAGAAGTAGAAGTAACAGAAAATGGAGTTGAAATTGCAGGAAGCAGTCTCGAAGAATTTAATAAAGAGTTAGCTGAAAAAGATCTGGGAAAACTAACTATTCTTCCTTCAGCTAAGTTCAGGAAAAACATGGGGGCAGAAGATTTCGAACAACTTTCTAAAGAGGCTAATGTGATTAACCCTCACCCCATTCCTACATTATTTGGAGACAAAGCTGAACAAAACTGGACATTCTGGGATGATCCTGGAGCTGTACCTGGATATCAGCCGACAGACTACTATTTACAGTTCGAAGATGTAGAAAAAGCTAGCGAAGAGGCTTTAGAGGACTTTATAGAGGAAGTGCCTTTAATCATGAAGCCTAGAAGTTCTAGCGGAGGAGGAGGAATATACTTTTACTCTAACGGCGTTGAGGACATGGTTAGTGATTGGACTGAGGAAGGAATACCTGGAGACTATGTGGCTCAGTATGCTATACCGCACACATATGATCTCAGATCTATAGCTGCTGAAGATACTCCAGTCAGCGCTATGAAGAGGTACGGCTGTGATGATACTGACAGAGCTAACTTAAGTTTGCTTGAAAGCAAATCTACTGAAGGAAAAGCAAGACTTGCGTTGCAAAATGGCGCTGCAGAGTCTGTAGATATAGAAGATATAGATCCTGCAGCAGAAAGGTTAATAGAAGACCATATAAACTCAATTTCTGAAGAATATGGGATTCCCAGAGAAGAACTGAACACATGGATTGGATGGGACTTCTTGGCAGTGGACCCTTATAACTCGGACCTTAATGAGTATCCTGATGAAGTCATAGAACCTCTAATGAATGACGAGTATAGAACTGAAGAGGGAGAGTATTTATTCCTTTGTGAAGGAAATCTCTCGCCAGGATCTATAATAGATTTCATTAATCAGAATCCTGATCAGGATACGGCAGCAAACCTACTAGCCTATGGAGATTCTGTGAGTAGAGGGGAAAGCTTTGAAAGAGGCATTCCTGAACTTATGGATGTCGAGATGCTTCAAGACCGTTACCAAAGCCTATAAAAAAGTATTGCGTAATTTGTTACCTTACGGTGAACAACATGGACGATAAGTTACCAGGCCCTCACAAACATCAACCTTTAGATAGCAGCAACTATGGCGAAGAGGGCACCGCCCGTGTATCTGGATCAAAACCGCCTAGAGCGACCGATACAATAAAAGGAGGTGAATCACAAATGGGAAGAATTGACGACATAAGAGGTAGAGTTGATCATTATGTAGATCAAGGCATGAATACTCATGATGCAGCTGAAGCAGCTTATGAAGATATTGTAGACCTCTATGAAGAAGATGCAGTAAAAATGAGCGAAGTACAGACCGCTGTTCAAGAACTAGAGACTTATGTAGAAAATAGAGGAGGAGATCTTCAAGCTTCTGCAGCATCTCTTGAAGCTACAGCTGACGCAGCTCTTGATAGAGCTACAGATGCAAGTAGTAGAATGGATGATGTCTATAATGATCTGCTATAGGTCAGATTTACTTATTCCTTAACTTCTTTTTATTTTTTCTCAACTAGTTGTTTACACACCATACGTTAGATTAGAAGATTAATAGGACAACCTCAAAACTAATAAATTCTGAACAAAGGACGATTTTATGTCGCAAAAACCAGAAATAACTCTAGGATTTATCGGTCATCTTAATCACGGTAAGTCGTCTACTATAATCAGGCTTTTATTGGAAACGGGGAAAATTTCGAATGATGAAGTCGAAGAGATACGTAACAGGGTTGAGAAAGAAGAACTAGATTTTTCACCCTTGTTCATGTTGGACTCATTAAGAGAAGAAAGAGAAAGAAGGATAACAATTGACCTTTCGCATAAAGAATTTGAATCAGATAACTATCAGTTCAAAATAATTGATATGCCAGGGCATAGGGACTTCATCAAAAATACTATCACAGGGTTAGCACAGACTGAAGTAGGAGTAATCACTGTAGCTGCGGACGAAGGCATCCAACCTCAAACTATAGAACATACCTACCTATCAAAAACTCTGGATGTGAAGCAGTTCGTAGTACTAATTAACAAGATAGATCTAATAGCTTATGAAGAAGACGAATTTGAGAGAATCAAGGAAGAAGTAGAGACTATGCTTAACCAAGTGGGTATTGAACAGAGAAATATAGATATTTTGCCAATCTCAGCACTCCAAGGAGACAATATCACAGAATCAAGCGAAAACATGGAGTGGTATGAAGGCCCGACACTACTAGACACGTTGAATAGTCTTAATAAACCAATAAAGCCAGTTGAACGTGATGCTAGGATGCCGATTCGGAAAACAGAGATTAGAGATGGTGAAACTTTTATCCTTGGAAGAATTGAGACTGGAGAAATTACGCGAGGAGATAAAATTGTATTGGAGCCAGCATCTACAAGACAGAATCAGAATATTGGCGGGGAGGTCAAGAAGATTGAACAGCATCGCCAAGAGGTTGAGGAAGCAGAGCCAGGAGACCATATTGCTTTGAAAGTTAAAGGAATAAGAGAGGAGGATGTAGAGAAAGGGGATGTAGCAGGTCATGAAGACAGGCCTCCTAAAGCAGATAACAAATTTGAGGCACAGATAATAGTTCTAAATCATCCAGACAAGCTTAAACCGGGCTATACTGCCATAATCCACGTTAACAATTTACAGACATTATGCACATTCACAGAGATTAAAGAGACAAAGAATCCTGAAACAGGGAAACGCAGTGAAAAGCCTGAATATGTTGAACAAGGCCAGGAGGCAATCGTAGAAATCAAAACAAAACAGGATATAGTAATTGAAGAGAACGATGATATTCCGCAATTAAGCAGGTTTGCGATTAGAGATGGCGATGGAATTCAAACCATCGGTGCAGGAAAGTGTCTGAAAACATTAAAACATTCGACGACTGAGGAGGAAAATAACGTTAATAGAGCTCTTGAGCGATCAGAAAGAAGAGATAATGGTATTTTGAATAAAATTTGCGAAAGAATACCTTTCTTTTGATATAAATAATAAGTCAATCTGCCAATTAGGAGTTGTTTGGACAGCATGTAGATTTTGCCTAATTTGATTATTCTCTAGCTATCTCAACTAATGATTCTTGGCTGTATTGTTCAAAAAGAGTGATTTAAGCAGAGGTTTTTGAATAAGGTCGTTCTTGGCAAAGGTTTAAAAAGATGTTACTATACAATAACAACATGGGAAGATTGGACGACGATATTCCTGACAGGATAGAAGATATCACTGACGATGTACTTGACGTAATTGATGATGCTAGTGACGGATTGAATGAGTACGAAGATGCCTGGGATCAGCTGGAGACAAATCTTACAAGAATAAATACTAAAGAAGTAGCCAGACTTTATGCTGATGAAGAAATACCTCCTGAAACAGCTCGAGAATGGGAGGAGATGGTAGACTTAAAATATAGAATGGCGGGAGAAGAACCATTCTTTGAAAACTTGCCTGACGAACAGAGACCCTCTAATATGTATGATTATGATCCTACAAAACCTCAATCGCTATTCGAGAGAATCGGATACACAGTAGATAAGATAATATAGTGGTAAAAATGGCTCGAAAAGATATTGATGAGGCTAAAAGAACTTCTTGGAAAGCTTTAGGTGTTGCTACAGTCACAGCTTTAGCAGGAGGTACTTTGGGTACGGCAGCATGGGTGGATGCTAGAAATAGGCCGCATCCAGATTCATCAAAGGAACCAACCAATGACTATATTGACGATGTTGAGAATATAGAAGGACTCTACCGCTTTGAAGATTTCAATGAATGTGTTAATTACGATGCAGCAAATGCGGACAGAGATGAAATAGAAGAATTTGCATCAGAATACGACAATCTTGGAATATTAATTGAAGAGGCTTCTTCCGGAAACTATCATGGAACATTCTATGAACTAGAAAATTCAGATGAATTAGTCAAAGACACAAAACTAAATTATGGTAAAGATAATCTCGAGCTAGATGAAGGGTGTTTAGAAGGACTATGAGACAAACATTGATTTGGGCAGCATTAATAATTTTGACTTCCTCAGCAACAGCAGGACTCTATGGTGTTGATGAAGTTGATTTTGAGACTGATCTACCTTCAGAATATGAAGGGGAAAATCTAGAAATTTCCGGTTTTGCGGAAGGACACAATTTGGATGAGCTTAGAATATATAGGGAAACACAAGGTGTAGATGAAATTTTAGGAGACACACATTGCGGAGGCGCTAACAGCTGTAGTATTGAGGTAACAGAATCATTTGATGAAGGCGAAGAAACATTCTATGTTTGGTCTAGAGCCAAGAGCAGTTCAGGTTCTACTGTTACAGATAGTTCAAACCGACAAACAGTAGATTTTGCTAGAAATGAAGAAGATGAGTCACAAATAGATAACGTCGAAATAAGTCCGGATTCAGATACTGTGGTTGATACCGGCGACTGGCAAGAAATAGAAGGTATGGCTGAAGGTAAAGGTCTAGAAAGTATAGAAATATGGAAGCGTGAGGAAGGACAAGCATGGGAGAAAGATACGGAAGAGATCTGTGATCAGGAAAAAGAGTGTTCTGTTGAGAAATCTTTCAGATATGTTGATGAACAATCTGTTGACTTCGAGATTGTAGCAAATATTGAAGATGACTCTGAAGCTTCGGATAGAGTCACGGTCACATGGGAAGACGATATTGAGGACGAGGTAAATGATGTAAGAATTGAGCCTACATCGGATACAACTGTCAATACTGGCGATTGGCAGAGAATTCAAGGAGAAGCTACGGGCAGCAACCTAGAGCAGATTCAGATAGAGCGGAGGACTGGAGGTGGCTGGACTGTAGAAGATGAAGAATCATGCAGTGGAAATAACTGTTTGATTACTAAAGAATATAGAAGAACGTCTGAAACTTCTGAAGATTTCAGGGTTAAAGCTGAATCTGCGGGCGATGAAGGTCTTTCAGATGAAATCACGGTGACTTGGAGCGATGAAAAAACATGTGATTTAGATGTTGGGTCGCTTGAACTTGAAGAAAACAGCATTGAAGAAGGAGACTCTACTGAGGCTTCAATAAGAGTCGATAACGATGGAGATGATCAAGAAGTCCGTGCAAGATTTTATGTCTCTGGAGAAAGAGTTTCTTCCGAAACTTCTACTTTAGAATCTGGAGATTCTGAAGTCTTTTCTGAAGAAGTTTCGCCTAGCACAAGTTCAACAATTAGGGCTGAGATCACAGGCATCGGCGAACCCTGTGAAGAAAGAACCTATGAGAGTAGTTCATTTCTTACAGTGACAACTAAGGATGCTGATGCAAATTTAGATGTAACTGTTAGAGATGATGATTCAGAAAGATTGAGGAGTGCAAGAGTTACTGCATTGAACCTTGAACCTTCTGATTATGCTGTAAAATCTGTGGATGAAAATGTTTATTCAGAAAGAACTGATGCAGACAAAACAGGAGATCGAAAAATAGGTTTCAGACTGGATGGCAGAGATCTAGAGACCTATGTTGAGTATCATTCAGGCTACAGTCAAGCTGAATGGAGTAATTTGGCGTTAGAGTCTAGTTCAAATGATGAGCTGGTATATAGATATGAGCTTGATGCAAGCGACAGGAGACAGGATTACACTAAATACTCTGCGGAACAAGAATCAAGGATTTCATCTGGAGAAAAAGATGTGACTGTAAGATTTATTCTCAATGGGGAAGAAATAGATTCTTTCACTGCAGAAATAGATGCTTCTGATGATCATGAGTTTGCGCAGATTCGAGAGTCTGGTAGAACTACTACAGAGGGCCGAGATACTACTATTTCGACAGCATCAGACTTGCCAACTTACACTAAATATACTGATCGGAATGGGGAAACTTCTTTTGACTTGCCTGAAGGGCGCTATAGAGTAACAGGATGGAAATCGGGATATGCTCCCGACTATGAGAATATAAATCTTGATTCAGGAGATAGTAGAACTCTAGACTTAACGCTAGAAAAAGATGAAGAAAGAGAGTCTGAGGATAGCGATTCGGAAAGAGGAGATATAACTTTAGAACAAGTATCAATGGATTCGTCTGTGTGTAAAGGAGATAGTACTAGGGCTCATATAGAATTTAAAAATCAGGGCGATGAAGATAGAGCCTTCAGACTTTCTGCAGAAGGTTTAGGTTCGAGTTTTGACAGAGCTTATGTGGTGGAGGGGAAAGAAGCTAAAACGGTAACATATACGTTTTCAGATGTTCAAGGATCAGGTAATGAAAAAGTAAGCTTTAACACAGGTTATGATTCTGCGGAGAGGACTGTGCAAGTTAGAGACTGTCCGGATCAGGATGGAGTGGATGATGTCAAGTTCAGGTTAAAGCCTTCGGAAGTTCGTGCGGGACAGTCAGTACAAGTATCTGGGTATGTGGATACTCAGAGGCGCCAACAAGTTGACATAAAAATAGATGGTTTGCAGAGAACGTCTACGCATACAGAGCCTGATGGATTTTTCAGAGGCAATATCAGGGCTGATACAGTGGGAGATAAAACTGTGGAGGTTAAGAGCGGTGATAAAAGTAGAACTGCTAATTTGCGAGTACTTCCAACGGTTTCGGTAAATAGTGTTAATGCTCCTGACAGAGCTTTTGAAGGTGAAACTTTTGAGGTATGTGCAGATGTAGAGTCTCAAACCACACCGCTGGTAGTATTGAAGGAAGATGAAGAGATAATAGAATCTAAGAATGCTCGAGGAAATGTCTGCTTTGAAAGAAGAACTTCGCCAGGCCAGTATGATTACGAAATTCAGGCATTTAATCAAGGCGCTACTGATTCAAAGCAGAGGAGAGTTCGTGTGTTTGAGAGTGATGTTGAGACAAGGAGCTTCCCTGATCAGATTACTTCTGTGCGTTCAGGGTCAGGTATGGTGAAGGTAGAGCTTTACAATACTCATGATGAGCTTAGAAGGTATGAGCTTGAATTAGAAGGTCTTCCTAGAGATTGGACTTCTCAATCAAGAAAAGAGGTTGTGCTTGATACTGGAGAACGGAAAACTGAATATATCTATGTTACTCCAAAGGAAGAAGGGGTTTTTGAGACTACTTTGAACGTTAGAGCTGATGGGGATGTGATTTATACTGAGAATGTGGATGTGCGTTCGGGAGGAACATCGGAGAGAGAGTCTATATGGGTGAGGCTCAGGAGATGGTGGAGGTATAGATAGGATGATTTCTGTTTTTTACTTACATGCAGTAGCTAAAAACACCCAGTCTGTATTTAAAACTTAAGATATGTGGTTATTGATAGGTGACAATTCACTAAATGAGATTTGTTAAGACTGGCGTCATTACTCTTACAATACTATTATTTGTTGGTTTGGCCGCAGCAAGCCAAGCTGAACTAACTATTTTTCCGGAGGAGTCGAGTACTGAAGTAAACTCCTTCACGTCCTATGAAGTAGAAGTTGAAAATGTAGGTCCTGTAGATGACGTATATACATTGACGCACTCTCACCCTGGTGAAATATCAATTGCACCTACAAGAGTAGAGGTCCCTGCAGGCCAGTCGAAAACAGTAAATGTATGGTTCAATCCTAGAACTGATAGAGACGCCGGAACTTACAGTTTTAATATAAATGCTCGTTCTAGAGCTGATGGTCAAGAATATTCTACTTCGGCTGACGTTAACGTAATTACTGATCATGATGTTTCAATTGAAACACTAGATTCTCAGTCTGTATGTCGAGGAGAAGAAGCAAGATATGACGTAGAAGTCACAAATGATGGCCTCCAGAGCGAAGAATTTGCACTTGAAGCCGAATTTGGAGAACTCGCAACAGATAGAGTATCTTTAGAACCAGGAGAAACAACAACAGTTACATTAACTGCGTCTTCTGAAGATGAACAAACTGAAACATTCAATGTAAAGGCTTCGTCTACAACAAGTTATGCACAAGACGTGCAAACTGTAGAATTTACAGCAGAAACATGTTATCAGTCAGAAGTATCCATAACTCCTGAGTCACAGGACGTAATGGCATTTAATCCTGCATTATTCGAAGTAACTGTAGACAACCAGGGAACTAGAACGGATCAATTCACAATTTCAACGTCTCAAGGACAAATCCAAGATACATCCCTAGAAATAGAGCCTGGAGCAACAGAATCTACAGCACTACAAGTTATACCTTCTGAACTAGGCACCAAACAGATAGAGGTGGGGGCCGAAGGTCTTTCAACAGCATCTGACACAGCACAGTTACAAGTAGATAATCCTATGGACTCGCAAATAGAGCTGACAGGCCCACAATCAGTATGTGAAGAAGGAGAAGAAGAGTTTGAAGTACTAGTAGAGAATACTGGAGAGGCAGATGAAGTATTTGAATTAGAGACAAAAGAAGGAGAGTTTGAAGATTCAGAATTAGAAATTGGAGAAGGAAGCTCAGAAACTACAGTAATGATGATTGATGGGACCCAGATGGATAGAGGAGAACACCAGATAGATGTTACTGCAACAGCTTCAACATTTGGAGAACCTCAGACAAGCGACAGTATTGAAGTAAATGTAGAAAATTGTTGGAATCTTGAAATGAACGTAGTACCTGAAATAGCCTCAGCAGGAGAAAATAGATCTACTATTTACGAAATTAAGCTTGAAAATACGGGTACAAGAGAAAACACATATGATTTAGACTATGAAGGCCCAGAATGGATAGAAATAGGTCCAAGCTCAGTAACAGTAGCTCCAGGAGAAACAGGAAGAAGCTACATGTATGCGGGAGTACCTTTCCAGAAAAGAGGCGAAGTAAAAATCACTGCAGAGGCGGAAGGAACGGGAGTAACTAAGTCAGAAACAGTAACGCTAGTAATAGACAGAGACATTGAAGAGGCAATACTAAGTCGAGAAGGAGAAGGTATAACAGCAAGATTTTCAGACTCGGCTTCAAGAATTCATGCTAGTGTGCTGGAATCCACTAACTTCCAGAGAGGAATCGCAGCAATAATCGCAGGGATGTTACTTACCCTGCTTATTCTCTATCGTGAGTGGTAAAGAGCTCTTATCTTTTAATCTTTCTTTTTAACATTTCAGACTCTCAAACCTAATGTGGAAGTCAACACAGATCTACATGTTCACAGCAAGTATTCTCAAGGAGTTTCCAATAAAATGGAGATTCCGGTAATCGCGTCAGAGTCTGAAAAGAAAGGTATAGACATAGTAGGCACTGGCGACATCCTTCATCCTCAATGGATGAGGCACGTAGAAGAAACTACAACTGGTAAGGGACTGAGAAAGTACGAAAACACTTATTTTGCATTAACTACAGAAGTAGAAGATAAGAATAGAGTACACCATGTTCTGATTTTTCCTTCAATGCAGGCTGTCGAAGCAGCATATCATGATTTCAAACAAATAAGCAAGGATATAAGGAGAGAAGGAAGACCTAGAATTAACGCTTCTGGAGCAAAAATAGCGGAAATAGCGGAAAAACATGGTATACTCATCGGTCCTGCCCACATGTTTACGCCATATACAGGACTTTATGGGAATCATAAATCCTTACAGGAATGCTATACCAACTGCACAGATGTAGTAAGTTTTGCAGAGTTAGGTCTCTCAGCCGATTCACGCATGGCTTCACAGATTTCCGATCACGACAAACTCTCTCTGCTATCAAACAGTGACGCGCATTCGCCTTGGCCTTACCGCCTTGGAAGAGAGTTCAACAAATTCCAAGTAAAAAACTGGAGTTTCAAACATTTATCAAAAGCAATAAGAAAAGGACCTGAACTGAACCTAGGCCTAGATCCTAGAGAAGGAAAGTACTACAGAACAGCATGTAACAAGTGCCACAACATATACACCTTAAAAAAGGCCGAAAAACTTTCTTGGAGATGCAATAACTGCACAGGCCTGATAAAAAAGGGAGTAAAAGAGAGAGTAAAAGAACTATCTGATCAAGAACCAGACAATCACCTAGAATATCTTTACCTCCCTCCATTGTCAAATATTATCCAAATACTCGAAGGTCATTCATCTCCTAACACTAAAACAGTACAAAAACGTTGGAATAAACTTCATCGAAAATTAGGTTCAGAAGCCTATATAATTGTAGAAGCAAAAATTGGGGAAATAAAAAAAGTGGACGATGAAGTAGCAGAAGCTATAAGAAAGTTTAGAATGCAAGATTACGACTTTAAAGAAGGAGGCGGCGGAAAATATGGCCAAATAATTCTTTAATTAGCTCTTGCTTCCACCATCACGTTTGAAGAAGATTCTTCCATGTAACCATAGCTAGCCTCTACTTGGTAGCTATCAGTCTGCTCTAAATCAGTTACATCTCCAAGGCCTTCAAGTATCATGTCATAGCAGTGGTGTCCCTCTGAACCTCCTATAATATCAACTTCTACAGTGTTATCTCCAGTCTCTTGTGACTCAAAGTTAACATTACCAACGTCTTCTATAGTAATCTCAATTTTATCTTCATGTTCACTTTCCACGTCATAACCAATATCTCCGCCTTCATATGCATCTTCTAAGAATACGTCTCCACCACCTTCATTAGTTATTGTTAAGCAGAGCTCGTCATCAGCTTCACCTTCATCATAAAATACGTGAGGTGTAGTTCCCTGTACTTCTATTTGAATAGGAGCAGGAGAATTATCTGCTGTAGGCTGTGTTCTAGCTGCACCTACATCTTGATATCGTTCACCGCTCATAATCTGGAGATCAAACGTTGCTTCTGTACTGTATTTGTAATAAATTTGAGATCTGAATGTTGTATCTACATCTCGTTCCATCGACGGAGAAGTAAACGTTATACTATCTTGTGAAGGTACGGCAGGAGAATTATCTGTTCCTGCTCTTAAAGTCCCTATATCCATTGTCCTGTACTCTCTCGATACAGCATCTCTATCACTTGTTCTCCAAGTCCTATCGTCTGCTTCAGAACTTGCAAAACTAGGTCCAAAAAGTCTTGCATACGCATCTTCAGCATCTACATTCCCATCGTTAACTAACTGTATTTGAGCATTTAGCTGCTGGTCAGCAGGAACTGGATTGGGATCCATTGAGAAAGATTCAACTTGAACGGGGTTTGTATCTACGTCGGAATCCTCTCCTTCAACACATCCTGAGGTTATAAGTATTAGACCCATAAAAACAGTGAAAAATATTGTTTTCTTTTCCATTATCGTCTCACAACTGTGATATCTAAATTTGGCTCTTTGACGTATTTATAATATATGGTGGGGAACACGTTTTCGACCCCTGTTGTATCAGACTGGATAGTGCAGACAAATCGTGCCTCTGAACCGCTTATAGGTTCTCGTTCAGTATCACAGTCTTCGAAAAGTTCTGGAGGTTCGTATTCTAGCCAATAACCTTCACTTATTCTACCAGGACCTTCTCCCATTATCTCAAATTCCATTGAACTTCCTGACTCAGAAGCTACAGGACTATCAGTAGTCATATGTACTGAAATTTCGTTATTAGAGAATGATTTACTAATAGTCTCAGTATAGTCTATATCTGCGTTATCCTGGAAATCTATCTGCATAGCATCCATATTAGTTATAGAGGCGTTGTAAGCTAGTCTTAACTGGACAGGCTCAGATCTGCTCTCAAAACCGCTGGTCATATCTTCTTCGCTTGGAGCTTCTACAGTCCAAGTACACTGCATTGTTGGCACCGAACCATGTTGGGCTCCGTCAAGGTCTTCAGGATCAGGAGTACAGCCCTGTTTATCCACATTTAAGTTATCTCCTTCATTAACAATATCTGCGGTCTGTATATCTATCCACTCGTGATAATTTCTAAGAGTAGCACGAATCACAGCATTCTGATTAGGCCTTAATTCGGAATCAGTTATAGTAAATTCCTCTATTTCTAATCCTCTATTAGGTAGTTCCTCATCGCTGCCGTTTTCTATACAACCTGATGAGATCACTATTGCCAAAATAATGATAATGAGTATTTTATCTCCCACGATGTTCTACCTCTATATTATGTGTTCCTAAGCTCTTCACGTAGTTGTAGTCAGTCTCAGCGTTTATATCTGCTCTGAATGAACCATCTACGTCTTCCCACTCCAGATCACATCTTATTGTTTGTGATTCGCCTTCATGCAAAGTCATGTCGTCATCTAATTCCTCAGGACAGTTGTGATCAATACTGCTTGAAGAAGTTATATTAGGAGCATCTACCTCTATAAGACCTGTATACTGTGTTCCTTCTTGGCCTTGATTACGTATTGTAATACCTATTTCGGCGTTATCGCCGTCAATAAAAGTTGAAGATCCTTGATCTGAAGTTGATCCAATAGTATCTATGTCAATCATTAAGGGTCCTTGAGATGATCGGGATTCTAAGTTAGCTATTCCATCTATCTCTCGAGATTCTTTAACTTGTACTTGACGATAAGCATTCACAGAATACTCAAAAGGAACTTCGAAACGCAGAGGACACTCATAACCATGTAACGGTATAGTATCATCTGAAGTGCTTAAAGACCAGCTAAACCGTACTTCTTCGCCATCATCTAACACATATTTTTCGGAACTGACATCGTTAGGCCCCGTCACATCGAACTGCTCTACATCAAATATGTCTCTGCACCGGTCTGTTAATATTCGATCTGCATCGTTTTTTAGAGGGCCCTCGTCTTCATCTGCTGCATCATCTATACAGCCGTAATACTCATCTAATTGTGTCGGCGAAGGATGATCATAAGGATCGTCAGGGAGTAGATCAGAACAATCTGCGCTCCCATCATATCCGGAATCAAGAGTTAGTTCTGCAGGTATCTCGCCCACATTCTGGATGTGAAGAATTACTGTAGAACTAGATCCGGCATAAATACTCTGAGGCTGAATACTTAATTCTTGTATCTCTATTGCCTCAGCGCCATCAGAGTCGGTACTTTCGCCGCCATTTAAACATCCGGAAGTAGCTAATATGAGAGTCAAAAGGATTAATACAGCACGGTGCCTCATCATTGATAGAGATTATGCAGTCCTTGAATAAAAAACTGTCAGTTGATTATGAGAATTTAATAGAAACGTATGCACTAAGTGTGACAGTATTAACTTTTTCAACCCTTGTAGCTGCTGCAGCAAATATTTACGGAGGTCTAAATGAGTTTTACGCTGTGTTAATAACGTTATCTGTATTTATCGCGTCTTTATTCGCTTTTAAAATTTTTAATCGATTACCGGCTGTAATAATAGTTTTTTCAGTCGTGATGGCTTATGGAATTACAGGTTTTTACGCTAGTCTGGTGGCGGTACTGTTTATCATAGTATTTAATGCTGGAAAAAGTTATCTCAATCAAAATGAGGTCTTGTTTGCTCTAGCAATTACTTCGCATATGGGTGATGCTATAACATCTTACATTGGTTTTTTGAGAGGTTTTGATGAAGCAAATCCTTTTGCAGATTTTTTTGTTCAGGAAATAGGGTATTATGCTATTTTTGGGGTTAAATTAGCTGTAGTACCATTAACACTTTACATATATCTAAACACGAAATCAATCCAGAGAAGATTATATTTGAAAATAATATGCTGTATAGGTCTCTATTTGACTCTCCGGAATATTCTTATCGTATTTTAATCATTTATTCAGTTGGGCATCCGTCTCCAGACCACCAGCCTAGTAAGGGTAGGCCATCATCACGAGCTTCATTTCCGGATACGGTTTCTGGAGTGAATATAATCACATCATTTCTTTCGCCGGGTCCGTCTCCTACATAGAAATTGAACCAGTCTTCTGGTTCATTATCGTCACAGAATTCAGCTCTAACATTTTCAAATTCTACCCCGTCATCAGTTAGAATTAGTGCTGTTCCTTCCGGATTTTCCACTGTATCAGGGTCTACTCCTGCTGCGACTTCTTCAGGATTAACATTTATTGAGTCAAGATTATTATAATAATTATTATCTGCGTTTTCTTTGATTTCATCTACTAAATTGCTCAATCGATAGGCTTGTTCATTATTATCAATTTGTCCATCATCAAATGCATTATGGCTATCATCGCTCATTATTTGAGGATTTCTCCATGCTTCTTCGCGATCTCCTTCGATAACGGTGCATCCTCTAGAGGCGTCCATACTCCATGAAGAATCGCAAGTACTCTTAAACATTGGATCTCCATCTTCATCACCATCAATTTGTTCTTCTTGGTCTTCTGTTACTATTAATGGACAATTGAATTCGCTGCGAGCACAATCTAGCCTCTCTGTATCAAAACTTTCTCCTCTACTTGAAAGAGTTACAGTATAATTAGCGTCTACGCGCAAGTTTATTGTTTCTCCAGAAGGACTTATAGATTCTGGCTCTTCTATCATCATGTCGCACTCAATAGGAGATGGCCCTAAGTCTCTAGTGTATTCTCTATCGGTATCCAGGCGATCTGCTTCATCTTCTTCAAGTTCATAAGTATTACTTTCTGTATCAAGTGTTAAAGCATCACAGTTAGCATTACCAGCTTCAGAATCCCATCGCTCAGTATTATCTGCGTCAGCTAAAAGAGAAGAACTTTCTATGACTAAATCTTCAGGTATAACTTGATATCCGACATTGAAGTCTTCCGTTTCAAATCCTATTGATACTGGGAAGATATCAGGTCTTCTGCTACCATCACTAAACTCTCTATATACTACAGGAGAACGAGTATTTATGAACGTCTTAACAGGAGTATTAGCAGTCTGTGAGCTAGCTGGATCAGGCCTCATACCTTGATCAAGCATGTGATCTTCCGACATGGCTTGTATTTGGAGTGTCGATTGCGAAGAATAATTATATCTTACTTCAAGTTCAGCGTCACTACTTGAGCCTAGCGCAGGCTGCATAAGGCCACAATCTCCTAGATTAAGATCCTCCATGCCTCCAATAGGTTGTGCGAAGTCTCCTGCTAAAATAGTGCCTCTTGTGTTTTCAGAGCCATCTTCGTCAGAATCAATGCCGGATTCTACTGCAAATTCTCCCCCTAGTGAAGTCCAATCTGTTTGACATTCAGTTCGTTCACTATCAATAGTTATGCGATATTCAACGCCATGAGCATCTATTCCTTTAAGACCTCTAATCGGATTGTATACGCTGAAGCCTGCGCGTAAATCGTCATCAGGAGATCTTCCGCTTACATCTAGGTTGTGTCCATCATTTACATGGAAATTTTCTATTTGTAATCCAAAAGATTGGCCTTCAGATTCAGAGCCAGGTCTTTGACTATTATTCATTTGATATTCTCTGAGGCAAGCTGGTCCTTCAAGAGCACATGATACTCGCGCTCCTGCTAGTCTTAATGCATTTCGCTCTGCAGTGAAATCATAATGAGGTGTGGCAGCGCTAGCTTCAGAGCCAACCCAGCCTCCATAATCTGATGCTAAGTCTCCTGCTCCAGCTATAGGGGCAAAGAGTCCCAAAAGTCCGGGCAGGTAAAGTTGGACTATAAAATAGGAGAAGCTTATGAATAGCCCTGCTATCAGCAACCAAACTATAACTAGCAAAATCATTCCTATTATAAGGGCTAATATGACCACTCCTCCTGGGACTCCGGCTATTCCGCTTGCTAATACAGCTCCTACTCCGGGTATCCTGGATATAAGCTTTAGGATGTTTAAAACTCCTGGGATTCTGGCTGCTTTCACGTCCGCTGATCTCAGTGAAGTGGCCGCAGTTTTTCCAGCCTTTTTCCCGGTTTTAATGGCTGCTTTTCCGGCCTCGCTTTCACCAGCTTTTTTTAGAGAATTATAAGTTTTTACCCCTTTTCTGCCTGTTTTAAGCCCTGAAGCAGCCATATTAACAGCATTAGGACCTTCTTCTAGCTCACGTTCTTGTTCGTCTTCCTGATTTTCTGTTCCTTCGTCTCCAGAATTTCCGAATACTTTAGCTGCGAGTCCACTGACTAATACTGTTAGAATAACAGGTATCAAAACTATAATGAAGCCTATGAAGGTTGCTTGGGATAGAAATGTGAAAAGATCTGTTATGTCAGAAGGTCCTAAAAACCAAAAAGAAATTATTAGAAAAACTAGAAAAACTGCAATATATGGCTTTTTGAAACCTTCTTCGTTTCTAAGATTTTTTTCAGCGTTTTGGAAAAAACTAAAAGTAAATTTGCTGCTTTGTCCAACAGCATATAGTGGTAAAACTATGAAAAACCATGCAAGAAACCTAAATATGATGTAGGGCACCATCACTCCAATTATCAGACCTGGCTTGATCACAATATTCCATAGGAGGAAGTATAATATCAGACCAGGTATTCCAGTAAACCATACAAATGCAAATGATAGTATTAGAGCTGCTAAAAAACCGATACTGCTCCCTAAGATAGTGTTTGCTAGGAAAAATAGTAGTAAGAAGCCCATAAACCAGTAGCCTAGTACGAAAAATATTATCTTTTTAAGGCCCCATTTAATCATTTTTTATCACTTATTCTGATGTTTGTCTGCTGATTAGCTGGAGTTTTTCCATTCTGAATGAGCCTTCGCTAGAGAGAGTAAGTATGTTTTCTTCTTCAAGCACGCCTTCATCTAGCTCTATAGTGTTCTCGCCGTTTGAGGGTTGTAGTTCATATGTTTCGTCGTTTAAGTCTATTTGAAGTTCATTCGGATTATTCAAATTCATATAATCGAACTCGAGCGATTCTTCTGTATTTTCTTGATTCACAAAGTCTAGTTCTGATGAGCTGAGCTCTATTTCTTCAGTATGGGTTCCAGTTTCTCCTGTTATACCGTAGCGTACTTGGGCGTTAACATTCTCTAGCTCATATAGTGATTGTCCAGAGGTGTCAAAATTTAAAGTGTTGTGACCAGTTGTTAAATCCGCATTTTCAGGAGTGAGAGTAATATTATACTCGCCCTGTCCTACTGTTTCAGAAAACACTTCATTATCATTTACTCTGACTTCTAGAGGCTCTTCAGGAATTGATGCATCCACAGGTATTCCAAAAGTAAGATCTACTGCTCTAAAGTTCTCAAGTTCATGAGTATACATCTGTAATGATTCGGTTCGGTCATGGAAAGTTCTATCATTTATTTCTGCAGAAATATCTTCTAATCCGTAACCTGTGGCTCCTAAGAGACTTCCACGAGTAGTACCTATTTCAAAGGTGTTTTCTCCAACTCGGAGATTTTCCTCAGGTATTTCTACGCTAGCTCCATCCCCAGTAAAGTCAGAAACCATTGGTTCCTCAAAAATTCTATCGCCATTTACTTCGACATAAACTGCGCCTGAACCTTCGCGCCCTATAACTCTAAAGTTTAGCTCTCCATCTTGCGGCTGAGAGGCTTCATATTCGAAATTAACACTTTGGCTGCTAAATAGTCCTCTATAAAGTTCTGCGGAGTTGCTTCTGTAGGCTTGTACTTCTCCAGGGCCTTCGCCTACTGTAAAGCTGCCGAACTGGGAAGTTCTAAAGTCTTCGGTAACATCGCCTATAGTCCCTATATTTTTGTCGAGAAATATTTTTTCTTCAGGTTGATCTTCGGGTCCTATATCAGCCTCCATTGCGACGTATATTAGTCCAAATACGGTTAGGCCTGCTACAAGTACTACTAGGAAGCTTTCAGACATTCAATTCTTACCTCTATATTGTTCACTATGTTTTCCACGTTTTTATTTGTAAGAGGCCTTTAACATATTTCATGAAGCTTCTAAACTGCGATCGATCTGAAGGGTATGCAAAGATAGTAGTTGAGAATCAGGATGACCTATGGTATCTTAGCAGAGTCTTCAGGAGTCCTCAAAGAGTAAGGAAAAGAACGCAGAGGACTGTTTTAGAGGGTAGAGAGAAGAAGAGTTGTGTTCTTACTATTGAGGTTGAGAAAACTGAGTTACAGGATGATAGACTCAGGTTGACAGGAGAGATTGTTGAAGGCGCCGAAGATATAGAGTTAGGATATCACAGCTTTAATATTGAATCTGATGAAAATTTGGAGGTATGGGGGTTGAGAGATCAGGATTGGGAGTTGCTTGAAGAGGCAGAATCGAGCGAAAATTATGAGGTATTATTTTGTCTCTTACAGAGCGGTACTGCAGATTTCTACAAAGTTAAAGAGTCAGGTATAGAGGATATGTCCTCAGTGAACGAAAATATTCCTGGTAAGATGTATGCTGATCAAGAGTCATCCACTTTTTTGAAAGATGTTAAATCCGTTATAGATAGGACAAGAGATCATTATGATGCTGTTATTCTAGCAGGTCCAGGTTTTGAAAAGAAGACACTCTTTGATCTATTTGATAATACTGAGCAAGTATTCACTCAAGATACTTCTGTTGTAGGCCAGACAGGTTTGAATGAAGCGATTAAAAGGGGTGCCCTGAAGAAGGTAGTTGAGGAGTCACGGATTGATGAAGAGTCAGAGATTATGGAGAACTTTTTTGATGAAATGAATACTGAAGGAGCAGTAAGTTATGGAGATCCAGTGCGAGACCTAGTTGAGCAAGGAGCAGTTGAAAAACTTGTTTTGACTCCGGAACTATATCGAGAAGAAAGAGAACTTGTAGAAAAAACAGGGCATACTGGGGGAGAAGTTCAGGTAGTGCATACTGATCATGAAGCAGGAGAGAGATTAGAAAATCTCGGGGGTATTGCGGCTTTCTTAAGATACAAGCCGAGTTAAGGCCTATTTTGAAGTGTCAAATTGAATGTCTGTTTTTCTCCGTCTCTAATAGCTTCTAATTCTATTTCGTCGCCTACATCAGTGTTGAGTGCTAAGTATTCGAGTATATCATCTATGCCTCTTGTATTTTCTCCATTTATTCCTGTGATTACGTCGCCCCCTACAAGCA
>LKMP01000005.1 GCA_001563915.1 Nanohaloarchaea archaeon B1-Br10_U2g21
CGATGCAGTAATAGTCAGGCAAAGAAAAGAATTTCAGAGGCCTGATGGTGTAAGAGTAGCTTTCGAAGATAACGCAGCCGTTCTGATTGAAGAAGAAACAGGTTTGCCAAAAGGAAACCTTACTAGAGGTCCTATTGCAAAAGAAGTAGTTGAAAGATATGGGCCTATCGGAAATATTGCGTCACAGGTGGTGTAAAAAATGGTGCAGAGAACAGAAAACTGGAGCAGAAACTGGAAGTCAAGCAAAAATCCAACAAAACAGCGAAAATACAGAGATAACGCTCCGCTACATATCAAGGATAAACTGATTTCCGCAAACCTCAATGACATTTTGAGAGATGAGCTAGGCGTAAGAACACTCAGTATCGTTGTGGGAGATCGAGTTAAAATAATGAGGGGAGATGATAAGGGAACAGAAGGAATTGTTTCCAGGATCAATAGGAAAGAAGAAAAAATCTATATTAACAACGTTGATAGGCAGAGAACCGATGGAACGGTAAGAGAAAAGCCTTTCCAGCCTTCAAATCTACAGCTTCAAGCACTAAACCTTTCAGACCCTGAAAGAATAGCGAAATACGATGTTGATGACCTCGCAGTAATTGAGGTAGAAGATGAAGAGCTAGATGAGCTTGAAGAAGAGGAAGAGAATGAAATGATGCAGAGAATGCAGGCACAGTCAGATGCAGCGGAAGAGGAAGATGAAGATGAAGACAATGGAGATGAGGACGAGTCAGATGACGAATCCGAGAAACAACAAGACTCTGAATATGACTACAGCGAAGTCGTTCAAGGAACTATAGATGAAGTAAAAGAAGCAGTAGAAGACGGAGCAGATCCAGAAAAACTACTGGAAGCGGAAGAGAGTTCCAAAGATAGAAAAACCCTTAAAGAATGGCTTGAAAGCCAGCTAGACGAGGAATAAAAAACAATGGTACATCAAAAAAGACTTTCAGCACCAGACCACTACCCAGTAAGCAGAAAAGGACTTACATATACTACTACCACAAAAGGTTCAAGACCTGCAAGCGAAGGAATTCCAGCAGTAGTATTTCTAAGGGAAGTGACAGGATACGCTGAAACCAAAAAAGAAGCAAAAGAAATCATTAGAAAAGGACAACTCCGCAGAAACGGAGACAGAATAAAAGACATTAGAGACACAATAGGGTTATTTGACACAGTGGAGCTGTCTGCAACAGAAGAAGTTTTCCGAGTACTGCCTCAGAAAAAAGGCCTAAACTTCATGGAAACTGGAGATAACAGGCCAGCAGCAAAAATAACAGGGAAGACTCAAGAAAACGAATATTTCGTCTACCATCTTCATAACGGCGAAAATTACAAATCTGAAAACGCATACTCTACAGAATCCACTCTAATCTTTGGAGATAGTATTGAAGAAGCACAGATGGAAGAAGGAGAAGAAGTAGTAGTGCTTAGTGGACAACACTCAGGTAAAAAAGCAGTAATTAACGAAATCCACGAAAGAGGAATGGCTGAAGACACAGCAACAGTAGAAACCGAAGAATCAGAGTTCGAAATCCAGAAAGATAAACTCTTCGTGATAGGGACCATGGAGGTCAAGTAAAAATGGCAGAAATGAAAAAGGTACAAATCGGAAAAGTAGTAGTAAACGTGGGAAGTGGGCAAGTAGGACAAGAGGTAGAGAAAGCAGTCCAGCTAGTCGAAAAGCTCACGGGCAGCAACGCAGTAAAGACAGAATCCGGAGAAAACGCAAAGACATTCGGTCTTAGATCTGGCTTGAAAATCGGAGCAGCAACAACAATAAGAGGAGAACAGGCAATAGAGTTCCTAGAAAAAGTAATGCCTGCAGTAGAACAAATAAAGGACTCTCAGTTCGATGGTAACGGAAACTTCTCTTTTGGAATATCCGAATACATCGATGTACCAGGAATTGACTACGATGCAGATATCGGTATGATGGGTTTCGAAGTAACGGTTACGTTAGAGAGACCGGGTTACAGGCTGAAAAAGAGAGATTACAAGCCTTCTGAAATAGGAGAAGATCATAGAATAAGTGATGAAGAAGCAATGGACTTCGTCGAAGACCGTTTCGACGTAGAGGTGACGCAATAACATGAGTTATGAAGCAGTACTTGAGCAAATCAAGCACAAAGACGGTAAGAGAAGGAAATTCGAGAAAAATAATGCGCCTAAAGAAAGAGATTTCGGAAAATCAAAGAAAGAGTGTAGGAGATGCGGCAGAACAGGTAGGGGAGTCATCTCAAAATATGAATTAAATTTCTGTCGTCAATGCTTCCGTGAAATTGCGGAAGATCTCGGATTCAAGCAGTTAAAGTAGAGGTGTAAAAAATGCAACAAGATACATTAAGCGACGCATTAAGTGCAATAAACAACGCAGCAAGAAACGACAAAGAGCATGCAGTAATAGCTCCTACAAGCGAGGTTGTTCAGAACGTACTGATAGAACTCCAACAAAAAGGGTATATTGGAGTATTCGAGCTAATTGAAGACGGTAAAGGCGGCAAATTCAAAGTAGAGGTAAGGAACATTAACAAGTGCCAGCCTGTAAAACCGAACTTCTCTGTCAAAAAAGATGAGTTCGAAGACTGGGCACAAAGATATCTCCCGGCAAGAGGATTTGGAGATCTGCTTGTAACAACGTCTCATGGCATCATGACACATGAAAAAGCAAAAGAAGAACAGGTAGGAGGAAAACTCCTGGGATACGTATACTAGAGGGATAGAAATGACAGAACAGAAATTAAAACTGCCTGAAGGTATTGAAGCTGATTATGAAAAAGGAACTCTAAGAGTCAGTGATGGATCCCAAGAACTTGAGAAAAAAATGGATCATGCGTTAGTAGATGTAAATGTTGAGGGAGACGAAATAAAGATCTCGACTGATTCAAAGAAAAGAAACGTTTTGAGCGTGATAGGCACATACAGGAGCCATGCAGATAATATGGTGAAAGGGATTCAGAAAGACTATGTTTACAAGATGAAAGGTGTATACGCACACTTCCCGATGAATATCAAGAAACAAGGAGATGAAATCCATATTGAAAACTTCATGGGAGAAAGAAATCCTAGAGTAGTAGACATTATCAAAGGTGTTGAAGTGCAGGTAGATGGAGATGAACTAGAGGTTACAGGTCCGGATAAAGAAAAAGTAAGCCAGACGGCTGCAAGAATTGAACAGGCCTGTAAAAAAGGAAACAGAGATCCAAGAACATTCCAAGACGGGATTTACATTACAGAAAAGAATGGAGGTGGCCAGTAAATGGCTAAAAGACAGAATACTCACAAGAATAAGAGAATAAATAAGGCGTGGAGAAAGCCTCGAGGAAAACACAGTAAACAGAGGCGAAAACTGAAAAGCGCACCTCAAATGCCTGAAGCAGGCTTGAGAACAAATAAAGAAGTCCGAGGAAAACATCCATCAGGATACGAAGATGTGTTAGTACATAGGCCTGAAGATTTAGATGGGCTTAATGTTGAAACAGATGCAGCAAGAATTAGTTCTAAGGTTGGAGCAAAGAAAAGAGAAATGATAGTTGAAAAAGCTGAAGAACTAGAAATTAAAGTACTGAACTCGGGTGAGCAAGAATGAACTTAAAGAGTCAGAGAAGAATGGCTGCAGAAGTAATGGATATAGGAGAAAACCGGGTATGGTTTGATCCAGAACATACAGAGAAAGTAGCTGAAGCAATCACAAGACAAGACATCAGAAATCTTATAGAAGGAGGAGCAATCAGTAAGAAAAAAGTTAAAGGAACTTCAAAGGCTCGAGCTAAAAGAATAAAGCGGCAAAAACAGAAAGGCCGGCGTAAAGGACAAGGATCTAGGAAAGGGAGTAAAACAGCTAGGAAGCCATCTAAAGAAAGCTGGATGGAAACAGTAAGAGCTCTTAGAAAAAGACTTAAGGAAATGAGAGATGAGGAAGAAGTAACAAAAGAAGAATACCGCAAGCTCTATGATATGGCTAAAGGAGGGTTCTTCAGGGACGTAAACCACTTAGAAAACTATGTAGACAATAAAATGGAGATGAGAGACTAATGGCAGAGAACTCAAATTACCAAGTACCTCACAAGAGAAGAAGAAAACAGCAGACTAATTACCAGAGAAGAAGAAAGCTTTTGAAATCGGACAATCCAAGAGTAGTAGTAAGAACGAGCAATAAGCACACTAAAGCACACTTATCATACTACCAAACTGAGGGAGATGAAAACAGATACTTCGTATCAACTGAAGAGCTAGAAAAGTACGGATGGGAACATCACACAGGCAATCTGCCAGCAGCTTACCTTGCAGGCTATCTTCTAGGAGCGAGAGCAGATGAAGATCGAGCAGTACTAGACATAGGGCTAAGACAAACTAAAAAAGGAGGAAGAATGTTTGCTGCTGTAAAAGGAATGAATGATGCAGGATTGGATGTTCCAGTAGGAGAAAAAGCACTTCCGCCTGAAGAAAGAATTCGAGGAGAGCATATCGAAGAAATGAAAGATATTGAACTAGTAGAAAACTTTGAAGAAGTAAAAGAAAATATCGAAAAGGAGGCCTAAAAGATGGCAGAACAAGAACAAGAACAAGAAATATGGAAGCCGAAGACAAAGCTAGGTAAACTAGTGGCAAAAGGCGAAATAAATGATATAGTGGAAGCACTGAAACATGATAGGCCTATAATGGAGCCTGAGATTGTTGATCAACTCGTAGATCTTAACGAAGAAGTAATTCTGATAGGAGGAACTCCTGGAAAAGGAGGAGGAATTCGAAGAACTGTCTCAAAGAGAACTGCAAGAATGCACAAGTCTGGAGCTAGATATTCAAGCAACGCAATGTCAGTTCTAGGAGATAGAAACAGAGTAATCGGGTTAGGAACAGGAGTAAGCGAAGACACACGCGCAGCAATTGATGCGGCAAACAGAGAAGCTAAACTAAACATGATCCACGTACCTAAAGGTAATGGATCGTGGGAAGACCGTGGAGATGACCGCACATCGATTCCATTCGCTGTTACAGGAAAGTCTGGCAGTGTTGAAGTCGAGTTAAAACCTGCGCCAAGAGGTACAGGGCTAGCATGCAGTGATGAGGTAAAGAAAGTGCTAGAGCTAGCAGGTATCGAAAATATCTGGGTCAAAACTCGCGGACAAACACAGACAAGAGAGAATCTTGTGAGAGCAACATTCAATGCATTAAGAAAACTTGAAGAAATGGAACAACCTGGTGAAGAGCAATGATTGCAGCAGTAAAAATAAGAGGAAACGTTGATGTACCACGACCTGTAAAAGACACAATGACAAATCTAGGCCTAGAAAAGAGAAACCAGTTAGTCGTTTATGAAGAAAACGATTCAATTCAGGGAATGATGAACAAGGCTAAGGATTACATCACCTATGGAGAGATTTCAGAGGAAATAGTGAAAGCTCTTGAAGAAAAACATGGTGAAGTAACACATGGTAAAGTTTACAGTCTTTCCCCTCCAAGCAAAGGGTTTAAAGGTACCAAAAGACATGTGAATCAAGGGGGGAGTCTGGGTAAAAGACAAAAAGAAGAAATGAATAGCCTTGTAAAGAGAATGGTGTAGGAAAATGACAAGAAGAAGATCAAAAAAGAACAAGTCAGGAAGTCACGGCTATGGAAGTAGTAAAAAGAACCGTGGAGCAGGAAACAAAGGAGGCCGAGGAAACGCAGGAACAGGAAAAAAAGCCTCATCTAAAAGAATGACAAAAGATGGCGTGGTAAAACTTGGAGAAAGAGGATTCAAATCTCGAAAACCTGATCAAAACGCCATTAACCTAAGAGATATCGATCAAAGACTTGACAACTACGTCGAAGAAGGACTAGCTGAAGAAAAAGATGGCAAATACGTCTTAGATATCTCAGACTTAGGCTATGAAAAAGTCTTAGGTCAAGGACAGATTAACAAAGAAGTCGAAATTACAGCTGAAAACTTTTCCAGTTCTGCCAAATCAAAGATTGAAGAGGCAGGCGGAGAAACAGTAGAGGAATAAACAATATGAACGATATCTGCGAATTTATTCGCAGAGAAGTGACGAGGTTTTAGATTAAAACAATGAACTGGGTCCAGATTGCACAGTATCTTCCAACGGTAGAGCAACCGGATAAAGAGCAGACACTCAAACAGATGATGATCTGGACAGGTATTACATTACTACTCTACTTTTTACTTTCTGAAGTACCACTTTATGCAGCTGACGCACAACAAGTCGAACAGGCATTAAGCCAGCTTAGAACGTTTGAAACACTTCTAGGTTCTGAAATAGGAACAATAATCACATTAGGAATTGGACCAATTGTTACTGCATCTATTGTACTCCAGATGATGGTAGGCTCAGACTTACTCAAATGGGACACTAATACTAGCCAAGGAAAACAAAAGTTTCAGGCAGCTCAGAAACTACTTGCATACTCAGTATGTGTGGTGCAAGCTGCAGGGTTCGTGCTTTCCGGAACCTTTGGAGACGTATCAGGAAACATGCAGCTATTCCTAATTCTTACAGCACAGATTACGGCGGGAGGATGGCTGATAATCATAATGGATGATTTAGTCCAGAAATGGGGATTCGGAAGCGGAGTAGGTCTCTTTATTGCAGGAGGAGTATCAAAAGCAATAATAATTGCATTAATATCTCCTCTTACAGAAGGAGGAAGCCCATTCTGGCTAGAAGGAGGAAATCCGGCAGGAGCACTATTTTCATTTGCAACAACACTAGAAGCCACTGCGTTAATAACAATGGTTTCGACCATTGGAGTATTCGCAGCTGTGGTATACCTACAATCTATGAGAGTAGAAATACCGCTAACATTTGGAAATGTACGAGGATTTGGTCAGAAATGGCCGCTTAAATTCTTTTATACAAGCGTAATGCCTGTAATATTTGTAGCAGCGCTAATTGCAAACATTCAAATTGTGGGAACTGTAGCAGCAGGACAAGATGGATGTAGTGTTCTAGGATGCTTCAGCGAAGGTCAACCTCAATCAGGGCTAGTACTGTTAGTTAACCCGCCTACAGAATTTATCTCAAGTCTTGTAGCAGGAGGTTTAGGAGCAGTAGGAACAGGACAACTATTCCATGTACTGTTCTATATCACTATTTACACTCTTGGAGCAGTAGTATTCTCTATATTCTGGGCGCGTACTACGGGACAAGATTCTTCGTCAGTTGCAGAACAAATACAGCAAACAGGAATGAAAGTACCAGGATTCAGGAAAGACAAGAGAGTAATCAAAAAAGTGCTTGACAGATATATTCCAGCTTTAACAGTAGTTTCAGGAGCAGCAGTAGGATTTATCGCAGCAGCAGCAGATCTTATTCAGGCTGCAGGCGGAGGAATGGGAATTCTCCTTACGGTAATGATCATCTATAGAATGTACGAGCAACTAGCTCAGAAACATATGGAAGAGCTTCACCCAGCACTCAAAGGCATGTTTGAGTAGATAGGGCTGAACGAAGATAAAGGTCAAGAATATACAACTCGCAGTATTTCCATTGACAATTGTTTTTTAGCATTAAAGTATAATATAGAGTTATGATAGAACTAGTTCTTCTCTTGATACTTCTTGCATTAATTTCTACAACACTCTATCTTCAGTTAAATGAAGAAGAACAAGAAATCGAAGTTGACCCGGAAAAAGTCAGAGGAGCTGTCAGTGAGTCCTGGAGAGATTTAGAGCTAGATAAAGAAATTGGGAGTTTAGAAAACCAAGTATCAGAAATCAAGCGACTTCATACAGATTTAGAAACAATGATGAAAAACCCTAGAGAGAGAGGAGAATTTGGAGAAGTAAAACTAGAAGCCTTACTTGAAGATCATCTTCCTAGTTCTATGTACGATATTCAAGGAGACGTAGCGGGTAAAAGGCCTGACGCATATATCAACTCAGCTGACGGAAAAATTTGCATTGATTCTAAGTTTCCCTTAGATAATTTCAAGAAATTGATAGAAGAAGGAGAAGAAACATATCAAACTAAATTTCGTAAAGATGTGGAGAAACAGCTCGAAGAAATTTCTAAAAAATATGTAAGACCTGATGAAGGAACGGCAGAATACGCCTTTGAGTTTGTACCATCTGAAAGAGTATATTATTATCTTGTAAAAGAAGAGTATCAGCTTTTAAACAGATATACGCAGCAAGGAGTTCAGATAGTTTCTCCACTGACACTTGGACATAAACTTGAGATTGTTAAGGGAGATGCAAGAGCTCGAGAGATGTCGGAAAAAGCAGATGAAGTTCTAGAAAAACTCCATGCCTTGAAGAAGAGCCATGACAACTTTGAAGAGTCCTGGAGCACTCTCCAGAGACACATCATGAGAGCCCATAACAAAGCAGATGAGGTAGATAATAAGTATAGAGGGCTAAAAAACGAGTTTGATTCTGTTGATCAGTTAGAAGATTGAAGCTATAAAATTGCCTTTTAATCACTTTCAAAAATATGGGCTCTAAAAAAGGTTCAAAATCTATGTATGATATCTGATAGAACTGAATTTAAATCAGTTCTAATCCAAAGAAATGTTTATGGAGATAACCAAAATCCAGGATGATGGAGAACGTTTCATAATCCATGGAGACCCGCAACTCTATACAGGCCTGAAAAACGTTTTTGACCAGATGGGTTTAGGTATATCAGTTACCGAATCAGATTCAGGCGTAGCAAATATTCTATACACAGAAAACAACCGTGATATAGTACTTACAGTACTCAATGAGAGAACAGAGAAATGAATGCGGACCTGGAAAAAGGAGATAAAGTATTATTCAACAATAGAAAAACTCCTTTGAACGTTATTGAGGCCTCAGAAAAAGTAGTAGTACAGGGACCAAAAGGAGGAAAATATGAGATATTCTGCGATAATGATGCACTTTTAGTAGCAAAGCCGGGAAAAAGAGATTACGCATCTTACTGCAAGGATTTGAGAAAGGTAGGAGAATGGGTCAGAGAAGAAAATGAGTGGAAACACTCAAAGAGCCAAGCCTATATCAAGATTGAGAAAAAGAGTAATGGATTTTGGACTCTAAAATCAGATAAGTTTGAGGAAGACTTAGACATTCCTATGTATGGATTTACTGCTAAAGAAGCAGCGGTAGAAGAGGTAGAAAAATGCATCTCAAAAAACCCTGAAGGTTGAAAAAATTAAGCTGTGCCGGATATTTGGACAGCAAACTGTAGATGGAGAGGCTTAAATGTGTGCTAGGCTAATCAAAGATTAGAGAAGTGTTATTAATGAACTTTAATCAAATTACAAAAACGTTTATAGCAATCGCATTCATTGCTATGGTAGCAGGTATTGCTGTAGCACAGGATGTTGAGACACAGGAAAATGTTACTGAAAACCTAGATACACAAGTAGAAAATCAGACAGAGCTACCTGAACATGAAGATATCAGGCTCCCAGGGGACAGATTTTATGGGATTACACAGGCCTCAGAGAGAATCGAACTAGAGATTTCGAGAGCGCCAGTTATAGGTAGTGAAGATAGAAAAGCCAGAGCTTTGGCTAATCATGCGGATAGAAGAGTTGCTGAAATAGAAGGTTTAGTAAAAAGGAATGATACTGAAAGAACAGAACAAGCTTTAGACCGATATAGTCAAGGAATTGAACAAGCGAGTCAGGCAGCTAACTCATCAGGTAATGAAGAAGCATTGCAGAATGTGGATGAATCTGCTGCAAGGCATCAAGAAACTTTGCAAATTGTGAGCGAACAGCTACCTGAGCAAGCTCAAGAAGGAATTAAGACTGCGATGGAGAACAGCCAAAGAACTAGCCAAGCTCTTGGAGATTCTGAAGGAACAGTTCCAGATTTATCTGAAGATGTAGAGTCTGAAACTTCTAGAGATGAACAAAATTTGACAGAAGAGGATGTAGCGCAAGGAAAAGCTAATGAATCATATCAAGAAAACTATGGAGAAGAACAGTCTGAATACTCCGAAGATATGAATGGGGGACAAAGTAACGAATCTGAATACGCAGGAAATGCAGGAGGACAATAGAAAGTTTCTCTATAGGAAAGGCTAGTTCATTTTATTTTTTCTTCTTTCTGTTATTAGTGTTATCAAGAATTACTAAGTTTAGCGGGAGTTATGGCTGAGCGTGCTTGTATCAATATCACTATCAGTTGCTAGGTCTGCCATCATGTAAATTTTCATATCTTTCAAAAGTTCAAGATTTGAAGCGGCTACATGATTATTTTTATTCATCCAGTTGTGAACTTTTTGGAGGCGTCTATAATCTTTTAGTGCCTTATCAGGTTTTTGATTGTCAATATGCCATTTAAAGACTTTGAAATTTGCTTTGAACGCAAGTGACAGTGAAGCTGAGAGTATTTGTTGTCTGTATACAATTAGTAGTGCTGAACCAGATGTTGCTGTTAAGAACATAAGAATTAGGTGGTAAGGAAGCGTTTCTTTTTCGAAGTCGTACTCTATCATTTTTGTTGCGGTTTCTCCGTTACATGCGTAAGTAATATTGTTTAGGCCTTTGTGTAGAGAAATATTTTTTTGGATTTCTTCACCGCTATCTGTTCCAATTAAAGTTTCGTTATGATAGATATCGCAGTTAGACTCTCTATTTAAAGATAGAGTGGAGAAATAATGCTCATCGGTTATTTTTTCTTGTTCCGGAGGCGTTTCTAGTTCTAAAGGTTTTTTATCAAAGAAAGCTGCTTCTGGAGAATACCATTCTGATTCATTGCTGTGGAAAGAGTACTCAAACCTGTCTGAAGAGAAACTAGAGTAATATGTCTCTAATAATTCTTGGTTCTCTTCTGCGTTGTAATCCTTTATTATAAGTCCTGTATCAGAATCGCACTCGTTTTCTACTTCTAAAAATGTGTTGTTTTCTTCAAATGAGCGGGTTGCAGTTATACATTCTTCTACGCTTCTAAAACTGTATAAACTCTTATTTGGCATGTGGTCTTCTGTGACATTCAATATGTCAAGGTCGGAGTACACAACATCATCATCTATATCATCTTCCTCATCTTCTATTTCTTCAGGAGGTGCGCCAGGAGATTCGTCGCTGCCGCTATCACCGTTATCAGAGTCTGGAGTGTCATCTAAAACAGAAACAGTTTCTGAGGAATCTGTTTGATACTCTGCTGCAGTCCATTCACAGTTGAACTCAGTTTCTCCTGTAGCATTTGAAACAAATTCTTCTGATTCTGTAAGATTTTCTCCAGGGCCTAAATCTCCGAAGAAGTAACTTTCCTCACGTACTTCAAAAAGATCCGGTACTGAAATTTGTAAGCCTAAATTTTGAAGAGTTATATCATTGCTATTATTCTCTACTTCGCATGTAGCATTGGTGCTTTCTCCAATATCTATCTCGTTTTCGGAGAGCTCAATAGAGTCAAACGCATCAACTTCATCATCAAGATCAATTGAGATTAGCAATGAAGACTGCCCAAGGTAAGAAAGCATACTTCCTTGTAGCAGGGGGGTTTCGCATGAACCAGTCTCTAAACAATCATAACTATTTCTTTGATCTACTAGCTCATCTAAACGATTGCGGTACGTAGAATTACCAGTAGTTTCATAGGCCTGTAAAATTAAACCTCCTTGATTAGAATACTCTAAATCCTCGCAGTCATTAATGCAGTCGACGTCATCTATATAATTAGAGGTTTTGTTATCGGCTGTTTCTTTCCATTCGGTATTACCACTATGTGTATAACTGTTCCAGAAACCTGATGATATTTCGTAAGAAGTATTCATGTCAGTGCCGCTTTCAGTAAGGTTCTGTGCGATTTGTTTGTATGTGTTGTTGCCTGTTACTTCATATGCTTTCCAGTATCCACTCATCATACTCCCTTGCGACTCAGAGCTACGGCACTCAAAATCGTTATCCCATACTTGGCAGTCTTGATCATCAACTACAGAAGTTGAAGCATAGTATTCTCCAAGTTCCCGAATCGAATTATTACCAGTGATTGAGTATGCTGTGAATAAGGACTCTATCAAAGAGCCTTGCCTTTCGCCTGCAAACACGCCGTCTGAAGAATCGCAGCTGTAAGGGGTTACGTCTTCATCTTCTAAGAAGTCCTCGTCAGGAATACACTCAGCCCTGTAACCTTCTTCAGGGTCGTAGTGATAGGGAGGTAGAGAAAGCTCTTCTATGGTAGATAAGTATTCTTCTCTATATCTTCCGATATAGGCATTTGAAAGACCTATAATGTAGTTAGCTTGGTATCGCTCATCAGAAACGACGCATCTAGTATCGCCTTCTAAAGGGTTACATGTGGATTCTGAACCTGTATAGATAAGATCTGATACATCATTCCATAAATTATTATTTATTTCGCTGTAAGGGACAGGCAGTTTTCCTGAGGAAGGATAAGTTAGATCATCTGACTCTAAACTATAATAGTATAGATTTTGTTGCAGGAAATTATGCTCAAATTCGCAGCTATTCTCTAAAGGATCTAAACTACATCTTTCGATTTCAGAACCATTTATATTCTTCAATACTGCTTCTGGAGAGTCAATTAGACCTGATAGATCAGTAGTTACTTTTAGGCTGTCGTTAGTGGAAGGATGGCTGAGTATCTGTGAGTTATGGAACTTTTTATCATCAGATCTTTCTGAAGAGTGGCGATTAAAAGCGGTTTCTGCAGCTACACTCTGTGTTTTAGGATTACTGCAGCTATTATTGTCATCAGAGTAACAGGAAGTTTCAGATTTCTCGCCTTCCAATACGGCAGTTCGATAGAAGTTATAATCTTCAGTAGCTCTATAGCCTAAAAAACCTGCCCTGCTAAGCTCAAGATGTTCTTTTTCGCCACAATTTGATTCACAAACCTCTAAGGATTCTCTATAACTTTTTGTAAGATTTTTGCGATATTCTGGAGATTGAGTTAGTAAATACGCTTCAGAAAAACCTTCTACAATGCTAGGATGGATTTTACTGGTTTTAGACAGGTTCTGTGCGATTTGTTTGTATGTGTTGTTGCCTGTTACTTCGTATGCTTTCCAGTATCCACTCATCATACTCCCCTGATTGTTACCAGTTTCACAATCAAAATCTCCTTCCCAAACATCACAGTTATATGCGGAGCCAAGAGTATAATTTTCTGCGAGATCTTTAGTAGTTTCATCTCCAGTAACTTGATAAACGCTCCAAAGACCATCTATAAGAGATCCTTGTCTCTCGGCTCCTGAAACATTAAACTCTCCGCCTGCGTCAGAATCACAGTCGAAATCATCTATTTCGTGCCTACACTCTAAACGCCTATGAGCTTGGCTACCGTACTCCGATGTAGAAAAATTTAAGGCCTTCTCCTTGTGAGAATCTTTCCCGCTTATAGAGTAGGCTAAAGCATACTTACTCATCATATGGCCTTGAAAATGTTCGTACTCGCACTGGAAATCCCCTTCCTCGGAACAGTAAGGATCTTCGCTCGGACGAGAACCTAGTAACTCTAACGCATTTTCTTCTAATGTTTCATTTTCTAAACCTATTGAAATAGTTCTATGCCCAGTTTTAGGCGCTTTTTCCTCATCTATATTGAAGTAATAACTGTAAACACCTTCAGATGAGAAATTACTGCTGTCTAAATCTTTCTGAAATTTTTCTCCAGTTTCCGAAAGGCTAAAGCTTTGTTCTTGTTCTGAGGGTGAAAAAAGAACTAACTCTATGTCATCCACACTGCTGTTATTAAAGAAATAGAATGTGTGTTCGCTGTCAACGTTTCGATCACCTTCTATATAGTATGTAAGCTCATGACCTGCTGAAAGATTCAACAGGAATATTGCTCCGAAAAACATTATGATTAGTCTTGATAAACGGAGACCCATACATAATATTAGATTGCTGTTAAATAAACAGTGGAGTTATTTTCTATTTTATTGTTACTTAGAAGGGGTTTGCACATGTTTTATATTCCGTTAAATGGTATTATAATATAGTATAAGTTGAATAACTTGTTCCAAATTAGAAGTAATAAAATGGGTCGAGGAAGGCTATAGAATGTCAGAGCTAGAAAAAATCAAAATACTTCCACTGCTATTAGCAGTATTATTAGCTGTAGCTTTAGTCGGCGCTGACGCCTCAACGTATATACTGGATTCGACTACAGATTTTCAAGTAACTTCTGAAGGTGAAGACCGAGGAGAGTGGGAAGTATATTTTGTCTCAGATGAACTAGGCCTAGTAGAGTTTCAGTCTCAAGACTCTAATCAACTAGATTTTGAGAGTGTAGACTATTATGATGGGTCTTGGAATGAAATTGAGCCAGAGTCTACTGAACCACTATCATTTGAGTGGAACCAATCAGAGGCAGAATACGGGAGAATTGTGTTTGAACTCGAAGAGCCTGGAGATTATCAGGGCCAACTTTCATTTGAAGATTCTGAAAGAACAGTAGAGACCACTCATCGATTTGAGCAAGAAAGCAATATTCTTGACTTAGACTCGTTAACAGTTCCTTATTCTGTATGTAGTTTTTCTGATAACTTTTGGATATGTGATCCGGAAGAGGGAGAACCGGGTTACGAAGGAGAACTGATAGAATTAGATCCTGATGAAGAAAAGTCAATTGATGTGCCTTCAGATGCAGAGGTAACTGATTTTTCATTTCTAATTGAATCAGTAGATGACCAAAGTTTGCAAAATTTTACTGGTAGCCAAGCTGTTTTTGCAGATCTCGGAGATGAGAGTGCTGTAGTGACTAAAAGCGCAGATACAGTAACTGTTTATTCTATAGAAGGTGAAGAATTATGGAGTCATCAGTCAGAATATGAAATTGATAGTGTTGATACAGGTACAATACAGCACTCTGAAGATACGGCTGAACAGCCAGATGATATAGTGATCACAACTGAGAATTCTTTAGAAGTGTTGGATTATGAAGGAACTGAAGTATTCATGCGTTCAGGAGATGAGCATGGTCCTGTTCTTATTGAGGAATTAATCACAGATAGAGTTACTGATTCTAGAGACACAGGAGACGCTGATCGATCACAGTGTGTTGGATGTGGAGAGGATGCTCTAGAATTCGATATGGACTTTGAGGTGAATGATACTCAGGAACTGCACTATATTCAGTTAGCTATGAATTATTTTGAAAAAGAAGATGATCTCAATTTAGTAATCGGTGATTCTGAATACGATATTCCTGTGGAGGCAATTGACACAAGCAGTATAGATACAATAAAATCCGATTCTGATAATATTGACCAAATGTTAGGTCTAGAAGATAACTTAGTTCTAGAGACTCCTGATGAAGAATTAAACGCGGAAACGGATTATTTCAAACTACCTTTAGCAATTGCTCCTGAAGCCCAAGAGGAATTAGAGATAAACATAGGCCAAGAAGAGTATAGTGTAGCGCCTGAAGATGTAACAGAAGAACTAGATGCTGAAAATTATAATACTGTTGATAATCTAGACGCTCTTACACACTTAGATAACTCTATTAGTTATACTCCACAAGAACAAGTTTCTGAAGACTCTTCAACATATGTTGAAGTACCTCTTAACAGAAGAGAAGGAGAAGAAACAGATCAAATTAGTTTAGAAATTGGAGGGGAACAGTATACTTTGTCCACCTCGGAGTTAGAAGCAACTAATGTTGAAAGATACAGTGATGATGAAGGAGAAGCAACTTCAGGTAAAAGACTTTATGGTGATGACGAGCTAACATTTAATCTCCACTATGATATGCCTGAAGAATTTGAGGCAGAAGATCTATATCTTAAGACGGCATTTTCGCAGGTAGGGGATCACGCCCAAGACATAGACATCGATATTAATGAGGAAACTTATGAGCTAGACTCAGAACAGATAACAACCTCAAGTTCAACAGAATATTCTATTAATGACGGCGCACAGAATAACAGTACATGTATAGGCTGTGATGGAGGTCTTAGACCTGAGTTTGATCTCACAGCTCTAGATATAGAGGATTCTGGAGAAAATACTGAGATCGGTTTCAAAGCATGCCGCGAAGGAGAGGAGAGTGAAGAACTTGAACTAAGAGGATCAGGCCTTGATACTCGGTATGAGTTCACGCCGGAGGTAGTAGAATGTTCTGAAGGCTTTGAATGGATCAGTTATACAGTAGACGGGAGCGACATTAGAGATGACTATCTTGCTCTTAACTGTGAAGATTGTGATGATGATAATTACTACAATTTGGCGGCAGATGATTCAACAGGAGGAGAGTATTCGAGAATATTTAATCAATCTGAGAGTTCCACTATAACAGACCTTGGCTATGACTATATGATTAACGCCAGTACAGATACAGCCCTCGACTTTGATTTGGCCAAACTACCTGTAGATAAAGAAGATATAGAACAAGACGCTGAAGTGACTTATAGCTGTCAAGACTGTACTGATGAAGAACACTACAGACTTATGCTTGATGACTCAACTTCAGGAAACACTTTTTACAGTGAAGAACAGGTAGAGGCTGAAGGAGATGCAATAACAAGAGTATGGACGAATACGTCTTTAGATTATGAGAATGTAAGGACTAGAGTAGATTCTGAAGATCTTGCAGAAGAAACAGAAATAGATATAACGTGTAATACATGTGATGAAGGGTATAATATACTTAGTGAGGATTCTGAAGGAGAAACTAGAGACGGAGAGGACTTACTAAGCACTGAGATCGGTATTAACATTATCGAAAAACCTGTTGTTTATGAATGGGTAGAAATTCCTACTGAAGGGCAAGAATATTTAGAGAATGATGCTGAAATTAGCTGTGAAGGCTGTGAAGATGAATATTATGTTGGACTGGACTCCGGATCCGATCTTGAGTCATACAGAGACTCTGAAGATCTTCCACAAAACTTTGGAGGCAGTACATTTAGATTATGGACTAATAGTAGCTTAGAACATGATTTCATCAGAGTTCCGGTTGATGAAGAAGATATAGAAGAGGAAGATAGAGGAAGAATAGAGTGTGATGATTGTAATCAACCTTCATATAATGTAATGGTTGATGAGGACTCAACTCTTGACTCTTGGGAAATACAAGGAGGAGAGGAGGAAGAGCTTTCAGGCGGATTAATGGCTCGCCTAGAATCTTTTGGCACAAATTTAGGTAATGAAATAGTAGTCAGCAGGTCTCCGTCAACCCTAGAAGTATACAACAGCACAGGGAGTATAGTGTGGGAAGAAACAGTAGAAAACACAATCTATGATCTAGTTACTGGTCAGGTCGAAGAAAGTGAGACTGGAGAAGAAATAATAGTTGCAACAAGAGAAGACGTTAGGGTATACTCGTCTTCTTCTGAAGAACTTATACGAAGTTATCCGGAAACTGGGGAAGAATGGGTAAGGAAAGTCGAAACAATTGATGCCACAGGCGATGGAACAGAAGAGATAGTGGTAGGTACTGACAGCGGAGAACTTATTGCAATAGATGAAGATAATGAAGAAGTATGGTCTAAAGACTTAGGAAGTAGAGTTAGAGGTTTAACAAAGGGAGAGGTAATTAGAAATGAGGAAAAATCTCTTGTAGCAGGTCTAAATGATGGTACAGTTGATGTAATCTCTTCTGACGGTCAGAGAATTCTGGATTATGAGGGAGAAGAGCCTGTTGTATCAATTGATGCCGAAGATGTAATTTCAAGAGAAGGGGATGAAGTAGGAGTCTCAAGAGAGGATACTAATGTGTTTAACATGTATTATTCTCCAGAAGACGTAGTCTTTGGAGTTAACTCGGAACAAGCTTTCGAGTTAGAAGGAGTTTTGAGAGGAAGTGATCAAGTTGAAGACTCAGAAATCACTAATGCTATTAATGAGTATCTTGATGCCTGTGAAGATGAAGTCTGTTCAGTACCTTTAGCTATTGAAGCCTCAGAAGATGGAGCAGCTCAGATTTCAAATTTGGAAGTAGATTTTGATTATGACGTAAGCGAGGTTATAGATAGTCAAGATGAAGTTATAGAATGGGCAGAAACTGAAGAAATTGAAGCGGGGGAAGAAATAAGGTTCAACGCTCTCGATATCTTTTACCAAACAAGTCCTGCTATTCCTCTAAGAGTAACACAATTTAGATCAGATGGTATTACAGACCACCTTGCAGGAGGCGATTTTGACGGCAATGTTATCTTCAATGACTTGACACTGTCAATTGACGCTGAAACATCCACTATTGATTTAAGAGATAGTAATAAGTCATTCTGGCTATTTGGAGATGGAGAAGAGAGACAATCTGATAGAACATGGTACCGTAGCGATGAAGCCGAGTCCCCTGTAGAGATTAACTCTACAGAGTTTGAAACAGTAGATGGATTTGACCAGAAAAATGCCACAGTGTTTAGGAATACGGAAAGAACCGAAGATTCATTCCATAATGTTACAGTAGGGATGAGTTTGGATGAAGAAGAAATCAGGGGGGAAAGATTTGTAGAAGTAGAGATAAACGGATCTTGGAAAGACATAACTCCTGAAGTAGAGGGATGCGAAATATACAATGAGAAAGAGATAGACGAAGAAGTGTTCAAGAGCTGTATGGAAGACAGTAACGGATCTGGAACGATAGACAGAGTTGAAGTAGTACAACCTGAAGTAGGAGCCCAAGAATCAGAGACAGAATACAGAGTAGGAGGAAGTTCTAATCTGCCTCCAGAGATAACAAATCTCTCAGTTTCCCCAACAGAAGAAGTTTGGGGTACTGAACACAATGTAGTAGCAGAATTCGAGAACGAAGAAGAAGATAATATCGATGCAAAACTCTGGGTAGACTCAGAAGAAGGTTGGCAAAAACAGGATGAAAGCATTATTTCTGGCTACGAAAATCAAGTAGAGCTTGAATTTAATACAGAGAGAGAAATGATCGGTTCCAGAGACCTAAAAATAGAATACGTGGATCTTGATGAAAATGAAGAGCCTATCAGGCCTCCTGTAAACAGTACGGATATAGAAAATCCGCAAATTGAAACAGTTGACGTATCTGAAAGGCCTATAAGTTTAGATATAACTGATTCGGGAGAGCAAGAGATTGACAGAATAGGTCAAGAAAACAGCGTTGAACTTGCGGTTTTAGATGATATAGATGATGTAACAGTAGATAGCAATGATGCCTTCTGTTTCTTATGGGCGGATAATGGCGCCACAACTCTAGTTGACACAACTTTTACTTCCGATACAGGAATTTGCCAGCTTGATTTAGAGAATTTGGATGATTTGGATGTGGGTGAAAGAAATTGGTGGATCGAAGTAGACGGACAAGATTTCTACATGGATAATCAGACTGAAACTCAGAATATTAATCTAAAAGGTAACATGGAGTTCGATTTAGAGTTTGAAGATAAGAAAGCATTTTTAGAGAATGAACATGATCTTCCTGAAGAAGCCGAGTATGATATATCTAATGTATTGGATTTAACAGGAGAGGATAGGGAACCTGAAAGTGTAGACATTACGTTTGATGGCCGTAATTATCCTGAAAGTCCTACTGAGGAAGATGACTATCAAGGAGAACTAAGACCTGAAATATATCAAGATACTCCTGAACCAGGAGAAGTAGAAGTTAGCTTCATATTAGAAAAAGAAGCCTTCAATGATGCGGAACAAGAAATTAACTTTACAGTAAAAGACTCCTTTGAGTCAGTTTTATCAACTTCTGAAGATGCTATCGATCAGAGCGAGGCAGTTAATCTTACAGCTGATTTTGAAAGATCAGGAGAAGAAGTAAATCCTGAGAATGTAACATTTGATACAGAAGCCGATGGGTTCTGTCAAGAAATATGGGATGATGGGTCTACGGTAACATGCGAGTTTGCTGCTAGTTCAAGTCTATCCAGCGGAAATTATAATTGGAGTGTTGATGCTGAGAAAGATTATAACGAACATGTGCAAGGACAGGACAGCTTTGATGTAGTGGGAGACATAACAGCAGAAATAGATATTGAAGATGATGAAGTTTATAGAAACCCGGATTCAGAAGAGTCTAACCGGTTGTCATACAACATACAGGATATTGAAGATGAGGAAGGAGCTAGTATAACTGACGCAGATTACTATCTAGAAGTTCAGAACGAAGACGGAGAGTTTGAAGAATTAGACTCAGGAAACACTGGTAATAGCAACTCAGCTCAAGAAGAATACACAATAGATAGCGAAAAAGAAGTAGGAGGAACCAACTTTAGAGTAATAGTTGATACAGGAGATAATGAAGTTACAGAAGTTAAAGAAGTAGACGTATTTGGTACTTTAGAGGCTGAAACTACTGAAACTGAGGATGTGTATATTCCAACAACAGAGACGCTGACTGATGATGACTTCTCGACCACTACCGATCTACAAATTCAAGTAGAAGATGAACTGGAAAATACTGTAGCTGATTTTGAAACAGAATTTAATAGGCCTGAAGGATCTTGTAGTGAAGAAAATGGAAACTGTGAGTACTCTCCAAGTTCAAATCTTCAAGCAGGACAATATGACTGGAACGCTACTGTAGAAAAAGAATTCTATGAAACCGCACAAACAGAAAACGAAGAAGTCGTAGTCAAGGACGTTTTAACTTTAGAACTGCCGTCAGGAGATGAAGGAGTAGTAGAATCAAGCTTTGAGGACGAAGTAACACAGACATTCTTTTTAGAAAACTCAAGAGGAGACAGAATAGATGCTACAGGTTTTGAAGCAAGTTTAGAAGATGAAACTGCAGCATTTACCGATGAGCAAGCCCAATTAGAATGGGGTGTGGCGTGCGAAGCCTACAATCGGGGAGAACAAACGTTAACCGCACAACTAGTGGAAGAAGATCCGAACAATCTGTACAGTATTTTTGACGATTCACAAGAGTTAGAACTGGTCGTCAATAATACTCTGGACGTCAATATTGGATCTCCTTTAGACGTAGAAGATGAAGATGCTGAGGCATATACTCAAGGAGATAACATAAACTTGGAAACAAACGTTACGGGCGAATGTGGAGAAGAAACAGAAGAGTTCGATGATGACATCGTATGGAGTGCTGAGATGATTGAAACAGAAGAGTCAGATACAATTGGAAGTGGTGCTGAATCAACGTGGAGCATACAAGATGAATTTTCAGGATTTACTGAAATTCAGGCAGAAGTAGACGATGATTATCTAGAAGAAAACACTGACTCTGTAGAAATTGCAATAGATGATGTAATCACATTGAATATGACTGAGACGCAAGAAGAAGTTATTAGGGAGTTTGGAGAGGAAGAATGGAATGGGAGTTATGAAGCCTCAGTCTATACAGGAGAGGAAGAACCAGCAAACGAGTCCGAAATAGATGAGGACTGGGAGAACTTTGAGGTAACATGGTACTTACAAGGCGAAGAAATAGATTCTGCAGAAACTAATGAAGATGGAGTGGTAGAATTTGAGGTAGAATATGGGGAAGAATATGAGCCAGGAGAAGTAGAGTTAACAGTAGTTTTAGAGCCCATAGATGAAGAAGAACTTTCAACTGCGATTATAGCTCCAGAACAAACAGAAGATATAGATGTATTAGATGAATCCAGAACCACGATATTAGAAGCTCCGGAAGAAGTTTTATTCCAAGATGAAGTAGATCTTGAAATGGAGTATGAGATAGCTTCAGGAGAGGAAAATAAAGACACACTTGATCCTAGCTTTGAATGGAGATATGAAAGGCCTGAAGACAGTGTTTCAATAGGTATAAGTTCCGATAAACAACCTGAGTGGGCAATATCTAGCTCGATATACAGAGAAGGTCTGATAAATGCTACCACTGAGGATGATTTGATAACTTCATCTTCAGATAACCAGACGCTTATCGGTAATAGGGAAGCAAACATAGAGACATGGGATCCTCAACCAAATATTCCTAGAGATGAAGTAACAGAATTTTCTGCAGAGGTTGATACGCCTGGCCTTTCAGATCCTTCAGGTTATGAGGTGAACTTTTCAGTATTCAATCCTGATGAAGAAGATGACAGAGAAGTTGTAGATGTGGCTGAACTCGATCAAGATGGAGTAGCAACCATTAACTGGGATGCATCCGAGTATGATCCTGGACAGTACACTACTTTCTTAGAAATTGATGATGACGAAGAATTGTTTATAGAGGCAAGCGAACAGAATGAAGAAGAACGCCAAATAAGTATTGCTGATGATGTAGAAGTAACCGCATATTTCAAAGATAATTTAGAACCAGTTCCAGGTACTAGAGATGAAGACAACATTCATGGCACTCGTTTCGATAACCTCCCTACAAACGTAGTTTATAGAGACCCTGGACCATGGCAACATCCTACTGAGATGTATTTCGGTGTAAATCTGACCGCACCTTTAGCAAACGAGCCTGGCGAGGCATTAGTTGATGAGGCAGATGCCATATTTGAGATAGAGCACAATGAAACATCTGAAACTCATGAGGTACAAACCTGCGAGATAGATGCTGAAGATCCAGAGACAACATCTGAAGACTTCTTTGATTTTTATGGATGCGAAACTATCTGGGATGCTTCAGAAATGGGGAGTGATCTTGAGGTAGGAGCTTATACGCTTAACATCAGAGTAGATCCGCCTTCTGAGGATTGGACTGTCCAAGAAGAAACCGGGCTAGATTTAGAGGTCAGAGGCCAGCTACAGACCGAAATTGTGAGCCATAATACTGAAGACGGAAATATTGAACAATACATAATGGGAGAAAATAATACTATAGACCTTGAGGCTGAAGTAACTGATTTAACGACAGAAGAAACCTTGGACGCTGAAGATCTAGATGATGTAAGATGGAGGTTGATGGATAGTAGCTCTGGAAGTAGTGCAAGAACAATAACCTGGGACGACCATGACAGCGGGTCACAAAATGAGCTCGAAACATGGATTGATCTTTTCGATCCCGGAGATGATTGGAGAATGAGGTCTAGCTCACAGTACATTGGAATTTATGTTGAAAAAGAGTATTATGAACCAACTAGAAATACTCACAGAAGAAATCATAGAAACAGCGGGTTACAAGATAGAAGAAATGCTTTCAGACAGTGGGAGGGAGAAGAGGCTAGAGGAGAAGTAACAGGAGCGCCGGCATTTAGAGGATATGTGAATGAAAACGTAATGGACAGAATAAATTATAGAATTCCTCTAGAGCTTGAGCTAGCATTTCCTGAAGAAATAACAGATACAGATGAAGATGATAGATTTGAGATAAGAGTGGATGCTAACCGAAAAGGCACAGACACAAGTTTCAACAGTTTTAGAGGAGACTATGAATTGACATGTCTCAACTGTTCTGAAAATACTGATACTCATGTGCAAGATGCTGAAGACGAATCAGGACGCTCTACAGGAGAGTGGGAGTTTGACTTTTCGGAAGAAGAGTATAATGAATACTATGAATTTGAAATAGTGGCTGATTCATCTAGAGATGGACACATAACTGAGAATGATGATTCAGACGATCCGGCCGCAATTAAGCAGACGGTTAGAGTAGTTAGAGATTTAGGAGCGGGAGAAGGAGACTGTGAAGGAGATTCTAATAATACTGAGCCTGGAGAAAATGTGGAGGTCTGTCCTAATGAATATGGTTTCGAAGATCTGCCTCAAAGTTACTGGCTAAATGAGACTGCGACAAATCTAGAAGATACTATTGATGATATGGAAGGGCCTGAAAATCCAGAAGATTTCGATGAAGAAGAACATGACTTTAGATGGAAGCAATACCAGCAGTTTGCAAATGAGTCAAATGAGGAATACTATGAACCTGATGTGAGATGGTATGGTGAGCACAGTGAATATGATGAGTTGGATGCAGGAGGTTGTAATTTTAATGGAGAGACTGAAGGCGAAGATGAATTCTTTGAATCTAGGGAATCATGTACTGATTGGGCAATAACTGCTGAACCTCCTGAATTCGAATCTATAGAAGTTGATACAGGATATTACAGACAGGATAATCAGGAGCCTGTCCAAGAAGTTGAAGCCGTAGTAGATTATCCAACTCTAGACTACTTTGAATTCCAGTATGAAAATCCTGAAGGATCTAGAACGGCTCTGAGTCCGGAAGGTGAGGATGATAGTTATCCTCATACATACATTTTCGATGTTTATCCTGAAGAGTTTGAAGGAACATTTGATATTGAGTTAATTGCAGATACTGATGAGAGTGAGAGAACGACAGAAACAGTCACTATTTACGAAGATGAAGAAGAAATAACCATAGACGATATTGAAGTCGATGATCCAGTAAATGAAGAAGAGCCTGACACACAGATGGATATAGAACTTGATCTAAGCGGCGTCACCATAGATTCAGATGGAGTGGAAAAGGTAGGCATAGATTCAGATGAGGACGGGAATTATGATGATGCAGGAGTCAATTTAATTTTTGACGAATCTGATGAATCTTATACAATAGAAGATGTAGACTTCACCGCTGAAGATGACACAGTAGATGTTAAAATTTTCCATAAATCGGGTCTGGAATCAGATTCTGAAAATGCAGTCTTCACCTTCAACGAACATGATCCTGAAGTCGATACTTTCGAAATACTAGAGGAAGAAGATGAGCCGTTTAAAGAAGGAAATGTAATCAACTTTGATATTGAGATAAGTGATGAGGATGAAGAGTTAGATTATGCAGAACTAACTAATCCTGATGGCAACCAGATATGTGAAGAAGAACTGGACGACTTAGAAAACGGCCAAGAAGTCGAAGAGATTTCATGTGAATATGAGATAGAAACAACACAGACAGGCGATGATTTAGAGTTTGACTTAGAGGTCTTTGATACCGCAGGCAGGATGGGGGACGAAACACTCCAGCTTGAAATCGATAATGATGAACCTGATATTGAGAATATTGAAATTGATCCAGAAGATGGGATTATAGCTCCTGAGGAGGAAGTAGATATACAGGCCGATATATCAGATCAGTTAGACAATATTGCGGATACATCAGTTGAAGATAGCGAAGGAAGCGAAGTATGTTCGGCTGGAGAATTCTCCAATGAGGGCGGCGATACTTATGAGTGTACTGCGATTGAAGGTAGCGATTTTGAGGGGTCAACGACTTTAGAAATACTTGCAAATGATGAAGCAGGTAATGAGAATAATGAAACGGTTGAGCCAGAGATATTAGTAGCAGCTAATGACCCTGAAATCACTATAAAGAGGCCTGATGCTGGGGCCTTAGTTAGTGGAGAAGATGTTCTTATTGAGGCTAATGTGACAGATGAGGATGGCTTGCTAGATGAAGACGAAGTAGAAGTCGAGCTAGATGATGGTACAGAGGCATTTACGGCAGATATGGATGGGTCTGGAGGGTCTGGAGGAGAGTTTACATACAATCTAGATACTGAAGAATTATCTGATGGAGAATATTCTTTAACTGTATACGCAGAAGATTTAGCAGGCCTTGATAACTCTGAAACTCTTTCTGAAGACATTGAAATAGATAATACGCCTCCAGAAATATCTATCGCAGCAATAAATGATCCAATAACAGGAGACTACACATTCGAAGCCGATATTGAAGATGAAAATGATAACTTGGATGAAGATGCTTTAACTTATGAAATTGAAGATGCAGAGGGTAGCATCAGTCAGGGAGATCTAGAAGGATCAGGGACTGAATTTGATACAGGTGATGTTGACACAACCGAGTTTAGTGAAGGAGACGCAACTATAACTATTGAGGCAGAAGATTTAGCAGGAAATGATAATGATGAAACAAGTGATCCATTTAATATCAATAACGAGCCTCCGGAAGTAAATATAATAGAGCCAACAGGAGATTCAGACGAGTTTTTCAACGAAGAAGTGACTGTAGAAACCAATATTGAAGATGAAGCAGGTAACGAAGATGAAGACAGTTATTCGGCTCAAATCTTAGATGAAGGAATTGATGATAACGATCCTGAAATTAATGGAGACTCAGTCGAGTTCGAACTAGATGTCAGTTCACTAGATACTGGAGAATACACTGTTGAAGTAGAAGCAGATGACACAGAGAACACAGGGCCTACTCAAGAAACACAGAACATTAATGTTGACACAGATTTCCCAATAATAACTAGCGTCTCAATACCAGCAGAAAATGAAGTCGTAAAACCTGAAACAGAAATAGAAATAACGGTTCAAGCTGAAGTAGAAGAGGATGAAAGCAGCGATATAGACTTAGTTGAGGCCTCATTTGAATCAGGTTCCAGCACCGTTCTAAGTCTAGAAAGTGGAGATCCTGATGATGGAGTATGGGAAGGTAATTTAGAAGCCCCAGATGCAGAAAGCGTGCATGATATTCAAATAGAGGCGACTGATTTAGCAGGTAACACGGAAGAAGACTCTGATACTGAAGTAGAAGTAGATGATACTCCTCCTTCAGTCGCTGATTTTGGATCTGACGCTGAAGAAAATGAGGATGGTGAAGCAGTAACTTCTAGCGATGATGATGTAGAATTTGCTGTAGATGCAACAGACAGTAATGATAATCTCGATGAGGTCAGAATAGAAGACTCAGATGAAGCAGTACTAGATATTTTCGCCGAGAATTTAGAAGGAGAAAGCGGCGGAGAATATACTATAACTACTAGTGCAGAAGATCTAGGTCTTTCAGGAGGAGAAAACCAGTTGACAGCTGTAGGAGAAGATCTTGCTGGAAATACAGGCTCTGACAATTACGTAGTTAATGTTCAAGACGAAGATCCTGAAATAGAGGACTTTTATCTTGATGATGATGTTGTCCAGTCGGATACAAATATAACCGCCACTGCCGAAATCTCATCGAAATGGCTAGATATAGTAGAGTTTAGCCACAGAGGTGACACAATAGAAATAGATGATGAAGAAATAGAGCAGGGAGATGACGGTACACAGACATTTGAAATCGAAATTGATTCAGACGGAGACCATGAAGAAGAAGTTGATGTAGAAGTCTATGCAGAAGATTTAGCAGGAAACAATAATGAGGACACAATATCCTATGAAATAAATGATGAAAATCCGACAATCGAAGAAGAATTGGAGGTAGAAGGAAGTGATGAAGAAATTAGCCGGTCTGACAACAGTTTATACTTTGCTCTTGAAGCTACAGATGATTTTGAAGTAGATAGAGTTGAACTACATGGTCCTAGTGAGGACTCGATAATGGATGAAGATGGAGACTTGTATGAGCTCGATATCACACCAGCACAAATAGGGTGTAATGTTGACGTAGACTTTGAACCATGCGAAATAAATGCAGATGTATACGATAATGCAGAAAATATGGAGACATCTAGGACAGTAACTGTAAATGTTGATGATGAAGAGCCAGATGTATCTGATTTCACAGTCGATCAAGATGCAGTACAAACGGATACGGATGTAGAATTTTCAGCAAATATAGATGATGGAGACCCAGAATTAGAAACTACAGAAGTTAGAGATTCTGGAGACACGATATGCGGTCTTGAAAATGGAAATGAGTATTCATGCATTGAATCATTTAGCGAAGAAGGAGAATACACTCTAGACGCTTACACTGAAGATCGTGCAGGAAATGTAAACGACGATGAGGCAGTAGAACTCATAGTCACTGATGCTTCTCCAAATATAGGTAACATAAATGATGACGCTAACACAAACCTCGATGATGTAGGAGTAACAAGATCAGACGAAGAAGTAAGATTTGAAGCAACTGTGACTGATCCTGACGATCTTCTGGTAGAGGAAGAAGTAAGAATTGAAGGTCAGCAAATGGAGTCTGATGAAAATCAGCCGGATGTATTTTATCTTGAGGAGCTACCTTCTAATCTTGGGTGTGTGCAAACAGATCACAGTGAGTGCGATCTAGAAATAACTGCAGAGGATGAAGCAGGTAATCAGGAACAGAGAGAACATACAATAATAGTAGATGATGAACCTGCGGAAATTGAAGAAGTAGAAATGGAGGAGGAAGTCCTAACTTCAGGAAGTACCACAGAAGTAACAGTCCGGCTAGAAGAAAATGAAGGGGAAGAAACAGTTAACTATGTGGAAGTAGAGCCTTCAGTCAGCAATAATAACAATTTAACATGGAATGGGGAAGAATGGACAGGAAACATAGAGATAGAAAGTACTGAGGCCTCAGAAAGTTCAGAAGATTTAGAAGTTAGATCTGTAGACTTTGCACAGAATACTGATGAAGACACCGAACAAAGCTATATTCTAGACGACGAAGATCCTGAAGTTACTAATTTCGCGTCAGATGCAGCTACAAATGATGAGGGCGAAGATATAGCTCAGTCAGATACAGATCTCACGTTTGATGTAACTATAGCTGATAACGTTGATATTGACAAAGTAGAAATAGGCAAACCTGATGATAAAACGGTTGTTGGTGAGGATTTAGGAGAAGAAGAAACAGATGTAGAGGATAGATCAGTTACGGAGTCAATAACTATTTCTTCTGGAGATTTAGGATGTACAGACACAGATTTTGAAACTTGTGAGTTAAAAGCAACAGTGACAGATCTAGCAGGAAATACAGGAACTGATACTTATGAGGTTATAATAGATGATGAACCTCCTGCTCTTGAAGAAATAGAGTTAAGTGACAACATAGTACAACCTAATACTGAGGTCGAAGTATTCTTAGATACTGATGAAGAGTCAGACAGACGCATAGAAACTATTGAGACACAAGGAGATGCTGAAGAAACCGATCTTGAATGGGATGAAGAAGATGGAAATTGGTCGGCGACGGTCGAACTTGATGACACAGAAGGCCAGGACCGCGAACTAGAAATATTTGCAGAAGATTGGGCAGGAAACACGAATGATGAGAGCAAAATATATACTGTAGACGATACGCCACCAACTATCGAAGATTTGAGAACTAACTCTACAAACGACATTGAAAGAAGCGATGCTATATTAGAGTTTTCAGTAGAGGCTGAAAACCAATTTGAGGAACTAGAATCTGTGGACGTAGAAGGTATGGAAATGGAGAGGCAGACTGAAGAAACTTTCGCAGTTGACGCAGCAGCCGAAGAACTAGGATGCGAACCTGTTGAAGATGAACTCGATGCTGATACAGAAGAAGCTACGTGCCTGATAAATGCTACAGCAATAGATCAAGCAGGAAATGATGAATCAACAGGCTATGAACTCGTAATCCAAAATAATCCTCCAGAAATAGTTGAAGATTCATATGAACTGGATGGTGTTATTGAGGGTGATCCTCACGATTCAGCACTTCCTGATGAAGATCTAGACTTGTCTATAGAATCCGATAATCCTATTTCAGATACAGAAGCAGATTTAACAGCTATCGAACAAGAAACAGGGAATATTGAAGGAGGCCCTGTATCTCTTAATGATGATCCGTCCGGGGAAGACAACTATAATAAGACTTTTGCTACTCAAGATTTAGGAATTACAAGCGGTCTAATTGATTTCACAGTGAACATCACTGATGAAGCAGGAAATACTGCTGAAGACATATACACATTAGACCTGGATACTGTTCCTCCTGTCATTGAAGACGTCTATGTAAATAATACACAGCCAGAAACAACTAGAGATACAGTTGAGATTAAAGCAAATATTTCCCATCCATTTAACGTAAAAGAAGGAATGGAAGGCGCCTACATCAATGTTACTGCTCAAAACAATGAATCCTTCAAAGAACAGATAAATCTAGAAAATATTGAAGACGAACGAGAATCCCCAGATATTAACTCAGGAAACTTCTCAGCAGACTTTATTCCGCCAGATACAGACACGTACGATGTAAAAGTATTCGCAGAAGATGAGTTCGATGAACCAGAAGATGAGCTTTTTGAAGAAGTTTTCACTTCTATTGGTGAAGCAAATCTTGAAGTAAGTATGAGTCCAGAAACTATTGAATTTGATAATATATCTGTAGATAATCAAGATCAATATCAGCTTGAAACAGTCTTAGAAAATACAGGTGAAGCTTCAGCGTATGATATACTACTTCAGCCTTCAAATATTGTTACAGGAATTGAATCAAATATAAGTGATAGAGACTGCGGTATCTTGGAGCCCGGAGAAGAGTGCTCGGTAATATCAGAGATTAATGTAACTGCTGATGCAGGAGCAGGCGATAGAACAATTTCATCAAATGCGTTCTGGGAAAATCCCGACAGAACTTCAGGTTCAGCAGCTGAAGCAAGTAGTGTGGTAATAGATCCAAATCCAGTTCTTGACATAACGTCCGAAAGTCATGAAGAAGAAATAATAAGAGGAGAAACAGGCTCTCTCGAAATAGAACTTTTAAACAGAGGGAATATGATTTTACAAGGCATAGATGCTAGCATAGATTCAACAGGAGGACAAATACTCGGAAGTAATGATTATGAATTTGACGAAGTAGAAAGCATAGAGATAGGCGAATCTAAGACTCAAGAAATACAACTAACAGACAATCTTGAAGACAAAGGAGAATATCCAACGACATTCCTATTTGAAACAGAAGATCCTTCAGAAGAATGCGACGAAGATTGCGAATCAACAGCAGATTCGAATATTACAGTCTTCCACCAAGCATCAATAGGAGTAGATCAAGAAGATAAAACGGTAGATAGAGAAGAAGGAAAAACAGTTGATATAAATGGTGAAGTAATTGACGATGAAGATGTGCCTGTAGAGAATTACAGTGTGCAGTATATTGTGGATCAAGAAGAACCTGATATAGATGAAGCTAAAATAAATGAAACTCTTGAAACTAGTTCCTCAGGAGAGATATCAGAGCAGATAGACCTTAGAGAAGATGGTTTTGCGCCAGGAGAATATAATGTTAGATTAGAAATAAGCGAAAATAGTTCAAGGTTCTACAGAACTGATCAAGAAGTTGATGAATTCTCTTTAGAAGTAAGAGATGAGCTAAATGTTGAACAAGACCTTGTAAGCAATTCGACATTATGGTATACTGACGTAGATGATCCGATAATAGCAGAATACACTGCAACAGACAGAGAGGGAGAGCCTGTGGAAGGTGCTGAAGTACAGTTCCGAAGTAATTCTACACAAGGAGTAGAAGACCTAGAAGATGTAGATGATGAAAACATAAACTCTACCTGTCCTACAAATAGCGAAGGAGTGTGTGATATTGAATATAGGCCTGATAGATCTTCACAGGCATTTGCAACAATTGAAAGCATAATATCGAAGAACGAATACTATGATTTCTCGCCTGTAGACCTACAAGATGATATAGAAATAGAAGGAGATTTCTCTGTCGTCATAACTACGCCTGAAGAAGAGGAAGGACTCTTAAGAGGGAATGAGTATGATATTCAGGCAGTCGTACTCGACAGTGAAGGAAATCCGATAGAAGCTGAAAGCTTAGAAAGTATTGACTGGAGAATAAACAATTCGGACGGCGAAACAATTAAAGAGCCGGGAGAAGACACCGCGAATGAGACAACTTGGGACATACCATCAGACAAATCTACTGGAGAATATACTATAGATATACGTGCTGAAGATGATGATAATCAGCCTCCGGCTACAGATGAGGTATCAATAAATGTGTATGAACCAGTTACAATAGATAATACATCTGTAGAGACAGAAGTTGCTGAGAGAAAGAATTCTGAAATAGAATTTGATTTAACAGTTCAAGACTCCAATGATGAGGCTTTAGAAAACTATGAAATCTGTCAACTGTTTGTTGAAGGAGAAGAAAGAGATAATACTACTTCAGGTTCGGAAGGAGAATGCGAACTACTATGGGAAACGACTCAAAATGATGAGGTAGGTCCAAATACTGCAATAGTAGAAATAACAGAGTTCAGAGACGATGATAAATGGTACCTGCCGGATCCAGAAGGCCTGACGGAAGAAGAGTTTAGTATAGAACTTGAAGAAGACATAAATCTAACAGTTTCACAGCCTTCAACAGATGTGTACAGGGTAGACCCAGTCCCACTACAAGCTAATACTACAGATGCATTTGATAGATTCCTAGATACAGATATAGAGTGGCGATTAGAAGAATCAGATCAGATAATAGAATCCGAAGAATTAGAATCCGAATTTAATGCATCCGATTTAGAATTAGGAGAAGAGCTTCTAAATATCACTGCTGAGAAAGGAGAGTATAATTCAGCATTTCAAGAGAATGATTTGACTCTGTTTGGACGAGCACAACATGAATTTGAAGTCAGTGATGAATACTTTAGAGGAGACAAAGTTGATTTAACAACCCAAGTGAAAGATGCTAACACAACCGATACAATCGAAGATGCAGAAGTAAACTTCTATGAAAATGAAGAAAAATTAGGAACTGCATCTACTAATAGTACAGGATGGGCAAATCTTACGTGGGATACTGAAGAGTCCGATATTGGTAACAATAATATAACTGCAGAACTTGAAGATCAACAGGACATTTACTACAACCAGACAACAGGAAACATAACTAATGAAGTATTCTTAGGTGGAGAAATTGAAACCGAGGTAACAGATATATCCGATAAAGAAATCTATAGAGACGAGTTTGCAGAACCATTACAAACTGTATTTGAAATAAATACTACCGATGATCTTGGTGATCAACTAGAAAATGCAGATCAGGAAATTATAGTAGATGAAACAACAATAGGCAACTGTACAACAGGAGAGTCAGGAACTTGCAGCTTTGAATGGGATCCAAGCAATGAAACAAGAATAGGGGAACTTACAGGAAAAGTAAACACAACTGCTGAAGATTACTTCCCGGCCCAGTCAGAAGAATTTAACTTGACTGTGCAGACTGCAGCAAGACCGGGGCTAGAAATCGAAGAAGAAATAGGATATAATTTCTCTGAATCCCAAGGAGCATCAATAAATTCCACAGTACTTGAAAGCTTCACAGGGCGTCCGATAGCAGATTATGACTTTGAACTTGGATGGGGTCAAAGAGATCAGCCTTATGAAGCAAGCATGAATCACGAAGATTGGGATTCTGAAGGAGAGATAAACAGCACAGAAATGGGTTTGGAAATTAACGAAACTAGCCTAGAGAAAGAAATCGATTTGGAAAGAATTGATTTAGCTGAAATAAGCCTGAACAATCCTGAAAACGCCAATTGGAGTCTAGAAATTGGTAATGAGGAAGAGATATATGAGATAGATTCAAATAGCACATCTGAAGAATTAGAGTTAGAGAATAACACGGTTACTGAATTAGACTTTGAAACAGATGGAAAACTTGTATTAGAGGAGTTAGTACTTTCAACACTTCAACTTGATGAGAGAAGAGAATTAAAATATTCTGAATTATGGGGTTCAGAGACTGGTAGAGAGTCAGATTCCGGAGAGTTCACTAATGCTACAGTATCAGACAGTAATCAGCTGGAAGAAGAGATAGATGATCCTGATGAAACCCCTCAAGGATGGTACTATGAAGAGACAGACTATATAGATACTGAGATAGGGCCTGGAATTTTTGGCACTCAGGGATTAGTTGTTAATGCGACAGAAATGCCTGGAAATGAAAGTGCAACAATTATGAGAGACTATTCAGAGTTCTCTGGAACCTCAGTGTACGAAGAGTTTACAACTGTAGAATTTTGGATGAATTCGGAACTTAACGGAACACTAAACATGCAAGGAAGTGCCTGTCAAGAGAACTACTCATTTGAAGGACTTGAATGGAGTCCTACTCAAATAGACATTAATTCATACCATGAAAATTGTGGGGAAGACGTGGAAAGAATAGAAGTAGAATTTGAGAACACCTTGGAAGACGAACTGGATACTGAAATAACTTTAGATATGTTCAACCGCTATAGGCCTTCGGACACAACTGAAGACAAGAAAAAAGAGTTAAAGTGGCTTCCTCCAGCCGCAGGTAACTATACCTTCAAACTCGAAATCGAAGAAGAAGAATACTACAACACAACAGAACAAATAGAAATAGTAGATATAGAGGTTATTTCAACTGGAGGAGGTCAGACTCCAGAAGATGATGAAGATGAAGTGCCAGAACAAATAGGTCCTATAGAATCATTTGAACTCGAACAAAATACAATAAACCAGACTGTTGGAGCAGAAACCTATGGGGACTTAACGCCGATAGGTGTTGCTAATGATGACCAACAAGCTATAAACATAAGCTCTTCAACTGTAGAAGGAGAAGAGTTTTTGGAAGCTCCAGATGACATAGAAATACAGGAAAATGGAGTTGAAAATATAGAGATTGGATATACTAGCCAAGAACCCGGGAATTATTCAGGAACTGTTGCTGTATTCAACTCTGAAACTTCTGAGAGAGATGATATAGAAGTAAACTTGGAAGTAGTGCCGGTAGAAATGGAGTTACTAGATATTGGAGCAGAACAAGGCACTGAAAATGTAACAGAGGGAGATAAAATATACACGACTGCAGAAGTAGCAGCTGACGAAGAGCCTGTAACAGAAGACATTGACTGGAATGCTAGCGTAGAAGAGGAAACCTGCGATAATACTAATGCCGACTCTAACAGTACTACAGGCATATGGAACATAACATGTGAAGCGCCAAGTGTAGAATTTAATCCTATAGAAACAGAGTTCGAGCTGATTGCAGAATATCAAGAACTTGAGCTAAGAGACAATACAGAATTAGAGTACCGGGATGTAACACCCCCATTTGTCACATCTAAAGATGCAGAAAACGTAGAGCAAACTCAAGAAACAACAATTGAAATCGAGGCCTGGGATAACGTAGAAGTAGATAGAGTTGAAGGACATGTCGAATATATTGAAAACGAGACCGATATGGGAGAAATCCAGTTCCAGAACACAGAAGATGACTGGTATCGGGCAGAATTTGACAATACATCTTATGAAGGGGACTATGATGCTGTAGTAGAGCTAGAAGATGTTAATGGTAATGAGAAAACTGCAAGAGTTCCATTCTCAGTTCACCCATATGTAGACTTATCAGGAACAAGTACAGAAGGAACTTCGTTTGAGTTCAGAAGGCCGGGAACGGAATCAGTCTTAGAAAGATACGAGCTTGAAGAGGAAGAATTCAATGTAACAGCCCAGAGAAGAGACTACGATTTCGGAATAGAAACTGATGTGGAGCTAGAAGAATTAAACACGTTCCAGGCCCTAAACGCTGGAGATTCTCATAGGCAAGGTGTTGAATTCTATGGTATTAGCTTGATTAATAACACTAGAGATCCTGTAAATGTTTCAGGAGGGTATATTGGAGAAACCGTTCCTTTCGAAAGACCTGAAGATACTACAGGATACACATTCTCATCGCTATCCTATAATACTAGTTTTGAGTATGAGGAGTCTGAAGTTACATTAGACTATTCAGATACTGGAGAAAGTCCGGATGAGATACCGGAAGAGCAGCTCAACATATATTGGTGTGAGTCGAGCCAAATCTCTGAATGTTCAAGCACTGACTGGTTAGAACTTGATACAGAAGTAAATACTACAACAAAGACTGCTGTTGCGGAGTCTCAGACATCATCCTCGTACATCCTTGAAAGAGAAGATGCTGGGGATGACGATGATGACGGAGCAGATGATGACGATGGTCAAGAGGATGGGCCTGAAGATGGAGGAGAGGATGAAGATGATGATACAGGGGGAGCAGGACCATTGCCAGATGATGAAGATGATGATGACGGAGAAGCCGATGGTGATGAAGGAGTAATGGAGTTGCTTGAAGGTATGCTCGGTGAACAACTAGATGACTTCAGCGATGAAGAACTAGAGGAATTAACAGAAGAACTAGAAGAGGAAGATATAGAAGGAATGTCTGATGAAGAATTAGAGGCTATTCTAGAAGGTATGATGGATGAGTTAGGAGAAGATGAAATAGAAGGAGAAGATCCATTTATGATTACTCCAAGAATATACCATCCGGTAATGCAACAGGGCGAAACTAGAACCTTTTTCATGGAGATAACAAATAACCAAGCAGAAGAAATAGATGTGGACTTAGATGTTTCTGGAGATATAGAAGAAATATTATCGTTTACAGATGACTCTGTAGAAATACCTGCAGGAGAGTCAATGATCTCAGAAATGACTGTAGCAGTTCCTGATGACGCAGAACCAGGCAGTTACAGCGGAGAACTGAACGCAGAATACGAAGACTTCAATAGAACTAGCTCTCACCAGATTTTAGTGACTAGAGAAGGAATGGATACGGTAGAATTAGATGTCCAAGCTCTTACATCAACAGTGCCTCCGGGCAATAACCTGACGGTTGGCCTGCAAATAGGAGATGCAGAAATAACTACGCCATTTGATGCAGAGCTAGACTACTTAGTCAGGGAGAGTGAAACCGATCGTATAGTTTACAATCAATCAGAATCCAGGTTTGTAGATGAAGGAGAGACATTCCAGAGAGTAATGGATGTTCGGGATGAAGAAACAGGATCATATTATGTACAAGTCATGATGCAAGGATCTAATGTTACAGTATCCGATTCAGATACATTTACAATAGATGAGCTATTCTGGACTCCGTTTAGAAGACAGGCAGCACTACTAATACTGCTAACATTATTAATCAGCATAGTAGGGTGGAAGGGATACGCATACTATTGGACTAGAAAGGAGGAGGGTGCTCGTTATGTGTTCCCTGTTGATTACAGTAGACTGCCTGTTGAAGATGACGAAAATTACTGGGTCGGAAAGGTTGCTGAGACTCAAAAGAGCGCATTCGTTGATCCAAGCGATTTAACGACTCACGCAATAGTTTCAGGATCTACTGGTTCTGGTAAGTCTGTTACAGCGTCTGTGATTGTTGAAGAGGCGTTAGAAAAAGATGTGCCTGTTGTAGTATTCGATCCTACTGCACAATGGACAGGGTTTGTGAAAGAACTCCGAGATGACAACCTTCTCGAACACTACTCCCGATTTGATATGAATGAGGAGAATGATCCTCATCCATATCGTGGAATTATCCAAGAAATTAAGACAGAAGACCCAGATTTAGACTTCGATGAGCTCAGAAGCCCTGGAGAAATCACTGTGTTCACATTGAATCAGTTGACGACTGAAGAATTCGATCAAGCAGTTAGAAAGATTATTGGCCAAATATTTGAGAAAGAATGGGAAGAAAGCCCTGACTTAGAATTATTAATTGTGTTCGACGAAGTCCACCGTCTACTTGAAGAGTATGGTGGTCAGGGAGGATATCATGCATTAGAGAAAGGAGCAAGAGAGTTCCGTAAATGGGGTATCGGATTAATGATGTGTTCTCAGGTTACAGCAGACTTTAAACAGGCGGTATCAGGAAACATAATGACTGAAATCCAGATGCAAACTAAATCTATGGAAGATATAGAGCGTGTCGAAAAGAAATATGGGGATCAGTTCGCTAAAAGAATATCTTCATCTGACGTAGGAGTAGGAATGATTCAGAATTCAAACTATAATGATGGAGATCCATGGTTTGTTGATTTCCGTCCGACTTATCACAATCCGCATAAAATACCGGATAAAGAGCTTGAAAAGTATCATAAGCTATCTAAAGAGCTATCGGAGCTTAAAGACAAGCTCGCTGAAAAAGAGGAGAGCGGCGAAGATGTCCGAGATAAGGACTTAGAGCTTCAATTAGCAGAAAATAAGTTGAAAGAAGGAAGATTCAAAATGGCTAAGATGTACATAGACAGCCTAAAAGACGAGATGAACATGTCATGAAGAGGCTGGTGATTACAGTTATGTTGGTTGTATTACTTGTTCAGGGAGCTTCAGCAGATTTTAGCCAAGAGAATGATATACCTACATTGAATGTTGTATTCTCTGAACAGCCTCAAATCTATGAAATAACTCTAGAGAATGAACTTGATCAACAACAAACTATAGCTATCAGAGCTGAAGGTGATGCGACAGAGATATTAGATGTGCAGGCTGAAGCCGCTGTGCCTGCAGAATCTACGAAAACTATATCTGTAGAAATAGCTGTTCCTGACTTAGATCAATCTGAATTTTATTCAGGAACTGTTGTTTTAGAAGGGGAAACAACTACTGAAAATATTCCTCTAGCCGTTAGAGGTACGGAGGAGGAACTAAGAGGAGTTCATATGATGATCGATCCAACTAGTTCTACTATAAGACCTCATGATAGAATAGGAATACTTACAATTATGAGCGGTCCTGAAGAAGCTGAAATGGAGGTAGTATATGAGTTAAGAGAGTCACAAACGGGAGAAGTAATAGAGAATAGTACTGAAGTAGTGAATGTCACTGGGACTGAGTCTTTTAGACATGATATGGATGTATTAGGGGATTTAGAGTTAGGGGATTATTATGTACAGGCACATACATCACAAGACAATGAGACTCTTACAGCAACTTCAACTGTATCCGTTACAGATCCTTTTTGGACAGCGCCCCGTATGAGGATACTGCTGTTCATGATAGTGGGAGGTATTATTATCGGAGGAGGAATCTATACGCAGAGATGGTACTGGACTAGAAAGGAGGAGGGTGCTCGTTATGTGTTCCCGGTGGATTACAGCCGGCTGCCGGTTGAGGATGAAGAGAACTATTGGGTTGGTAAGGTTGCTGAGACTCAGAAAAGTGCGTTTGTGGATCCAAGCGATTTAACCACGCACGCTATTGTTTCAGGATCTACAGGATCCGGAAAATCTGTTACAGCGTCAGTTATTGTTGAAGAAGCATTAGAAAACGATGTACCGGTAGTAGTATTTGATCCTACGGCTCAGTGGACAGGATTTGTAAAAGAACTCCGAGATGATAACTTATTAGAGCACTACTCCAGATTTGATCTAAATGAAGAAAATGATCCTCATCCATACCGGGGAATTATCCAGGAAATTAAGACTGAAGATCCGGATTTAGACTTTGACGAGCTCAGAAGCCCTGGTGAGATAACAGTATTTACATTGAATCAGTTGACAACAGAAGAGTTTGATCAGGCAGTAAGAAAAATTATTGACCAGATCTTTGAGAAAGAATGGGAAGAAAGTCCGGACCTAGAGCTATTGATTGTATTCGACGAGGTCCATCGTCTACTCGAAGAGTACGGTGGCCAGGGAGGATATCATGCATTAGAGAAAGGTGCTCGTGAGTTCCGTAAATGGGGTATCGGGTTAATGATGTGTTCACAGGTTACAGCAGACTTCAAACAGGCGGTATCAGGTAACATTATGACTGAGATCCAGATGCAGACTAAGTCAATGGAAGATATTGAGCGTGTGGAGAAGAAGTATGGTGAGCAGTTTGCTAAGAGGATTTCTTCAGAGGACGTAGGAGTCGGAATGATCCAGAACTCGAACTACAACGACGGAGATCCATGGTTCGTTGATTTCCGTCCGACATACCATAATCCACATAAGATACCAGATAAAGAGCTTGAGAAATACCACGAACTATCTCAGGAACTCTCTAAACTTAGAGATAAGCTTTCTGAGAAGGAAGAAGGCGGGGAAGATGTCCGTGATAAGGATTTAGAGCTACAGCTAGCAGAAAACAAGCTCAAAGAAGGAAGATTCAAAATGGCCAAAATGTATATAGACAGCCTAAAAGACGAGATGAACATGTCTTAAATACCGTCAAAGCTAAAAACTATGTATGTCTCTTAGAGATAAAATATCTGGTCTGAGATCTCAAAAAAATGAAGGCTCTGGAGAAGAAAAAGAAACACAAAATGATCCTTCTGAAGATTCAGATGATGCTGTAGCGAAAAAAGAACAATCTGATGAATCTAACGCCTCAGAAGAGTCTCAAGAAGATGAAGAAAATTCTCAAGGACTAGATACTAATGAGGATGAAAAACTCCAAAAAGAAGATGGACAAGAGAAGGATGAACTATCTGAAGAATTAGAGGATGGAGAAGAGCCTGACTTGGAGTCTGAAGAGGAATATAAGGATTCTGAAGACTCGGACGGAGAAGAACCGGAAGATGAACCGGAAGATGAACCGGAAGATGAACCGGAAGATGAACCGGAAGATGAAGCAGGAGATGAAGCAGGAGATGAAGCAGGAGATGAAGCAGGAGATGAAGCAGGAGATGAAGCAGGAGATGAACCGGAAGATGAACCAGAAGAATCCCAGACTGTTGGACAAATAGCAAGGGAAGACCAAGATATAGACTATGATCCTGAAGCAGAAGATGTTGAAGAAGAGGAAGAGCAACTTAAATTACAAGACTTATTCCAGCAGCTAGAGAAACTTGAAGGGCGTTTTGAAGGACTACAGGGCAGTCAAGATCAATTAAATGAGCGTCTTAGCAACAGTTCCGAAAAAATCGGAGAATTACGTTCGATGGTTCTGGAGCAAGAGAAGCAGATAGATGATATCTCACAAGGATACCGGAAGATAGAAGACATATACCACGAAATGGATCCTGAAAAAATTCTTCGCAGGTTTGAAAAAGTAGAAGGAAGCGTAGAAGAAATAGATGCAAAAACCTCACAGACAAGCGAAGTAATGTCCAATTTGAAGAAGCGTATAGGAGAAGTAGAAGATCAAGTAGAGAAAATAGAAGACTTCGATAATTTAGCGGAAATGCATCAATCTCTCCAAAAGAAAATGGACCGTATGGAACAAATGAAGCGAGAGGTATCAGCAAAAGAGTCAAAAGTTCAGTCTATGTTTGGGGAATTGAATAAGAGGTTGCCTGAGCTTGACTCAGTTAAAGGAAAAACAGAAACACACGAAGAAATAATACAAGATCAAATGAAAGATATAGACAGTCTAAAAGTCCAAGTGGATAAAAGAATTGAAGAGGATAGTCTGAATGAGAAATTAAAGGAGATTATGGAGGATGAAGAAAAAGAAATAGAGGGTATAGCAACTGTTGACAAGGTAGAAGAAGTAGAAGAGATACAACAAAATATACTCGATAAAGTTGATTCAATAACAGAAACTATAGAAGAATCTGAAGAAGATTATCCGGATTTATTAGAATTATCTACAGATATCAAGAAGCTTGCAGAAACTCAGAAAAAGATAAAAGAACAGCATAAAGAAGAGGTCAATCAGTTAAAAAGCAAAATGCAGGGACTTGAAGAAAATATGGCTGGAGACGAGCGCTTAGAAAGCTTGTTAACAGCATACAGTACGGCCAAATCAGATCCGAATGAGCAGGTAGACTCTCAGAGCTTAGAAAAAAAGGTCGAAGAACTATCCAATATCGTATTACAGCTTGCTAAAGAAAGACAATGAATGACGCATATGAGAATGTAGAATGTAATAGGTGCGGTCACAAATGGTGGTCAACTAAATATGAAGAACACTTAATTGTCCCCGAATACTGTCCTAAATGTTATAGAAAATCTGTCCAAAAAATTCCTGAACCTCCTACAAGGATAGAGATTGTGGCTGAAAAAGCTAAAGAGAAAAAAAAGCAAGTACCTGTAGTTGCTAAGGAGAAAAAGCATGAATTAGTTCTAATAATCGAAAACAATCGAATGATGATAAGTATGGCGGCTACGGGAACAATAATAACGCTAATAATTGCAAGCATGATATATTTACTGTTCTTCATATAGACAGAGAGTTTCTGCTCTGGAAGCAGGGTTGCTTATTTTTTATTAATTCGAAATTATCTTAAAAATTGGCAGATAGTGATAGGTATGACAAAAGGAAAAACAGTAAAGAATTCGGTCCTAGGCGTAATACTTACTATTTCCTTGTATTTAGTTCCAGGAGTTAATTTTCTTGCGCCATTGATTGGGGGTGCGGCAGCTGGATACTCTCAGAGAGAAGGTATGAATGGGGGTCTTAAGGTAGGTATTATAATTGGCATTCTGATGATTCTTCCAGGCCTACTTATTTCTCTGACAGTTACACAAATACTGCCGGAGATAGGTATCATTGCAGGGATAGGTACTATGTTTTTAACCATGGTGATAACAGGCCATTCCATACTTCTAGGCATATTAGGAGGGGTTTTTGGAGGCCTAATCTCTGAAAGAGAGAAGATATAGGAAAACTGGAGAACGTAACATAACGTACAGAGCTTTTCGAAGTAAAAAGTGTTTTTAGTGTATTTGGGAGGAGGGGTTTTTGTTTTCTCTAGCTGAAGATTTAGATTATTATGATAAGGTGGCGAGTTCTTTGAAGAGAGTGTAAGGAGATTTTAGGTTCGGTAGGGTTTTTTCCTTTGGGATAGGGTTTCGAACTTTACTAATGTGCCGACAATAAATACTGCGGCAACTACATGTGTTAGTCCTAAAATATTTGCTTCGGCCATACCGGCTTCAGGTAAGTTTAGAGCTATGTGGCCTATAGGTCCAAACGAGGCAATAAGTACTAGGCCGGAGATATAGAAGAAGTACTCTATCGGGTTATCAGTATATTTTTTCAAAAGCTGGAGTGTGAAGTATGCTCCTAAAGCAGATAATATGGTTACAAAACCTATAGATGTGTAAGTTAGTGGTTCAAACTGAGGAGATATATCTGCAGTTCTCCTTGAAAATGCTATAACTCCAGTGTTAGCTGCTAGAGAGAGTATGATTACGGCAGCAAGTTTTTTTATTTCGACTAAGTAGTCCATGACATGTCTATAGGCCTTATTTTAAAATCAGTAACGGTATTAATGTGGTGATGTACAAGCGGCAGGAGAACTCTCGAGGTATAATGTAATGAGTTATTGGAAAAGTTTAGCGGAAGATCTTGAAGAGGATGAGGTATTCAGGTACTCTCCACATAAATCTTATAATGGGATAATATCAGCCTCAGGATATAGGAGTGATTCTGGAGGCGAACTTGTAATAAATCATGTTGATGATATGGAAATGGAGTTTAAAGTTGATTCTGAGGCCTTGAAAGAGTTACAGGCTGAGCTATATGATTATGTGATTGATCGAGATGTGTGGAGTAGGGAAATAGATTTTCGGCTCGATGAGTTTACGGTAAGACATCCTGGAGATAGGGAAGATGTGAGAGCAGTGTCGGTATTAGAAGAGTGGAATGTTCATATTACAGACCTTCTTTATAGTTTTCTAGCCCCAGACTAGGCCATTTTTTAGAGTTTTTTGCTGAGAATTAGATATACCTTTTTAAATAATAGGATAAAAGTGTTTAGATATGGAGTTTCACGAGAATAAGAATGCGTTCTCTCTTATTTTGATAATGTTCGTGATTTTAACCAGTGGCTGTATTTCTGCACAGGTTGATACCCATGTAACGAGTGATGCAGAAATCGATAAGATGGAAATTGAGCTAGGTCTTGACTCGTCCATGTATAATTTGATGGATATGGAGTCAGATGAGCCTCTTTCAGAAGAGCTTACAGAAGACGTTGAAGAAGACGCACTGGAAGACGCAGATTATTCAGAAGTAGAAGTTTCTGAAGAGGAAAGAGATGGAACTCACTATTTCACTTACGTCTATCATGATATAGAGCCAGGAGAAGATAGTAATATACAGGTATACGAAGAAGATGGCTACGTAGTTTATGAGGAGGTTGACTTAGAGGAATCTTTAGGTGGAGACTCAGGTTTTGAAGATCCTGTTGAAGAGGAACCTCTTCCTCAAGAGCCAACCGAAGAGGAGGATCAATTTGAGGAACAATTTGAAGATGAGTTCGAAGACGAGTCAGAAACTCTCCCTTCAACATATGATGAAGAGGACTTTGAGACAGACTTTGAGACAGAGCTTGAAGAAGAATCTCAAGATAGTGAAAGTCCAGAAGAATTTGATACGGAATTCGAAGATGATGCGGTAGTGCAAGATGAAGAGATGGATATGGGCATGGAGGATGATTTATTTGGAGATGATGAAGAAATAGATGAAATGGTTGGAGAAATGTTTGATGTAGAGTAAAATGTACACATGCCAGGTCAGATAGTTGAAACAAATGGAGCTATAGTGGATGAAACAACAGCTCATTATAATACTTCAAAAATAATGGAGCTTGAAGATGAAGAAATATATGTTAGAAGTGAAGCCGGAGAAAGCACGTTTTCGAGCATGTTCAGCTTTTTCACAGATCTTTTCTAGTCTTTAAGGCTTAGACTTAAATTCTACTGAGTATAATGAGTTTCCATGAATTCAGAAAGATATCTTGTGGTATCAGGGCTAATGTTTCTAGTGATGCTGAAATCTTTTGAAATCGCGGCAATGGTTGCTCCAGCAACAGTTAAGACGTGTGCATTAGGGCCGAGATTCATGTATTCGCTTTTACTGTCTACTTTTGTGGTAGCAACTGTTACAGCTTTTGCATTCTCAGTATACTATCTGTATAGATTTAAGGAAGAGTATTGTAAGGAAATGCCTGGTTTATGAGAATTTATTGAGCTCGGGTGTAACAAACTGTAAACCTATCCGGCCAAAAAAGTACTGTTAAGGGTAAGTGCTCTTACAGAAAAGAGTATATTTGAGGGGAGGGTGGCTAGAGATGGGAGATGAAATGAATCTGTTGTGTCTGAAATACAGTATCCCAGTGTTTATGTTTGCATCTTTAGCTGCAATAATATTCTTAGCAGTTCAATCCGCGCCGGTATTTCCATGGCTGGAGCTTTTATTCATATACATCGTGGTTTCGGCTGCTGTAGCGGTAGCAGTCTTTGCACTTAGAACAGCTGTTCATGGATTTAAGACTACTTTAAATATTTTTGAGCTTGGTATTGCGGGTCTTTCAGCTTCAGGCATGTCTTTACTAATAGCTATTCTGGGATTGTTTCTCAGTGGAATAATAGATTATTTGGGGGGTGAAAAATGGACTAGAGATTTAGAAAGTCCTGAACAGGAGATACAGAGACTTGTATCTGAATTAGGTATGTCTGAAGAGGTATACAATAGTTCTATTGAGTTGTATGAGAAGATTTCGGATTTTGGGTTGTTGAAAGGCCGTAGTATTTCAGAAATAGTTCCAGCAATAATATATATCGCAGGAAGAGATAATAATGAGCCTAGAACGCTTGAAGAGGTTTCAGAGGCTTCCAGAGCATCTAAAAAGGAAATTGGTCGTGCTTACAGGTACATAGGCCGTAATACGGAGATTCCTATAAGGCCATCTCATCCGGCGGATTTTTTAGATGATTTTGCGTCAAAAATGAGTCTCAGTGATGATGTGAAAGAGAGTGCAGAAAATATAGTTGAAGAAGCCGTTGAAAGCGATGTTGTATCAGGAAAGTCTCCAGCAGGAATTGCTGTAAGCGCATTATATTTAGCAGCTCATATTGAAGGGGAAAGAAGGAGTATGAACGATATGTCTCGCACTCTAGGCATAACAACTGTCACTATTAGGAATAGGAGTAAGGATTTGGTGGATGAACTTGGGATAAAAGAATATCCTGAACACTTAGAGGCATAAGAATCTGGATTTTTTGTCAATAAATAGCCAGCATTTGCAGAATGATACAGTCAGACTGCATATCTAGACTTGATACTACATAAGATCTACTTCTTGTATACACAAAATATCTAGTACCTCTTGCATAACTTCTATGTAGGCCTTTGTTAGTGCAAGTCGTTGTTTTCTTATTTCAGCTTCAGCATCTAATACAGGGCAGTTATGATAAAAACTGTTGAAGTCTTTTGCGAGATCATAACCGTAGTTAGCGATTACTGAAGGATCATATTTTTCTTCTGCTTCAGAGAGCTTCAAAGGCAGCTTGGAAAACGTTCCTATAAGTCTTAACTCTTCTTTTGAGAGGTTTCCAAGACTAAAATCTTCTGTGTCTACTTTTGAGTCCCTAACTATTTTCTTAGCTCTTGTAAGAGAATATAGTAGATAAGGGCCAGTTTCTCCATTAAAATCTAGTGCTTTTTCTTTATCGAATTCAAAATCTCTCTTGCGCGAATACTTGAGAGTTTCAAATCTTAGTGCTGCAAGTCCTATTCGCTCTGCAGTTTCATTTTTTTCTTTTTCTTCTAGTTCAGGATTATTTTCTTCAACTAATTCTTTTGCTTTACTCCTAGCCTCTTCAATAACTTGTCTGGCAGTAATGATTGTGCCTTTTCTAGTAGACATGCTTCCTTCTGGAAGACTAATCATGCCATAACTGACGTGGGTGAAGTTGTAGTCTAAACCTATGAGTTTAGCCGCCTCAAAAATTTCTTCAAAGTATTTATCTTGTTCGCTAGCGACAACATACATAATGTGTTCAGGATCCCATCGTTCCTTGCGATAAAGAATAGTTGCCAAATCTCGCGTAGAGTATAACGTGCTGCCGTCTGACTTTAATATGACTAATTCGGGTTTTTCACCGGTTTCAGGATCAGGTTCCCCGACTTCAATAACTACTGAGCCATCTTCTTTTCTTTCTGCTACATTTTGATCAAGAGCCATCTGAACGACTTTATCAGTATAACCTTCCTGTACGTAGAAGGCCTCACCAATCCATTCGTCGAACTCCACATCTAGAATGTTATAAGTTTCTTTGAATCGCGTAATACTGACGTCTCTGAACTTTTCCCATAATTCTTGGGCTTCCTCTTCACCTTCTTCAAGTCTGCTGAACCACTTTCGACCCTTATCACGCAGTTCTTCTTGTTCTTCGCCTTTAAGCTTTGCTTCAAGCTGCCCAAACTTTTGGTATAGTTCTAGTAGGTGTTCTATTGGTTGTTCTTCTAGTTTGTTTTTGTTGCCCCATTGGTCGAATGCGTACATGAGGTTTCCGAATTGTCCGCCCCAATCACCTAAATGATTGTCAGCTATGACTTCATAGCCTGTACGTTCTAGAACTTCATTTAATGATGCGGAAAGCAAAGTATTTCTTAGATGCCCAATATGCATTGGTTTTGCGACATTAGGAGATGACTCATCAATCACTGCGAGCCCGTTATCTAGATCTAAGATGGTTTTCTTTTGAGTATGGGCAAGTAAATCTTTTCCAAAAGATTCTCCATTAATAAATATGTTTAAATATCCTGATTCAATTTCTGTAGAACTAATATGGGAATTGCTGAACTCAAAATCCTTTAAAAATTCTTTCAATGCATTTTCAGGAGATTTGCCTAATTCAGAGGCTAGTTTGAACCCTAACGGCAGTGCTATAAACCCTTTTTTATCACTGTCAAGATTGTTTATCTCAATTTTTACCTCTGTTTTTACTCCAAGTTCTTTCAGACGTTCCGTAACGTCTTGCTTTACATCAGATCTGAGCTCTTCTACTAACACAGTATAAACATCTCTATTTGAATCTTTTTTACCATTACTGTTCCAGATTTTCTGCCATTTCGGATAATAGATTATTTTCGAGGTTTTGGTCAAAATAATTCTCTACTAAAAATTTTCTACCTTTATCTGTCAAGTTATACGTTCTTGAAACTCCTGAACCTTCTGCTGACAACAATCCTGTTTGTTCCAGGTCAGATATCTGTCTATTAATTTGTTTGAAGGTGTAATCGGTGGTGAGGCGTAAATCTCCTACTGTATCTGCAGCTTCTGTTAAAAGGTTGGTTATGACGAACATATCATAATGCGGGTCTTCTATTAACTCTGCTGCGGCGTTATAGTCCATAGAAATGAAACATGTTCAATATATTAAACAGTATCGGATAAAAGCACTTTAGAGAGTCATTATGTGGGAGGAAGCAGATAAACTTTACTTTACTGAAGGAAAAGCACAGGCTTTTAATGAGCTTGTCGCTTTTGACGCAGCCTTACAAGAGGCAGGCATTCATGAGGCAAATATCATTAATATTTCCAGTGTGGTGCCTCAGGGAGCAGAACTAATTCAAACTAATGAGAGGATATTAGAAGATAAAATAACCGAAGGAGAGTTCTGTCCAACGGTAGTAAGCAAACAAATAAGTTCTAAACCTGATGAAAAAATTTATGCTGCGGTAGCCGGATGCAAATTTGGATCAGGATATGGAATAAACGTTGAGGCTCACGGCACGTCAAAAGACAAGGATAGTGTCTTCACAGAGTGCAAGAAGATGCTTAGAGATATGGCGGACCGAAGAGGAGAAGAAATAGTATCTGATATAACGTATAGATACACGTCTATGACTGTTCCTGAAACAGGTGCAGCATGTGTTATTGCCGCTATAGTATACAAAAACTAGTTAAGGAGACTAGTTTTCACTTCTTTGAATCTCTCTCTTTCATTTCTCCAGAATGCATCGGTTTCTTCTAATTTACCAGAAATATTAGATAGGCCAAGATCGGATGGGGAGCCTAATGAGCCCTCAGACTCAAAAATCTTTGATTCATCAAACTCAAACTCTTCTTCTTTGATCTTTCTGTAAGCCTCTCTAAAAGGGATCCCGTCCTCCACCATTTCATTTGATTTATGTGCAGAAAATATGTCGTTTGTCATAATTTCTTTGCATTGCGTTTTGTTAATTTCTAGTCCTTTAATCATGAGGAGGAATACTTCCAATATTTCGCTAAAGTCCTCAATGTAGTCCATTAAAATCATTTTTGTTTCCTGTGTGTCTCTATTATAGCCAGAAATGTTGTTGGTAAGAATAGAGGATAGTTGGATGCTTTTGGATATCAGCCGGTTAGTTCGTCCTTTAAGTACTTCAGCAGTATCAGGATTGTTTTTCTGAGGCATTATGCTACTTCCCGTTGTTAAATCGCTGTCAAGGCTGACTAGTCGGAATTCTTGTGTGTTAAAGAGAGTTATATCTGTGCAAAAGCGATTGATGTCGAGCAAAAAGTTGTTTAATGAATTTAGCAGCATATACTCTGTTTTTCCTCGACTGGAAATAGTGTAAGTACTATTAACCTGAGTTGAATCAAATCCTAGTCTCTGAGTCGTATAATCCCGATCTATGGGTAAATTAGTACCGTAGCCAGCTGCAGCGCCGAGAGGATTACTGTTAATGACTGGGTAAAGACCTTCAAGGACTTTCAAATCATCAACAAAGGCTTCTGCAATTGATGAAAACCAGAGTCCTCCTGTTGAGGGCATAGCTTGTTGATAATGCGTATATCCGGGCATCAAGAGGTTTTCATAATTTTCAGATTTCTCTAGCAATTTCACCACTATTTCTGAAGCTTGCTCTGATATCTGCAGAACGTGATCTTTCATATAGAGCCTAGTATCTAGCAGTACTTGATCATTCCTTGAGCGGGCTGTATGTATCTTTTTACCGGCCTCTGTTTTCTGAGTCACAAGATTTTCGATTTTAGTATGTATATCCTCTTCATCAGGCCTTATTTCTATCTTTTTTTTTCTTATGTCCTGTAGCGCATTTTTTACATCCTCAAATTCACTTTGGGATATTATTCCGGTTTCTTTTAGCATTTCTACGTGCGCGAGATTTCCTAGTATGTCATAATGTACTAAGTCTTGGTCTTTCTCAGTGTCTTTACCGGCTAAAAAGTCTTCTATAACTTTATCTTTCTTTTTATCTTCTGTTTCCCACAGCTTCATGTCTTAGTCTTTGTTCCACAGCTTTTAGTTAATTAAGGGAAGGAATCATCATCTTCATGCAGAAAACAGAGCCTCCAGCTTTCATGAACTCAGAAGTATCTGTTTCAACTACTTTAAATCCGTGGCTTTCCAGGAGTTCTTCTGTCTGCGTGTTTCCTTCTTGTATTATTACGGACTCTTTGTCTGGGCAGTGTGCGTTACAGGCAAAACTCTCTGCAGCCTCGTTGATAGGGGCCTCGATTACGGTAGGCCATAGTCTGTGAATTTTAGCCAAAGATTCTTTACTGAACGCATCAGGAGCTATTAATACGGTTTTAGAGTCTAAAACTGTGAAGCATGTATCTAAATGGTAAAAACGATTATTATCTATCTTCAAAGTTACTATTTTAGATCTAGTATAGTTATTGAGAGCTTTATAGGCGTCTACGCTAGTTCTTATGCCGTGACCGCCCCATATAAGATCTTTGGAAGGATGCTTAATGGCATCACCCATGCCCTCAAATATTTTGTTTCTATCTATTCTTCTTATCTTAAACTCTGATTTTTTGTACCAGTCGTTTAATTGTTCTACTTCATTCTGTCGATGTTTTGAGGCCATATTACTCAGTACTACTTCTCTATGTCCATTATGGAAATAAGGAAAGCTCTGATTGGCCGTGAATACAAGATCTGGTAGGCCTTCTACAGGTTCTAGTACATGTACATTATAGCCTAGAGACTCGTAGATTGACTTCAAATTTTCCCATTGTTTGAAAGCCTCTTGATTGTTAACCTTGTTCGAAGAGTCCATGTAAGGGTTAATCTCATATTTTACATCAAAGTACTCTGGATGAGCCATTAAAACGTCAAAATCTCTTTCCCGGTTTGTTACATCGGATAAATCAAAGTCAAGAGAGTTTAGTGAAGTGTAGACGGTCATAATTCTAGTTTAGAGATAGAGAAATAAAAAATAGAAAGAAAAAAGTATGGAGAAATAGTGATTATTTCTCATCTATATGGTTAGCCATGCGGCTCTGTAGCCCCCATAGTTCGATAAATCCTGGTGAAGCCTCTTGATTGAAGGTTTCTCCTTCTTTATATGTTGCAAGATTGTGGTCATATAATGCGTTAGGAGATTCTCTTCCTACTACCTTTGCTTCTCCTTTGTAGAGTTTCAGTCTTACTGTTCCGTCTACTTTCTGGTTAGAATTTTCTTGGAAGCTCTCAATATTATCCATTAATGGATCATTCCAGAGTCCTTGATAGGCCATTTCAGCCCATTTCTGGTCGAGAGATGGCTTGAAAGAGTTTTGGTGAGTGGTGGATACAAATTTTTCCAAGTCGTGATGCGCGTTTATGATGGTGATTGCAGCAGGGCACTCGTAGATTTCTCTTGACTTTAGACCCACTACGCGGTCTTCAGTCATATCAATGATGCCTACTCCGTGTTTTCCAGCTATATCATTTAGCTCGGATATCAGCGAGGTTAGAGGCTGCTTCTCTCCATTTAACGCTATGGGTACGCCTTTCTCAAACTCCAGAGTTATGTATTCTGGTTCTTCGGGAGCATCTTCAGGTACTTGAACTAGTTCGAAGATATCATTAGGATACTCTTCTTCAGGATGCTCTAGTATTCCACATTCGATACTTCGTCCCCACAGATTTTCATCCGTAGAATAAGGAGAGTCTACATCGTTAGGAACAGGGATGCCGTTTTCCTCTGCGTACTCTAGCTCTTTATCTCTTGTCATTTCCATTGCTCGTACGGGGGCGACTACTGTAAGATCGGGGTCAAGAGACTGCATAGATACTTCGAAACGCACTTGGTCGTTACCTTTACCTGTGCTACCGTGAGCGACTGCATCCGCTCCAGTTTCTTTAGCTACTTCTACAGCAATTTCTGACTTTAAAGGTCTGGCTATGGCTGTGCTTAAAGGATACTGGCCTTGATACATTGCATTAGCTTTGATTGCTTTCGAAATGTATTTTTCTGCGAACTCTTCCTTTGCGTCGACTGCTACTGCGTCCACTGCTCCAAGTTCTAAGGCCTTTTCTTTAACCTCATCAAGTCTCGCATCTGGCTGACCGATATCGATTGTAAGTGCTACGACTTCCGCATCGTAGTAGTCTTGCATCCATTTTACGAGTATAGATGTGTCTAGTCCTCCGGAGTAGAGAAGCACTATTTTGTCTATATTGGGTTTTTCATGCGTAGTTTCCGTGTTGTTGAGTAGTTCCATGTTTTAGTTGTACACCTCAAAAAAAATACGGGCCATCAGTCCTGTTTTTTAACAAAAAGTCTTCTGTATAATAGGAAAAAACTAGTTAGAAGGACTGATAACCGATTTATCTGCGCCTAGCCCTATTCAAAGCTAATTTTACAAGTCTTGTGCTTTGAAGGTCTAGTAATCGCATATTGCTAAATCAACCTTGTTTCTTTTTAAACCTACTCCCTGTTTATTGGAGTAGTCATACAGTGAACGCCTCCATAACCATTTGTTAGGTTGTCAAGTTCAAGGCCTATGCCATCAGGTACAATCTCGACTCCGAAGTCTCTCATTCCTTCAATAGTTTCATTCAGTTCGGGATCATACTCTCCATCCTCTCCTGCTTCATAAATTGGCATGACTTTATGGTCGTCCAGAGTGAGGAAGTTCGCACCGTTAGGAAGTTCATGTGCTGGTATATCAACCCATTCATAACCTTGATCTTCTAAATATTCGGTTAATGATACTTCTCTGATAGGGTCATCAGTGTAGCCGCTTTCTTCTCGTTCGTATATATGAACTAGCGCATCAGAAGCTAGTTCTTCATTCATTACGGCAAGCCCCTCTCCTGCAATATTAAACCAGGTGTCAAGATGCATGATGTTCATGTCAGCTTCGCCATTTGCCAACATTTCTGCCTGTTTTTCTGCTGTTTCTTTAGGAGCGTGGACAAGACCTACTTCGTCATATGAAACGGCTCCGCTATCTAGCACCTCTTTTCCTGCATCATAAGTTGTTCTTAGTACGTCTCCATTTTCTGCTTCAACGCCTATCAGTGCAAAATTTCCGGCTGGGATGAACTCGCCACCTTCTATTGATTCGCTAGCTGAGATGGGGTCGTATACATCAGCATCTAGTGCGTTCCAGGCTTGTTTTGTAATCGGTACTTCAGATTGTCTTGTTGGGTACTTCATGTTACACATTATTGGTCCATTATCGCCGACCATTTGTTGATCTCGCTGGAAGAACATGTTTGTGATAGGATTTTCTAGGGTCATTGAGATCTCATCCGCTCTATCGTCTTTTATGGCGCCTCCATCAGTTTGGTGTTTTGGAGGATGTCTTGTTAGGTTAGGCTTCATAAGGATGGTCTGTAGTTGCTGCCTAGGTGAGAGATCTGCCCAGTTATCTCTTATTTCATCGTAAACTGGTTGCTGCCTATCTGCTGGAAGGTTATCGACATCTATATCTGAGTGTGAGTCAATTAGTTCTTCCATAGGTTCGCCTGCGAGGTCGTCGTAAAGTTGTCTTACTTCTACGCCGTTTTCTTCTAGGACGTTTACCATTTTTTGGTGTTCTCTTTGAGCTTTTTCAAGCGAAAATGAGTCGAGAAATAAGTTTGCTTCAGGATCCATTGAACCAATAAGTGCTTCAACGCCCGGTGTTAGAACTCTTACTTGTTTTAAAGTGTCGTATTCTGCTTCAACAGTAGTATTAGAGTTCATTTTTACAACAAGCTCTATTTACTACTTGTATGTTAAAGTTTATATACATTTTCCTACATTTTATCTACGGTATTAATACCTAAGACGCCTAGGCCGTTATTAAGCACTTCATGAGTTGCATCAGTTAAGGCTAACCTCTCCTTTTCTGTTTCAGAACCTAGTACTCTGTTTTCATGATAAAAACTGTTGAAATCTTGTGATAAATCAAACAGATAATGTGCTACAGGCGCAGGATCATAACTCTCTTCTGCCCTCTCTAGAGCAAGAGGGTAGACTGCAAGAGATCTTGCAAGCTGAGTATCATTCTCGTCCAAGACAGGGTGGTCGGGCATTGATGCTAAGTCATCTGCATCTTCAAGTATAGACTCTGCTCTTCTAGCAGCGTATTGAATGTAAGGCCCGGAATTCTCGTTGAAAGAAGTCGCTTGATCCATATCAAATGTGATATTCTTGTCTCTACTAACTTTCACGTTCTCATATTTGACAGCTCCTAATGCAATTTCTTCAGCAATCTCTGCTGCGACATCATTCTCAAGTTCAGGGTTATTCTCATTTACGATATCCAGAGCTTTTTCATAAGTTTCATCTAATACTTCTCGAGCTGTGATTATTTGACCTCTTCTAGTCGACATACTTCCTTCGGGCAGGCTTATCATACCATAACTAATGTGTTCAAGCGAGTCGGAGTCATAGCCCATGAGACCTGCCGCCTCAAAGAGGTCCTGAAAGTATTCGTCTTGCTCACTCGCCACCACATAAAGCGCCTCATCTTGTCCGAATTCCTCCTCTCTGAAATCAATTGCTGCTAAATCTCTGGTAGGGTATAGAGTTGTGCCTTCAGAAGTAAGTATTACAAATTCATTACTGTCTTCTCCATGATTAGGCTCCAAATCAATTATGACTGACCCATTATCTCCTTTTCTAGCTACTCCGTCTTCTAAAGCCTCTTCTACGATTTCATCAGTCCATCCATTCATTACGTAAAATGATTCTCCAATCCATTCGTCAAACTCTACTCCAAGCCGATTATATGTTTCCTCAAATCTTTCTATACTCACATCTCTGAACTTTTCCCATAGTTCTGTAGCTCTTTCATCTCCTTCTTCAAGTCTGCTGAACCATTCTCTGCCTTTCCCTCTTAATGCCTCAAGTTCCTCTTCGCTTCCTTGGTCTTGGAGTTCTGCTTCCTTCTGTCCGACTTTTTGGTATAGTTCTAGTAGGTGTTCTATTGGTTGTTCTTCTAGTTTGTTTTTGTTGCCCCATTGGTCGAATGCGTACATGAGGTTTCCGAATTGTCCGCCCCAATCACCTAAATGATTGTCTTTAATAACTTCGTTTCCTCTGTGTTCGAGTACGTTTGAAAGCGCATCGCCCATAACAGTGTTTCTAAGATGTCCGATATGCAGAGGTTTGGCGATGTTTGGTGAAGAGACGTCTTCAACAATTAAACGGTCTGAGTCTCCGGATCCATATTCTTCACGACTTTCTTGAATATGGTCTACTGTGTGTTTGGCAAAATGAGGTTCATCTAGGTGGAAATTTACGTAAGGTCCGTCAGCAGAAACGCTGTCTAGAAGAGGGTGATTGAATTCTTGTGCTGATAGCTCTTCCGATATTTCGTTCGGAGCTCTCTCGGCTATTTGCGCTGCTTGAAATGCCAGGGGCGTAGATAGATCTCCGCGTTCTTCACTAGGGTGAGTGTTGACATCTAAAGAGTGGTCTATATCATTTAAGTCTATCTCGGAAAGAGCCACATCAAGTTGTTCTTCTAGATCGGAACGGACTTCTTGGAACATAATATGTCTTATATATTCTCTAAAATATTTATAACTTCTCAATGATTGCGCATGGGCGCTCAAGCTCTGAAAATATCTTCCAAAATCTTGGAACGCTTAAGGATATATAAATTAACGAGAACTAACACCAGCTATGTCCATTGGAATCGCAAATGCTATTAAGAACGGTGTAAGTAATGCTGTTTCAAAAAATGGAGCAATATTTGTAGCATTATTTACCGCAATTTATCTGTTATATGATATAGCACTAGACACAATTTTAGCAGGTTTAGGCGAACCTCAAACTGGACTAGCTATAACAGCAAATGTAGGTTTAGGAGTTTCCCTTGCCGTAATGTATCTAATATCAATGATATACGTTACTTTAGTCCTACTAAGGACTTTTGCGGCTGAAGAAACAAGTCATGTGCCGGAATCTATTTACAAGGAAAATCTTCTGTTACCGGCCATAAACCTTACAGTAGCTTCTATAATCTTCACTCTGTTAGTGGGTATCGGAGCCTTAATGCTGGTAATACCAGGAATATTTTTGCTTGTAGCATTGTATTTCTACTCTTTTGAAGTCGCAGTACGAGATAAAAACTCTATACAGGCCTTGAAAGGTAGTTACGGATTAACAAAAGGTAATAGAATCGAACTCTTTGCCTTAGGAGTAACAGTAGTCTTAGCCTCGTTTGTTATAGGATTGTTTACGTTACCGTTCCTAATATTTGCTGAACTGGGCGGCACAGGAGTGGCTTTAGTATCAATGATAGTACATAATCTGTTCCTCGCTATACTAATAGTAGGAGGATTTTCTATTGCAGCACAAGCTTACAATCAACTACTTGCAATGGAAGAGTAAGGTTTTGTCAAAAAGATTTTTTTAGTTTCAATCAGATGACTTAGTTAGAACTCAATCTAATCTCTATAAATTTCGTTAAAAATCTGAAAAGCTACTAACAAGAGTATGGCAGATACTGAGAATTATGTAGACAGGGAAGATCAGGCCTGGAGATTAGTGCTTATACTACTTGGCGCAGTTTCAGGAACTGCATCTATAGCTATACTCACAGGTTTCTGGCAAGAAGACATGATACTATCGCCTATATTAGGAGTAATATCGATTTTATTGCTCACAGCTGGAGGCATTATAGGGAGAGAATCAGACTAGTTAGAAGATTTTTCTTTTTTCTCTTATTAGGAAATATAATTATTATCCATCTTTTTCCTCAATTTTGAAAAGTACTTCTTCAGTCATAGCAGAACTCTTTGGATTGTAAAGATAAATGTCCTTTTGTTATGAGAGCACTTGCTTAGATTTGCTGAAATGTGTTAAAATGGTTGATAAATGACTATACTATAAAATGCCTAAAATAGATTAAAATCTGAAGAACCATATTGCAACTACAGTGGAACGCGGAACTGTTTTAGCAAACCCTGCGGTAAACTTGAGTCTGCTTTTAGTTGCTGCATTTTTTATCCAGATTTATGCGAACTCGCTGGGTGCGATGGAAAACATTTTCTTACTCCAGATGCCGCTAGAGGAGAATCCATGGACAATATTAGCCAGTAACTTTGCTCATGTAGATGCTGCTCATCTTTTCTCTAACTTGATTGCACTCCTTATTGTGGGTTTGCCTGTAGCAATGAAGGCATCTGAAATCAGGTTTTATCTGTTCTTTGTAGTGGTAGGTTCTATGGCGGGAGCATCACAGATAATGGCTTTCTACTGGATGGGGCAGCTTGGAGTGATTGATGCCGGAACAGTAGGGGTTATGGGTGCAAGTGGAGGAATATTTGGGATAATAGGTTATCTTATTACCTCTAACCGAGTTTCTGCTTTATCATCTAAGTTTATGCCTCTCCCAAGCAAGATTAGGTATGCAGCATATTTAATTGTGGCAATATGGATAACTGCGGCGACAGCAAGCCCTCAGGCGGCGCTCGTGGGGCATTTCACAGGATTAGTATTAGGGCTGGTTGCAGGCAGAAGAAATTTGTTGAGAAGAAAGAAACAGATATCTACTTTGTCCTCCTAAAATTCATATATGATATTGCTGAAGCCAGTAAAAAAGTAGCTCCTATGAGTTCAAGACTTTCTTCAATAAAATGATCTGTGAACATAAATGCTAGATCATCCCAGTCAGTACCATGCACGTCTATAATTCTCTGTTCAGCTGCGTTATAGGCTTCTTGAAGTTCTTCGCCGCCAATAGCAACAGTAGCGTTAAGTCCGACATCGCCTAGGTATGAAACGCCGAAGGAGTGTCCTGGTCCTGAAATTGTTACGGCTAATCCATAGAATAGTCCTCCTAAAACTAGGAGAATCAGGGTTCTTCTATGATTTCTGATTTTTTCACCGTATCTTAAAAATGCGTATCCAGGTATTGCTGCTAGGGATCCAAAGTAGATTGTCTCAGCGATGTTGATTTGCTGCCAAGGAAGGTCAAGTATGTCTCTAAATAATGTGTGTCTTGGGTTTAGAGCATCTTCTATCAGCATTAGGGCTGCTGTAACTGCGAGGAGAGCCCAAAACTTTGTGTTTGCTCTGTCTTTTCTGTTAGAAGATTCTTTGTAGAGTCTGTAAGATGCAATTATTAGGCCTGTTAGCAAGGTCCACTGGATTAGTTCAATAGGCGCTCGTTCCGCGAATAATGTGTTCCAGTAGAAAGGTACTATTCCTCCAGGTAATCCGCGTAAACCGAAAATATTCAAGATATCAACTAGTAAAACTAGCAAATAAGAAATTCCTAGAACTCCGAAGCCTGTCGCTAAAACGTGTCTATGCGTTACTTTAACTGAAAGTGTTTTTTCCCGGATTTTTTCTAAGCTCATATATTGTGGTGAGGTCTGCCAAAAATTTTTGGCGAAAAAACTTTTTTGGCGGTTAGTTCTTTTTTCAAAAGTTATTTGATTGACAGGCCTTCATTAGATTCCTGTCTATTGCGTTTCCATTCGATTTCAAGTTCTAGGCTTTCTTCGCCATTCTCTTCCTCTACCTTTATTTCGAACTCTGCAGGCCTATCTGTTTCTAGCTCTACTTTTTGGCTCTCTGATTCCAGAGTTATTGGTTCTCCGGACTCTATTTTTTCAGCTATTGCTCTAAGTTTTCCTGCGATCTCTGCACCGTTCATTTCTTTTTCTATCTCGAAAAGAACTTTTTCAACCATACTTGCCTTTGATAGTTAAGCGATAAATAAGTTGAGGTCGGCCAGTATAACAATATTTTTTGTTTTTGACTTTCTTGATAGGCCTGATTTGGCTGTTTGAGATATTGTTTACTGTGAAAAATTGTGTTGAAGGCCTAAGATTTTTATTCAGTCTAGTTAAATTCTTCTTATGGTATATGAAGCCATTGCAGCATCGGGCAGTAGCCCTTACATTTGGGCATATATAATAACTGCCTTTTTGAGCGGTTTGGCCTTCCTATACCTCAGCAGAATATGGGATAACGTGCCTAGAAGATTCCCGATAGTCCACTTCTTTATTGTGACTTGGTCGGGGCTTATGTACCTTAACTTCGTTGAGGGACAGACTTTGATAAGCGATTATGCGTGGTACGTTGACTGGATGATATCTACTCCGTTGATTGTGCTAGCATTAGCTATGACAGCTACGTACAAGTCGGAGAAGAATCACTATGATCTGATAGCCGCTTTGATGGGGCTACAGTTCATGCTTATCGTCACAGGAATTATCTCTCAGGAAGCTGCAGCCTCAACAGCTTACGCGTTTTGGATTGGCTGTGGTTTACTGGCTGGAGTAGCGTACCTTCTATGGGTGCCGTTCCGAAAAATTGCTGAGGAGACATCAGACGTACTCGCTAAGAAGTACAAGCTACTAGCAGGATACATCACAGTATTCTTTGCGCTGTATCCGGCAGCGTGGTACTTAAGCGAAGTAGTCTATCCTGAAGGCCCGGCAATGCTAGGCGCCTTTGAGACATCTCTGGCTTTCGTAATCCTGCCGTTCTTCTGTAAGCAGGTCTACGGATTCCTAGATATGTATCTGATCCAGAAAGCTGGAGAGGAAATCTAGAACCGCTACAACAAAAAAACCTCTAACACTTTTTCTTTCTTTTTATTTATCTGATAACAAAAACATTATTGAGGACGAAAACTAGATGATAATAGGCAGCTTTGAATTAACAATTCTATTGTCTGCTGCAACCGTTCTCGGAATAACCGCATATTATCTGAAACAGCCAACACTCGTAGCATACCTATTTGCAGGGATAATTATCGGGCCTTCCGCGCTAGGGTTAACTGACACAACACCTCTTACTGAAACCGCCGCCGAATTAGGGCTCGCATTTCTACTTTTCCTTATAGGCCTTGAACTAAACTTTAATGAGATAAAACACATTTTAAGGCCTGTAACAAAAATTTCCGTTGGCGTGATGGCCTCTCTATGTATTTTAACTACTTTAACAGGAGTCTTAATAGGCCTGACCGTGTTTCAATCATTTTTACTAGGCTTAGCGTTTATGTATAGCTCTACAGCCATTGTAGAAAAGTTTTTGTCCGATATGCATCTTGTGGATGAGACGTTCGGAGAACTTAATACAGGAAACCTTATTATACAGGATCTGGCGGTCGTACTGCTAATGGTTATAATTACGTCAACGAGTGGTGGAGAAGGCATAATAGATAGTTTAGCTTATGCATCGGTCTTTCTTGTCTCAGCTATTGGTTTAACTCTGATCGCTTCCAAAATACTTCTTCCCCGGCTAATGTCTTATATGGCTTCCAGAAATCTTCCCATATTTATAACGGGCATGGCTTGGCTATTTCTATTTTTAATAGCTGCAGAAATATCGGGTATGAGTGTTGAAATTGGTGCATTCATCGCAGGTTTAGGGCTCGGCCAACTAAATTTCTCTGAAGAGATTAAACACGACATCAA
>LKMP01000019.1 GCA_001563915.1 Nanohaloarchaea archaeon B1-Br10_U2g21
AACCACGGCCACGGACCTGAACACCACGGAAAGGCCTCAGGAAAAATAATTAGAACCTGTCTCCAAAACCTAGAGGAAGCAGGCCTATTAGAATCTGAAGAAGGCGAAGGACGAAGAATCACTGAAAAAGGCAGAGGCCTGCTCGACTCAAAAGCAGGAAGCCTCTAATGGAAGAAGAAGATCTGAAAAAACTCAGAGAAGAAAGAGAAAAAGAGCTTCAAGAACCTGAAGAAGAACAAAGGAAACAAATCAAAGGTCTTGCAGAAGAATATTTAACAAGAGAAGCACGTTCAAGACTTGCAAACGTTCGTACCGCTAGACCTGAACAGGCTTCCATGATTGAAGCTCAAATAGTAAAGCTCGGTATGAGCGGTGCAATCAATGGCAAACTCAGTGATGATAGATTAAAGCAGATGTTGAAGGACTTGAGTCAAAAAGATTCGGATACGAACATAAAGTACAGGTAAAAAGAGGAAAAAATACTATGGCATCAAATAAGTCAAAGGGAAAAAAGAAGAGGCTAGGGAAGGCCGCTAACAGTGCAAAGTCCGCACCAAGATGGATTTCACTGAAGGTTTTCGGTCTTGACAGAGCAAGAAAGAAATCTATAAAACCTAGGAAGAGCCGTCACTGGCGACGCAATAATCTTGATGAGTAAATGAGAAAAACAATAAACCTTTCAAAAGCAAGAAATGCTGGAAGACAGCACAGAGCAAAGAAGGCAGTAAATAAGCTGAAATCTTCTTTTGAAGGCGAAGTGAAGATTTCTCAAGAGCTAAATGAAGTACTTTGGAACCGCGGTGCAACAAAGCCTCCTAGAAAGATAGAACTAAAAGTAGTTGAAACCACAGGAGTAACAACTCTGTACCCTGTTGAAGGATACGACGACTTAGAAACCGATAATAACGAAGGTGACGAAGTTGAAGAAGAACCTGAACAGGCAGAGGAAGAAACTCAGAGTTCTGAGAAAATAGATTACAATGAACTAGTTGATAATAACGTTTCTGATGTGAAACAAGCAGTTTCTAGTCTAGAAGCTCCTGATTTTGAGGCGTTGTTAGAAGCAGAAGAAAAGAATAAAGATAGAAAGACCTTGAAAGAATGGATTGAGAGCCAATAATTGGCCCATGGCAGCAGAAAAATACAGTTATCGCGGCGGAGAAAACACAGGGTTTTACGCAACCGTTACAAATAGCTACATCCTAGTACCTCCTAATTTCAAAATGAAAGAGTTTTTTGAGGTAGAAGTTGTAGAGACACAGATAAGTAAAACTCGGCTTGTAGGACTATTCTCTGCAGGAAACTCTAATTGCCTATTAGTGCCTCGTGAGCTCTCTGAACTTGAAAGAAACAGGCTGGAGGACTCAGGCATTAATTTCAAGATAATTGATTCGAGATATAACGCGCTTGGCAATCTAATTCTGTGCAACGATCAAGGCGCTTTGATTAGTGAAAAGCTTTCAGATTTTGAAGATGAGATAGAGAAAGCTTTAGATGTACCGGTCACATTCGGCAGCATTTCAGGTCTTAATCCTGGTGTCTGTGGAGTATGCAATGATAAAGGTGCAGTAATTCATCGAGATGCAGATAAAGAGGATGCCGAACTCGTGAAAAATGCTCTGAAAGTAGAGAAAGTTGATATTGGTACAGTTAGCTTAGGATCTCCTTACATGGGCTCAGGAGCATTAGCTAACTCAAAGCACTTAATGGTAAGTGAAGAGACTTCAGGTCCTGAGATAGGAAGACTTGACACCACTCTCTTCTAAAGGGCCGACTGCTTTTTATTCAAAGATATAGAATTCTTTACTTATGGAGGCAAAGGTACCTGAAGCTCTAGAAGGTTTTCTACTGCCTTTAGCAGAAAAAGCTCGCTTTTTAGTGCCTTCAATTGAAGAGGACCTTCAGCAGGCTCGGATGGATGATGACGCAGATACATATCTCGCATTCTCACTTTACAAGGCCTTACAGATAGGTCTGGTACTAGGTCTCACAGCTAGTTCTATAGGCCTGTACATGAACATGGATATGTTTACTTATGGCGGTGCTGGCTTAGCACCTGTAATGGTTTTAATGCTTTTCATGACTTTTGCTTATCAGCCTCAAATCCGTGCAAAGAAGCTTGCAAGAAATCTGGAGAAAAACCTGCCATATGCACTGCGTCATATGCTTATAGAAGTAAGCTCCGGCATTTCTCTATATCAAGCCATGGTTTCTGTTAGCGAGGACTACGACGAGGCCTCAGATGAATTCGAAAAAATCGTTTCGGATATACAAGGAGGTAAACCACAGGTAGAGGCTCTTGAGGACTCAATTGCTAGGAATCAGAGTCAGATGTATCGTAGGACGCAATGGCAGCTAATTAACTCGTTAAAGTCTGGTACAAATGTAACAGTTACTCTTGAGGCATTAGTAGATACCATTATCCAAGAACAGAAGCTTCAAGTACAAAACTATGGTGAGGACTTGAATCCATTTATCTTAATGTACTTAATGATGGCCGTGATATTCCCAAGTCTAGGAGTAACACTTATGATTGTGCTTTCCTCTTTTACAGGTTTTGAGATTAGTACCGCCATCTTCTATGCTATAATAGGCGGGCTTATACTTTTCCAATTATTTTTCCTAAACTTAATCAATAGTCGTAGGCCTGAGGTGAAAGCCGCATGATTGAAGCAGTTTACAGCCTTCTACCTTCTTTTTACAAGACCCCTGTTGAAGAAGAAGCTCATTATGCAAAAATAGATAATTACGAGACTTGGGTCGCAAATGGTCTTTTCCTTACTACCCTAGCATCCATAAGCCTATCCATATATTTCCTTCCATTAGACCTTCCCTTAAATGCTGGAATAGGTCTTTTAGCTGGAATTGTAGGAGGTTTAGCTATTCCTTATATGTTGATATCGCTGAGAGCTGAAAGGCGGAAGAAAAAGATGGAGGACGTACTTGCAGATGCCTTAAGACTTGTCAGTTCTAACGTGAGGTCTGGCCACACTATTGAGAAGTCTTTCTTATTGAGCGCTAGAGATGAGTTTGGACCGCTTGGAGAAGAGTTGAGGACCACTGCAATGGAAATGTATGGCGGTATTGCTGTTGAAGAGTCATTGACAAACATGGAGTCTCGTATAAAGTCTGAACTATTTCAGGAGACTTTGAAGCTTTTAATAGATGGAATAAAAGCCGGAGGCGATAAAGCAGATCTCTTAGAATCAAGCGCTGAAGATATTAGAAGTTCTCTCGAAATGCGCGAAGAAATTAAGTCCAGTATAAGAATGTATGTTGTTTTCATCACAATGGTTGCCGTAGCAGGTGCCCCTATTCTCTTTGCAGTCAGTGTGCATATGGCTGATGTCACTACAGACATGTGGGATGACGCAGATCTGGATGAAATGGATATGGGAGGAGCAGGAAGCGAACTCGGATTCGAGATGTCTTTTGAACCTCCCAATGTTGATGTAGAATTCTTTAGAATGTTCGCATACATGGCCATAATAACAACAAACGTATTCGCAGCCCTAATTATCTCAGAAATTAACAACGGCAATGTAAAACAAGGATTCAAATATGCTCCAATTTTCTGTATCGCCTCAGTAATACTGTTTACAGCGGTGAGTACAGGGATAGGGTGGGCTCTTTCAGGCATCTAAAGCTAAAGGTTTTTTATAGTGTCTCAGCCAATTAAAGCTTAGTCAGGTGTAAAACCTATTAATGAAAAACTTGCAATTTGAAAAGACCAAAGGTCAGTCAGCAATTGAGTACCTGATGACTTATGGATGGATGCTTTTAGTAGTAGCAATCGTAGGAGGAGCAATTTTCGCAACCGTCCAAGGACAGTGTACACAGTCCACATCAGGTTTCACAGGAACCGATGTCATCGTAGAAGACTTCGGAATTTCCGATGGAGACTTACAACTTGAAGTCCGAAACGGAGGATCCAACTCTCTCGACATCACTCGCATTACTATTGGCGACACAGATGAAGAACACATGGAAGTAGAAGATGAAGACGGCGTAGAAAGTGTAGGAGTCGGTAACTCAGAAGTTATAACTGTTGAAGCCGATGATTATGAACTAGTATCTTCTGATGGTTGTAATGACTTTGATCTCTCCTTTGAATACGATCAAGGACAGCTAGAAGGACAATCAACTTCTGGATCGCTGACAGACAGCATTGAGTTTGAGGACGCATAGTCCTCAACTCAGATTTATTTTTTTAGAGAATATAGTTTGCTCTCAAAATTAATTTTTTATTCAATCCGATCATAATCCTCTAGCTCTATCTCCGTAGATACAAAATCTTCAAAGCTTCTGGAAGCACGTTTAGTTTCGTGAGCCGTATCATAACTTAAATTAACTGTCAGCTCAAGGACGCCATTACTGTGTACGAAAACGTAATCATCATGTTCTGTATTGGAAACATTTCTAGGGCTTTTCATTGAGTCTTCTAATTCAGTAATCCACTCATTTAAAGAGTGATCTATAACTGTTTCTCCATTAAATTCTCCGTCTACATACTCTTCTGCATCAAGGTCATCAGCATCAATACTTTCTTCCTCATTTGCCAGAGTATTATTTACTTCATACAAGTATTTTTCAAGACTTAGCTCTATTTTCTCTGTGTAGGCTTTTTCTACACTTTCATGATATAAGTTATATGCTTCTATCGGAGTCTGTTGATACCCAACATTGTCTGGAGAGACATCCATAGGAGTAAGTAAAAGCATTAACATAGCACTAGATGCTAAAATTGCAAAAGGAATATAGGCCATCCCTTTCATTCTCCAACAACCACCACTATTTCATATGGCCTTTCATTACCTGAAGTCGCAAAACTAGCTGCAGAAGTCGTATTAGCTTCAAGTTCAGATATAGCTTTAAGCTCAGAGTCTTCTCTATAATAAAGGCCCGTTTCATGCCTAAAAAAGCTCAGATAACTTTCCGCCAACTGCTCGGAGTAAGAATTACCTTCCTCCTCTAATATCATTATAGCGCTAATAATTGAGCGGTCTAAATCACCATCTTCAAAACTTGTTTGATCTATTAATTCTTCTTTATCATCCTCTGACAAATTTTTAAGAGTCTCATACTGCATCATATATCCTATATCAATCGCCTGAATACCATAATCTGAGAATCTAATCTCTGACTCAGTTAGGCCTGTATCCATACTAAGAGTAATCAATGAGATAGTGAGGCCTATTATAGCTAGGCCTAAAATTGCATCAAGTGAAAAATAAAATCCTTTCAACTCCATACTGTATATGTCACCTCTACCCTTTCAACTCCATTCTCTGTTTCTAAAAGCATATCTCTCGTAAAAGGCATAACTATATCTCCTTCGATATCATCATCTCCAATCTGTTTAAACGTTTCAGAATCATTGCTTACTTCTAGATAGAAATTTTGAGTGTTAAGCAGAGATAATTGAGTTTCATAGCTTATTTCATCCATTTTCTCTAGTTTCTCCATGCTTAAAATGTGTGGCTCAGTTGCTAGACCAAGCATTTCAACATCATCTTCATTCCAGTCTTCTGGACTCCCTTCATAATATACAAGCTGATTTATAGACCTTTCAGCACTTTGATAAAGCGACACTTCATTTTCTTCACCCAGTTGCACATCTAGTATTGAATTCCAGGAAACCACAAAAACCGATAGTATTACTGCAAAAACAGCTACGCTAATCAGGAAATCAGGAGCAAAAACCTGCCCTTTACCTTGAGACAACATGGACTGACCCATTATTCTTCACCTTCAAAGAATCTTCCTCAGAACTGATTTTAACTTCTTCTCCAGCATAGTTAGTAGAAACAACTGTAGTATCCCTATCCCATTCGACTAAAACGACTCCCTCATTAGCCGTAACATTATAATTTGACCCAAAAATTTGGCTAGGTAAATCTATTTCTCTTTCATAACCCTCTCCCGCTTTTACAGCATTTTCGACTTCAAAACCGTACTTTTCGCCTATGTTTGTTGCTAAAGAAGTTTCTCTATAATCAAACATGGAAATTTGTCTATCCACCATTTCAACGTAAAGAAAAGAAAAGACAGTCAAAGTCAAAGCAAAGTAAACAAAAAACTCTATAGATGACTGGCCCTTCATAAAAAATCTAATTAGACAAACTTGAATAAAAAATACTGAGTTCCTCAGAAAAATCAGGATTAATTACCCTTCAAAATCTATTTCTGCATAATTTTCTCTAGCTTTAACAGTTCCCTCATATATGCCTCTCTCTTCTGGGAAGTTTCCAGATATTTCAGTGTCAAACGTCTTAGTATGGTTAAAAGATCTGTTAAGACGATTTACTGTATATACAACAGTTTTTTGATCGCTGTCAATAGTCATGTTCTCTATTTCTACTGGTACTTCTAGAGTAAACTCTTTTTTTGCAGGCTCTCCCATACTATTAACACTATTTACCGCATCTTTCATTGAGCTAAGAGATGCCTCAAACTCCACAGTTTCAGAGCTTTGCGATAAATCGATTAAAGAATCTTGAGCGCTTATCACGAACGGTGCTGAGAGAACAAGAGCAATACCTACAATAACCAAAAATTCTATAGATGACTGGCCCTTCATAACTTCTAATTGGAAAAACTTGAATAAAATACTGGCATCTGTCTATTTATTCAGCATCCCAGTTCAAAAACTTTATTTCTACTTCTTCTCCTCCTTCTGCAATTCCAGCATATCTCCCTCTTTCTTTAGGTAAATCTCCTGAAACATTAACATCAAAGAATCGCGTATAATTAGTAGACCCTCCTCCACCTTCAACCTCATAAATAATAGCTTTCTGTTCGCTGTAAAGGCTTGCATCTTTTACATTTCTTGGCACATTTAGACGGAACTCTACTTTAGATGAGTCTCCTAGAGCATCAGCTTTATGAACAGCTCCCTGCATGGAGTCTAAAGATGCCTCAAACTCCGCAGCATCCGATTCCAAGATAACAGAAATCATTGAGTCTTGAACAGTTACTATAAATGGAGAAATAATAACAAGGCCTAACGCCACCACCATAAGAAATTCGACAGATGACTGGCCTTTGAACATATAAGGTTTTTTTGCTCAATACTTAAAATCAGTTGGCGATACCACTCTAAAATTACAACGCTTTTTTTATATGGCGTCTTTTACCATAAAATGGTATGAGTATGGAAAACGTTCTCTGGTTCGATGAAATCGGCGCAGACGACACAGAAAAAGTAGGAGGAAAAAGTGCAAATCTTGGAGAGCTTCAGAATGAGGTGGAGGTGCCTGTACTACCAGGCTTTGCAACAACTGCAGATGCTTATGAAAGATTCATCCATGATACTGATCTCAAGGAAAAAATCGAGACTATTCTCGATGATTTAGATACTGATGACGTTAAAGATTTGCAGATGAGGGGTAAACAGATTCGTTCGCATATTAAAAGCGCAGATATGCCTCAAAGCCTGAGAAAGGATTTCGCAGATGCTTATGAACAGCTAGAAACCAAATTAGGAGTTAAAAATCCTGAAGTAGCAGTGCGATCCTCTGCCACAGCAGAAGACTTGCCAGGCGCATCTTTTGCAGGCCAGCAAGAGACTTATCTAAACGTTTCTGGAAAACAGGATTTAGTAAAAAGAATTAAAGACTGTTTTGCTTCACTTTTCACTAATAGAGCGATTTCTTACCGTCACGATAAAGGTTTCAGCCACTTTGATGTAAAATTAAGCGCAGTAGTTCAAAAAATGGGGCGCAGCGATATTGGTGCTGCTGGGGTAATGTTCACACTTGATCCTGACTCCGGATTCGATAACGTTGTTACTATAAACGGGAGTTACGGCCTCGGAGAATACGTAGTGCTCGGCGAAGTTAATCCTGATGAATTCACAGTATTCAAGAAAAATCTGGGAATAATCGAAAGAAAAGTCGGCGAAAAAGAAGTCAAACTGGTGAAAAATCCTGAACATGAGGAAGGAGACGACACAGAGAACAAGGAAGTTAAAGTACCAAAGAGTGATAGAGAGAGACTTTGTATTTCAGATAATCAGGTGAAAGAACTTGCTAAATACGCATTAAGGATTGAAGAGCACTATGGAAAGCCAATGGACATTGAATGGGTGCTCGATGGTGAAACAAAGGAGCTTTATATTGTACAGGCAAGGCCTGAAACCGTGCAAGCAGAAAAGGATGAAAATGTGATTGAAGATTACAAGCTCCGGGAAGAATCAAGTATTATACTTGAAGGTGCTGCTATAGGATCAAAAATTGGATCTGGAAAAGCTCATGTGCTGAATTCAGCCAAAGAAATCGATCAGTTCAATGAGGGTGAAGTACTTGTAACAGATATGACCGATCCTGATTGGGAACCAATCATGAAAAAAGCCGGAGCTATTATAACTAACAAGGGAGGACGGACATCTCATGCAGCAATTGTTTCGCGTGAACTTGGAGTTCCTGCAGTAATTGGAACAGAAAATGCTACTTCAAAACTAACTGATGGAAAAGAAGTAACTGTAGATTGCAGCAGCTCTACAGGAAAAATCTGGGAAGGCCAGTTAGACTTTGAGGTGGAGGAACACCATCTAGAGCAAGTACCTGAGACAGAAACAGATGTACAAGTAAATATTGGAGAACCAAGTGAAGTATTCCATGTAGCACAGCTACCAGTAAATGGTGTAGGTCTAGCAAGAGAAGAATTTATTATTTCT
>LKMP01000002.1 GCA_001563915.1 Nanohaloarchaea archaeon B1-Br10_U2g21
CCAGATATACTGGCCATAACCAGTAATACTGACGAAAGCTTATAAATCTATTTCTAGCCTAAATATCTCAATGAATTTGAAAGAAAGTTCTATAGAGAACTTAATCAGAATAATTGAAGAGGCAAGGCAACTTTTAGAAAATAGGTAGTTTGAGACCCTTCTACTCCACTATTTACTTATCTTAAATGTTTAACCAGCAACTTAACTTCTTAACCTAGAAGAGTAGATAAGTATTTAAAAGTTAAGTAGAAACTTTAGATAGGCTTAAGGCCCTAACTAAAAGCAGAAAACTATGCATAAGTCTTGTCGCGTGTCTCCCGCACTCTAAGTTCTTATTTAAATTATCTCATAGGTTTAGCTAATATCCAGAAATGTTTTTCTTCTCTCCAATTCTCTGTATAAGCATCCAGTATCTCAAAACCGGCTTCTTTAACTAATTTTTTGTTTTCTTCCGGTGCGTATGCACTCCAAACCATTTCTTCCCCTCCAATTTCTCCTTTCAAACCATCCATTTCTACATCTGCGCCAAGAGTTATCAGAATCGCTCCATCCTCTTTTACCCAGTACCTCATTTTTTCCAGAAGCTTAGAATGCTCTTCTCGAGGAATATGAAATATTGCATAGAAACTAACTATAGCATCAAAACTATTTTCTGAAAAGTCCATTTCAAAGAACTCGCCTTGAATAAATTCGGCATTAGGGACGTTCTTTTTTGCCTCATGAATGTGTTTTCCAGCTATATCTACTCCTGTTAACCTATATTTTTGCTCAGTAAGATATTTGTCGAAAGGAATTCCCATTCCGCAACCTAAATCAAGTATTTTTTCTCCTTTAATTTGAGTAAAAAGTTTTTGGAAGAGTTCTTTTTCTTCGGATCTTAATCTTCTGTTTTCTCTGTAGTCTCCTTTATAGTCTCCTTTTTCGTAACCCTCTTTGACTTTATCTCTCATAATAGTAATATTCACTATTCAAATAAAAGCAATACATAACTAGATATTTCCTACAATAAATGAACGAGCACCGCCATCTCTAATAATGCCGTATAAGCCATAACTCTGCTACTAGCGGCCAAAATCACTCCAAAAAATTAATTTCTATATATGATAATAGATTAAGATATTATAATCATTATTAGACAGCTCTAAGGGTTCGGAAAGGCAAAGAACTCGAAGCTCGTACCTTCTGCATTATTTATCTTCTCTATAAGGTATTTTAGAAAAATCATGCATATCTGTATACACTACTTTCTTTAAGAAGACTCTAACAAAGTTTCTATATGACTCATGCAAAACTAGTGCTTGGTCTTTTACTATCTATACTCCTTTTTACCAGCGGATGTCTAGAAGACGAAACTTCTTTGGAGGACGAAACATCAGAAATTGAGGTAGAGAAAGTTGTTGAGGGCCTTGCCTCTCCTTGGGCGATTAATTTTGTTCCAGATATGGACTATGCATTAGTCACAGAAAGTTCTGGCGAGCTGGTGCTTATTGACACTTCAAACGGCGATATTGAACGCTTTAGCGGCGTACCTGAAGTTGATGATACTGGACAGGGAGGTCTTATGGATATCGAGGTACATCCTGATTACCCTGAAAACGAATGGGTATACATGACTTATACGGATAGTAATGAGGACGGCATTGCAACTCACGTTGGCCGAGCTGAGCTAGATTTGGAGACCCAAGAACTTGAAAATTTTGAGGTTTTACATGTTGCAGAACCTTTTCAGGATGGAGGACAGCACTTTGGTTCTCGCATAGTTTTCGACGATGAAGATTACCTTTTTGTTACAAGCGGCGATCGTGGAGATAAAAACTTTGATGACCATGTTTCACAGGATACTTTGAATGAACTAGGAGCGACTTTGAGACTGAATGAAGACGGAGAGATTCCTAGCGATAATCCCTTTGTTGACGATGACGAAGTAGCGGATTCAATTTATAGTTACGGCCACAGAAACAGTCAGGGGATGACAGTTCATAATGGGGAAATTTGGCAGAGCGAACATGGTGAAGAAGATGGAGATGAAATAAATATAATTGAAGAAGGAGGAAACTACGGATGGCCTATAACTCATACTGGCTGCGAGTACGGTACTGACAGCCCTGTTGGAGAAGATCCATTCGAAAATCCTGATGTGGTTGATCCCGTATATTACTGGGAGTGCAACACCGGCGGTTTTCCTCCAGCTGGAATGACTTTTTATAGCGGTGAGGCTTTTTCTGAGTGGGAGGATGATTTATTTATCGGAAATCTTGCAGGCCAATATCTTGGACATTTTGAAGTAGATGACGAAGATGTAGAGGAAAAAGAACCTCTTCTTGAAGAAGATGAGTGGCGAATCAGAGATGTGGCGGAAGAACCATCTACAGGCTATCTTTATGTGGTTGTGGACGGTGATGATGCTCCTTTAGTAAAGATAACGCCTGAGTAAAAACACTAACACAAATACTGTTTTTTATTATTTCTAAAACATTTTCCAGTAGAGCGATTGACGTACTGTAACAGAATTTAACAGACTCTAGACTCTAAGTCTTAGTTTATATGGTTACAGAAAGTTTTGAGGCTGCGGCTCAGAATTTTGTTGAACAGGCCATATTCTTTTTACCTAATCTATTAGCAGGATTAGTATTTCTTATAGTAGCTTACATAGGGATTAAAGCTTTCAGCAAGCTGATTGAGCGATCTCTTAACAGAAAATACCAAGATAAAATCATTGTTCAGTTAGTCAATACAATAATCTCTATTTTCCTATGGTTTGCAGTATTGCTTTCTTTTCTAAACATAATGGGGCTGGGCGAAATTGCTGCAAGTCTTGGAACTGCATCAGGGTTTTTGGCCTTGGGAGTAGCTTATGCATTATCAGACATGATTGCTGATACGGTTTCAGGGTATTATCTTGCTAAAGACCATGATTTTGAGATAGGTGACCGCGTAAAAGTAGGTGAAGATGAAGGAAAGGTTATAGAAGTAGGGCTGCGTAAAAGCCGGCTATTACTTGACAACTCTGATACTGCAGTGATCGGTAACAGCGAGATAGAGCAGAAATGGGTGAATAAATCGGAGACAGACTTCAAAGAGTAAGGTAGTGCATAAAAAGATTATAGACTGGTAACACGACTGTGATGAGCGCAAGTGAAGTCGAACTCTTTGATTGTGAAGATTATGAAGAAATAGATTTGGGCCTAGAATATTTCACAGGTATTAGATCTAATGGTTCAGTAGAGGTACTAGCATTTATTCAGGGCTCTCCTAATGACTGGGATATGGAAGAAATCTTGGCTGAAACTCGAGAATATTCAAGAGATATGCTTGACTCATCTCCAGACAGTTATTCTGTTGTTATAGAAGAAAACGAAGATTCAGATGGCTATAGAAGCGGATACCGGGAAATGCTTCAAATGTCTGAAGATGAAGTCAGATGGCTACAGGAATAAGTTCTCTTTAGCCCTATCCTACCAAGAGTCTAAAAAATTACTATAAAAGACTTTTTACAGAGAAACTCTTACAGAGGCTAGACCTTTCTAGTTTAATGGCGGGATGGTGTAGTGGACTATCATCGGTGCTTTGGGAGCGCCGGACCCCGGTTCAAATCCGGGTCCTGCCAATTTATTCCTTCTGAATGAATAAGAAATAGTAAGAATAGAGTAAAGTTAATTAGAGTTTCCTAACAGTTTTTGGAACACTGTTATGGAGATACGACATTACTGTGAAGAATATGAAGATGAAATCAAAGCAGTAATTGAAAAAGCTATTTCTTCTGTGAAACCTGAAAAATATTCTGCTCACCAGCAAAAACATTTGGAAAACATAATTCCCGAAATGAATATTGAGTTTGCAAAGAAAGACAGATATGTTTACTTTTTAGCAATTAAGAATGACGAACTTATTGGTGTTGCTGGTTTTCAAAAGGAAAGTGGAACGATATCAGGGATATTTGTTGATCCTGATTATATGGAGAAAGGTATTGGAACAAAACTGCTCAATAGGTTAGAGCAAGAAGCTAGAAAAGAGGGATTGACTAAACTGAAATCTCCTTCCTCTCTTGAAGCAGTGAAGTTCTATAGAAAAAATGGGTATAACGTTATCGGTGAACGAGAGCAAAATATGAAAGGTCTAACTATTAGTGTGAAAGTAATGATAAAAAATCTTGGGTAATATCATGTATCTAATTAAAGAACTGTTTTTAATTGGGTTTTTCTTCAGCTAACAATTTTTTTATTCTATTTTCACTTTAGGAGGACATGTGATGGACTACGACGAAAATGATCTTGATGACGCTCTTAGTCTTTTAAGCAATGAGACTCGAAGAGAAATACTAGATTATCTGCAAGATAATGAAGAAGCCTTAGTCGAGGAAGTGGCGCATCACTTAACTTCTGAACTGGATTTAAGTAGGACGGAAGCTAAGGTGGAGCTGCGGCACAAGCATTTGCCCCAACTAGAGGATTATGGTATTGTAATACACGATGAACGTACAGGCGTATTTGGATATGATTTACTGCATTACAGTCCTGATGAAGATATTGAGAGGCTTCTCAACGTGTCCGAATATTTGTAATGCTCTGAGTTCTAATTTTAAAGGCAAAAAAAGAAAAAGGGAAAAATAAGTTATCGGTCTAGTTGTAAGACTGCAACCATTTGCCCGTGAGATCCATTTTCATGCATCGTCCATTCTCCTCCTGTTTCTTCATAGGATTGAGCATCTTCTATAGGATCAACGTTAGTGTCCCACGCTTCATGCGGTTGCTGAACGTATCCGACTACGTGGATATCGTCAGCATGGTCTCCGGTAATCTCTACTTCTCCATATTCTATTGTTGCGTCTTCAGCCAAATCGTGCCATTCAAGACAGTGGCTGTCGATATATCCGTCTCCCTGTACTACTTGAGACGAAGTTCCGAACTGATCCGAATCCAGAGGTCTTTCATAGTTCTCTGTTAATGGCAGGTCTACTGTGAATGGTCCGGCATGTGGATGCCATTCCAAAGATTCGCCAGTAGGAATTGTTATCTGTGTGTCGGGTAATGTTTCCCCTATAATTACTTCTTCCTCTTCATTCAGAAGAGTTACACAGATTTTGCCTGAGCCTTCTCCTTGATAGGATGCATAGTCTCTCTTGTATTCATCCCTAGGGTTAATGTAGCTCACCCATTCATCGCTTCCAGCTTCATACCATTCTTCTCCAGGTTCTGGAGCCTCCAAAATGTAGGCTTGCTCCGTTACTTCTGAAGCGTCAGATTCGTCTTCGCCATTACCTGTTTCATTGTTCTCACTATCTCCGTTTGATTCTTCCTGTTCTTCTGTTTCATCGCTGCCGAAGAAGTCATCATTAAACCAGTTGTCGCTATTAAATGAATCTTCGCTTGTTGAAGACTCATTCTGAGTTTCTTCATCTTCTTCGTCTGCAAAGAAATCGTCATTAAACCAATTACTGGTTTCAAATGAGTCTTCTGTATTGAAGAAATCGCTTTCAAATGAAGACTCAAATGGACTTGCAGCAACTATTCCTGATGCCATTATCAGCATAAATGCAGTCATAACTATCTTGCTATTCATCTACTCACTCACCGTAAGACAGTAATTAGCAAGCCTGTGACTTAACCTTATAGCTTCAAAACTACAACAATGGCATGTAAACGGTTTAAAAGATAATATAAGCTATTAACCAATGTTATGATTCTATTAGTATGATTTTATGTATAATATGAAAGTCATTGAATAAGAATCACAATTTATCAAATGCCCTACCTATAACCTCGTTAAGAGCTGGATGTATGTGAATAGTGTCTTTTATGTCTTGTAGAGAGCCATTCTGTCTCATTACAGGCAAGACTTCATGTATCAGTGTAGAGGCCTCGGGACCTATTATATGGACTCCTAATATTTCTCCGCTTTTGGAAGCCATTACCTTAACAAATCCCTCTTCTTCCTTTAACGCCATCCCCATACCAGTATCTGCATAATTGTAAATAGCTTTTCTGTAATCCACACCAGACTCCTCTAATTGCTGTTCTGTTTCTCCAACTCCGGCTATTTGCGGTTTGCTGAATACTGCATGAGGCATTGCTCTGTAATCAACTTGTTCCTTTTCGCCTATAGAAGCCAGATACGTGTACTGTGCTTCTAAATTAGCCGAATGCTTGAACATATAATTACCTGCGATATCTCCCAATGCATAAACTCCCTCAACGGAAGTCTCCATATATTTATTAGTTTCAATAAACCCTCTATCGTCTAAGGCTATAGCAGTATCGTTAATCCGTAATTTATCAGTATTAGGCCTTCTACCTGTCGCTATAAGCACCTGTTCAGCTTCTAATACTTCCCCATTGTCCAGATATACTCTTTTCTCTCCTTCATTCTCTATTTCTTCTGCCTGCGCACCTAGTACTACCCTATACTGCTCTTCAGCTAGCTCAGTGAATTTCTTAGACACGTCTTTATCTTCTCGAGACAGTAATCTTTTACCTCGCTCCACAACAGTTATTTCTACACCCATTTCATTGAAGAAGAAAGCCATTTCAGCAGCTATGTACCCTCCTCCAACTATAATCATTGATTCAGGTCTTTCTTCAAGTTTCAATGCCTCACTACTAGTTAAATAGTCAACATCTTCGATTCCTTTAATCGGAGGAACAAAAGGCCTTGTACCGGCAGCTATGAATATTTTATCAGCAGCCAGCTTCTTCCCGTCTACATCTATTACTTTATCATCTATAAATTTGGCCTCTGTACGGTATAAATCATAGTTTTCCGAACTTTCTATACCTGTCTCAATGGCTTCTGCATCTCTGCCGACAGCACCATTAACTTCTTTGATAATTGTTTCATAATCTATGCTGTTAACTTCTGCATTTATGCCAAATTTCTCTGAGTTCCTTACTTCTGCCAGAATTTCTGCTCGGTGTATAAGCATCTTGGAAGGTATGCAGCCTCTATTGAGGCATGTACCTCCAAGCGGTCCAGGTTCTACCAATGCAACTTTCGACCCTCGAGAGTTGTAAGCTGATGCTATATCTAGGCCTGAGCCTGCACCTATAACAATTACATCATAGTCTTCCATCTTATTCTTCGTCTTCTTCGTGGTCGTGATCTTCTTTACCTGTAAGGTCTACGCCACAAGTCCTACATACTTTTTCTTCATCTTCATCTCCCATAATTTTTCACCTCTTAGAGTTCTTCGCCATTTGCCCAGGCTTTTAGGGTTTCATAATCTGCTGACCCACAGATTGATTCTCCAGTTTCTCGGTTTATGAAGAAAGGCACTCCTCCACACTTCTCATCCCCATCTAACTCGTAGTAAATTTCTTGGTTATCCTCGTTTTCCCATACTTCAAGTCTCTGTACCACTATATCTTCTTCATCTTCCAGTTTCTCTACTTTTGGAGCCATTTCCTTACAGTGTGTGCATCCGTCGCCATAGAACTCCACAAGATTTTCTTCAAGTTCTTCGCTCATTGTTTCATCACGTTATCTAATTGTAAGCCTTTCTTTTTGAAGCTTCGATTCTAACTACATGATATGTTGGAATTTATTTGGCAGTATTTAGTAGGGCCTATAATAGCTGAAGCAATAGAGGAACCTGCTGTATGGAATGAAGTTGCTGCTGTAGCTGGCTATAATCTTTACAATACAGTTCTTTGGGCTGCGATAGCAGTAACAATTTTAGCAGCGACTCTAAAGCTGTTTGAGCGGCACAGCATAGAATTCACCCCTAATAATGCGTTAAAACTAGCCCCCTTAATATTGCTAGCAGGAGTTCTAAGGTTTTTGCAGGATGCAATAAACCTTCCTTTAGCTGCAGAAATTGCTTTGATTACTCCCATAATCTACATGTGGATAGGTTTGATTGGTATAGGTCTCGTATACCTCGATAATTTTTATCAAAATGTTTTCAGATACTCAAACTTTGTTTTCGGCAGCCTAACTATCCTTCTACTTGCTTATATCGCTCTACTAGGCATAAACTTTGTAGTAATCGCTGCCGTAACTGTTTCTGCAGCCATTCTGGCAGGTCTTTACTACTACTTGTTTGAAGATAGTCGTTACGGCAGATTAGTGCTTGTTTTAGCCGTTTTCAGCCAGTACTTTGAGGGTTTCGCATCTACGTATGGCCTAACGCAGGGATTTGAACAGCGCCAAGTTTTAACCCAGTTCTTTACAAATATCTTTGGTTTACCAGGCTTCACTGCCTTAAAAACAGTGATTTTAGCAGGTTCTATCTATATTTACTTTGACTTAGACGAAATGTATCAAGCTTTGCTTTTAGTTGCTCTATACTCCATTGGTTTAGCTACAGGCACCCGAGTCTTGTTGCGTGCTGCAACTGGCATCTAACAAGGATTATATATAAGCAGTTCGAAGTGAGTTTATGAAGAAGTGGATTGTTCTCTTAGCAGGAGTCATTTTATTTACTGGAATAATTTCTGCTTTTGAAATAGAGATAGAAGATGTCAACGATCGAGCCACAACAGATGACTCTGGCGAATTTAAGATACACATAGAAAATACTGCAAATGAGTATCGAACTTTCCAGATGAATGTTCTAGACTACCATCGGCGCTGGTATTCTCATGAAAGAAGAGCAACTATAGAACCTCAAGATTCAGCGTATTTTAACCTAACTGTAAGTCCCGGAGATGACGCCGTGCAAGACCTATACAGAACTCAGTTCTCAATCACAGATCTTGAGACAGATGAACGCAAAACGGACAGCATAAGATTCAGAGTAGTAAGAGATAGAAATCTGAACTTGGACTCCTACAGCATTGAAGAAAATGCACTGGAGCCTGGAGAAACAGTAGAAGTTTCAGCTACGGTCAGAAATGTAGGTTCTTCCACCCTTGAAAATGAAACACTCACATTTGAGACCTTAAACAATAGTAAATCTTCTGAACTCGATCCTTTAACAGCCGGAGGGCTTAGAACAGTTACCGAAGAGTTTGAAATCAATGATTCTGAGTCTCCAGGTGTGAAAAAGGCCGTATTAGACGTTGAAGGCCGCGAATACATTGAAGAATTCAATATTTCTGAAATCGTGGATATAAGAGAGTATAGTGAGACTGATAATCGTATTTTTGTAGTGCATGAAGATTTAGAATTTGAGAACTTTGGAAACCTTGAGGAAACACACGTCTACGAGCGCGAAGTACCAAGCTATTTAGCACCCGTATTTTACGCGCCTGATGCGGAAGAAAAAGACTCTGACTCAGGTAAACTTTACAGATGGGAGTTTGAACTTGCTCCAGGAGAAAGTGAAACATTATCGATGCGTACAGATTACTGGATACCTATTACCGGCCTAGTTATTTTGTTAGCAGGATTTATTGGTTTAAAAAAGCTGACTTCTAGCGTCAAAGTCTTGAAAACTGTTGAATCCATAGATGGAAAGATAAACATAACTATAGAAGTTGAAAACGATAGCTCAAAGGTATTTAATGACGTTGTTCTTGAAGAATTTATCCCAAACGTTCTAGATGTTAATACAAGCTTTGATATGGCGAATCCTGAAGTTAAACATTCAAAGGACGGCAGTAGTTTAAAATGGTGGATTAACGAGCTAGAGCCCGGCGATCAAAGAATTTTCAAATATTCTGTTACCCCTAAAGTTGAAGTTGAAGAAGGTATAACTATAAGGCCATCAGTGCTTAAAGAGGGCGAAAAAGAACTTGCTTCAAGCCAAGAAATTGAGGCAAAGTTTAACTTGTAAGAAGCAAAGTGCTGGTTATTATGTAATTAGTTGCAGGTTTCAAGATGTAACAATCACTTAATATCTTGAATCAGTATTTTTGGACTGTGTTACCTCTGAAAAACAGGGAAGATGCGGGAGAAAAGCTGAGAAGGCTAGTCTTAGATACAGAGGATTCTTTTGATGTATTTCTAGGAATAAATGAAGGCGGCGTCGTAGTAGGTGAAAAAATAGCTCGCGCCTTTAATAGACAAATAAACCTTGTGAAGGTCAAAAATTTTGGATTGCCTTCAGCCCCAACTCTAGATCTAGGAGCAGTAACAGATGAAGGTACTTTAAGTATTAACCCTGAAGTTGAAAGCGCAGTAACAGTTAAACCTGATTATGTAGCTGAAGTAGCTGATAAAAAAAGGTTTGAAGCCCGGAAATGTTATAGTAAGTATTGTAAAGGTCTTAAAAGACCTAGTTTGAAAAAAAGAGAGGTTTTTATTGTCGGAGATGGATCTCAAAGTATTTCAGCTTTAACAGCTGTTGTAGGTTATGCGAAAAAATCAGGCGCGTCAAAAATATGTCTAGGTACTTCGTTCTTATCGCACCAAGATATGGAGCTTCTCTCAAAATTAACAGATTCAGTAGTGGCTATTGAGAGTTCTAACTCATTTGGTTCAGTAGATGATTTTTACAGAGAATTAAGACCTCTGGATAAAGAAATAATGTCTGATATATTAGTCCAGTGAAAGCTAAGTAATAAAAAAGAAGGAAAATACGGAAGAGATGGCCTACTTTCCCGGCATATTTAAAATATTTAATACCGCCCCTGCTGAGTAAGGTAGCCTAGCTCTATCGATCTGATAGATATTTAACTCATCTCCAACCGTCTGTGCTTCTAGCTCTGCCTCAAAAAGTCGTTTGTTTGCGTCAATAATCGTTCACCTCACCTTCAACCTCTGCTCACCATCCGATTTTCAAGCCAGATGAATTTGCTGGATAAAGAATAGATTATAGCTAATTAATAAGGTTATTATAATGCCAGACATGCAAAAAATTGTACCTTTAGGCCTCAAGTTTGTCCCAGAGTCTAATTAACTCTGTGTAAAGTAATACTGCCGCAGGAAGAAAGATGAGCAAGATTATACCTTCTAGAGAACTAAGGAATGCTACTAAGAATCCTAGTAACGGTACTGTGAGCATCTCTACTCTAAAAGCATTAGAGTCACTAAGCCATATGGCGCCTTCACCATCAGCATCTCTAACGTTTAATTCTCTTTCGCCATCTTCAACTCTATCATCTAGCACTGTACGTGTTAAAATTTCTCTTTCTCCTGTTTCTTCATTCTCATGAATAAACGAGGCCGTGCTTCCAGGTCTAACTTGATATTCTGTACCTGATTGCATGAAAACAAGCGTTCCTGAAGATATTCCATTTAGATCATCTCCAGATGCTACAAAGCTATTTGAAGCTCCTATAACATGTGGGAATTGATAAAAAAATAGCACCACTATTGAGATAACTAATACGCTTCCAGCTGCTTTTCGATAGCCTCCTGTGAAATTCATTATAATCCCTCTTAACATGTTAGAAGAAAGAAAGAAAGGTAGAGCTCAAGAAGTCTCGTACCGCACCAGACTCCTCTTATTGCTCATTTAGTAACCTTTCTTGTCTTTCTTATCGTCCTTCTTGTCGTCTTCCTTCTTGTCGTCTTCCTTCTTCTCTTCTTCTACTTTCTCGTCCTTCTTGTCTTGTTCTTTCTTCTTGTCCTTCTTCTCTTCTTCTACCTTCTTGTCTTCGTCAGATACCTTCTTGTCCTTCTCTTTGTCATCTACGTGCTTTCCTTCTTCGTAGGACTTCTTGTCATCTGAGTCTTTGCTGCTCTTGTCTGTCTTAGATTCTTTCTTATCGGATGAAGAATCCTTTGAGTCATGTTTCTGTGTGTAGTCACTCTTGTCTACGTCATCCCATTCACGTTCGATGTGGATGCTCTCAGATCCAGCTCTCTGGCTGAATTCGGACTTGTCAAGCTTCTTCATTAGCTGATCGACAGCTTTCTTCTCGTGCTTGTACATGTCCTTATACTCATCTACCTTCTTCTCAGCAGATTCGTACTTGTTCTTGTACTGATCTAGCTTATGCTTCTTGTCACTGTACTTACTCTTGTAATCACTTTTCTCATACTTCTTCTTCTCATAACTGTCCTCGAACTTCTTCCTGTCTTCCTCTAACTTAGTGACCTTATCTCTTTTCTCATCTACTTGCTTGTCATGATCCTTCTTCATGTCCTTCTGCTTGTCCTTCATGTCATGGAAGTTCGCTTTGTAGTAGTCCTTGTCCTTGTCAGATGTGTCTTGGAACTGGCTACCCGCAGTTGCTAGACCTGCAAGGCCTATAACGAGACCTATAACGACTATTGAGACTGTAACTTGTTTATTCATTATATTCACCTCCCTATAATTGAAACCTGTTTTTAGCGATATTCACAGGTAAACGCTGGGGATCATTGCCCCCGTAGCTCGATTTTACGAAAAACAAATTCCTTATATGCGGATTAAGACGGCAAAAAATGTTTTGCAACAGCCTATTAATTTTCTGAAGTCTTTTCAGATCATTTTTGTTACTTAACATTGACTGAATCAGTCCTTCATCCCCCATGGCCAGAAATTACTCGAGGATTTATAATATCTTTATTACAGAAACAAGCTTATTAGAGAGCTCTATATTGCGAATAATCTTGATACAATCAATTAAATATGGTTCAAATAGCTCTAAGAAAACTATAGTATTTTTTCACATGTTTTCAGATAGATTATTGCCTCTTTCTCCCAATTTTCGTTGTTGCTTTTCTACTTCTCTGTAGGCACTTGATAGTGGATCCACTATATCACGTCCTCCTTCAGTGAAAGTCACTATCTTTTTCCTCCCTTTAGGCTCAAACTGTACTAACTCATAGTCTTTCATTCTATTCAAAACCTTCACTGTATGAGCATAAGTTGCTCCTACATCCTTTGAGAGCTTTCGAGCATAGCTTTCATCTCTGCCTGCAACGTTAATCATAATTCGGACAGGTTTTACCTTGAAAAAAAGTTTCTCAATCTCATTATCACTTTCCATCTGCACAACCACAATAAACCCTATTCAGCCTTATTAATAGAGTTATAAATTCTAGAATATAATAAAAAAAGTTCAAAAAATGGCATTTATTTTAACTCCATCTATCCCCTCCCTCCAATTTTTCTAACAGCTCCATGAAGTGATCAGCGTACTCTTGTCCTTTCTCGGTAAGCACCAAGATCTTTTTTCTACCCTTTTTTTCAGTTTCTATGATCCCCTTCTCTTCAAAACAAGAAGTAATCTTCACTGTATGTGCGTACGTAGTGTCAATCTTTTTTGAGATGAGACTGCAATAAACATCCTCTCTATTTTGTCTAATAGTGACTAACGCTAGCACTGGCTTTTCCTTCAGGAAAAAACTTTTTTCATTCATCACTAAGCCACCTCTCCTGAAACACCTCTATCTAGCCGTTCATAAAATTCGTCGAAAACCACACCCTCATCGTTCAAACGATGACCAATTCTTAAACTGTAACGACCTCCCGGCGCCACATCAGTATATTTACTCATATTGAAGACGGTAGAACAGTCTATTAAGCCCTCTAAAACACTTATTACTCTCGAATTCATTTCATAATCTACTTGATATGTAGAGCGTCTATTCGCTTCTTCGGAAGCATGCATAGCTCTTGACTCAAGATCAAAGTAGCAGTATTCTAACAAGCAGGGATCTCCTCCATTGAATAGTTATTAGATTTTGAACCTAACCTTCTATATACATCATAGATAGTGCTAAACTGAATTGCTATCATATAATTCACGCATACGACTATGAATGAGTCCCATATTCTTAAAGGTCTATATAATGCAGTATATAGTTAAACAAACTCAATAGAAAACTGTTTAAACTAATATAGACAACAGTAAAATGCTTAGATATTCTCTAAATCTCAAATACATACTTTATCATAGACATTAGTTACTCTTCGACAACAAACCAAGAAAACCTCTTCTTTCGGCGAGAGATGAAAAAACTCCATTGATCCAATACTTAAATTTTGGCCCCCTCAAACAATTTGTACCCTGCCATAAAAGAAGGTTTTATCCCGGCTTAGCTCAGCCTGGCAGAGCGGCCGACTGTAGATCGGCTTGTCCCAGGTTCAAATCCTGGAGCCGGGAAACCTTCACGCTTTCTCAATCTCTGCCTGCTCCGTAACTAACAGCACAGAACCTCTTTTTAGCCACCGACATGACTCTCCAAGCTAAAGATTCATACTAGCAAAAACATTAAGGCATCATTTAACCAAATAAACTCCTTCACCAAGGTTAGTAAGAAGATTTGGGCCTGACTTCGTACTGAGTTCGGAAAACCTGCTTTAAAAAGAAAACCTAGTACTTTGACAGAGGTGACTCGACTTGAACTCTGCCCAAACAATGACTATGAAAAAGAAGCCTGAAAAACTCGGAACCTGCATCATCTGCGGTGAAATGGTCTTTACCAATGACGACTATCTTAAAGCTACAGAAGGCCACACGCATCACAGCTGCATAGCCAAAACAGAGGCCTTTTGAGGGCCATTCAAATCTTTTTCTTTCTATTACGGATAAAATTCAGCCCTGTCTTATATTTATGAAGTATGAGTCCATATTCCCCCTCTCTTTATTTAAGACAAGGCCTAATTTATTGGTATAAACAGATAAATCCAATGACCCTGATCATAGAATGCAGAACTTTGAGAAAATACTCTGGTGGCTTATCGGCGGAACAAGAGGAGGTAAAAACAGATTGAGAATCATAATGACTTTAGATGAGCAACCTATGAATGCAAATCAGCTATCAGAAGACCTTGATCTTGATTACAAAACAGTTCAGCATCATCTCAGGTTGATGGAAAAGCATCATGTGATAACTACGATGGGAGAAGGCTACGGCAAGAACTATTTTTTAACGGATCAAATGGAAGCAAATCTTGATAAGTTAAAAGACATAGCCGATAAGTCTGGAGTGGAAATATGAAATACGGCGATAAACTAAAAGAGAACCTGAACAGTTTCAACATTACAATTGCCACAGGCATGATAATAGCTGCAATAACCGCTTACGTTGCAACCAACACTTTTTTCGTAGCTAGCCCGCTCTTAGAAAATGTTTTAGTAGCTAAAGTAGTTTTTACATCTTTTAATATCGTAATACTTTCAGCACTAACATACAATTACCTCAAAATATACCGCGAAGTACCCACCTCAATGTCAAGAGGCTTAGCAATTTTTAGCGCCGCACTACTACTATATGCAGTTACAGCTAGCCCTATACTCCACTTATTAGCAGGTTTTGAAGGTATAACTATAGGCGTTTTTACATATGTGCCTGATATGTTTGTGACTATAGCTGGAACAATCATACTCTACGAAAGTTACAAGTAGAGGCATTAAAAATCAGATCTTTTTCTTCTGCATCATGTCTCAGAATTTCCAGAATCTTATTGATCTAAACATCGCTAAATAAAAAAATAGAAAAGTAATTGAATCCATGGAGTTCCAGGACAAATACGCCGATTTCTTTGAAACGGTACATCCTGACTATTTTGATCAGAAACTATTCGTACCAGGATTTGGATGTGAAGAGTCAAAATATGCGTTAATAGGTGAAGCGCCTGGCGCTAACGAAGTAAAACAGGGCAAACCCTTTGTAGGTCGAGCAGGGAAAAGACTTGACGAAATACTCTCTAATATAGGAGTAAAACGTTCTGAACTCTATATAACCAACTTAGTTAAAGTACGCCCTCCTAACAATCGCAACCCAACAAAGAAAGAAATAGCTGCATGGGCCCCACTACTGAGAGAAGAAATAGACTCAGTTAAACCTGAAATAATCATAACTCTAGGCAACTTTGCTTCTCGTCAGATGCTTGACACCAGCAAAGGTATTTCACAGATTCACGGCCGAATCTTTACAAGAGAAGGTCTTAAAATCATGCCAACTTATCATCCTGCAGCAACACTTTATGACAGAAGTAAAGGTCCTGAACTTGAGAAAGATTTGAGAAAGGCCTTTCAAAAAGAAGAATCTGGACAGAGAAAGCTAGATGATCTAACCTAGTTCTGACTGATCTACTCTATTGAGGCCTGACTGTTCCGCATATTTTTCCAAAGACTCTGCAGCACAGTTAGTATATCTCTCAGGATATTGGTTGATGTCTTCAAGAATTGAATTTACAGCTCTATACTCTGCATAAGCCACCTCGTCTGCTAGCTCTAAATCATAGTTTTGCGTTGTAGAAAATACTGTAACATTCTGAGGATTATCTTCACAATCTTTAGTAAAACTGAATTCGTATTCTAACTCAGGTTTGAATGGAAGTTGTTCAGGCTCACAATTGTAAAGTTCTTCAGCATATTCTCTAATGGCTGCACACTCATAGCTTTCTCCTAGTTGAACGTGCCCAGCAGTTATTTCATATAAACCTGGTTTTCTATTTTTGTCTTCAGACCTTTTCTGTATAAGTACATGCTCCTTTTTTCTGGATTTGAAGCTTAGAATTGAAACAGCCCTGCTTCTCCGCCCTTTTCTAGCACTAATAGTATTACGAGACATCTTCCCTACGATATTATCTTTTTTATCAACTACTGGAATCATCTCTTCATGTTCTTGACTCATATTATAACGTAATACTAAGTATTACGATTTGCTTTTATAGGTTGTCCTTACTAAAAAATGACTTCCCCCACCTATAAACGTGGAAAAATATAAAGAAATAATTCCTGAGTACAAAGCCTTTCAAAAAGAAGTCGAGAAAGATCCAGTTGCATCAGTAAGAAGAAACAACCTCAAAGCAAGACCCGACTTTGAAGAAAAATTGGCGAAAGATTTCGAAGTTGAAAAATCGAGCTGGAACAAAGATGTATACAGACTGGGCAGAATTGACAATCCCGGAACTTCAATGCTTCACTGGCGCGGCGAATACTACGTACAGGAAGAATCAGCAACAGCACCTGTCGAAATTCTTAACCCTAAGCCAGGAGACCATGTACTTGATACATGTAGCGCTCCAGGCGGAAAAACCACTCAAATAGCTGATAAAATAAACAATACCGGTATAGTAGTAGCGAATGAAAAATCTGGACAGAGGATGAAGAGTCTACACGCCAACGTATATAGGACCGGAGCATTTTCAGCGAACACATTGAACCTTGATGGCAGAAGAATACCTGAAGACACAGAATACGATAAAGTCTTAGTAGACGCACCTTGTAGTGGTGAAGGAAACAACTGCCGTAGAAAAGAAAAAGCAGCCAGCGAACAGCAGACAAAAGACATCTCAAAACTACAGGTAGACCTCTTGAAAAAAGCCTTAAACCTAGTAAAGCCTAGAGGCACATTAGTCTACTCAACATGTACTTTCTCACCTTGGGAGAACGAACAAGTCGTCTCAAAAGCTTTAAATGACACAACATCATTAGAAAGAATTAAATTAGATTTCAACCACTGTAGAGGCTTAGAAAGTTTTGAAGGCGAAGAATTCGGCAGCGAAATGGATAAAACCGTTAGAATTTACCCTCATCATTTGAAATCAGGTGGCATGTATGTCGCAAAATTCAGAAAAAAAAGTTAAAAAATACCTAAAGAAGAGATTTGGAATAGAACCTGAAGGAGAATTTTACTATAACGGAGATTACTGGTTCTGTCGAGAACCTAACGACAAATATGAGACTAACGGAATTAGAGCTGTCAGAGACATGGACATAGGACTCAAACCTACAACTTATTTTTTACAGCTTATAGGCTCTCAAATTGAGAAAAATAAAGTAGACTTAGACAAAAAAGAATTAGAGGCCTTACTTAATGGAGAAATGATTGAGAGAACTCTGAATGAGAAAGGTTATGTAGCGCTATTCTATGAGACTCGCTGTATTGGATGCGGACTATACAAAGATGAATTAGTGTCAAGCAGAGTACCTAAAGGCCGTGGAAAAGAGTTTCTAGGATTTCTTTAGCGGCTTTTATCAGCTATAGTCTCTGCAAGATATATTAGCATCATCAATCCTGTAGCCTGTGCTGCTAGAACGGTAGAATCAGTAGAAAATTCAAATAATGAATCTCCAAATCCTATATGCTCTTGAAGCAGGAAAAAGTTCATTCCTAATACAATAATGGTTGCTAAATCAATTATAGTAGACTTCTCAAGATAACGTCCTAGCGAACCAAATATTCCTCCTTTATTATTGTTACCAAGGTCTAAACCTCCCATAGAATTAATATCTCATTTCTGTTATTTAAACTCGACTCAACTCTTCAAACCCTTTATAAATTTTAACTCCGCGTCTGTAATTGTTGGCGACCATAGCGAGGGGGTTACACCCGTACCCATCCCGAACACGGAAGTAAAGTCCCTCAGCGATTCGAACAGTACTGCCTTCATGGCGGGACATTCGAAACGTTGCCACTTATTTTTCCTTTTCCACCTACATAAAAAAACAAGAAAATAATACTTTTTCTAGCACAGAAGAAATGAACCTCACACGCACACTGAACAACGCAAAAATACTGGGCCTTTTAACTGGTATGACAGGCCTGTTCATAGCAGCAGGATTTCTCATAGGAGGAACTACAGGAATGATTATAGGCCTGTTCTTTGCAGGAATTATGAATTTTGGAAGTTACTGGTACAGTGACAGAATTGTTCTGAAAATGTATAACGCAGAAAAAGTAAAGCCTGATGAAAGATCTCAACTATACACTTCAGTAGAGCAACTTGCTGAAAATGCAGATATCCCTATGCCTGATCTTTACATATCTGATATGAACGCGCCTAACGCTTTTGCAACTGGGAGAAACCCTGAGCATGGTGTTGTCTGCATAACTCAAGGTCTTCTAAGAAATCTTGAAACGGATGAGATTGAAGCTGTAGTAGCCCATGAACTTGCACACATAAAAAATCGTGATACCTTAATTAATGCTGTAGTAGCTACAATTGCTGGGTCTATCGCAGTGATAGCCGAACTAGTTTTTTGGTCCGCACTTTTTGCAGGTAGAGATCAAGAGGGGGAATTGCTATCCGCAATGGCCTTCATGATTTTGACTCCTTTAATCGCGACCGTGATTAGAATGTCTATTTCGAGAAAAATGGAATTTCGTGCCGACAGTGACGCAGTGAAGATTCATGGCCAGAGAGAGGGACTTTCAAACGCTTTGAGAAAAATAAGCTCTGCAAACGAAAGACAAAGGAGAGGTCATAACTCTAAAGTGCAAGAAGCAGGTTCGAACATGTTTATTTACAATCCCTTCGCCAGCGACAAATTTACGAAACTTTTCTCAACTCACCCAGATTTAGATTCGAGACTGGAGAATATTGAAGCCTCCAGTCTCTAAAAGTTTAAAGAGAAGTATGCTCACCGACTACTGCATCATTTAAATCCACTTCTTCAAGCTGAGAATTATTATCTATTATTGAATTCCTTATTTCGCTATCCTCAATATCTACATCGTGGAATACGATGACATTTTCAAGCTTAGAATTCTTGACTTTTGAGTTGCCCATAATGAACACGTTGTCGTTAAGTTCTGAATCTTCTGTGTCTCCCTTCACAATTTTTTCATCTATAACTGAAGCTTGTGCTTCAAGATATCCTTTAGGTGTGCCGACATCATGCCATTCTCCCTTAAAGCTGTAAGCATACATATCTGTCTGCTCATGAGCCCACTCAAGAAGCCTACCAGGCTCATCTAAGTACTGTTCTGCTGGCACATCAGTCTTGCTAAAGTGTTTTTCATATTTTTTAAACAGACTCAGCTGATCCTCAGGATAAAAATAACACGCGGTTGAAGCAAGTGTTGAAGGCGGCTCCTCAGGTTTTTCTTCGAACCCTACAATTTTTTCTTTATCTGTATCTACTATACCAAACTGAGAGGCCTGTGCTAGATCATTTACATCAAAAACAACATTTGTAGGCGCATTTTTATCAAGCGAGAAGTCTACGAAGTCTTTGATTGAAAAGCTATAGTAATTGTCGCCGCCTATAATCAATAGGTCATCTTCAATTTCCTCGTCCTCCAGGATTTTAATTATTGCTCCTATAGTACCAGGTTTTTCATCTTCTGAGTCTTGGTCTTCTACAATTATCCTGACGTTATCTCTGCCAGTAAGTTCAATATATTCTTCGAAATCATCTGCAAACTTCTTATTAGTAGAAATTAAAACTTCATCAAAATCATCAAGCTCTTCAACAATATATTCTACTATAGGCTTATTTCCTAAAGGTAGAAGGGGTTTTGCACGGTCCTTTGTGATAGGCCATAATCGGGTTGCGTGACCTCCTGCAAGAATTACTGCTTTCATAATACAAAGTATTACCTTTCAGGTTTTAAACGTTAATCCAGTTCAAAACTGTGTTTTTCAGAACTATCAGCAGCAACCTTAATTTCATCTAGCAACTGACATTTTCTACACAGGTTCCCACTACAAGGCTCCCCACATTTATCGCATTCTTCAATCTGGTTATCCTTATCGTCCCAGTCAATATTATCTTCTACAAGATCAGAAATCTCTCTACCCTGCGATACTATCGAGTATTTAATTCCCGGCATCTCGCTTTCCAACCTGTTAATAAAAGACTTTACTAGCGGTCTAAGAGAGGTTTCCTGCACGTGAGGACATCTATCAATAACTCCTAAATCGTGGAGCCTTGAGTACAGTGCGATTTCTTTCTCCATCACATCTCTTAGAGGTTTTATACGCGGCGTGAATTTTTCATGATTAACAGGATCTTTTTTAGGGCCTATCCGAGCCATTCGTTTCATATCGCCTTTAATATGATTCATAAGTATGGCTTGAGCTTCATCATCGAGATTATGTCCAATAGCCATTTTATCAGCACCGACTTCTCTACAGAGTTTATTCAAGAGATCGCGTCTCATAATCCCGCAGTAAGTGCAGTTACCTTTAGCACCAGCATCAGCCACATCATCCATTTTTAAATCATAATAATCGCTGTAACGGCCTATCTTCAATTCTATACCTAACTCATCACACATCTCCTTAGCAGCGCTTATCGACTCATCTCTATATGGATCTATTCCTTCATGTACCGCTATCGCTACTATATCTATATCAGGCCTATCTCCAAAAATTTCTACAAGCTGTTCCAGCATAACTGCAGAGTCTTTTCCTCCTGAGAGGCCTACAGCTATTGTATCTCCTGATTCTACAAGATTTCCTTCTCTTATTGTTTTTTTGACTTTTTTGTTGATATCTATTGAGAAGTGTTTTTTGCATAATGCTCGGCCTTCATATTCTCGGCATATAACTGCTTCTTTGCCGCATTTGCTGCATTTATCATCCGCCATATTTTGAAATTGGTCAGAAAGTTTTTAGTCTTCAACTAATTTAGTTCAGTAAACAGGAATTATTACGAGTTGAGCACTGACCTCAATTCGGCTAGCTCTCTAATCCTATAAGTTGGATTCAGACCTTCTCTCTCATCATAACTTTGTACCAATACCGAGTCCACTCCCGCATTTTGTGCTGCGTTTACATCTGCAGAAGTATCTCCTATCATAACTGGTTTATCCGCTCCAATCTCATCAATAGCCTTTTCGAGCATGTATGAATGCGGCTTTTTTCTCTCTATATAAGTTTCAAAGCTATCAAGAGGCAAAGATTTTACGACTTCAAACTGTTTTCTAAGATTGAAATGTTTAAGCGTTAGCTGTGTAGTTTTAAGCGGAGCATTCGTTGCCAGAGCAACAGGAACATCCATCTCATCAATTAGATTTTGTGCTTCCGGGAAAAGCCGGATAGCGCCGTGTTTTATCAAATTAGTTTTAGCATCTTGGACAGCATGTTCTACTTGCAATAGCTCCTCCATGCTCATATTTTTTCTCTCCAGTAGCTCTTCTATCTGCGACATCTCAGTAGCCTGCACTACCTGTATAGCATCTTCTTTATCGAAGCTGTAACCTATTTCTTCTGCTTTTTTCATTCTGATTCTGTCCATCCATAAAAAGTTATTCAGGCCCGAATCAAGGATTACTCCGTCCATATCGAATATTACTAAGTCGTACATGCGTCTGAACCATTAGAATTGAATATTTTTAAATCCCCCATCACCCTTCACTATAATATCATTTCAATGCAGCAGAAGCTCGTTAAAGTTAATAAAACATATACCTTCACTGTGCCAGCGTGGCAGAGTCTGGCTGAACGCGGCAGATTCGAAATCTGCTGGGGCTTAACGCCCCTCCCCGGTTCAAATCCGGGCGCTGGCGAGCTTCATTTTTAGTCCTAAACCTCTTACAAGAATTCCAACGCTATTGTTCCTGACCGCCACTCCTTTTAAAGTTTCAAGGCGCTTGTTTAATTCACGGTGCATATCACTATGACAGAAGAAGATGATTTTGCAGGTCAAGAATTCGAATCAAACGAAACAGAAGAAACAACAGAAGATGTTGAAGAAGTAGAAGACGTTGAAGAAGACGTTGAAGAAACTGAAGAGATCGAAGAAGAAACAGTTGAAGAAGAATCGTCAGGAGACGACTTTGACAAACCTGTAAGCGAAGGAGACACAGTAGAAGTAGAGATAGAAGATCTAGGAAGTAAAGGAGATGGAATAGCGCGTGTTGAAGGATTTGTAGTTTTCGTCCCTGGAGCTGAAGTCGGAGAAACTTACGACGTAGAAGTTACTTCCGTTGGGAACAAATTTGCCTTCGCAGAAATAATCTAGGCCATGGATACCCTGGTAAGATACTCAGAAATCCATACCAAGAAAGGTAAATTCAGAAGTCAGCTGCTTCAAATACTGCGGCAACGAGTCCAAGACAAGCTGGAATACGAGGAAATCGGATTCGAAAAAGTATCTGCGAAAAGAGGCAGAATAATTGTAAGAGGTACTAGCCCAGATAGTGCTGAGAAAATAGCACAATTACCAGGGGTTAGCTCAGCCTCCCACGCAATTGTGACTGATCCCCATTTATGTAATTTGAAAGAATCCGTACCTTTAGACGTAGGCGAGAGTTTCGGCGTTAGAGTCAAAACTAGAAATATAGAAACATCAAGCAGCGAACTGGAACAGCAACTAGGATCCTACATACAAAATGAGACTGGCGCCGCAGTAGACCTTGAAGAACCTGAGACTTGGATACGCCTTGAAGTAACCTCTGAAAAAGCTTATATTTTCACAGAAGTACTTGAAGGTCCTGGCGGCATACCTGCCGCAAGTCAAGGCAAATATATTGCTTTAATAAGCGGAGGAATAGATTCTCCTGTAGCGGCTTATAAGATGATGGTTCGTGGTGCAGATATTTTTCCAGTATATTTCTATAACAGACCTTATGCGGCTGAAGACCACTTACTAAGGTTTCAGAAAGTATTAGAAGAGCTAAAAAAATTCCACCCTGGTAAAACTTGGGATTATGCAGTAATTGATATGGAGAAAGCAAACAAAAAACTGCAAGATGTTAGTAAAGGCCGCATGGTAGTTCATAGACGACTGATGTTTGAAGCTGCAGAAAAATTGAGGCAAGAAGAAGGTTTTGATGGTATTGTCACTGGAGAAGCTCTGGGACAGAAGTCTTCACAAACTCCTCAGAATTTGTTCACTTCTTCACATGACTTACCAGTTTACAGACCTCTAATTGGATTTAACAAAAATAGTATTATTGAAATCTCTAAAAGGATAGAAACTTATTCTCTATCTGAGATTAACTCTTCTTGTGCCAGAATGGCTCCAAACAGTCCTTCGACTAATCTAAGTATTGATGATTTAGAACAGTTGAAAGATGAAGTCTGTTTTGAAGAATTACTAACTAACATGATGGCTTCCTCTGATGTGAGGCAGAGCTAAAGCTTTAAAGGTAAAAAGGTTTATAAGTTATCCGACTTGGTGTTGGAGTATGGGGTTGAAAGAGCGTAAAACAGAGGCCGAAGCAGTACTTGACTCTGCCGAAATGACTATTGAGACTTTTGGTAGAAGTAGTAAGGCTGCTAGCAAGCTTGAATCGAAAATCTCACAGTTGGAGATGGAGTTACAGGACCCTGATTCCGAGTCTAAGCTGAAGAGTTTGATAAAAGATGTACGAGACTTGATGGAAGATGTACAAGAATCAGGATCGGAATTTATTCCAGAAGGACCTGAAGAAGCTCCTGGAGACATGATGGATGACGAAATGCCTCCTCTGTGAAAAAGACTAGAACTATAAACACATATTTCCCAATTTTTCTTTATGGAAAACTGTCCTTTCTGTCAATTAATACAGAATCCAGATCAGTTAATTTTAGTCGGAGAGACTGATAACTTCTATGCTTGGCTTGAAGTAAGCCCCCGAGCTAAGGGCCACACCATGGTTGTGCCCAAGGATCATACAGAAAACTTAATGGAATTGGAGCCCTCGGAGTACAAAGAATGCATGAAATTGGTGAGAGAAGTAATGGAGAAAGCAATAGAAGGATTAGGTGCAGAAGGAGTATCAGTAGCGATGAATGTTATGGAAGCTGGAGGACAAATGCTGCCTCATGCATACATAATTATTTTTCCGCGTTTTTCAGATGACGAATCATCAGGGACTCCGGCAGGAGCAGCATTTCCTCATAGAGAGGATTTACAGGGAGAGCAAAAATTAAGAGAGATAAGTGATCAGATGACCTCTGTACAAGTAGAATTCGAAACAGAAGTCAAAGAACCTCATCCCGACTCACAGAAATTCAAAGAAGATTCCAAGAAAAATAAAGAAATAGAAGATGAGAATGAAGACTCTGGAGATGACGGAACTAGAACTATGAAGCGCGGACACTCCATTCAGTGGGAATAAATATAAACTTTTACTACTATATAGTAACCATGAGTTTCTTAGAAAAAATCGGAGTACTGCCAATAGCTGCTGTTGGAGGCTACTTAGCCTACAAGCATGGAAAGAGCTTAACAGACGAATATAGAGAACCCTTAAGCGCAACTATAGAAGCCACAGAAGGTTACGAAAATGGAGCTCAAGCACTAGGAGCAGGATTTAATGAACTCCTATATCAAAACGAAGAGAACGAGTCTTTCCTCAGTACTACAGCCAAAACTGCAGCAAGCGCAAGTCTCCTTGGTTACAGCGCCTACGTTCTCGCAGGAAGACCTAAAATGACTTTTGACGAGGTCGACGAAGCCCTAGAAGAATAATGCTTTTAACAGTCTAATCTGTCTGTACATATATGGCGAGTTATAATCCCCAAAAGATAGAGAAAGATGTCTCCACATATTGGGACAATAAAAATGTTAAAGAAAAAGTCAGAGCCTCAACTCAAGGCAACGAACCCTTCTTTCTAATTGATGGCCCTCCATATCTTAACGGAGCTCCTCACGTAGGACACATGCAAGGAAAAGTTCTGAAAGACGTAATGCTTAGATTTAAGCAAATGCAAGGTTTTGACGTACACGACCAAGCAGGATTCGATACTCATGGACTACCCAACGAATTAGCCACTGAGGAAGAGCTTGGAATAGAAAACAAAAATGAAATTGGAGACAGCATATCCGCAGCCAAATTCATTGAGGAGTGCAAAGCCAGAGCTACTTCAGCCAAAGACTTATGGGAAGGTGTCATGGATGACCTCGCCGTATGGCAAGACTTTGAAAATCCCTATATGACCTATGATCCAGAATACATCGAAACTGCATGGTGGCTGCTAAAGAAGACACATGAAAAAGGCCTCCTATACGAAGACGGTAAACCAATTCACTGGTGCCCAAGATGCCAGACTTCGCTATCAGGTTATGAAGTAACAGATGAGTATCAACAGGTTGAAGATATTGCAGTTTACGTAAAGTTTCCTCTACGGGACAGAGAGGAAAAAGTCGTTATCTGGACTACGACTCCATGGACAGTACCATCAAACATGGCTGTATTTGTACATCCTGAACACGAATACGCAACAGTAGAAGTACAAGACGAGAAACTCATAATCGCAGAACAATTAGTCGACAAAGTAATGAATACTGCAGGTATTGAGGAAGAAGAATACGGCGTAACAGACACCTTTAAGGGTAAAGATATTGAAGGCCTAAAATACGATACACCCTTCCTTGAAGAAGTGCCTAAACAGAGAGAACTTGATGAAATTGAAGGAGTCCACGAAGTCCATACCTCAAACAATCTAGTAACGCTTGAAGAAGGTACAGGTCTTGTACACGCAGCCACAGGTCATGGACCTGAAGACTATGAAGAGACTCGACCTCTCAACTTGCCAGTCTTTTCACCATTAGATGAAGAAGGAGTATATACCAACGAAGCAGGGGAGCTTGAAGGATTAAATGTATTAGAAGTAGACCCAGAAATCGAGTCAAGGCTAGGCGATAAGAGCCTGTTGTTTTACAGCGAACCTTACAGACACGACTACCCTCACTGCTGGAGGTGTAAAACCGAATTAATTTACAGAGCTGCTGATCAGTGGTTTATCGAGAATGATGAAGTCAAAAAGAGAATGCTAGAAGAAAACGATGAAGTTAAATGGGTGCCTGAAAACGCCCAGCAACGTTTCCATAACTTTGTTCAGGACTCTCCGGACTGGTGTATATCCAGACAGAACTACTGGGGCATTCCTATACCAATCTGGAGAAACGATGAAACAGGCGAGATACAAATAATAGGAAGTTTTGAAGAACTCGAGGAACAAGTTGGGGAATTACCACAAGAGTTCGATCCTCACAAGCATGTAGTTGACGAACTCACATGGGAAGATGAACATGGAACTTTCAGAAGAATACCTGACATATTCGATGTATGGTATGACTCTGGTATAGCTCCTTTTGCATCACTCCACTACCCATTTAAGGAAGAACCTTTCGAATCTATGTGGCCCATGGATTTCATTACAGAAGGAAGCGATCAAATTAGAGGCTGGTTCTATTCCCTGATGTTTACCGGCATACTAGGCTTCGATGAAGCACCATACAAACAAATACTGTTCCAAGGCTACGTACTTGACGCAGAAGGAGAAAAGATGAGCAAATCTCTAGGAAACGTAGTTGATCCCTCGGAACAAGTAGCAGAATATGGTGCCGATTTACCAAGATTCTACCAACTACGCCTCGCACCTCCTTGGGAACAAAAAAACTACAACGAAGAAGAAATACAAAACGAAATCTACAGATTCTTCTCAGTACTTTGGAACACAAAAGAATTCTACAAAACCTATGAAAAAGAGCTCGAAAAGCCTGAAGAACTCAAAATAGAAGACCAGTGGATTCTATCTCGTATAAATTCCATCACCTCAGAATCTGAAGAGAAAATGGAGAAAGGTCATTTCTTCAAAGTCGCTAGAGAACTTGAAAGATTTGTAGTAAACGATCTATCCCGATGGTACGTGAAAAAAGTACGGCCTAGGATTAAAAACGAGGACAACTCAGCGTTGTGGACACTGAAAAAAGCCATCTATCAAGTTAACCTATTGATGGCTCCTTTCTCACCTTATATCACCGAGAAAATTTATCAAGACCTTGATGGAAAAAACATATCAGTACATTCAGAAGACTATCCTAAGCACGAAGAAGAAAGAATAGATGAAACACTAGAAAATGGAATGGAAATTGCTAGAGAGATAGTTGAAGAATCTATTAAAATCCGAGATCAGGAAGCATACAATTTGAGATGGCCAGGACGTAGAATAGTCCTCTCCGTAGAAAAAGAAACTGAAAAGCTTCTTTTTGAGTTTGAAGATCTGATTAAAGAAATGGCCAACGTAAAAGAAATAGAGTATGGCGGTGTAGCGTCCAATCTCATAGCAAAACCTGATTATTCTTCTTTAGGACCCAAATTTGGTTCATCAGCAGACAAAGTAGCTGAGCGAATTGAATCCCTGACCCATAGCCAGATAGACCAGTTGCAGTCAATTGGAGAGATAGAAGTCGATGGATTTGACATCACTGAAGATGATGTAGAGGTTAGCAGAGAATCACCTGAAGATGTAGGAAGCAAAGCTTTCTCAAAGGGAGAACTAGTCCTTGATTTAGAGATGACTCCTGAAATCAAGGAAGAAGCGTTTGCCTCAGAACTTGTAAGAGCAGTGCAGCAAAAACGAAAGGATGAAGGTCTTGACGTTGAAGACAAAGTCGAACTTTCATTAGAACCTCGTTTCAAGAACTTTGAGAACTTGTTTGAACAGAGGATTAATCTAAAGTCGCTAGACTTTAAGGAAAAGAGTTTAGAGGTTTCAGGAATGGCCAAGTTTGAAAATGAAAAAACAGAGTTTTCCTTTTCCCAACCTGTAGAATAGAAAAGGTTTGGCCGAGGATATAAGTTATGAACACTGAAGAACTTGAACCCGCTGTAAGTTTTCTTAAGGAATGCGAGGCCTCTAAAGTTAAAATTCTCCATCATTGGGATATGGATGGTGTGGCTTCTGCCGCAATAATTTCAAAAATCTTGAGAAATATACGTGGAAAAGAAGCAGAAGATGTTTCAATACCTTTGAAAAGAGCCTATCACCTCTCAGAAGAAGAAAATAAACAACTAAAAGATTTTGATAAGCTAATCGTGCTTGACTTTAACTTACAAGCTTCAGAACTTGAAGCTCTCAACCAAGAACTTGATGTGCTTGTAGTAGATCATCACAACTTTGACCGAGTGCCAGATATACCTTTTCTAAATCCTCGAGAGTTAGAAGCAGAAGCCTACGTGCCTTGCAGCAAAATATGCTTAGATATTGCTGCAGAGTTTGATCTGGAAGATGAAGTAAGGTGGATAGCTGGCCTAGGAATCATACAGGACTTTGGAGTAGCCTCGTGTCCCGAGGTATTTGAAGAATTAGAGGAAGACTATCAAAGATATTTACCAGAGGAGTTAACACAGCATGAGCTGGCGAAGAACTGCGAATATGGGCGTTATTCTTCTGTTCTTAATATTAAACCTTACAGAGATTCTAGACATTATTCTAAACTTGCTTACAGAGCTTTAATGGAATCAGATGATTTAATGGAGCTTGAAGCTCAAGAGTCTTACAGAAAGGTTTACGAAGTATACTTAGAAATGCAGACTGAGTTCAACAGACTTATAGAGAATTATGACGAAGAACGAGAGATTGATAGAGAAAAAATGGTGATCATATTTGAAATTGATTCACAATTCAACATTAATTCTTCTATTGCAACTAACATGTCAACAAAAACGCCTGACTGGATACATCTAGTCGTACATAGAGATGGAGAAGTAAATATTAGCGCTAGATGTCAGAGCGGTAGAGTAGATCTCGGAGAACTAATGAGAGAAGCCCTGCCTCAAAAAGCTATAGAGAACGGCGCTGAAGCAGGAGGGCACGAGAATGCTGCAGGAGCATCTATGGAGCCTGAACATTATGAATTATTCAAACAGAACTTCAAAGAACTGCTATAAGCCTGAGTGTATTTAAACACTAGAGAACTATAAACAAAGCATGGGAGCAACCGAACGTAAAGCCGAGAAACAGAAGGAAAAAGCAAAAGAACTTCTAGGCCTATCCGATGAGAGAGCAAAGGAAATATTTGAAGACGATGAATAAACCTCCTATATTTTTCCTTTAGTTTTTTCGAAGCCTTTTCAATTGATTCTTCAATTTAGGCTAATGATGTCAGTACCACTTAGATTTTTCATCAGAATCCTCAACTTCAAATCCCAATTCTTCTAATTGGTCGCGAATAAAGTCTGATAATTTATAGTCTCCTTCTTCGCGCGCATTGTCTCTGACATCTAGCAACATATCAGCCATTGAAGCCTCTCTGGCACTGACCGGAGTCTTGATGTCAACACCCAGCACCTTTGAAAGTTTTCTAAGCGTCATGCCTGCCTGCTCTGAAGCTTCTCCTCTCGAGTTCACCTTTCCCGCAAACTTTAGTAAGGCCTGTTTAGCCTTTGGAGTGTTGAGATCATCATCCATAAATTCTAGGAATTCCTTTTCTAAGGCTTCTGCCTCAGTTTCTAGACCTTCTCCATCCGAGAGCTTATACGCTTTTCTTAATTTTTTGAGTTCTTTCTCAGCCTTTTCTATACCATTTTTTGAGAAATCAGTCTCAGACCTATAATGCGCTGAATTAATGTAAAGTCTTATTGAATCGCCGGAGAAACCTTCTTGAAGCAGTTCTCTAACTGTGTAGAAATTTCCCTTAGACTTACTCATTTTTTCACCCTCAACCCTTATGAACTCATTATGAATCCAGTACTTCGACTGACCTTTACCTGATGCAGCAAAGGCCTGAGCTCTTTCATTTGGATGATGTGGGAAAATATGGTCTTTTCCTCCTGCATGAATATCGAACTCAGCTCCTAAGTATTTCTGACTCATTACTGAGCATTCGAGATGCCATCCCGGATAACCCTCAGACCACGGAGACTCCCATTTCATAGCATGATTCTTGTCCGCATTAATCCATAATGCAAAGTCAAATTGATTCCTCTTATTGTCATCATGATCTACACGGGCCTGTGCTTCACTCTTAAGTTGTTCTACGTCTTTTTTTGCCATCTCGCCATAAGGATAATCTTCAGCAAACGCCTCCACGTCAAAGTAAACACTCCCTTCCGCTTCATACGCATAACCATTCTGAATTATTTCTTTGATATAATAAATCATTTCATTGATATGTCCAGTTGCACGAGGCACAATATTCTGGCGCTCAATGTTTAGGGACTGAGTATCTTCGAAATAACGCTGAATCTGAGTTTCCACTAACTCCATAGGTTCCAGACCCAATTCATTAGCACGTTTTTCTACTTTATCCTCTCCTTGATCCCCATCATCGGTTAAATGACCTACATCCGTAATATTTTGGACGTGTCTGACACTGTATCCTTTATATTCTAAATAACGTCTTAGCGTATCCCAAACCACATAAGCTCTAGCGTTTCCAATATGGACATCATCATAAATAGTCTGGCCACAGCTGTACATCTTGACTCTACCTTCTTCTAACGGTTTAAATTCTTCTTTTTCTCTACTCAAAGTATTGTACAACTTCAACGCCATAAATTATTCTTAGTCACAGGAAGCTTTAATTTTTCCGCGTAAGAAAAAGCAAAAAATTCAATCTTTTCAAAAATAATCCATAAAAGCGACAACCTACTTAATTTAAGCAGTCATTTTCTCAAGCTTTCTGATAAATTTCTGAATCTTAGGCCTTTCTTTAACCACCTGAGACTCCGAAGCATCCAAGCTATCAAGTAATTCTTCAGCACCAACCCACTTTATCTCAGATAAATCATCTTGTGCAGAAGCATTTCCTTTTTCAGCTTCACAATGATAGAAAAGCCTAACCATAGGCGTCCTATCCGAATCATACTCCTTTTTGTACAAATCTAAAAGCCTATACACCTTAACCTGTAAGCCTGTTTCTTCTTTAATCTCTCTTTTCACAGCATCTTCGACATTTTCTCCATAATCAAGATGCCCTCCTGGGAAAATCCACTGTCCGCTAATAGGATGTCCCTCAGACTCTTCCTTGCGCCCTATCAAAATTTTTCCTTCTCTAGTAATTATGCTTGATAATACGACTCTGAATGTATCTCGTGCAATAACTTTATCGCCTATTGAAAGACTTGAACCCTTATTTGATAAAATCACAGGTCAAAAAAAATGAAGTAATTAAATTCAGCACAGACAATACTATTTTCTAGGTGTAAAAAAGTTGCCAAAACTGTCTTTGAAACCAAAGAATGTTAGAGATGAAGTAATATTCGAAGTTTATGACTTATCATTTGAGAATTTCCATGAACAAGTAGGAGAGCTTAAAGGAAAAGGCAGTCTCAAACTCAATAAAGGTTCCTATAAAGTCCTAGCAAAAGACGGTGATAGAACTTACAGAAAAGTAGTTTTGGTCGATGGAAGTATGACTGCTATAATCGACTTCGCAGATAAATATGATCCTTTAGAAAAAAAGTCGGGTTTGAAACTAATAGCAACCTTGATGTTAATATCTCTAATATTAGCAATTATAATGTATTACTTAGGCATACCAGAATATCTAGAGGCCTTATTATTGAATCTATAAATTTAAACCAAAAAACTTATTCTAAGACTGTAGATTCATCACTTACGCCAGCACAGTCCTTAAAAGAGGCTTCGATTCTAGTAAAGTTTCCTATAGGTACCCTCTGATTTCTGCCTTCCCCTTCAAAAAACACCGTTTCAAAAGAATCTTGGTCTCCATCCATTTCTAAGCCTACATCAGCATGATGCGTACTATCATACGTAATATAGCTCTCATCTCCAAGAATGACTACATCCTTAAGCTCAAGTTCTGCATTAGAACAATCGCTAATAGGTGAAGGAGACCTGTCTGTATCAAAAATACCTGGATCAATGTAGTCTCCTATTAAAAAACCTGATATTCCTAGCGCTAGGACTGCAAAAACTGTTAAGAACGGTATAGAACGTTTTTCTCTAACATCTTTAACAGCTATGGCAGGTTCTTCACTTGAAAAGATGTGGCTTACAACTTCAGAATCATGGCCTGCGTTCTCTAGAGAATCTATTATCTGTTTTTCGGAGTAACCATTCTCTAGCTGTTCTTTAGCCCACTTTTTTAGCTCTTTTTCGCTAAAATCCTCCATAACATATTCTGTGCTGGCTTAGATAAAAACCTTTCATAGAAAGTTAGCCGGAGCTGGGATTTGCACCCAGGTACGCCGCTCTGCAGGCGGCTGCATAACTACTCTGCCACTCCGGCCTATAAAACGAGAATAGTAGACAAGCTATTTTAAACCCTGTACGACACCCCCATTAAAACTCATAGAATTTTTTAACTTCGCAAAATAGAAGAAATAAGTGGAGAATAGGATTCACCATAAACTTTTACTAACCTAAATTTTCAGAGCTTTCTGGCATTGTTTTACCCTCTGAATCTCTCTTCCGTGTTCTACCTCAAAACCCTGGTTTACTCCTATTCTATGCCTGAATTTCTCAACTATCTCTTTCTTCTCCAAAACTTTTCACCTCTAAGGCCTTATGCAATGATGACAAATGGGAAATTCCCCCTCTCCCACTCTTTTTCTTAGCCTCGGGGATAAGTAGAAATGCGCATGCACCAGTATTTAAACCGATTTGGAGTTGTCCGAATGTCCGAAAAAACCAATTTTTCTTCTAATCTTGCAAACTGTAAATCCGGTCTTGTGTCGATCCTCTTATATCCACAAGCCCCTTATCATGCATATCCTTCATATATCGCCTCATAGATCTCTTTGACCTAGGGCTATCAACTTGGCTCTCATAAACTTCATAGAGCTCTCCCGGCCTAACTTCGCCTCGTTCTTTCAACACCTTATAAAGCGCTTTCTGCTGGTCATTAAGTTTTTGTAAAGACACAGATTTATTCTGCTCCACAGCTGTTGAAAAACTCTCTTCAATTAATTCTCCAGGAATTTCTTTTAGGCCTTTTGTCTCCGCTTTTTGTGCTGCAAGTTTCAAACTGTTGATGGCTATTCTTGCATCCCCTGAGGCATGAGAAGCTATTTTTTGCAGTTCTCTTGATCTTACCGAATTATTCCTCAAACCATATTTTACTCGGTCTTCAAGAATATCAACTAGTTCTTTCTCATCGTAGGCCTTAAACCTGATTTCTTCTATGCCTGAGAACGACGACCTGATTCGGTCATCAAGTGATGCAAATATATCTCGGCGATTCGCAATCAGTATTACTGCAACTTTTTGGTACCTCGACATGTCAAAAAGAACTTTTTCATCTTTAATCTGGTCTACCTCGTCAAGAACCACAACCATAGGTTGTTTTCTAGCTTTTTCCTCAAACATATCGACTAGTTTTTCAGTAGATGTGCCGTCACGCATTACAAATTCATTCATGTCTCTTAGAAGCTTGTAATATACTTCAAATCTCGAGGGCTGTCCGAATCCATCAACAGTTCCTGAGAGTACCTGTGGCGAATGTTTCTTTAACTCTTCTACAACATACTGTGCCATTGCACTTTTACCTGTGCCGGGAGGACCATAGATTAACATATCTATAGGCGGAAATCCTTCAAGTATGGGTCTCAAATTATCAGCTATAACCTGTCTCTCGTTCCCACGATGCAGCATTTTATTTGGGAGATAGTCAGCGGTTAAAACCCTAGCGTCCTGTATGACAGTGTTTCTATTCACAGAAATTAATTATATACAATGCTTTATGCATTTAACCTGTTTCAGGCAATATAATCATGACTTTCCTCTGATTCAGCCTTATCTTTTTCGCGCTCTTCTAACTCTATCTCCCCATACTTTTCCTCATATCTTTCAATATTATGCTCCAACAAATTTTTGAACCGTTTAGCGCTTTCAGGAGATGTAATAATCGGTTGATGCTCAACTGAGACTTTTTTATCTCCCTCAGGACCTTCAATAACAGGAACAGATTTTCTAAAATCTAAAACAAATTCGCTGTTTCTGAAAACTAACGCAATACTATCAGAGTAAAAACTTTTACCTCTCATTTTCACAAGTCCAATTTGAAGTATGAAGGATAAAAAGCCCTTAGATGTACTGATTGGCGAAGATTATAAAGAATATGGTCCACCACCCAACTATCGAAATTAATGCAAATACACCGGCAAGCCTTTCAAATTTCGTAACCTCAATGTTTTCAGCATCCCATTCATCTGCAAGCTGCCTGAAACGTGGAGTGATTTTCTCGTTCAATATTATTCCATTAACGAATACTATACTAACTAAAATCATCTTAGTCTGAAAGAACCAACCATGAACATTTTCAGGATATTGAGATATCAAATATATACCTGTAAATCCGAGTATTGTAAGACCTATCCACACAAGTAGCGATAATACAGATGCAAGTTTAGCAAAGACAGGTGCAAACTTTTTCTTAAAATGTAATAGCATAAGCATCGAATCAGTGGCCGTAACAGCTCCTATAGCTATAACTGCCGCGGCCAAGTGCGCAAATCTTATCAAAATATATGGATCATTAAATGAATTTTGGAAAAGCCCTATGATGCCAGAAATCACTAAAAGTGCACCTCCCTAACTTCTTTCCCCAACTTCACCACATAGTAAAGGCTTATGATTCCTATCATAGCCGCCCACAATATCACGAAGCTGAACATAGGATCTTCAAACATGCAAGAAATGGTTTAGATTATATAATTAATAAATCTAATCAAGAATTAGTCTGTCTCAATGGCTCAGAAAGTGATTCTTCAGGATCATCTGCAGACCAGGCCTCCACTATAAAATTGTCGGATTCTTCTGGCTCAGAGATATTGAACTCTATTTTTCGGCGTTCCAGCTGCCCCATTTCAGTCTCTTTACTCCAAGTTTCTAGAACGTCATCATGCTCGCTCAGAGCCCTCATTTCGGCTACTATCAGTCCTGAACCGCCTCTGTTGAAGAGTCTGACCTCCGCACGCAGTTGTTCCTCTTCAGAATCATTAACACTATCTTCTAACTGGTGTACTTCAAACTCTTGAAGTACTGGATTAGATACTCCAAACGCCACATATGTGAATGCTGCGAAAACAGCGCCTACAAATACTAGGCCCGATATAAGAAGCGTATTGAAAGCCCTAATAGCATTCATGAGATAATTTTTTTCTTTGTAGGAATAAATAACAGGCAGCTCTAAAAAATGTAGATGTAGTTATTTTAAACAAGTAAACTCTATTCATCAATAAGTGAGACTCTTTTGAGCGTTCCAAAGTATATAATCATAACTGTGTTTCTTGCAGCTCTGACGACTTATCTTTTAGCTCCTGCAGCAGTTGAAGACAGAATCAGTGAGTTTACTGCCTCTGCAGACAGTTGTCCTGAAGAAGTGGATAGCTTCCTTGATGGCCATGTAACTTATGTTAATGACTCTAATGTAGATGCTAGATTAGAGAGAAGTAATACCTCTAATTTCGCCACATCAACTCGAAATCTGCGTTGTGATTCAGGTGCCGATGAAGGACAGAACTTAGAACACTATTACTGCACCTCTACAACTGAGGATTTAATAGTTGAATATACTGAGTTAGACGAAGATGGAACTATAATATCGCAGAAGAACTTGTTACTACCTTTTATAGAGCTAGATGAAGATGGGAACTACATAGACTATAGTTGTGAAGTAACTGCCTAAACAATATCAGTTATCGACATCTGGACTGTATATCCGCATCGAAATAGAAAGTGACTCCTGGGATTACGAAGAATTTAAATAAAAAATCAGTAGAGGCTCACCCAGTTTTACAAATAACCTACGGCACAAATCAAAATCATGGTACAGTTCGAGACAATAGAGAAAGAAAGAAGAGACTATGGAAACTTTCCAGGAGAAAAATTTGTTGAAGTAAGCCGCAATAAAGTTATCCAAGATGATGGTGACGAAAACACGTTTATCCAAATCAGCAGTGGCTATTACAAAGATGAAGATGAGGCCGTCTACAAAAAACGGTTTACAGTCCCTGCAGATGAAAAAGCAGTAGATCACATAGTAGAAAAGCTTCCCAAGATGCTAGAGAAAGAACAGACCTCTAAAGAAGAATAACTCCAAAAAAGACGTGGAAATTCTTTTTTTTCTTTTCTCCCTTTCTATACACTAAATTATATGTTAGTAAGTGCTATTGTTTCTGTATGGAACTTGGTGCATCTATAGCATCACATTATTTCGAACCACACGAAGAGTACGATGAAGGCCTTTTAGCCGGAAGATTTAATCCTCCTGGCAACCACCACATAAAGTTACCTAGTTACGTCGCCGACCAGTATGATTTAAACAAAGTAAATATAGTGATAGAAGATGCAGCCCAATCTGCAAGGAACCCTTTGCCTGCGGAACAGATAAAAGATATTCTAGAAGAATCTTTGAGCGATCAAGACGTAGAGTGCAAAGCTTTTACCCATGACATAACAGACTTTGAGAGCTTTATGTGGGACGACTTAGAACCTCTCAACGAAAACACTTTATACTACACTGGAGACCTCGAACAAGCCATATTTGGAAAAATAAAACAACTCTATACAGGGAAAAACTTTGGGATAGCTTATGAACCCAGAGAACATCAAGACTTAGGCAGCGAAGCCACCACAGCCTCATCAGGAACACAAATCAAACAAGCAATAAATCAGAGTCGTCCTTGGCAAAACTATGTGCCTCCAGAAACACTGAAAACACTAGAAGAAAATCATGAGGCCTTAACAACAATCCAAGAAGGAAACCCTACAGGACGAGGTAAACACCTCGAGCTAATAAAAAAATAAAAACTGAAAACAACTTTTCCCTTAACCTTCTTTTTTGCTCAAACAGACCTAATTAAATCCATATCTCAAAAAAGAGCTTATTATGGGCAAAAGGATTAATTCAGGTGTAGAGACTTTCACAGAAAAAACTACCGACTATCGGAAATGCATGTTCCGAATGAAACAGAAAGATTTCCATTTCCACCTCAAAGAAGTCAAAGCTGTAAAGTTCAAAGGCGGTACAAAACATGGATTCATCAAAGCTATGATTTGTAAGGCCCTCGATGACGAAGGCCACTATTACTTAACAGAAAAAGAATTCAATAACGGTAGAGAAGCAGACATCTATGATGCAAGTATTGACTCAGTAATTGAAATCGAATCTAACTGCACACCCGCAGACAGAAAGAAAAAGATCAAAGATTTTGGTAAAAGTGTTAAAGAAGTCTACATAATTGATCCTGTAAATTGGCCAGATAACTACGAAAAGGTCTACAACAAAGCAAAAGACGAATTTTGTTTCTAACCCAGCTTCTAGAAAAAATTAATAGTATAATAGCCCAGCCAGCCGCCAAGCAAAGTCTGGGCTACCAATGCATTCTCCACTAAAAAGCAGAGAAAGCATAAAATACAAATAAAAACACAACTCTTAAAAGAAGGAAACAAAGACTTTACTCCAGTTTTCTCTATACACCAGATCTATCTAATTATTACCTCTAACATTTTAACGCCTTTAGAGATTACTGCCATTTCAGTTTGGGATAACTATCTTCCACAGTCCTCCATACGTTTTCAAAGTCAAATCCCTCCATATTTTCTGCGGCAGCATCTCCTTTCATCTCCTCAGTAGTTAAGCCTTTAGCCGTTGGACTATCTGATCTCGTGCCATCACAATCCGGGCATAAATCCTCGTTCCAGTAGGAATATTCTGCTCCGCCTCTTCCAATCAGTGCATTTCTTTGCTCTCCCTCTGCACCATCATTAGGAGGGTTTACCGTAAATGTCCTGTTGACACTACTACCTCTTCCCTGTATACCTCCTGTTTGAACACTTGCACCATCTATTTCTCCCGTATAATAGGAGTCTACTATTGTTGCTGCCCTCCCCGCTATACCTCCTGATCGACCCCCATTAACCGTAGCTTCAGAGTAAGACTGATTTACGGTGCCGTGACGACCTACAATTCCGGCTGTTCTTCGGCCTGGACCTTCAGAGTACCCGCTTGTATGCGATTTCAGGATATGCGTTCCTGAACCTGCTCCTAACAATACGCCTACTTTTCTCGACCCTCCAACTACTTCTCCATTTGCATAGGTCTTATAGATTAAACTATTTCTTACATCTCCTCCTAGCGCTCCAGTTCGATGATCTCCTATTATTCCAGTATTATTTAGCTTTAGATATTCTACAGTCATATCGTCGCCGTAACCTACTAACCCCACCCTATCTGTTTCTGGACGCTCTATCGCTAAACCTTCAATAACATTGCTGTTACCATTTATAGACGCTCTGAATGGTTCTTCAGGATCTCCTAAAGGATGAAATCCACTTTCCCACGCTTCTGTCTGCTGCGCATCTATTTTTCGTTCTAAACTATACTCTCCTTCTTTATCTTCACTCATACACTGCAATTCTGCAAGATTATTTATCTGATATACCTCCTCGTCTTCAACCCACATCTCTTCAATGATTTCACCGCAGGCATTTCTTCTATACGGATCGTCCCATAGCTCTCCGTTTTCAGGAATTTCTAAATCCCCAGTTATAGTACCTGATTCAACTAATCCTTCTAAATTTCCTTGTGTATATTGAACTTCTAGCTCAAATTCTCCCTCTGAGTCAGAGGAAATGTTTGTTAGCCCTAAAACTTCTTCATTTCCTACCCCAACATCAGTGAAACTATTTAAGACCATTTTCTTTGAATCAGGGTTTGATATTGTTATTTTTTCAACCTCAAGATTTTCTGAACCTCCATTTCTAACCACTAACTCTAAACTTTCATCGCCAACATCACTATCAGTTATTATTACATCTCCATCATCAAAACCAGATATTTGAACGCTAGGTCCAAAAATATCGCCTTGAACCACTGAAAAGATTGCGCCGCCGACCACAGCAACAACTAATAACATCCAGCCATAAGTCATCAAATACTCAATCGCAGACTGACCTGAGAACGTTCCTCTCATAATAATACTCTTTATTGTGGCATACTAAAACCTTTACTCAGATAAAACAAGAAATTGAGGCAAATACAAATAACAGTCGCGTTCAGACATGAAGCACCATACGATATACTTGCCGAGCAGAATCAGAAGGTCGAGAGCAACGGGACTTCATGGACTGACAGAGAAGAAAGAACCTGGAATAACGTAGTCTTCCCAAAAATTTCTCAGAGTAAGCTAATTATAGAATGGGAAAAAACTGAAGAGAACGGAAAAATCAATACTATGGTCTCTTCGCAAACCTAACTGGAAAATCAGAACTCTCCACAGCCTAAGACGCACAAGAATCACAGATCTAGTAGCAGACACAGGCCTAAGTGTGAAAGAAGTCAGACAGAGATCAGGACATCCAATTATAGAAACGATAGACAGCTACAAAGAGAACAGTGTAGAAAGTCCGAAAAACTCTGGAAAGATACTGTATGGAAGAAAATGTTGACTTATTGAGTTTAGTAGAAGGTTAAATCATTGATTTTTATGATCTGAATTTTGAAACTCAACTCCAATGTTTTTGAATGTATTCAGTAGCTTCACCTATGCTTAGTGGTTTTGAAGAACTTCCTTGTCTAACATAAAACTCCTCTTTATCTCCAAAGTAAACAGGATCAGAGCTTGATTCTACTGATACAACACAAATAGTCTTGCCTTCGACTTCCTCAAATTCAACCTCTGTATAAATGGAACCGAACGTATCACCCATTTTATCTGAGATTACCTGGTTAAGCTGCAGCTCGAAATCATCGCGGCCTTTCTTCATTTGTTTAAGATCTCTTTCAATACCCACAATCTCTTTGTTCTCATCTTTTACCCCAATTATCAGAGTTCCGCCCTCAGAGTTGGCAAAAGCACATATTTCTTTAGCTGCTTTTTCTTTTAAGGCCTTATTAGGCTCTTTCTGATAAACATCCCATAAAAACGTCTCCTTGAATTCTATTTTGAAATTCTCTCCTCTCTGAATCAAATCTCTAACGTCATAACTCTCTTGTTCGGCTTCAGCATCCAAATTTTCAATGAAACTATTGATAGCTTCTGATAGCATTTCCCTCCGTTTCTGAAGGAACTTTTCGTAGTTCTTCGTTTTCCATAATTCAGTATTCTTAGGGACAAATTGTTGCTCGAAAGCTTTAGGATGGTCTTCCATTATCTCTGGCATATACTCTGAAGGCGGAGTATCGTTAATATTCCAATTCCCTTCCTTAGTTAGAAATGCTCTATTTGCTATTTCATTGACTCTACTCTGATCCGAGCTGTTATTTGTGTTATACCCGTTTTTATAGAGAAGAGATTTAGGGAAAATGTGGTGAGAGTGTTTATTGCTCTGTCATATCTGTGTGGCTTGAGACAAAGAGGTCTGTTCCCCTCATAAACTTCTTCAGTTCATCATAATCGTCTGTAGCTCCTATAGCCATTCCGTATCTCTCATCTTTGTTTTCTACTTCGTATCTGTCTGTTTCTTCTAGGACTTCGATTGCTCTGTCGAATGATTCTCTGTCTGCTTCATCCCCTTGCCATTCTTCTGGTTTATACTCAAGTTCTACAGCATGTCTTCCGCTGTAAACTGATTCAACTTCTTCTGTCATAGTATGTTACTGGTAAGTAACAAATATTTATATTTGTTTTGGTCTTTCGATTTTTCTCATCAAGCGCTTTGATGTTCAGAAGCTCATATGAGCAACACTATCAAAAAATCCTGTTATTAGGACTTGATAAGATAAAATATTGGGTATAGCCCCTTTTTGAGCTTTTGACAATCGTTGCCAAAGCCCATATTTATGGTGAGACCGAAGGGTTGTTAATGTTAGTTTTAGTAGACAATCTTAAGTTTTCTCCTCAAACTGACTTAATTGGTCTTTTATCAGTTCAATTAAGTCCTCAGTATTCCTGTATTCTCGGATATTGTCAGATACTGCTTTCAAAGAGCCTGAAGGAGTAGAACCTGTTTCATATACGCACAATATTGGAATGTTATACGAATCAGCCCAGCCAAGTTCAATACCTTGTCCTGTTGAAGCTTCAGAAACTTCTGCCAAAACAAGATCACACTGATTCTGCAAAAACTCTTTGGAGTTAAATGGCTTATCAGAATCTTCCTTATTAGAAAAATAATAAGAGAAAATATGTGTTTCTTTAGCCTAAAGTCCTTCTGATCTCTGCAACAGTTTCAACTGCCTCTACTGTATCTTCCAGTAGGTCAACTGTTTCTTTCGGCGATTCCTGAGGCTCAAAGCCAGCCATTAATAATCCGCTTGAATACTCGTTACTGTAAACATCGCAACTCACTTCTTCACTTTTAAGATGATTGATTGCCGAATAGACTGCTTCGGGGTTAAGATCATCAAGCTCTGTATTAGAACCAGAGGGTTCTCCTTCAGGAATGTTGACCGATAGCTCTTTTAGATTTTCTGCATCATCGTAACTCAAGGATGCGTTTGTAGAATCTTTCTCGTACTGGAAATATAATCCTTCACTACTATGTTCGTCGAAGCTATATCCTCTTTCTTCTAACATAGCTTCGGCAGCATCTCCTTGTGGATCGGAAGGACGACAGCTCTTATCTTTTGTCATCATACAGTAACAATAGTTTGTAAGGTTTAAAAAAGTATTGCCTTATTCTTGCAAATACCGAGTTCAAATCTCATAAGAGCAATATTAGTTCAATAACCTGTTATCAAAACCTGATAAACTAAAATATTTGGTTTAGCCCCGAGTGGGATTTGAACCCACGACCTGCTCCTATCTTGCTCATTGTTACAAGGGAGCTGCTCTGGCCAGCTGAGCTATCGAGGCCTCTGTGTTAGAGAGATAAGGAAATTTTTATATGCAGCATAGTAGTTTGCACCGTTTTTTAGACATCTACGTTGTCTGGTGTTTCTTTGATTTCTTTTTCTGCTTTGTCTTTGATACGGTAGATGTTACTTGATCTATCGCAGTTTGGACAACTAATCCACCACGGCCTAGACCCCAGTTCTTCTTCATCTTTGAACTCATGGCCACAGTATGGGCATTTGATGACATACATGAACATTTCCATGTCATAGCTTGCTACTTTGGCGAAGCCTGTACTCTCTCCTTCATCGTTTTCTAGTTCTCTGTTGGTTGCGTATTCAATCTTGTCATAGTCTAGATCAAGGGTTACACTGGGTTCTTCTGCCATCGTTTATACCACAAGACTTGAATGGTACTGCAGCTTTTTTAACTATTGTATAAGCTTAGACTGTTTATCTGAAGACCTGTCTATAAACAACATCTACTTCGTTTTCATCGATTTCTATGCCGATTTTTTGGTAGCCATCTACATTGACTGATTTGTCAATTTCAAAGACATCACTAGGTTCTGAAACTTCTTTAATTGACGGATTGTATTTTCTTAGTAGCTTAAGATCCCATTCGCGGCTTGAATTAATGACAACTAAGTCATAGCCTGAAGCAGTTGCTAGGAATGCCTTTGCTACATCCTCTCGTGTTTCCATTTTGATGTATGCTTTTTCATCAACTGGACTTCCACCCATTCCTTTCTTTGTTTCTTCATCTAATCTGTATTCTTTGATACCCGGAACTTTTTTGAGAAATTCTAAATCTTCTGTTTCAATTTGGATTCTGTTTCCCTCACGTTCTATTTCTTTGACTCTAGGCCTCAGATTTTTTTCTAATGCTTCAGGTTTTTCGGTAGGAATTACTTCTATTTTCATAGAGAGTTTTTACCGGTGAAGGTTTTTATTTAGAGTTCCATATATTGTATCTATATGGGCATTTTCGGCGAGGAGAACAATAAAAGTCAAAATAGCAATGACAGTGAGGAAGTGAAGATTTCTGCTCCTGAACCTGAAGACGAACCTTCTGATTTAAAGAAGGCTGTAGAGTCTAAATTTAGCTCTAGTCCTTCTAGAAAAAGCAGTATGAATAGTAGCGTTTCAGTAGATGACTTATATGAGCAGAACGAGAGGATAATTGAGTTATTAGAGACTATAGCTGACGATGACATAAATGATACCGGCCCTGGAGGCGGTTTGAATGGGGTACTATGATAACGTGAAGAACTCTGTACGTGATAAAGGCGGAAGTAGAAGTAATGGTTTCAAGAAGCTGCGTGAAGAAGCTGAGAAGGAAACTGATGAAGAAGAACAAGATGATACTCCTATAGAAGTCTTGGAAGAAGGCTTGAAAGAACGACCTTTTGAGCAAAAAAAGTCTCCTAGAAATACGGATAGTTCTGAAGACTCCGAGGTTTCAAGTTCTGCTGAAACTGAGTCTGAAGTGCTTGAAAAACTGGATAAGCTTATTGAGCAGAATGATCGTATAATTAAAGTGCTTGAGAGTTTTGGAAATTAGGTTGAAATAATACTATATTTCTTTTACCATCCTTTTTTGTTCAGCCTGAAATCCTTTTTTCTTGTATAATTGTTCTGCACTCGTATTCCTAACATTTACGTTTAGCTCTATGGTTTCACATCCTCTTTCACGAGCTTCTATCACAGTTTTATCAAGTAATTCTGATGCTAGACCATTTCTTCTATAACTTTCTTTGATATATAACTCGTTTATCTTTGCATAACGTTCTTTTTGAAATACTGGCGCCGCCTGTCTAATTGCCATAGTTATGAACCCTACAGGATCTTCATCATTTTCTACTATCAATGTAAATGATTCATCATCCAGTATTTTCTCTTCTCTGTAAATTATACAGTCTCTTATATTCAATTCTTCGGAAAGAGCATTATCTGAAGAAACTCCTTCCATTTCCTTGGCTAAAGGCAACCACAATTCATGAGTAATGAATTCTGCATCTGATGGCTTCGCTGCTCTAATCTCCATAAGGCAAAAATGAACCCTATACTATCTCTACAGTTATTTTTTCTCGGCCCTGAGTAGTTGTCTCTACGCTCTCTTTGAGCTCGATTTCAAGCCCCATCTTCTTGAACTCATCTGTTTGTAAAAATTCTAGCTCAAGTCTGTTGTCTTCAGTAGGTTCTATGTCGACTTCTTCTTTTCCTCTAAAGCTGAGGCCTACTTCGCCTTCCCTAATCTTATCAGCAAAGTTTTCAAGGAAGTTGGCCAGTTCATTATTTGAAAATTGGAAGTCTAGTTCCAGTTCTTTGCTTGACATAATTAACTAGTTAAGGGTGAATAGTTTTATTTGTAAGGCCTTTTTTTGCGTTAATTATTCAGCCATTAGTTTCTTTGATAGGAAGTGATCTTTTTCTTCAAGTTCACGAATAGCTTCTACTGCAAATAAGTAGGCAACGCCTATCATAAGCATTCCTAGTAGACCTGGCCCTATATCCACCATTTCTCTTACTGAATAGATTACTGAGAATACCATTAGCATTCCGAGTATGAAAAGCGTGAATGAAATTCCTATCTCTGCATTTGTAGAAAGTTTTGGAAGTCCAAAGATATCTTTTTCATCCACTTTTTCGGTATCTGCCATTTTTTGTAATCCTCTTAAACCTAAATTTACCGAGACCGGATTTAAATGTTTCCAGAGTTTATTTCAGGTCTTGTATGTTTATGTCTCTACTGTCAGGCGAAAAAGCCGATGGTAGATGAATATGATATACTCCTTCAGACTTCTGGATTACTAGAGGCATTTCTTCTAGCAATCGCGTGACATTGATGTTATACACTCCTTCTTCTTCTACACTAATCGAGTCGATGTCGAACTCAAACCTAATATTTGCTCTTGTAGCCTCTCCTTCAGCTACCATTTCTTCAATATCGTCTGCAACCTTTTCTCGTTCTTGTTCTAGTTCTTTCTCTGAGAGTTCTTCGGCTTCATACATAAAAAGCGATGATCCGCACTCACATCCGTCTATAATCTGGTCTGAGTTGTCTTCATAGACTTCTCCGCAGTTCATGCATCTGTGGGGCATTTAAAATCCGCCTCTGCGAGTATTTGGTATAGATAAGTCTAGATTTTTGTACATTTATTCTACCTCATCAAGTTTTGCGAGGAACGAGACTGAATCTCTTTCCTCTTTAATTTTTTCCATTACTCTGGAGTTTCCCACAATTGTGAGACCATCACGGTACTCTTCATTCAGTATTTTATCATAGAAAAGCGATTTTACCTTGTTTATCCGAGTTGAAGAACTATCTAAGCCTAAGAATTCTACTCCTGGAAAATCGTCATCAATTTCTTCCATAGAGTTCTGTATAAGCATTCTTTTTTCTTCAGGAGTCCATCCTTCTTCCAATACTAGCACGGCATTATCCTTTACTTTTTCCAGTACTGTTTCCAGTTTTTCTTCAAAGTTCCCCCCGCTTAATTTATCTCTGGACAAGAACTCAATTGTGACTCCATCATCAGTCATTATCCTAACCTTTCGATTATTTCCTCATAAAGCTTGTCGATGTTTTTACCCTCCTTTGCCGAAATTTCCAGTACAGGATGCTGAGGGAACGCGTCTCTCACTCTTGAAGGATCTGAATCTTCCAAATCAACTTTGTTCGCTAACACAAGTATTGGAATATCTTTAGCCTCTAGATTTCCAATAATTGTTACGTTGACCTGTGTATAAGGGTCTTCAGTAGAATCAAATATAACCAGGCACGCATCTACATCATCGAGATATTTTATAGCTTCTACAATCCCTTTTGTGGCTTCTTTAGCTCGACCTTTAGCTTCATCCTCATCCACACCATGTTCTGTGAAATCCTTAAAATCCACGTTAGTAGATATTCCAGGCATGTCAAGGAGATTCAAGTCCAAGGTACGGCCATCATCAGATTCAATAGTAACTTTTTCCTTTTTTTCAACTACACGAGTTTCATGAGGTACTTCTGACACATTACTCATATCTTCCCCAGTAAGATCATTAGAAATATGATTCGCGAGAGTAGATTTTCCTGCATTAGGAGGTCCGTATATCCCTATACTAATATCCTCTTTTTCCGACTCGCTGAAAAGACTGTTGAAAAACTGTTTCAGGCGATTAATCATTTTGACACCGCGTAATGATAACTCCGAAGGCCAAGTATAAAAACTATGCGCATTTCAAAGCCCTCCGATATTAAAACTTGGGGTCAGCACACTTTTCGTATATGCCTGAGGAAAAAGGAGTGATAGTAGCAGTATTCGACGAAAAAGACCGCGTCGCCGTCCTCAAACGTAAAAAGAACTGGGAAGGATGGGAGCTAGTTAAAGGACATCTTGAAGAAAACTATGAAGAAACAGTAATCCAAGAGATAAAAGAAGAAGCAGGCCTCAATTCCGAACTGATTGACTCTATAAAGGACTTACAATATACAGCAGAGTGGAGTTACAAAGATGATGGAGATGAAATACTGCGAAAGTATAAAGCTTATGCAGTGAAAGTCTCAGGAACACCTGTCATCCGCACTTCCAACAACCCTTCCGATGAACATGAACATGGCTTCTTCCTAAATCCTCGTGATGTCAAAGAGATGGTTGAATATGACAATAACCGGAAGATAATTGAAAAAGCCTGTAAAGAATTAGGCATAGATTCAAATTAGCCTCTGAGAAAATTCTTTTCCATGACTAACCCTAAAGAAATGTTGGAAGTTTACCAGTTCGAAGGCTGTCCCTTCTGCAGAAAAGTAAGACAAAAAATGACAGAGCTAGGACTTGACTTTATAGCTAGACAGGTAGACTCTGAGGACCGTACAAGAGTAGAAAAAGTATCCGGTCAGAGTAACGTACCTGTGCTTGTAGATCCTAATAATGATACAGTTATGCCTGAATCAGATGATATAGTAGAATATTTGGAAGAGCATTACAGTTAAACTACACCCATATTGAAGAGATCAATGACTGGTTCAAATTCTTCATCAATACTATAGATCTCAGACTGTGTTACTGTAACACCTTCACATATTATTTTTCCAGTTTCTTTCATACTTCCAAGTCTACCAGGCTCTGATACTGCTTCAACAAGTTCTCCCCATAAAAAAGCACCAGTAGTATTCTCCCAAATCTCCTTTAACGTCTTCAACTCACCGCAAGGCTCAATATAGGCCTCTGTATCCACCCTATATCCAAGCTTCTCGAAATAGCACGCATTTTGAACTGCTTTATCAACATTACTACTGTAAGCTGTTAAAAGATTCTCAACATCCAGACTTTCCCGATAACTTACCTCCACTACTTTCAAATCTCTAGCATTATTAGGACTAGACAGTAAAAGTCCCACTTGGCCTTCAACCTCATGCTGAGGCACTTCTCCCTCTAAAATCCCGGGATAACTTTCTTCTATCCCAAGCACCTCATAACCTTGCTGTTCATACTCTTCAGCGAGCTTTTCCAATTTTTCATATCTGCGCACAGCAAAACATAGATTAAAGTTAAACAGTTAAATGAACAAAAAAGTTTTTCAGAATCTCATAATTATTCTCTGAAACAATCTTTCGAAGCAGACAAAAGTAGAAGTGGACCGGGCCAGATTTGAACTGGCGATCTCCACGTTATCAGCGTGGCGCTATAACCTGGCTAAGCTACCGGTCCGTAAATATTGGTTTGACTGGAAAGTGTTTTTAATGCAACGGAGTGCAACTCACGATTTTTATTCAAATACTTCCCTAATATCAATATGGGAGATATGGAATCAGAAATCAGCCGTATTGAACAAAGTTTCGAGGCCTCGATTCCGCGCAACAAAAGATCTGACGCCAAAGTTTTTATGGACCAGTTCATGCCTTTGGCTTTGATACTTTTAGGTTCTCTCGTAACTTTCCATTTCTTTATACCTGTAGACAGATGGATTTCTGATGTTGTCAACTTGGTCAATTTAGGTCTTGTACTTTTCTTTGGACTGCGGTTGGGTCTTGCTTTTAGCCTAGCAGATTCTCATAAAAAATTCTTGGAGCAGCACTGGTTTGATGCATTGTTAGTTATCCCTGCGCTTGCCATACTTAGAGAGGCCAGACTTCTACTATTACTTGAGGCTGAGACAGAAGAACAGGCCTATCTAGGATTCCTGTTTGCAAGGAACACAACTATTGCTGGACAAATTACTAAGATGTATGCTTGGGGTCGAAGAATATTGCGGCTTTCTTGAAAAAGTGGGCTCGACGGGATTTGAACCCGCGACTACCAGGTATCCCCTCATGAAACGCCGAGTTTTTCTAGATCTTTATCCTCCTAGAAATTAGAGGTCTGTTAAGAGCCTGGTGCTCTGCCGGGCTGAGCTACGAGCCCTGTTATTTTTACCTATGGAAAAAAGAGAGGTCTTATGATTTATACGATGTTCTTGTAATCTATAATTTTTCTTTTAAGCTTCTATTTCAAAAAAACTGAGCAGTTTTTTAGTAGTATAGTGAAAAATCTAACAGAAATAAATGGGGAGAGAAAATAAAAAAATTTTTCTGTATCTACCGGAGCTCGGTCTTTCTAATCTCTAGCTCTCTGAACGGATAGATTTTTTCAGCTCTTTCTCGGAACTCTTTCTGAACGTTGTCCATGAAAATGTTCTCCATGAACTCTTCATAGGTCTGTTGAGAAGCATTTTCTTCAACTACTTCTTCTATCTCTCTTCTAACTGCTTTCATTGCTTTATTGGAGGCTTTTCTAAGTGTTGCTCCGACTACTTTTACTCTGACAGTTTTTCCATCTTTGGTCTCAAAATCTCTGACCATGTCAAATCTATCAGTATCAGACCTAATCATACGAGATACAAACTGTGAGGAGCATTCCATAGAATCTATCTCTGTGAATGCTTTATTACCTTCTACATCTGTTACTCTTAGCGTTACATCCGCATAGTATTTGTCGCTGCTTTCTAATAAGTCATTTAGGCCTTCTTTAATTGTTCGACCGATTACTTGTGATTCTTTTTCTGCTGGTGTCTCGGTTACGATATCTACATCGAATATATCTGGTGCTTGGATTTCATACCAGTTTTTCTGTAAAACTGCTTTAGCCATACGTCAAGTTCAAAATCAAAACTTTATAAACGGTTGTAGTTTTTAGCAATAGCTTAATTCAAAATTTCTAATATTAAGTCAGTTTGATCCGAATATTCTAATTCTGACCACTCTTCTTCTTGTATATTTGGGGACTTAACCTTGACTTCTTTCAAGTTTGAAGATACTTCTTGTTCTCGTGTAGGCGGAGCCACCACGTTAACTGCATCTAATGGAATAAAGCTAATTCTATAACCATAGAAACCAGCATGTTCTCTTTCATCAAGAGAATCTAGCGAATCTTCTCTGTGATAATTTAGAACTCGGTTTAAGTTAGCTTCAGCTATAATGAAATCATCAGTATTTAATGGCAGATAAGGTTGTATCTTTTCCGGGCTATCTCCCCATTGGGCCGGCATTTCTTCATCGTACTTGAGTTTATCACTATATTTATCTTGGTAATCTCTAAAACCTTCGTCTTGTACTACTTTATCTATCATGTCTGAAAAATTATGTACGTCTAGCGTTTCTCTTCTTTTCCTATATTTTTTAGGTTCCAGAGAACCTCCAACAGATAAAACTCGGTATAGGTTTTCAGACATTAATCCTACTATAATAACACAACTATAAAAATGTTGTTAGATGGTGGTAGTGAATAAATAAGTCATGTTTCCTGGCCTATTTTTTCCCGGAGCATTTCAAGAAATTCATCCTTATTTTCTCTTGGTATCTTAGCTCCGGCCGCCACATTATGACCTCCTCCTTCCCCATCTAACTCTTCACATATTTCACCGATTATTTCTCCTAAGTTAAGACCTGCCTCTACTGCATCTTTCGAAGCTCTTGAAGAAATCTTAATCTCATCTTTCCCCGAATACGCAGCCCCCACCACAACATCAGATGTGAAAAATCCATTACTCATTGATATAGTCGTAACAGTACCTATAAAATCATCCTTGATGTTGTCTTCTGCATCAATCACTCCAATTCCATCCTCATATATGTATTCCTCATCGTTCTTATTATTTTCAACAAATCGGAGCGATTTAGCTATTTTTCGACTGTATGCTCTAGAAATCTTTTTTGCAAGTTCTAAATCTCTTTCAACTAGAATGTTAACGCCTGTACGCGCTTTTCCAAGACGCCCACACGCATTAATAACTGTTGAGAACTCATCAACCTCATAACCATTTTCTAAAGTGTAAATATTGTTTAGCAGCGGTTGTACCGGTCTACCAGTCTTAATCAAACCATTTATCAGTTTGCGTTCTTCCTCCTCTGATAAATCACTCAACGTTCTGAAACTCCCATTTTCTCTAATATTAACACCGTGAGACTGTACAAACTGCACAGCCCCATTATCATCATTAGAAATACCTTCCAAATGTGGATCAGTAGTATATTTTAGCGAGTCTTTTAGAGGTTTAGTCGTTCTACCATAGAGATCAAGACCTTTTCTTTTCTTAACTATCTCATTTTCCACTGCAAGCTTTTCAAGGTCTGAGTTAAGGCCTAGAAACTCTCCCTCTTGTTTCTGGATATCTCCTGTTGCTCCTATAAGAGCTAGCTCAACTAAATCAATGTTTTCTTCATCATATGCCCATGCCACTATAAAAGACATTCCTGCTGCAGAGATTGCTTCTCCACCATCAATTCCAAGAAAATGAGGATTTAAGTGGACAAAACTACCTTTCTCACTGGGTTCGTGATGATCAACTACAATTACTTCTTTTTCAGGCGCCAATATTTCTTCTATTGACGATGCCTTTCCTGATCCTATGTCAACAAATAATATGAGCTCTTCATCTTCTTCAGCAAGTCGTTCTACATCCTCTTCGTATAATTGTTTCAAAATTTCGTATTCAAACTCTTTACCCGCTCTTTCAAGCATTTGATATGCTATGGCGGTCGCAGATATTCCGTCTGCATCATATTGGCCTACAAGTCTTATCTTACCATCATATTCCTTGATTTTCTCAACTGCTGCCTGTGATTCTTCTTTAATATCTTGTAGACCATTCTCCATAAGTTATATCTGCCTGTGTCAAAGTTAACTGTTTTTCTTGAGATTGAACAGAATCAGGAAGTTATCTTGTATACTTCCAGCTTTCCCCAATATTTCCGTTTTCCCTGTGATAAGACGCAATTCTCCTGATCTTAGCTTCTGTAAGCTCTAGTCTTCTAATGGCCTGCTGATCTTCTGAATTGTCTTCCAAGTGTTCAGTAATCTTTTCTGCTTTCTTGATAAGATTCGTTAGATCTTCAGGTAGTTCAAGACCTACATCATTTTCGTCTAAAATTTCTGTAATAGTTTTCTCAGTAACCTGTTCTACGCTAGGGATTCCATACTGATCTCTAATTCTTAAACCAATCTGCGCAGGCATTAGACCTTCTTCCCTTAACTTAAGGACTAGATCTTCTACTTCATCTTCATCGTAGTCTACCCAGTCAGGTTGACTTTCTTCTACAGGTTTTTTTGATCCGGATACTCCTCTTCCGTCAGAATGCATTCTTGCCAATGTTTGTTCACCTTTGCTGATACGGCTCAGCTCATACTTCGCCGCTCTAAACAATATGAGTAAGAGGAAATTTTTTAAATCAAGACCAGGCCACTAAATTTTTTGTGAAAATCAGAGTCTAGAGCTAAGAAATTCTTACTTATAGCGACCTCTTTGTTCTACTTCCGCCAATCTCTGGATCACATCTTCCCTAAACTCAGGCCTATATCCTTCCATAAAGTTCTCCCAGGCTTCTTCAAACTTGTCTGAGTGAGAACTCTTTAAGACTTGTTTCAGAAGATGAAGGTCTACTGCTCGGTCTTCTGTCCGTGTACTCTGGCCGGATAGTCCAAAGTCAATTAAATATATCTTATCCGAGTGCATGATATTCTTTGTAGTCATATCCCCATGCACTATCTCTGCAGAGTGAAGCCTGCCCAGATGTTTTCCGACTTCCCCCATTTTTTCAGCTTTAAAATTTTCTGCGAGAGATTTGCCATCAATTTTTTCAATTTCAAGCACATAGTCTGATACCTGTTCAATTTTTGGCACGCTAACATCATGTCTTAAGGCCTTTTTCATTGAGTTATACTCTGTCTGTGTTCGCTGCTTTCTAATACGCTGGTCAAGCTCTGGATGGCGGTATTTTTTCCTAGGTCTTTCTTTGACCACTTTATCTTCTAGTATTTCTATTTCGGCTTCTGCTCCTTGGATCATAGGTTGAGATATTTGCGGAATTCTAAAAGGCTTTTCCTACGCATCTCTTCTTTCTTTACCGGATTATTTGTGAGCGCATAAAGATCATCCACCATTTTTTCGCTTGCAGCAATATCTGGAACCATAACATGTAAAGCACCTTTTTCAAGAAGTTCTAGGCCTTCTTTTGGATCTTCTGCTCTAACTATCTTATCTTTAGGGCTTTCGATTCCAAGTATCCGGCCTGAAATTTTGAACGATGGAACTGTTGAGATGATCAAAGCTGCGTTTTCATGATTTGCTTCATCCCATGTGATTTCATCCATTACGTCCCCATAGACTGCTTTGAAACCTTTCTGGTTTAGTTCGGAGATTTTTTCAGGGTCATTGTCGATTACTATAAACTCTGTTTCTTCTTCCAGTAATGCCTCTACTATTTTCTTTCCCTGTATATCATAGCCTACAACGATTACGTGGTCTTCAGTTTCGTAACTCGTTCTCGAACCTCTTTCAGAACCTATTACGTTGTATATTTCTTCTTCATATTTTTTAGTGTACGAGGAAAGGACCATTGTAGCTGTAGCCGCTAAAATAATAGCCTCAAAAGTCACATCTGTTATGAATCCAAGTACAAATCCTTGAATAGTTATTACTAATGCTAATTCGCTTACCTGATCTATAGACAGTCCTGTAAGTAGTGCCGTTCTGTTGTCATAGTTAAACATTTTTAACGATAGATATGCTGTTAGAGGCCCTACAATCACAGTTATTAGTGTAAGCCCTATTGCCGATGCTAGAACTGTTTGGCTAGGAAAACTGAGTAATGCGCCAAGTATTACAAAGAATATTGCTGAAAAGAAGTCCTTTATTGACCCCATTGTATCTAGTAGTTCAACATTGTAAGGGAACTTTGATGCAGCTATGCCTGCTGCAAACGCCCCTACCACCATAGAAGCTCCAAGGAACTCGCTTAGACCTATAAAGCCTATTAGTAGAGATAGAGAAGCCATTGTAATAAGCTCTTGATTTCCTCCGGCTTGTTCTGCTATAAATCCAAATACATGATCCCTGAACAGTACTGCTCCCACAATTATTAGAGCCGAGTATGCTAGTGCAAGTAAAGCTGACTCTACTGTAGTTGCAAGCACTACTGCTATAAGAGCAAAAGCCACCATATCCTGAACAAAATGCAGCGATTCGACAAGGCGGCCATGTAAAAGGTTTGTATGTATCTCTCTTTCTGTTAGTTGTAGACCTACAAGACTTGAACTCAATGCAGCCGCCATTGCAAAGTAAAAGGAATTATTTGAATCAAATCCTAGTGCTGTAGCTAGTAGGTATGCTAATCCTCCCGTAACCAGCATCTGAATTAGAGAAGTATTAATTGCTGCTGAAGCAGTTGATTTTAAATTTTTAGGATTATACTTGAGTCCAAATATGAATACTAGGAATGCAATACCTATCTGTGCAAGATTTAACAAATCAGTACTTGATATAAGCGTTCCAGCTACTATACCAGCAATTATATATCCTGGCAGCGATGGATGGCCAAACCTATCCATTATAAGTAGCATTATCGCCGCTGCTGCAAATATTACTGTAAAGTCTGCTAATATTTCCATTTTTCTGAAGTCTCCTTAACTTTTTGTTTTTCGATTTCAACCTCTTCTAAGAATATTTCTCTATCTTCTAGGTATAGCTTGAGCAGATCTCCTAGTTTTTCTCCCGCCAAGTGTTCTTTCAGTATCACATAATCTGCTCCGCTTTCGTATAGCTCTACAGCATCTTCAAATGATTTAGCTTTCAGAACGGTAAGACATTCAAGTTCTTCCAATATCATTTTATTGAGATCTTGATCAGGCGCCATAGAGATTACTGCTTGAGCATTCTGAAGACTAGACTCTTTCCTGATTTCATCATGTATAAGATCGCCGTACACTAATTCATGAGATGCATCCCTATTTTCAACACTGTGACCGGTTTCTTGAAGCTGTTCTACAACTGCAGGATTCTTTTCAACAATCAGAACATCCTCATAGAGTTCTTCGAGCAGAGGTACAAGTTCTCTCGTAGACTCATCATATCCTACTACTACCGCATGATTCCTATGTTTAATGTCTCGCGTCTGTATAGGATTTTCTGGCTCAAATCTTTGTAGATAAGGCTCTACTCTCTCAAAGATTTCTCGGTTGTACATTACATAGTATGTAGAGATAGGCATAGTGATTATTGCCATCAAGCTCAGGAATCCTAGAATACCAGGCTCAACAAATCCTTGTGTAACTGCTAACGCTCCCAATACTAATGAGAACTCACTGACTTGTAGCATTGAAATAGTACCAAGGAAAGAAGTCTCTAAATCAAAGTTTTGGCTAATGTAAAGACCGAAAACAATACAGAAATTGATTCCCAGAAGAAGTACCGATGCAATAACCGCTTCTTTCCAATATACTAATAGAGAACTCATATCGATTGTGAGGCCTATACTAGCGAAAAATATCACTATGAAAAAGTTGGTTACAGGAGCCATCCTCTCCTTTAACTCAGTACTATACGATGATTGGGCCAATGCAAGACCTGCAAGAAATGCTCCAATCTCAATTGAGACATCGTAATAGTCTGAAACAAATATGAATATAAATGCCCATGCTAAGCCCACAGTGAGCAATGTTGTTGAGTTAGAGGCGCTTAATCGTAATAAAGTCGGCAATACATACTTGCTTGTTAGATATGCGGCCATTCCTATCAGGAACATCATGAAAAATACTCTAGAAATTTGAAACATGATTTCATTGAATCCACTCATAGTGCCTACTGCTAAGATGGCCAAAGCCACTACAAGATAAAGATCCTGGAATATTAGTATTCCTACATCTACCCTGCCATAAAGCTCGTTTAGTTCATCCTTATCTCCTAAGACCTTCACGATAATTGGTGTCGCTCCAAAAGTAGTTGCCAAAGCAATCATCAATGACGTAAATAGGTCAAAACCAAGCAGTAAAGCGACTATCGTTGATGCAATACCCTGTAACGTTGCCTGTCCCACTGCAATAAATCCTACAGGCTTTAAAATTTCCCTGACTTTTCCAAAACTCATTTCCATCCCTAGTAAGAACAACAAAAATCCGAGGCCTAGTTCAGCAATTATGTCAATAAGTTGATCCTGTGACACTATAGGGCCATCAAGGAAAACAGATAAATCGAAGGGAAGCATTCCATGAGTAAGTAACGCATATCCTATGGGCCCTACAATCAGCCCTGTGATAATATACGCCACAATAGTCGGTTGTTTCGTCTTACGGGCTAGAAACCCGAGTAGCGTCGCTGCTATCAATAAAATTGCGAAGTCTAGTGTGAATGCTTCAATCATGTAGAGCTGCCTCTATTTCTTCCTGAGAAATAGGTCCCTCTCTGTGAATAAAAACCTCACTGTTCTTTACCTCAGCAATAGTAGAAGTAGGGCCACTAGGTAAATGGCCTTTGTCAAGCACAAAGTCTACTTTTTCCAGCAACTCCTCAGAAATATCATCTACAGAATAAGAAGTCTTCTCACCAGAAATATTAGCGCTTGTTGCTATTAAAGGCGTTTTTTCTGCAATTTCTCTTGCTAGAGGGCTTGAGGAAATCCTGAAAACGAACTTGTTATTCACGTTGTCAGGCATATTATCTTTCTTTTTGGCTACCAACGTGAGAGGTCCTGGCATAAACTCTTCAATCAGAATTTTTTCTTTCTCAGATAAATCAGCATATTCTTCAGCAACCTCTAGCGAACTGACAATAACTGTAAGGCCTTTATTTCTAGGTCTCTGCTTCGCATCGTAAACTTTTTCCACTGCTCTTTTGTTTAGTGCATCAGCGCCCAAACCATAAGCAGTCTCTGTTGGATATACTATAAGACCTCCGTCTTTGATTATTTCTCTGGCTTTTTTATCGTCTGACATGCAGGAACTAAAACGTAAGGTGAATGTTTAAAATGCTGGGGAAAACTTGAGGTCGTATGGCCATACAAAAGTTTTTCAATAATTACTTATCCAATAAATCAGTTTGGGCTGTGGCCTTACTTATTTTAGTTGCTGCAGAATCAATTTCGTATTTTGCAATTCATGTATTACGCGTTAGCAGTGAAATTCCGGTCTCTCCGGTTTCTCTAACTCTATTGATGATTGGCGGCATGTATTACCTTTCGAACCACAAGCAATTTGGCCAAAAAATTGAAGAAGTATTTTTAGTAGGTTTTACTTTCCTTGCTTTAGGCCTTGTTGGCGTACTTGCTAGCTTAGTATTCTACTTGGCTGTAATACCTGAACTGGCTCCTCTAGTGCTAGGACAGATAGTTTCAAGCCTGGAGCTTGCTGTAGTGGCTGCAGGAATAATTATTGCAATTCAAAAATTTGATGTCCAAGATTTGCTACGCAAACTAATTATCGCATCTGCCGGATTCTTACTAACAGCTATAGGTTACTCAGCCTACGTTGGAGCATTTAATTTGTACACCTTAGCAACATTCCACGGAACAGCGACAGTAAGCTGGTTTGTAACCTCAGTATTTGCATTTTATACTGCAGAATTTCTTGCAAAAAATCTAGAATACAGAGAAAAAAGTCTTATTGCTGTTCTTTTGCCCGGATTAGTAATATTACATAATATAGCAGACTATATCGCATTATCTATTATTAGTTTCATAGATTTCGAAATAGCGGAATCTTTACAACATATAGGTCTTGCAGAACCTTATTTAGCTAGTATTGCTGCAGCCATAACAGGTCTTTTGTATGCATTATATTTACACCTCTTTTAGCGCAGACACGCTCTAAAGACTAAGAATATACTAAACTTGTCTAGGTTCGACCAGAGGCGAAGGAATACCTTACTCCAAAGGAAATAACATATGCGAGTTATCATTTGAAGACAGAACAATTACTATTAGATATTCCGCTCGAGATCTAGATGAATTAGAAGGTGTAATAAGCAATGATAATTTTTATGATGAACTCTTGAGCCAAGAGGAAATGCAGAATTTATAACCCAACCCTCCTATAACTCAATAATCACACCCTTATTCCTTCAGGCCTCCAATTCTGTTTGATTTCCGAATCCTTTAAGTCTATAAACTGTTTTCGCTTAGCTTTTTTAAGGCCTCTTTCAGCGATCATTGCTGCATTGTCCATACAATACTCTTTCGGAGGGAAATATGCATTAGTGCTTCGCTGCTCACACATGGTCTCCACCATCTCTCTGAGGCGATTGTTCATTGCTACTCCTCCTGTGAGAAGTGCTTCGTCACTGTCTGCTTGAGCCATCGCTCTTTCAAGTGCTTCGACTGTTGCAGGGTATGCATGTTCTTGGAAAGTGTTTGCGATGACCTCATCTTCAACTTTACCAACTTTTTTCTCAAGTTCTGTTACAATACCTGAAAATGAGAAATCCATACCTTTAACTGGATATGCGATTTCAATTATTTCATCTGTCTGTTCTGCCAATTTTTCTATTTCAGGCCCTCCTGGATGAGGATATCCAATTTTCCTTGCGAGTTTGTCGACCGCGTTGCCTAGTGCGATGTCTAAGGTTTCTCCAATTATTCGATACTTCGAGTTTTTCTCTGCTATTACTTGCGAGTTGCCTCCTGAGAGGTAAAGCGTTACAGGGCTTCCCGCCTCTGTGGTGCGCTTACCTATCTCTATGTGGGCAACACAGTGATTGACGCCGATTAATGGCACTTCATGTTTCTGTGCAAGCGTGCGGGCGGCTACTGCTCCAATATCCAAACATTGTGGTATTCCTGGCCCCTGAGAAAAAGCTACTGCATCAATTTCTCCTACTAGTCCTTTTGAAATTATTTCATGTGCTTTCTGGTAGTGATGCTCTGCTGCTTTTCTGGGATGTATACCTCCTTTTTCAGGCTCATACATTGACTTTTCATTTGTGTATATTTTTTCTTCACTAACAGTGGAAGCTGCAAAGGTATGAGCAGTAGATTCTAAGCCTAGAACTTTCATGTGAGAAATGTTAAAGTAGTAAAGAGTTTAATGGGCTCCCCATAAAAACACATATTGATTAATTTATTCTTCTAATATTATTTTGCTGTTTTGATGAGTAAAAAACTCTATGATGATATTGTTGAATACGTGCATAAAGGAACCAGTTTCTATGAAAAGGAAACTCCTGATCTTGACTTAGAAACCCAGTGTTTCGTGTCTCATGAGAGACAGTGCGTCTTGAAAGTCCAGTTGGACGAATTAGGTGAAGTCTCTCTTGAGTATGGTAAAGATCTTCAGGACTGTGAAACTAAATCAGGATTCAGATATATGAGAACTCTTGAAAGTAAAGGAGCTACAACAGTCGAGTCTTTAGAAGACGCAGCAGAGTTCCTAATCGGTAATTACGCAGTCGATAAATTCGCTAAATGACAAAAATCAGAAAGAGAAATGAAGAAAATTATTGGTGTTTAGTGTATTGACACTTACCACAACTCTTGCGGTCATCGTGTTCTGCTAAGAATGATCCGCATCTAGGGCATTTCTCTCCCTCATATTCTCCATTTTTGTCATATTTCTCGTATAGTGGTGATTCAGAGTGTTTAGGCATTATAATTCTCCTCTAATTCTAGGCCTGATTTTTCATCCATTCTATGAATGTATTTCGGTTTTTGCCCTGTTCTTCTGCTGTGATAGCTGCTTCAAAATCAGGTTCTTCCATGTCATTCAGTGCTTGTTTAGCATCGGTAATAGTTCCTGAGACTATATCTTCATATTCTGCTGTTGCAACAGCTGTTTCATCGTCCTGCTCAACTGTTTCTTCTTCAAGCTCTTCATCATATTCGAACTCTTCAAAAACATGGATTACTGCTTTAGCCTGTTTACTACCGTACCGACCGTAGACATTTTTAACGTCGACATTGTCTTTTTCTAAGCCTTTGTCAGCCGTTATCCGTGTTAGTACGTCTTCTTTGCTTGGAGTTGCTTCTCCACTGTGGTTTACTGTTGCTTCTACCTCTCTTCTCTCCATGAGAGGGTTTTCTTTTACTGATGTTATTTCGACTTCCATATTATTTTTTCACCTTATTTTACTCTTACCGCATATCTTCCCGGAGTTTGAATACCTGCTTCTTCTGCTATTTCAGATTCCGCATCATATACAACAATGAGTCCGCTCCAAGAGTTCGATAGCACATTGTTTTTGCATACAGGACACTCATCAGAGTTCTCTACTATCCTCTTACAGTCTGTACACGCTCTAGCCATTAACTCAGACCTCCTCTTCTTCTGCTTCAAGTTCTTCTTTTTCTTCTTCGTATTCTTCAATCCATTCCTGTTTTCCTAATCCAGGTTGTCTCATTGTCAGGTTAATCTTATTTGAGTCTTGTTTGCCTAGACTAACAGCGATAATTCTTGTAGTCACTATATCATTTACTGTCAGGCTTTTTTCCTGCTCATCACTTGTAAGCATTAAATTTTCTTCATCCAAGTTCATGTAGTCATCCGTTACTTGTGAAATGTGGCATAGACCATCAAAAGGCCCTATCCTGATAAATGCTCCGAATTCTGTCAGATCTACTACTTCTCCATTTATTACTTCATGAAGTTCTGGTTCAAAGACAATTGCTTTGTATCTTGCTGTGTAGTGGATTCCCGCATCTTCTGGTTCAATTTCTCCGCCTTCGATTTCTTCTACATCTTCAACCGCGATAATCACACCTAGTTCTGAGTCGATTTCGCCTTCTTTTTCTGCTATAAGACCATTCTGGACGCTTTCTTCAAGATCTTCCCCAAGGTGTTGGGGAGGAACCCTTACAGAGTCCTCAATTGTAATTCGTTTGTACATTTATCTCTCTACCTCTACGGAACTAAAATCGACTTTGGAACAAAGTTTTAATAGTGGTACGCTCACAACTCCAGATTCTCTGCCGCCAAGTGACTTGAACCCCTAATATAAATTACAGGTCTGCCTTCATCTAAAATCTTATTTTTCAGCTCTCGATCATTCGTAGCGACTAAGAACTCATCCGAAAGATCGTATATAAGATCATCTACTATTCCTTCTCCTTTGGTTTCTAACACCTCTATGTCTTGACTATCCACTAATTTATGTACTAGACCCCCATAGCGTCCTGATTCTATACTTTTTGCTTCTTCTAATACATCATCTAGTGTGTACAGCTCATTACCAGGAAATTTTTCGTCCATCTCTCGAAATATAGATACATTCATCTGGAAAGGCGCTACCAAAAAATTGGTATCAAGCAGGATTTTTCTCATATCTCTTCTTTTGAAGAGCGGAAGCCTATTTATTTAACTGCTCCATGTATGATGATGTAACATGGATTTTGACTACAAGGCCTCATGTCTTAGACGGATAGAACTAAATTCCGAATGTAAAATTGTTTCAAGCGGCCACAGACCTCAGACTGGTGATGTAGTAGCTGTAAAGATTACGGACGTTAATGATACTTACCGATCGCTTGATCTTGAGGGCGGCGAGCTCATTGAACTGAACGAAGGCGATGTAGTAGTAGGTGTTTTGGGTAATAGAGCAGGTGTAAAAGGATATGTTGGCGAAGTACCTTCCGACATTTCCGAAGGAGAAACGCTCTCTTTTCTCGGTGCTGGAGGCCTATTTGGAGAATTCAAAGGCGCTACCAAAGAGCTAGATGACCCATGTAGTGTAGAGTTCCTAGGTTACGTTGGTAAAACTGATGAAATACTTAACATGAAAGATTATGGTATAGAGACATCAGATTCTTTGAGGGATGATGCTAGAGTATTTGCAGTGACTTCTTCTAGAATGGATGCTGGAAAAACAACTTTAACCGCTAAGTTGATAGAACAATTAAGTCAAGACTACAAGATTGGTTCTTTAAAACTTACAGGTTCTGCACGCGAAAGAGACAGGCTAAAAATGCTTGAATCTGGCTCTCAAATATCTCTAGATTTTGTTGACGCCGGACTTCCTTCTACAGTCGATAATCCTCGCGACGTGGAAAGAGCCGCTAAAGGACTCATTAACGAGGCTTTTGATGAAGACATTGACTTTGTAGTTATAGAGTTCGGTGCAGGCCTTATCAGCAAGTACTGTGTGAAAGAAGTTTTAAGAGAGCTAGAAATTAAGAATAAAGTCTTTGGTATAGGCGCTGCTGCTCTTGATGTTGTAGGCGCATATGGTCTTGAAGACGTGTTAGACGATATTGGCTACGAGCTTGATTTTATTTCAGGACCTATAACAGACACACATGTTGGTAAAGACACGATAGAAGACTACGTAGGTGTACCCGCATTAAATGCATTCGACAATGAAGACATGGAGCGTGCAGCAGAACTAGTTTCAGAGAGCTTCTAGCGTTCTGCTGTACGGGACGCTATAAAATTCATTATTTTATCCGCCATATCCAGTCCTAATACTTCCTCTACTCCTTCCACACCTGGTGAAGCATTTATCTCTCCAATATAGAATCCTCCATCTTCGGATTCAAGTATATCTATTCCCGAGATATCAAGGCCACAAAGCCTCGAAGCCTTAATCGCAGCTTCTCTCATTTCTTCCGATGGTTCTACTTTTTCTCTTTGTCCTCCTGTTGAAATATTAGATCTAAACTCCTCATCTCCTACCCTTTTGTAAGAATAAGTTTCCTCTCCAATCACTATTATCCTGATATCTTCCCCGGGATTCTCAATGTATTCTTGCAGACAAATTTCCTGCTCAAATAGCGTTAACGTATCAGTTATAGGGCCTATATCGCTCTCAGTCGATGCCCTCATTACTCCTTTCCCCCCATAACCTGAAATTATTTTAATGACTGCAGGATACCCTATTTTCTCAGCAGCTCTTATAGTCTCATCTGTAGAGAGTGTGTAGGCCGATTTAGGCACCGGCAGATTTGCTTCATGAAGAACCTTCATCATGTGGAACTTATTAGACGCTATAGGAAGAGAATCTGAATCCATCTGAGTGTATACTCCATTATCCTGCAGTATTTCTGAGAAATGTTCTGCGTTCATCATATCTGCTCCTAGAAGTCTGAGATATACTGCATCGAAATCGCACAGATTTATATCCCGATACTTCAACTTTGTGCCTTCCTCAGTCGAAACCGTTCTTATGCCTTCTAGAGGCACACCTAGCACATTTTCAAAGTATTCTTTACCAGCTTCAATAAAATGATGGTGTTGCGCAGACTTTTCACCGTAAACTACTGCGCATTTCATTCACTATCACCCTTTAATGTCTCCACAATTCTACCGTATACATTTTTTCCACTGTGCTTCTCAAACATTTCTAAATCAGGTCTTACATCCATATCCATTACTTTTTCTCCTTTCAAACTTACTCTGCATATATCTGTACCTACTGCCTTAGCCGCTTTATCTACTACTTCTTTCTGAGTGTCCGAGAGACTATAGTAATTTCTTCCAGGCTCATCACTCCATATTTCTCCTTCAAGCTTGAGCGAAATTTTCTCTCCATCGATATACAGTACATCAAAAAACTCGCCCTCAGGAATCTCCTGTAAAAGCATGAAGTCATTCTCGGCATCAAGATCATCTAGGCCTTCTAATTCCTCAAAACTTTCTATTCTTTTAGTCTTTTCCAGCTTAAAATTCGAATACTTCTTCACAACTAAAGGCAGCTCCAAATCATTTTCCAGACCTGTTAAACCTCTTTTAGTAGCTATAGATGCTTGTTTAGGTGCTGGAATACTTTTTTCCTCCAGTACTTTTATCATATAAGGCTTCTTCATTAGAATAAAGATAGAAGATGGATTTAGATTTACTGAAGCCTGTGTCTGAGTAAGCGTTTCAGTAAGGACTCTGATATAGTTGAATGCCTCAGGCCTCGGATTTATGTATAGTATATGCTCAGAACCTATTTCCTCATCTCCTATGTATACTTCTGGTTTTTTCCCAGAATGAATGCTTACATCTGCAAGAGATTTTTTTTCTACTTCTTCAAAGTGTTTCTTGAAATCTTCAGTCTCCGATTCAAAGTTATTTGCTAGTATCAGTGTCTTCTCCATTTTGTTCCCCCTCATCTGTTTTTTCTGGTTTCCAGAGCCTGTTAACTTTTTCTTCCCTGTTCCATTTTTCGATGTAACTATTTACCGGTTCAGGAAGCGCGCTCTTTAGTAATCGGCCCTGCCTCATTATCTTCTTTAGCCTGAGTTCCATGTTTTTACTGAGTTCGTCATAGAAACTAGAATCAGAGTAAATCAGATTATTTTGTATTCTCCAGTATGCTGTAGTATCTTCTGGAGCTAGTACGACATAACCTCTCTTTCTACCTTCGAACTCAGCCATGGCTTCTCGCATTTCAGAGTCATCAGCATAGTATACACCCCCCGATACTGTATCAGCGCTAGGATCTACTACAATTAACTCATCTCCCTCTACTCCCACGCATAAGCTATAATGAGCTTTTTCTGAACCAGGGAATAGTACTGGCTTTGCGAAGTTAGGAATTATTAATGCTCCATTGTCAAACCACGTCTTTAGTTCATCAGACAATTTCCCTATTTTATCATATTCTACATATGCTCCTCTAACATCTCCTTCAGTTAATTCCTCTACAGCATCTATTAATTCATCAGGCATTGTTCCTTTACCAACTTCACTACCAGCAAGATCTCCAATTTCTTCCTGCTTATGAGCGAATCCAAATATATTCAATGCCATTTCAGCAGAAGCAGGCCCGCAATATGAAGGATGTTGCGCTGTAAAGTACCTTTTCATATCTTCAAGCGTTTTTATATCACTTCTAGTCCTCTTAAACTTGACATTAGAGTCCATAACCTGGCTATTTGGCGCAACCATTGTGTATCCGTCATTAGTATCAATAGTAGTGCTGAAAAGAGATACGTCAATTAATTCTCCTCTTTCACCGTCCAGATAAATCTTTTCGTTGGCCTTTACAGACCTAGAGTTTTTCAAATATACACCTGCTGCAAAGTTTTTGAATAAGTCTTTGAAACCGTAAAAGGCTAGACCTGCCAATAAAAGTGTTAATCCCCAAGTGGTGGCAGTCACAAGTTCTTGAATAGTGCTCTCAGCCAAGTTAGCTTGTACTAATACAAACTGGAGCAATAAAAGGTAGAGAAACGCTTTGAAAATGGTTTCTGAAATTTTTGATATTTCTTGAGTAAATCCTGCGCTTCTAAGATGTTTGCTAAATCCTAGAGTGCTGAAAAAGTCGGCTATAATTTTTACGAATATGTTTACCCCTATTATTCCGAGTATGGCAACTAGTATTACCGATATAATATTTGGTAAAGCCGCCACTGCCGCAACATAGAGTTCTCTACTGATTTCTGCATTAAGGTAGAAAAGAGCAAAACCTATTACTATAACATCTAGTACGTAGACTATATAGGTGACTTTCTCCCGCATAGCTTCAGTTCTTTTCTTATTAGCCTGTTCTCCCGAGTCTACAAGCAGTCTCAAGGCTGTTTTTCTAAAACTTCTTATCAGCAAATGCCCTAAAATTAGTATAAGGGCTGTTATAATTAGCCTAGCTGATAGACTGTCTGATACTATAAAGTTCATCATTTGGGAGAGAATTTCGGACATCGGGTGTTTGTACACCTTCTAAAGAGTTACTAGCCTTCGGGTTTTATAAACCTTTGATTTCTCCATGACCGATTAAGCGCCACCTAGAGTCAATTTGACGGCTTATAGCAACTCTATCTCCAACTTCAGCACATACAGGCATTTTAAGCTCAAGCTTGACGTCTTTACCAGCTTGAGTGACTATGCCTGCCGACTTCGTGGTTCCTACATTCACCATTAAAGCCTCGTGCTCTTTAATGTTCTCAACCTTCATTTCTGATCCAGAGCCGATTAAAGAGTCCATTAACTCTACTTTCAACTCCATATTGCTCGTTATATCAGGTAGCTCACCTTTTAAACCTAGGACATTTCCTGCAAGACCATCAGATTTTACTAGAGATGGATCTAGTACAGTTTCTATGCCTAATAGTCCTCCTGGCTGTGCCTCCTCTACTGAAGAGTCTCCCTGAATTATATTAGTGATCTCAGTGGTAACAGTACTCCACTTGTTCCCATCTTTCCTTATACCAGGCTTAATTTCGATTTCGTCACCTTTACTGAGCTTTCCCTTAACTAAACTGCCTCCGAGTACTCCGCCGCCTAGTTCTTCAGGGCCTTGTCCAGGCTTATTAGTATCAAAAGACCTAGCAACCAGCATTTTTGGATCAGTATCTTCGTCTCTTTCAGGAGTTGGGATTTCTTCATGTATTGTTTCTAGCAGCAAGTCAATATTTATGCCGTGCTGCGCAGATATAGGAACTACAGGAGCATTTTCAGCTACAGTACCTTCTACAAATTCTTTTATCTGCTGATAATTTTTCTTAGCTTCTTCTTCATCAACTAAGTCTATTTTGTTTTGGACAATCACCACATTTTCAATCCCTGCAATATCTAAAACTGCTAAGTGTTCATGAGTTTGAGGCTGAGGACATTCCTCATTAGCCGCAACCATCAATAACGCTCCGTCCATGATTGCTGACCCTGAGAGAACATTAGCCATCAACGTTTCATGGCCTGGAGCATCTACAAGCGATACAGTTCTCTTTACTTCTCCATTCCCATCAACATTTAGGCCTTCTTCGTCTTCATAGTATGTAACATCTGCATATCCCAGCCTTATTGTTATTCCTTTTCTAAGTTCTTCACTGTGTCTGTCAGTCCATTGTCCTGAAAGAGCCTGAGTCAGAGTAGTTTTTCCGTGGTCTACATGACCCACGAGACCTATATTAACTTCCGGTACTTTGCTCATTCTTCGTCCTCGTCACCGAGAAGTTCCTCAACAGATTTAGAGCCTTCTTCCACAACACGAACATTAAGCTGCTGGATATCGGTACTCACAGTGTTCCCTCGCACAGATTTTCTTTTCCGTACTCCTCGTTCTTCAGGCCTAATTCCTGAACCTTCACCTATCAAGACTCTCTTCCTTTCAGAACCTTCTATACTTTTTCTCATCGGAAAGCCTGATTTATCGCTTCCACCAGTAATTTCTAACTCATATCCTTCAAGACTTATGACATCGCCTTCAAAGATTTCTCCAATTTTTTTGCCTACAAAACCTTCCGGCTCTGCTTCAGTTTGATAGATTTCTCCGTCTTTTGTTCCAATGTTAATCTGCATTAGTAATTTTCACCTTTGCTCAGTTACCCGAACAAGTAACTCTTGACTCTAAACTTTTTTAACAGCAATAACTAATCAATGCCATTATATTCGAGGCTTTCTCAGAGAGAAGTATGAGAAGTCCTGTAGTCGCATCAATAATAGGGAAGTTTCTCAAAGTATTTTCTATAGTCATAGCGGCTCCGCTCCCCGTAGGTCTTTATTATGGCGAGACTTTTTTTACCTTACGAGGATTTCTGTACGCATCAGCAGCGTGCCTTATTCTAGGCGTAGCTTTGACTAAATTAGGACAATATCGAGAACCAAGCGTTTCCGAAGCTTTGACATCAACTATTATGGGATGGCTACTAGCAATCATACTGGGAGCGATCCCGTTGCTAGTTGAGATGAACTTCACAAATGCAGTGTTTGAATCGACCGCAGGACTTACAACAACAGGTATTTCGATGATTCTTGCACCAGAACAACTACCTCATTCGCTATTATTCTGGCGATCCCTGATGCAATGGGTTGGAGGCCTTGGAGTGCTTACATTTTTCATAGCTGTTATCCGAGAATCAGGAGGTATTTCAAGAAAGCTGTTTTCAGCGGAAACTCACAAGACTGATCCTGGCAGCATCAGACCTTCACTAAAGAAGTCTATTGTCGAGCTCTGGAAGGTCTATATTTTTATCACAGTATTCATATCGGCAGTCTACTTTGCACTAGGGATGCCTGTTTTCGATTCCGTAGTCCATTCTTTTTCAGGCATCTCTACTGGAGGCTACTCGACTAATGCAGACAGTTTTGCAGATTATGGTGTAGACATACAGCTCGTTACTGTTGTCTTGATGCTTTTAGGAGGTATGAACTTTGTGATTATTCATAAATTATTGAATAGAGATCGTTCGGCATTCAGCAATTCTGAACTGAGGCTCTACTTGAAGATATTTGCGGCCTTCGCACTACTAATCACTTTAGATTTAGCACAGGATGGTTTTGCCACCCAGGATTTAGTTGACGGAGTCTTTCAATCTGCAGCTCTTATTTCGTCTACAGGTCACAGCACTATGAGTTTAATGACGCTTTCAGTAGTGGTTCAGATGCTTGTAATAGGCGTGATGTTTGTAGGAGGCTCAATAGGTTCAACAGGGGGAGGAGTAAAGATTTTCAGACTTAAAACAATGATAGAACTTTCAAGAACGCGTTTAAGAGCCTATTCATTACCTGATACTGCCATAAATGAAGTGAAAATAGATGGAGAAATACTTGAAAACAACACAATCCGTACAGTTTCAGTACTGTTCTTCATTTGGGTAGTAATAGTATTTGCTACTGCCGCCATGTTTGTTGCAATAGAAGACGTGGAAATGTCTGAAGCGCTTTCAGGCACAGTTTCGGCATCAGGAAATATGGGTCCAACACTTATGGAGGACGAAGAAGTGGTGGAGCTCCACTACGCTACAAAGCTGATTTTAATGTTCTTAATGTTAGCAGGCCGACTTGAGATGCTTCCTCTGCTGGCAATCTTTAATAGGAGGTTTCTCACAGGTTAACCTATGTACATAGTAATCACAGGGATAAACATTCTTTCCCGTAGGCTCGTCAAAAGGTTGGAAGGACGTCACGATGTAGTTATAGTAGAACAGGATGAAGACAAATGTAAAAGACTTTATTCTTCCTCAGGAGCCACAGTAATCAACAAATCTCCATCAACTCTGTCAGCTCTTGAAGACGCCGGTATTACTGAAGCTGATGTGTTAATAGCAACTATGAAAGATGATAATGAAAACATGGTAGTATGTTCTCTTGCCAAAAAATACGGCGTACCAAAAGTAATTTCCCGAATGGAAGACGATGAATACTTCGACGCATTCCAAATAATTGATGCACAAACAATAGGACACACAGACCTACTTTTATCAGAATTTTTGTCAGCAGTAGAACATCCTTATTTGGTGAAGCTCGCAAATCTTTCAGGCGACCGAGAAATACTGAAAGCATCAGTTCGAAAAGATTCACATCTAGTTGAATCTACTGTAGACCGGGTGAAAAACGATGAAAGCTTCCCAAGCAGCTTTATGATTACTACTGTCCTTAAACCCGATGAGACTCTAGATGCCTCAAAAGACCCTATCCTAGAGGAAGAGGACGAAATCATACTTATAGGTCCTTCTGAAGATAAAGAGATGCTCGACAAATTCTTCCAGAATCAGTAAACATAAAGAAAATGTGCGCCTGAAATATTTACATGTCTGCCATAGTTTGGATCCGCAGATCTCTAAGAGAATACGACAACACAGCGTTAGTAGAAGCTTCCAAAAAACATGAGAATTTGATTCCTCTTTACATTGTAGACGATAAATACTTTCAGAAGGCTTCTTTAGGGTATCCTCGTGTAAAATTCTGGCATAGCGCACTACAAAATTTTAAAAGACAGTTGAAAGAAAAAGAAAAAGATATTATAGTTAGAAAGGGAAATCCGGTTGAGGAGCTTAACAAAATAATTGAGGAAACTAGCGCTGAAAAACTATATTTTAACCGTGATTACTCTCCTTACTCGCGAAAAAGAGATAAAAAAATCCAGGAATTTGACTTAGAGACTGAGAGCTTTAAGGACTTAGTGATGTTTGAAAAAGAAGAGATATTGAGCAACTCAGGCAGTCCTTACAAAACCTATACTTACTATGCAAAAAAATGGTTTAATAAAGACAAAGATAGGCCTCAAAAACCACAAAAATATAATGTGCCTGAGTTAGAAAGTGAAGAAATCCCTTCATTGAAAGAACTAGGGTTTGAGATACCCGAAAACTTTGAATGGGAGTGGAACCCTTCTCGTGAGGGCGGAATGAAGAGATTATCCCTCTTTAAACAAAAGATTTTAGATTATGATAGCGATAGAGATTATGCTTGGAAAGATGCTACAAGTAAATTATCTCCTCATCTAAAATTTGGGACTGTCTCAATTAGAGAAGTGTTTTGGGAGACAGAAAGAATCAAGGCTAAGAATCCTGATAATCTCTCGGGGATAAAGACCTGGCAAGAAGAGCTAGCTTGGCGAGATTTTTACTTCCAGATGCTTTACAATTTCCCTGAATCTGGAGAAAAAGCATTGCAAAAGCAGTTCAGAGACCTTGAATGGAGATCTAAAAAAGAGGCTAAAGAAGACTGGGAAGCTTGGAAAAATGGGGAAACAGGATTTCCTTTTGTAGATGCTGGAATGAGACAGTTAAAGAAAACTGGCTGGATGCATAACAGATTGCGAATGGTTGTCACTAGTTTTGCCTGTAAAGATTTATGGCTAGACTGGCGAGATGTTCACGAATTCTTCAACGAAAATTTTGTAGATGCGGAGTTAGCATCAATGATTGGGGGTATTCAATGGGCTTATTCAATTGGAACAGATTCACAACCCTATTTCCGAGTTTTTAATCCCTGGACACAAGGCGAAAAATATGATCCTAATGGAGAATATATCCGTAGATGGATACCTGAACTAAAAAACGTCCCGGATAATCATATCCATAGGCCTTATAAGATGAGTCAAATTGCGGAGAACAAGTCGGACTGCGTTATTGGAGAAGATTATCCTAGACCTATAGTGGATCATAGCGAGATGCGTGAGAAGTCTATCAAAAAGTTTGAGGCAGTAAGAGAATAGAATTTACTTAAATGTGCGGAGAGAATCAGGTAATAGTGATTACTCATTAAAGTTAGACTTCTATTACTGACAGGCCTAACACTGTTATTAATCAGCTCAGCATCCGCGATAGACTTAGAAATTACGAACGAAGAAGACTATACTGATGATAGGATTGATGTTGAAGTAGATCTCGGGAATAATGAAGATTATGAAAACTTGACTATTGAGTACAGTGGTCCGGATTCGCATTCAAGAATTTTCAATGAAAGTAATGATAGGTCTTGGGAAGATGTTATAGAAGATGATTATGGTCCGGACGAGGCTGGAGAATATGATATTATTGCTACTGCAGTAGAAGAAGATGGTTCAGAGTCACAAGAGGAGTTTGAAAGTTTTGTTTTTGATGATGAAACGCCAGATTTGATTGAAGATTATCCTGAAGATGGAGAGTTTATCGATGAAGATAGTCCTGTAATTGATGTCGGTTTTGAAGATGAGTTATCAGGCCTTGCTAATGCAAGTATAGAGTTTGATGGTGAAACAGTTTACCTCGATGAAGATGATATAGGTGAAACTAGCGAGGTCCTTCTTGAGCTTGAAGCCGAGGATTTAGATGATGATAGCTATGACTTTGATGTGTGGGCAGAAGATCGTGCTGGAAATGATGATAGCGATACTTGGAGTTTCACAGTTGACACTTTAACTCCTGATCCTGAGGATTATGAGCTAGATCCGAGTTCCGGTCTTCATGAAGTAGATTTAGGCGATGATTTTGATATTGAGATAACTGTGGAGCCTAGCGAAGACCATGAATCTGAGATTGAAGCTTTGTGTCTAATTGATGGGGATGAAGAGGATAGTGATGGCAGAGAAGAGTTTGAGGAGGAAGAAGAAGTGGAGTTTGAATGCAGTATTCCTGATGACTACATGGACCAGTCTGTAGAATTCGAGTTTGAATTGGTAGATCAAGCTGGAAATGACTGGGTATCAGATTATCATGTTTATGAATTGGACGCAACTCCTCCAAGCGTTGAGTACTTTGAATCATCAATCAATATTTCAGTATTCAATGATGATTTTGAAGTAGAATATTTGGCGAGTGATCTTTCAGGAGTCCAGAATGTAGAATATTATTTGAATGATGATCCTGGTCAAGGAGAGGGTACTTCTTTCTCTGAAGATGAAGGCGAATTTTACGTGGATACTTCAGATTTAGATACTGGAAACAATACAGTGTATCTAAGAGCTCAGGATGAGTTCGACAGATGGAGCACAGCTAGCTCAATAGACTTTGAATATAGGCCAGATCAATCCCCAGAGCTAAGTATTGATATTATTGATGAGTTAGAGCTTGAAGCAGGAGAAACTGAGAATCTCGATTTAGGCGTTGAAAATACAGGAGATATGTTTATACCTCAAGGAGAGATTGCAGCCTCTTATGATATGTTTAATGAAACTCAGAATTATGCAGATCTTCTACCTGGAGACCGTATTGACACCTCTTTCGAAATAGAGGCTTCTGAGGACGATATAGGAGAACATGAACTATCGCTAGAGTTCAGTACTGTAGATGTGACTGAGACAGTAGAACTCATAATAAATCCTAATGAAGAAGGACGCGAAGACATAGATGGTCAGCTAGACGCGTATAATGACGAATATCAGACTCTGTCCGAAGATTTTGAGGATTTAAAAGATGGGGGTCTTTCAGAAGAAAGATCTGATAGGCTTGAAACCGATATATCTTCTTTTGAAGCAGCATTAAATGAAGCTGAAGAATCAACAGAGAACGAAGATTATTTTGAAGCACATAATCTCGTAGATGAATTAAGTGCAGAAATGCAGCAATCGCAAGATACATTTGCCGAAGTGGAGGAAGAGCATCAGGTATCTGTAAGAAATAGACGAGTCATAATGGTAGTATTAGGTCTCTTTGCAGTGTTAATAGGGAGTATAATCTATGTATTTTATAATGAAGAATACGAGCTTGATATCCCTGGACTTGATGAGCTTATGCCAGATTCAGAATCTACAAGTGCTGGAATAGAAGACTCAGAAAGCATTGTAGATAAATTGAAATCAAAGATAGAGGATTTAAGAGGTCCTGATGACTCAGAGCCCGTATATGAATTTAAGTAATTTTTATGCTTAAAGCTTCTCTGTATTTTTGAACTGTTTCTTCATTAGGCCTTTTGCTCTGACAGTCTCAAGTATTTGTCGATACTCTTCTAAGTAAGAATGGTTTCTAGCCGCCTTTGATGCTGCTTCTTCTATTATTAGCATTACTTGCGGATCATCTTTCATTTTCCTGAGAATTTTTCTGCTTGCTCGCTTCTTATTTAGATATTGGGAGACTGCGGGCTGAGTTAGCCCCATTTTTTCTGCAATTTCTTTTTGTTTTAATCCATATTCTTCAGCTAATTCCTCAGCTAATAGACTTCTGACTGCTGGAAGAAATTCATTACTCACTATTTCTGATTCGAAGTCCATGCGTGAATAACAGCGTTATAATTTTTTATATTGTAACTGCAACTAAAAAATAAGAGGTAAAAATAGAGGTTAGAGACTATTAAGCGTTTAAAGACCTGTCTGCTCTACTTCTCGAGACAGTTTCTCTACATCTGCGCTCAAGGCTTCCAACTTTCTAGAAACTCTTTCTTTCTCTTTCAGAATGTTTTCTACCTTCTCGTACTTTCTTGCGGCGTGGTCTAAATGATGTTTCTCCACATAAGCTGCTTCTGTCTCCATCATATTCTCTACAATTTCTTCTGCAATCTGTCCTAGCAGCAGGTTCAACCCATAATAAACATTCGAACGCACATACTGACCTTCGCTTGCCTGTTCTCTTACCATCCTCTTAATCCGTGCATGCGTGAATGGGAGTTCTGCTACTTCTACATCTTCTGGTACTTCAACCATGTTATCACGTAAAAAATTCGGGTTACAGACTTTTAATGGTTGCTGATGTCGAAAGTTATAAAGCGAGGCCTTTGTGTAAAGGTGTTATGGTAGAAGTCGCTGTTTTAAACGCTTATTTAGATGTGGCCGTGAAGCTAATGGTTTTAGTGCTTGGAGGCTATCTATTATTCCTCTTGAAAAACTTGAACAGTTTTGTAGAGTCCGCAGAAAGGTCTATTGAATCTGTAGAACATACGGCTGAAACTGTTGAACGGACATTAAACTGGTCTAAACTACTTCCGTTTACAGGTGATAAGCAATGAATGAGCTTTTAGATGCAGCTAAGTCCAACAAAGGAAGTGAAGACAGCAGCGAAAGATATCGTGAACTTAAGAAGGAAGAAGCAGGAACTTCAGAGAAAGACCCTGTAAAAGAAAGATATGAAGAGTTAAAGGAGAAAGCTAAAGAAGAATATCTTAGAAAAGAGAAAGAAAAAGAGGAACGACAAGCCTCCGAAGAAGAGGAAGAAGATTCAGAGAATTTTGTGACTTACTAAATGGCGCTTCAAGAAGTTCCTAAAGCAACAAAATACCTTTCTATGGTCATGCTGGTAGCTTGGATCGGCCAGTCAATGGTCTGGAATTTTCTACCAATTTACTTTGAAAGATATATCCAAAACGTTTTCCTAATAGGTTTCTTAGTATCTCTACCTCCTTTGATAACTATTTTGATGGATATTCCTGTTAGTAATTATATCCAGAGAGTAGGAGAGAAATTCGTGTTTCTAGTCGGCTTGATTTTCAATGTTTTACCTGCTGTAGCCTATCTAGGCGCAGCCCCATTATTCATAGTTACCGGCAAAATGTTTGAAGGAATTACTAAAAGCCTAATCTGGAACAGTGGATGGAGCTTATCGCTGAAAACTTCCAATGAAAAAACCGAAGGAGAATCAATATCAATTTTCCTACTAGGAATAAATCTGGCAGCAGTTATAGGCCCTGTAATCGGAGGATATCTTCTGATTTCCTATGGATTCCAGTTGCCGTTTATCATCTGGATTTTAACATCCTCAATAGCCATTTTGGTTTTCATATCGTACATTGGTTATAGTCCTGAATCTGATGCAGTAGATAACTTTGAGAAGCTGTTTAAGAAAAAGACTTATTTCGATGATTTTCACCATCTAGAACAGAACTGGGACAGCATAAAACCTGTTTATACACTTATTTTTCTCCACTCTATAATATTCTCATTTTACTGGCTTGCAGTACCTTTAGCCTTAGACGAAGTAGGCGCATCCTTCATCGAAATGGGCTTTATATTTGGTCTCGCAGCTCTCCCATCAGTATTTCAAATCTTTTTTGGCAGGTTTGCAGATCATGTAGGCCGACATAAATCACTAATTATTTTCTCGGCAATTCTCACGCCCATACTGGTCGCAATGTATTTCTCACAGAGTGTTATAGTGCTTGGCGCGCTTTTCTTCCTAGCTGCTGCGCTAACAAATGGCATGAGTCCTCCAATCCATACAATGCTAGATATAAGAGCTCCTGAAGAAGTAGAAAGTGAGCTCGTGGGATTCATGGAGCTATTCAAACATATTGGCCAGTTCACAGGACCTTTAGCTGCAGGAGCAGTGGCATCAGTAGCAAGTCTATCCGTATCTTTTGCAGCTGCCGGCATAGTATCAGGTCTTATTTTACTCTACTCTCTAAAACTCTATAGGTCTGAAAGCCTTCCAAAGTCATAGACTCCTCCTTCACGCGAAACAGCTACCGCATTCATAGTGCCTAATTCCATGTGATTCTTCAATATTGGAGACATTAAGTCAGATTCATCTATAGTATTCACTTCTGAACCGTTAGATATATGTGAAAACGCAGGTAGAACAATAATTTCTATGCCTTCTCTGTTTTCGCCATGTAAAAGACAAGAAACTTTTTCTACATGTCCTATGTCATCTTTAAGAGCTAAAGCAGGGTGTTCATGACCTATAACAATTGTGCCATAGTCTTCTTCTACTTCTAGTTTTTCATGTCCGTGAACAAAAAGTACGTCATCTTTTAGAAAACTTTCTTCTAGTTTAAGTCCTTGATCTTCAACTGTTTGTTCAAGAAACAAATCATGATTTCCTTTTATGACAATAACTTGTTCAAAAATAGTTTTCAAAAACTTTAACAGTTCTGCGACCTCTTTTTTCTCAGAATAACTTGTTGAGAACTCATTTTTCAAATCCCCATTAATCACTATAGATCGAGCCTTTGTTACTTCAAAACATTTCTCTAGTTCTTCCTTCACTTTGTCAAGTTGGAACTCAGGCACATAATATCCGCTCGAAGTCATACTAGCTTCAAGACCTAGATGAAGATCTGCAACTGCAACTGTATCTATTTCAGGAAAATGAACAGCAGGCATTGAATCAATTATTTTGAACTCTGTCATCCATGATTTACTGCTCCCCACATATCTATAAATGAGTCAAAGAACTCTCCGCCTGTAGATACTAACTGATATTCTGCCCCGTGCTTTTCGCATAGTTCTTCTATCTCCTCAGTATGATTTTTCAGCCTCGATTTATAACTGGATTTAGTACTTCTAGAAAGATACGCTCGCAGAGTAGAACTCGACTCAGGATCCTCAAGTATAGTATCTCCACTGAAACTTGGATCAAGTTCCTCCTCATCAAAAACATTTATCAAAGCTACACGAGACCCACTAAGACTTTGAAGTCCTGACTCTATCTGTTCGAGATCCGTCAAAAAATCCGAAATAATTACCACTATAGATTTATTCTTAATTCTACTACTGTACTGCGTTATACATCGCTCCACTCTACTATCAGGAGTTTTCCTCAGCTCATTCAGAGTTTCCACTAATTTCACGAGATTAGCATTTCTCCTTGCTGCAGTAAGATCTGTTAATGTTTCAGAAAATACTGAAAACCTAAAGCGATCATTGGTCTTCATAGTCATAAAAGCTAATCCTAATCCTAGCTTTGCACCGTATTCATACTTATTTACTTTCCCGAAATCCATTGAGCTGCTACGATCAACTATTATATGAACTGTAACGTTACGTTCTTCTTCATACCTTTTTACGAAAAAATCTCTTGTGCGCCCATAGGCCTTCCAATCAATCCTTCTGATATCATCACCAGGAACATATTCCTTATGATCCTTGAATATCATGCCGCTACCTGAGAAGTCGCTCTCCTGTTCTCCCTGTCTAATCTCAGTGCTGTTTTTTTTCAACGCCAAGTGGAAGTTCTGGAGCTCGTTAAGAAAATCTGCCTCAATCATAACTTTTCTATTATCTCCTCAACCACATCGTCCTCTGAGAGGCCTTTCTTTTCTGCTGCAAAGCTCAGACCTATACGGTGTCGTAAAACTGGTTTAGCCATTAATACGATGTCTTCTTCTGAGACATGATTCCTGTTCTCTACAAGCGCATGACCCTTAGAAGCCAGTACAAGGTTAATACTTGCTCTCGGTGATGCGCCATAGTCCAATTCATCACGCTCACGAGTAGAACGAACAATTTTTACAGCTTTTTTTCTGATATCATCAGCTATAGGTACTTTTCTGGTAAATTCCTGAAGTTTTATCAAATCTTTTTTTGAAAGAACTTTCTTTAAATCAGGTTTATAGTTAAGTTCTTCTGAAAACCGTTCAACAATCTCTATCTCATCATTTTGTTCTGGAAACTCTAGTTTCACTTTCATTAGAAATCTATCGCGCTGTGCCTCAGGTAAAGGATATGTCCCCTCTTGTTCTATAGGATTCTGCGTAGCAATCAGAAAGAACGGTTTCTCTAGATTATAGCTCTCGTTCCCCACAGTCACCTGTTTCTCCTGCATAGCTTCCAACAGCGCAGACTGAGTCTTTGGAGTAGCTCGGTTAATTTCATCTGCTAAGACCATATTAGCAAATATGGGGCCTTGCTGAAATCTAAATTCTGCAGTCCCAGAGGAATCATCAATAATATGAGTCCCTGTTATATCTGAAGGCATCAGATCTGGCGTGCTTTGAATCCTTGAAAATTTTAACCCCATAGTCTGAGAAAAAGTAGATGCCATTTTAGTCTTACCCATTCCCGGATTAGATTCAAGCAAGATATTTCCATCACAAAGTATACAGGCCATTACTTGATCTATCACATCTTCCTGACCTACTATTACTTTGCCTACCTCATTTTTAATCTCGGCGAGTTTTTCATTTACTTTACCATATTCTATAGACTTAGCGCCGGAAAGCTTCATACAAAGTAATTGGTTTTCACGATTTATTAATTCTCTAACTCCTGCACCTCAAGACTGTACTCTCTCGCAAGCTCCAACCCCTCATCAATCTCGGAGTCAGAAGCCTCAAATCTTAGCTCAGATTCATTAAACCTAGTTCTGAAACCTTCATCAAAACTCTCTCCTTCACCTTCAACATCAACATCTATAGAGGTTCCAAGATCCTCAATATCAGAATCATCTCCAAGTACATCATCAACATCTCCCTGATACTCATCTGAGCCATCACCGAAGTCAGAAAGTTCTGGTACTGCCGAGTAAAGTTGGCTAGTATCAATATCAACCATTGGCACAACAAGGCCTGAAACAGCAGTCAATATGCTTAATGAGCCTAACAAAAAGACTTTTTTTGTAACAGAGCCTCCCGGAATAATACTTTCGGAAGACACTGAACGCGCCCTAGTCATTAAATCTTCAAACAAGGCCTCAGATACTTCATCACGCCTATTTAAGTTGTCTCGCGCAGTACGTAAAATTTCCTGTAACTCATTATTCCTCAGCTCATATATCTCTACAGAATAACCTTTACTACGATACAAGAAATTGGCTAAGAAAAACAATAGTCCTGCTATCGCTAAATAGACTATATCAACAGATAAACCTGTAAAAAAGAACACAAGATTAATTCCGAGTACAAATATGGCAGCATCTAAACTGCTTTGAATAAGATTGACCTTAAAATACTCTCTCTTCAATCTTTTAAACAAATCTTCAACTCTCATCTTCGTCCCACACTGAACATTCTTCTTCAGCAGTTTCACTCTTTTGGTTATCTTCGCAGATATTAGTCATCTGCAAATCCAGCGTATCTCTCTCATCTCTAACCTCTCCTAGTTCTCCTTCAAGATTCTCTATCTGTCCTTGTAATGATTCAACAGTATCATCGCGTTCTTCTGAAGACATTTGTGCTTCTTCTGCTTCTTCTTCAAGCTCTTCAGTCCGATTCTCAAGATTTGATATCTCTTGATTTTGTGCATCAGTCTTATTTTCCAGTTCACCAGCCGCAGCCCGTTCCTGATAGAGTTCTTCTTGCATACTCTGTTTATCGCTCACGATATCATCAAACTGGGTTTGATAAATTATTGATAGTCCCGCAAGCAATGCAAGTACTATCACTGTTGTTACGAGTAAAAAAGGGTTAAGCCGTCTCTTCAGTAAGAACTTCATCTCTGCAAACTAATGGGTCAAAGAAGTTTAATAGCTCTGCCCATTTTTAAGTAGAGTCATCACCAATTCTAAACCAGTATGTCCTCAGAAAACCATGATGATAATGATACCTGTAAATTTGGCCACGTTTTCGCACTTTATAATGAAAACGAGAGAGAACATTCTTCAGCAGCCAAAAAAGCCTTGAAAGACATAAGAGAAGGTAAGCTCACAAGTTATAGTGAACTAGATGAAAGAGACCTAAGCCTCGGAGATTTATTTGGCGCACCAGTCAGAAAATTGAAAGGAAAAGGAGGAAGCCAAGGCACTGCTTATGGAACTATTCTAAGCGCACCCGATAAATATGAGGATGACCTTGGATATTTATCTAAAAGAGTTACAGAATCAATATTTGTTTCTCCTCAAAGCCAGCTGCACGACGAGTTCATTCAGAGAAAGCAGCAAGCTGAACAGAGAGTTAATCAGACCTTAGCCAATTTTTCTGATATACTTGAAACTAAACACATGTTAGAACATGATATCAGGAAACTAAGATCACGAGCAGAGGCTTTTAACTCACGAGATGAAACCGTATTAAAAGGAGACTTCGTACAACTCGTTGACGGTGCAGGTGCAGGAGGCCAAGGAGGAGACGAACAGGCCCTTCGTTTTCTGAGAGACAACAACATTTACCCAACAATTGTATCCGACTTCATGGAACTAGAGTCGGTTGATGACCTGAAAAAAGCCGAAGATCGAGAGGATGATGAAGACGGAGCTCTCTCAAATCTTCCTCGTAACGAAAAAGCAATTCTTAGAAAGAAGTATGTAATGTACGAGAAGTGGAAAGATCTTTACGGCAGCGAAGTAAATCGGAGATTAAATGAATTGAAATCCCAGCTCCAAAATATTGAACGAAGTATAGAAAATACCAAGAACTGGTTGGAACCCTATGTAAGAGATGTTGTAATGATCAACGAACTAGGCGATAACCAATCACATATGACAAACTACTTTGAATGGAAGGGTTATGCAGCAATGATCCGTCAACTTGAATTCATATGTTACAAACCTATGGTCAAGGACGAGGGCCAACTATATCCTGCTTCAAACGAAGATCCAACTCATTATAGAGTAATGTTCATTACCGGATTCCATGTAATACTTGCTAACTCAGACCAGCCTAATCAGCCAGGTGGAGGAAACACGGGCGTAGTAGGATGGCACCCTGCAGTAGTCTGTAAACACGTCTTCGAAAATCTTTTTCAGCCCAAGCTTGATATGGCGGAAAGCTTAGTCGAGGAAATGATGGATGACTACGTAGGAGAGTTCAAACCAAAAAAAGGACAAGAGTACAGACTGAAAAGGGAAGAAAAAGATATGTCTGTAAGAGTGTTTAGAGAAAAAATAGAAGAAAAAATTGACGAACATGTTCCAATTGAGTTCTCTTCAAAAATCAGAAGAATTGAAGACGGACTTGATGAACCTGAATCAGTCAAAACAGACTACTCAAAAGAACATTTTGAGGCCATGAATAACATTCTTGATATAGAGCCAGAAAAAACCGATGATGCTGAAGAGATGTACAAAGGCTTAGACAAAAAGTTGAAAGAGTTCACAGGAAAGACTGATAAATACAAAATCCCTGAAGGCAAGGCCATAAACGACATGATGTCCGAATTCAGATTTGAATACTACTTCGATTACAAACTGGGTCTTGGAATGCACACTATGAAGTGAACAGTGTATGAAGTACCTGCTTAAACAACTCAAAGATAAATTTGAGTTAGAAAAAAATGACTTAAAATTCTCAGAATTGAACTATGAAGTTGGAAATACTGCAGGCATGGATGTTGCAGGAGGGGTGCCTTCAGAACTCGCTCTCAGAGTTGGAAGTTCAGCACAGAGAGGAGGAGGCGAGATGGAAATACAGATAACGAACCCAACAAGCTTTCATGTTGATAGAGAAGCATTATACACAATAGTGCAGCAACTAGGTCTTGATATTTCCATCCATAGCGAGCCCAACGTAGGTTATACTTCAGCATACAAAACCGGACAAGGTAGAGGATTTGATCCCACACATGAATACTTCACAAAGTATCTGCAGGAATTCGCATCTTGGAAGACTGAGGCAGAATCGCGCGAAGATCTTACATTCAATATTTCTAGAATTAATCCTCACGCATCTACCGATGAACGGCCTGCGCTACAAGAAAGAATGGAGCAAGATGTTGGTTTAGACCCTTTCGGTCTAGATATATCAGATCTAAGCGACGAGAGATGGGAAGAACGAGATAATAGAGGAATCAATATATACAGGAATAAAAAGTTTCTTAGAGGGATTTACCGTACCTTATTCCTAAGAGAAGCTCGTTTCCCATTCGAACAGTATTCGACTTTCGCAGCTTATAGTGAGAAATTTGACAACTTCTGGAAAGATGCACAACAACAAGCAAGTTACGAAATATTTGTCAAGGAAACTGGTCCTGAAAACTACCCTGAGCTAAAAGATCAAGTAATGACTAAACTATCCACTACCCAGAGCATACTAGTAAATGATCAGGGTCTTACTCTGGCTTGGAGAGAAATAGTAAATGATACTCCTTTAGATAACGAGTTAAAACTCCCTCAGACAGAAGAGCTAGAATTAGACAGCGCCTCAACCCTTAGCGAACTAAATAGGGTTACAAGCACTCTAGGAGGCGTAAATATTTTTGAGTTGAGAAAGCTAACAGAGTATGTATATAGTATAGAAGAAAATGCGCTGACAGAAATATTAAGACAAGAAAATACAGAGCCTGAAAAGACCATTCTTAAAGCTCTTAGAGATGCATTGAACAATTTATGGAATCCGAACAAGTTTGAAGACTCTAATATTTCTATAGATGGGAAAATGCGAGGCCTCACGAATCATTTGGAGATACAACAGCTCAGAATTATTGAACGAGCTTATGATATAGGACTTGAAGGTAAAAGTTACAGAGTAAACGGCGACCTAGTGGATATTGAGGAAGCAGCTGAAAGAGTCTTCAGCGGAGATCCAGAAATGTATGAGACGCAGGACGATAAAGGACCTGAAGCACGTCACGTTGATATGGTGAAAAGAATTTTGCAGAATCAGCAGTTCCAGAGACAAATGTGGCAGGAGTCAGTGATTTTTTATCAAGTGATGCCTGTATGGATGAAGTACTCATCAGAACAAGAAAAAAGCGAAGCTGGAGATATAGTCCACAGAGGTTTTGAAGCTCCTCGTTTCATATGGGAAACACTTGTAGAACGAAAATGGGGATCTATTGAATTTGAAGATAATTACTTTGAACGGCTTGAGTCTAGTCTAGAGTTCCGAGAAGATGTTGCAGCCGCAACAGGAGCATGTTATATTTGGAGCCATTTTACTCAGGTCAAAAGCCGTTTCAACGTAGAAGATTCATGGCTCAAGGAAGGCTTGGGTCTCGAAGAGGAAGATAACATAATAGACGAAATTGAAGAACACGGATGGTCTTGGGTCAGATGGATGAACGAGTTCGGAATAGGTGTGAATATCGAAGCTATGGCTGGTAGCTCTAATCAGGTACTGAAGGTATGGAAACCTAAAGATATAGTAGCAGCTTGCAGAGCAATAAACATAACAGCTCGAAATCATTTCAACGAAATCCATGAAGATCTAGATGACTGTCCTGCAAAGTTCACGATAGACATGGAACATACCGCATCTTTTGGAACTGACCCATGGCTACACATGGAGGACTTAATAGAGCAAGAGAAATGGCTTGCTGACTCTGAATGGGCTGAAAAAATCCCTGTAAATAAAGAAAAACCTCTAGCAAAAATGGTGAGGATGTATCACCTTACAAAACCGGGTTTTGAAACTACTCAAGGAGTAGGCCATCTGCATGGACCTTTCAGAGAGGGAGATGTACAGCTATATACATGGCTGTATAAAATGGTGGCTAATGGATTCTGTCAAAATCCTGGAGAAAGAGCATCAATAATGTATGAGATAGGCGGCGACCAAATGGGAACAGTAAGGCAGGCCAGACTCACGATGAATATGATAGAGTTGGGACTTTCCCCTGATGACCTTGATCCTGCTAAAATAGATCCTGGTAAAGAGTATCAGTCAGAAGAGGATGCCCTAATGGCAAGGTTCTTCGGTATGGACTTGCCCTCCTTCAACAGAGAGTGGGCGAAGATCGAGAATCATGCTTTCGATCCTTTGAAAGGTCTCTTAGAGACTCCGGAATTTGACTACACGTTCTCAAGTCTTGCTGCCATAAAGAATGATAATAATCCTGGAGAATTCCAAAACGAAGAATATCGTTAGAAACGAGGGCCTCCTCTCCTCCAATCGGCAATTTTTCTACCTAGTTCTTTCCCTTCTGCCCAAAACTCCCAGTTTAAAGGCAATTTTTCTAATTTTTCTCCGGCAGAACCAAGTATTTTCAGGTATTTTTCCTCAGGAAAGTCTTTATCTACCGTATTAGCCGAAAGAACCACGAAATCATCTTGGTCGAAGGCTCTACTTATACTTTCCACACCTTCAGCATGATAATCACTTGTTATATGTATTCTACCTGTGCCTGCTTCTCTGTTATATGGCTTATTCAGTTCATCTTCAGTTATTTTAGGGCTAATAAAGTTAACAGATTTCTCGTATATAGAGTCCGATTCATTTATGTTATCTCGAAATTGTTCAGGAGCATGAAACTGAGGATTACGACCTTGACTTTGCAGATAGAACGCTACTGTTTCAAATAAATCATATCTCAAGTCGTCTTCTTCAGTAGAAGGACTTCCATGCAGAATTATCTCATCAAAATCAGTAAAAGCCGTCCCATATTCAAAGTCATCCACAATATCAGTCAATTCTTTATCTGATAGAGCTTCATCACTAGTATAAGCAGAAATACTTTTACCGATCTCTGACTTAGCCTTATTGACAGCGCGCTTATCTACCATTAAGTGGCAGATACTGTATAAAGTTTTATAATCTTGGTGCGCAATTTCTTTCCGTGATTTGTAATGAGCTCCAAGGACAAGCTTAAGGACATGCGAGAGAAATCAAAAGAAAGAAGAATCGAGGCTGTTGAGAACTTTTCAGACAGCCTAGTCGAAAAACTTGGAGACAAAGTAAAAGTAGTTGCTGTATGGGGCTCAGTTCCTAAAGGCGAACACGGATATGACAGCGATATAGACACATTAGTCATCCTTGATGACACAAAACTTGAGAAGGACGTACCTGATGACGCCAAACAAAAGATTCGCCGTAAAGTCACTCAACTAGCGAAAGATACTGATAATCGTATAACAATCCAGTATTTCCCATTTCTAACTGAGTTCTGGGATGCGTTGAGGAAAGGCGAACCTTTAGCAATAGAAGCTGTTAGAAATGGACATCCTGTATACGACACAGGCATATTCATGCCCTCAAAAAGACTGTTAGAAAGAGGGAAAATAACAGGCACACAAGAATCAGTCAGAAAGCGATTAAAAATAGGTGCTGCCCGTTATAAGAAAGCAGAAAAAGAATTCAAGTCATCTATTCCTCACAAACTTGAACAAGCCATGGCTTCAGCAGGCCAGGCCCCAATAATGCTTACAGGGCGTAGCCCTCCTGGAAAAGAAAAAGTACCAGACGTATTGGAGGAAATGTTTGTAGAACAAGACATGCTTGAACAAGAATACGTAGACCTTGGTAACGAAATCTATGACTTCGGAGACATGGGAGAAAAAAATCCTGAGGATGTAACAGGTGAGATGGTAGAAGAACATTTGGAAAAAACAGATAAATTCATCCGTAGAATGCACAAGCTTGTTTCAGAGATGGGCGCCCGGAAAAAAGTCAAGAATATTATAGAAGACTATAAGCAATTCCTAAAAGCAAATGTGGCTGCTCTAAAATCTCAGGGAGTAGAACCTCCTGAAGATAAAGAGGATTTGCCTGGCGTAGTTGGAGAGCATCTAGATGTTGGAGAAGAACATGTAGAAATGTTTGACAAATGGAATAACATCATAGATAAAATAAGAGACAAAGAACTGGAAAACGTGAACGAAAAAGAACTCTACGAGCTAAAGACAAACAGCAGAGAATTTATAACAGAAGTAGGCCGAGACCTTAGAGAAATGAAAGAAGCAGAAGCAGATATAGCTCCTGATGTGGATCCATCCGAAGTAGCAATGAGCGCAGGTAAAAAGAAAATGCCAGAGGCTGAAACAGAAGAAGAGGAATAGAGTACTAATTTTTCTTCTTCTCTGCACGGAAACACATGGTAACCGATATGTAGACTAAGCCTCTTCTTCCTGCATTTCTTTAATTTTCTTCATTCTGAACGTTTCTTCTCTTTCACGTTCTTCTAGCAGTTGTGATACCATATCTAGGCCTTCTTGCATCTCAGGAATAATCTTGTGCTCTAACGCGTTAACACGCCTCTTAGTTTTTTCTATTTCGTTAAGTAGTCGAATAATTTTGGTCTGCGTTTCTGCTGCATCGACCACTTTTTCGACTAATTCTTCGAATTTTTCAGCTGTGGCGTCAATACGTGAAGATGAATGGTTCAATCCGTAATCTCTGTCGGTTATATGTTGTTTCACTTCTACGGACTCAATTTCCGGGACTTTAACCCCCATTATATTCTGTTCCTCTAAACCTATCTTTGATCCATTTCCATTGGTCAGCGCATTAGCTCTTAGGGCTGATTCTCCATCGTAAACCTGTGTGAGAACCAGTTTAAGCTGGGCTTCTGAAAAGAGTTCGGCGAGTTCTTGGTTAACATCCTGTGCGTCGCCTACCACTTCCATAAACTCGTGAATTAAGCCATCTCGTTTCTGTTCAAGGATTGAATGACCGTTTTCTGCAAGTTCAATCTGTTCCTTTAAACGAAGTTCTTCTGATCTAGTAGGTTTTATGTCCTGTGCCATTTTATCAAAGGTCTGCTTGTCGATCTTCGAGTTTTTCTTCTCTGAGTTCTGGATCTATTCTTGTCAGCTCATCAGAGGGTACTAATGAAAGCAAATCCCAGGCAAGCTCTAAAGAGTCTTGAATTGTCCTATTCTTATCGAATCCTTGGTTCACGAAGTGTTCCTCAAATTTTTCTGTGAATTTTAAGACTCTTTCATCCCTGTCGCTTAATGCATCTTCTCCGACAATCGCTACAAGATCTCTTAGATCTTGTCCTTCTGCATACAATGCATATAGCTGATCCTTGACATCTCCATGGTCTCCTCTAGTATATCCTTCTCCAATTCCGTTGTCCATCAATCTGCTCAGTGAAGGAAGCACATCCACAGGAGGATTTCTATCCTGATTATCTAGTGCTCTATCAACTACAATCTGTCCTTCTGTAATGTACCCTGTTAAATCCGGAATAGGATGTGTCATATCGTCTCCAACCATTGTGAGGATAGGTAGTTGAGTAACTGATCCTTGTTTTCCATCAATAATACCTGCTCTTTCATAGAGGTTTGCAAGATCAGTATACATGTATCCTGGATATCCTCTTCGGCCTGGTACTTCCTCTCTAGCGGCCGAAACTTCACGCAGTGCGTTACAGTAATTAGTGATATCAGTCATAATGACTAATACTTCCATTCCTTTCTCAAAAGCAAGGTATTCTGCTGTTGTCAATGCCATTCTTGGAGTAATAATTCTCTCAGGCGCAGGATCTGAAGCCTTGTTAAGAAACACTACTGATCTCTCTAGAGCCCCAGTTTCTTTGAACTCTTCAATGAACTCTTGAGACTCTTCTTCTGTAATTCCCATTCCTGCAAAAACTACTGCGAACTCCTCATCACCTTGAATATCTGCCTGTCTTGCGATTTGCATCGCTAATTCATTATGAGGTAGCCCTGATCCTGAGAATATAGGAAGTTTCTGGCCTCTTACCAATGTATTCATGACATCAATGGTTGAAACTCCTGTCTGGATGAAATCTTCCGGTAATTCTCTTGAGTAGGGGTTTATTGCTTCTCCTACAATATCGACTTCGTCTTCAGGAATTACTTCTGGACCGCCATCTATTGGATCTCCTTTTCCGTCTAGCACTCTACCAAGTAAATCTTCTGTTACCGGCATCTTTACGTTCTGGTTCAGGAAACGCACTTTAGCGTCTTGTCCGATTCCTTGTGTCTCTTCATATACTTGCACGATCACTACATCTTTAGACGTTTCAAGGACTTCTCCTTGTTTGACATTTCCATTCGGTGTCTCGATTTCGACGATATCTCCATAGGCTATGTCCTCTGTCTTTTCTACAAAGACTAGAGGGCCTTTGACTTCGTTAATGGTCTTGTATTCTTGTTGTGGCATAGTATTAATTCTCCTCCGCGTAATTTATTCTCATTGCTTCAATAGCGTTCAGCTTTTCAATAGCATCATATATGTGGCCTTCTCCTAAGGCTACTTCAGTAGTTATTCTACCCGCCTGTTTCTTACTACATTCTAGATCACAATGAGATTCAAAGTAATGTAGCGCCGTATTTTGCAGGTTTTCTCTACTATCTCTGTAAACTTGTGAACTCCGTTCATGCTCCTTTTGGACTTCATAAAACTCTAGCGCGGCCTGTTTAACGGGTTCAGCCGGAAAATGAGAAAATTCTGAATTCAAAACATGTAATGCATCAAGTTTCAGTTTAGCTTCGTCAATATCTCCTATTACTGCATCTACAGCTATTTCTGAGGCCTGACGTTCTGCATGAGTTTCATCATAACCAGAATCTACTAGATAATCTAATACTTGTTGTTCTAGCTCTTGTCTTTGATCCCAGGATTCTTGACTGCGTCCAAACTCTTGTCTAGCTGTTAGTGTTTGTTCTGCGACATGCTTCAATCCTGAAATATTTGCGGCTGCAGGTTCAGCACTCATCACTTGCTTACCTCTTCAAATTCTTCTTTCATCTGGTTTTTCAGATCTTTTTTCACGTCTAAGAATTCTTCGCTTGTCTTCATTTCACTGATTCTGTTCTTAGAGTCTATTGAAATGATGTCTTCTACAACTGCGCCATCTTCTAGAGCATCGTAAGCTTGATCAGCCCAGTGCAAAATTAATTCCAGTATGTGGTACGTTTTCTCAGGACTACTGTACTGATCTACAGGATGGAATGCGTTCTGCTGCAGGTAGAACTGTTTTATTAAAGTTCCAATTTCTAGAGTTAGACGCTCTCTATCTGGAAGCGCGTCTTTACCAACGAGTTGAACAGTTTCCTGTAGTTCACCATCTTTTTGCAGTATATCTCTCATTCTCTGGATATTGTCTTGCCAATCGCTATTTACTTCTCCCTCAAAGTGGTCAGAAAGTTTTGCTCCATAACCAGAGTAAGAATCATCCCAAGAAATAGATGGGAAGTGTCTCTTTTCTGCTAGACCTGTATCTAGGGCCCAAAAGTTCTTTACTACTCTTAACGTGTTTTGAGTCACTGGCTCAGAGAAGTCTCCTCCCGGGGGGCTTACCGCTCCTACAATTGATACTGATCCAGGATTTTCAGGACCAAGAGGTGTTACTCTTCCTGCTCGTTCATAGAATTCTGCAAGTCTCGAAGATAGATATGCTGGGTAACCTCTTTCTCCAGGCATTTCTTCAAGTCGAGCGGATACTTCACGCATTGCTTCTGCCCATCGGGATGTTGAGTCTGCCATCAGCGCCACATCTAATCCCATATCACGGAAGTACTCCGCAATTGTCACACCTGTATAAATAGACGCTTCTCTTGCTGCTACAGGCATATTTGAAGTGTTTGCGATTAATACGGTACGATTAATGATTTTGTCTCCTGTTTGAGGATCTTCAAGTTCCGGAAACTCTTCCAGCACTTCTGTCATCTCATTTCCACGTTCTCCGCATCCAATATAGACAATAATGTCTGCATCAGAGAACTTTGCTAATGACTGCTGTGTAACAGTTTTTCCTGTTCCGAATCCTCCCGGTACTGCGGCCGTACCTCCTTTTGCCAGAGGGAATAATCCGTCAAGAACTCTCTGTCCTGTTACCAAAGGCACCTCTGGTTTTAGATCTTTACCCACAGGTCTTGCATCTCTGATAGGCCATTCCTGTCTCATAGCGATCTCTTCGCCATTATCTAGTTCAACTACAGTTTCTTTTACTGTATGTTCCCCAGAGCTAAAATCTGTTACTTCTCCTCCTTCAAAATTAGGAGGCACCATTACTTTGTGTTTACCGTAAGTCACTTCTACTGTTCCTACTACATCTCCAGGTTTTACTTCATCACCTACTTCGACGCGAGGCGAGAAATCGTACTCTGCTTCAGGATTAATTCCTGGCGCATCTTCTCCTCTCTCTATGAAGTCTCCGCTGAGTTCTTGTAGTTCTACTAGAGGTCTCTGTAGTCCGTCATAGATTGAGCCGAGAAGACCTGGTCCTAATTCCACAGAAAGCGGTTGTTCAGTGTTTTCTACTGGTTCCCCAGGTTTCACTCCTGTTGTGTCTTCGTAGACTTGGATGTAGCACTTTTCGCCTTCTATTTGAATTACTTCTCCCATTAATCCTTCGTCACCAACAGAAACCACGTCATACATCTGCGGTTCCATGTCTGTCGCAACTACAACAGGTCCTGCCACTTTGTAGATTTCTCCCATCAGAGAACACCTCTGTGTTCTTCTGTTCCGAGCAGATTAATCATCTGCGTGTTTTTATTCCTCATTGTTTGTGTTTCACCTTTAATATTCATTTTGTAATGTCAGCTCCGATAGCAGTCTTAATTTTTTCTTGAAGTCTCTGGCTTTCAGCTTCTTCTGATAGACCTATTACTACTGGATCAACCGAAGCTTCAATTTTTTGCCTTGTCTGTTTTCTTGTCTCTTGAATTAGCGATTCTTCTGTAATTATAATTCCCAGTTCTGAATCTTCCAGAAGCTCTTCCAATTTTTCATCGATGTTTTCTGGAGTGTAAGTTTTTTGTATCCCTGCTAGTCTGAAACCTAGAGTAAATTTTTCGGTTCCTACTACTGCGATATCTTTCTTTTCTTCTTCCATTTTTTATCACATTAAGACAAGATTTTTTCTGATTGTTTCGCGGTTTTGAATTCCTGTTTCTTTTGCTCTTACAATCATCCTCAAGTTCTCTATCTCTACTTCTTTTGCTACTATATAACCTACAACTGTAGATAAACCTAGAGGCTCGCGATGCATAGTTTTTAAAGCCTCTGTAAGACGTTTCTGCTCTATTGAGTGCTCTAACTCTTCTAATGTTTCTCCTTCCGCCCCTGTTAATTCTTTAACTTTTTCTATGACCTCACCATAGTTCTCAAGGTCTAACAAATCTTTTACTTTCTTATCATCAGCGCATGTTAGTTCCGGCAGGATTTCTGATTGATCTAGACCGTGTTTTTTCAGTCTAAGAATAATCTTGAGATCTCTGTAGAGTAGTTCTGTTTCTACAAAGTTTTTGAACTCTTTACTCCGTGTTCTCGATGCTAGGCTCCTTAAATCTTCCGCATAGGCCTGATCAAGTTTTCTTTCTATTTCGTCGAGTGACTCATCATCCTTGATTTTTGCTTGGTAGTCTACGGATGAGTCTTCAAATACTATGCGTTCTTTCAGTTCTTCAAAACTCAACGCTTCTATTTCTTCAGAACTTAGTTCAATAGTATCTATAGGATAGATTATGTTCTCTAATTCTTCATCAGACTTGCTTTCTTTCCACCTTAAAATTCTTTTATAGTTAAGAATATCGAATCTTCTAGTATAAGCTGTAATAATTGGTTTTGCATCTTCTGAGGAGATCTTAACTAAATGCGTCAATGTATTAGATAAATTCAGGTTTATGGCTCTTTCAATCAGATTGGCTCCGTCAAAATCAGATCCAAACTCGTTTATCTCATTACTGTAATCTCCTTCTTCCATTTTCCTTGATATTTCATTTACCTGCATCTTCAGCAGATTATCATACTCACTCTCACCATAGAGTTTTGCCTTTTTTGCAGAGACTCTAGCACACATGTAAGGATAATCTTTCATCCTTCAACCTCCCTAAACAGAGTTTGAGAAACTTTACCACGGTATTTCTTCCTGTACTCCGAAACAATTCGATCATACGAAAGATTCAACGACTTAGAGCCATCACTGTTCTCAAGTATAAGACCTTTTTCATTCATTCCCTCATATCGATCACCGACTACAGATTCAAATTCTTCCGACGCTCTTATAGTTGCAACTTTGAAATCTGCAGAGTCTTCTGCGTTCTCAAGTAACTCTTCTTTCTGGTTCGCTGTAAGATTCTCTAGTTCTTCTCTGAATTTTTCGAAGAGCTTGCCCATTTCTCGCTGTTTAGCCTCTTGCACTTTTTTCTTTGCTTCCATGCGTGCCTGAGAAATAGTTTTTCTTTCTAGTTCACTTCTTTCCTCTTCAGTTTCGTTTTTCACCCTTTCTTCAATCTTACCAGCCTCTTCTTTTGCTTCTTCCAGTATTTCTTCTGCCTCTTCTTCAGAGTCATTTTTTATCTCTGAGGCCTGCTTCTCTGCCTCGTTCAAGATTTCGTCTTTTACCTGTTCTAGTCCCATAGTATTGTGTTAAATAAAGTAATGGCGAGGCCCAAAGGGCCTCTCTTTTTTAGAGGATGGTTTATCCTCCAATAAATCCTGTAGCAACTAGTGCAACTACAAGCCCGAAGATAACCATTGTCTCCGGAATAACTGTCAGGATGAGTACTTGTCCGAAGAGTGAATCATCTTCAGCCAGTGCTCCTACTCCTGCAGTTCCGATTTTTGCCTGTGCCCAAGCTGTTGCTAGGGCTGTGACTGAAATTGCAATTGCTGCACCGATTGCTGCTAATCCTTCTACTGCCATTGTTTTAGGTTTTCACCTCGAAATATTGTTTTTTTACCGAAAATACATTTCATTGGTCTTTAAATCCAAATGGACTGTATTTTCTCCCTCCTCCATGGTAGAACCATCCAAATTGTTCTACATAATGCAGTCGTATGCCTTGAAGGAAGCCTTCCATGATTTTAATGAACGTCAGTAAAGTGTGTCCTACTATCAAAATCAGAGTTCCTGCTACTATACCCATCATAGTGCCTGAAGCATATGCAGGGCTTGCTATTGCATTGGCTGTGCCTGCTAATGTGTATGCCGCCATACAAACTCCGAAAATTCGGAGATATGAAAGCACGTTTGAAACAATGCTTGGTAGCTCAACTATACCTTCTACTCCTTCGCCTTTGTAAAGCATGAGAACTGATGGAAGTGCGATTCCTAAGCCTACAGCTAAGCCCGGTGTTGTACCATAGCTTGTTGCAGTCAAATATCCTGCTACTGCTGCAACTTGAAGGAATATCCATGAGATTTTAGCAAATATGGCCTCCATTAATCCATGACCTACGTATTCATTGTAAGCTCCTATCAGTAGCCCTAGGTTAACGTGAGCTACACCTATACCTATCGTGAGATAGAATATCTCAGTCCACCAATCTGCTCTGTAAAATGGAGATTCATAGATTTGGAATCCAAACATTTCTCCATAGAGCAGGCCAAAGAACAAGGTGGCTCCTGATGCCCAAATCAATGCCTTAAATATTTCTGCGGCTGCTGGAAACATCTTCATACCAGCAAAGAAAACTATTGCTGTTGTGATTCCGTATCCTGCATCTCCAATCATCATTCCGAAGAATAGAGGGAATGTTAGAAATATCAGAAAGCTAGGATCCAATTCTCCGTACTTAGGCCTAGACATCAAATCCGTAAGTGATTCGAACGGCTGTACTATACTATTGTTCTTGTATTTTACAGGTGCATTTTCGCCTTGTTCTACCTCAATATGTATTTTGTTATCAGTGGCTACTTCCAGCGAACTTTTAACATCATCAAGTTCTGATGTCGGGATCCAGCCCTCTACAATAAAGGCTTTTTCGGTTGTGCCAAAGCTTAGCGGAGCTTCAGCTTTTTCAATCCGTGTCGTGAGATATTCTTCGATATACGCTAGTTTTGGAGCCCAAGTATTTCTTAATGATGCGAAATTATTTTCTAAGCTATCTATTTCTTTCTCTATTTCTTTAATCTCTATTGATAGCTCGCGTAGAACTTCTGCAGGCTTACCATCTTCAATTGAAGGAACTTCTATTTCTTTTCCGTTTACTCGTCCTATCTCCTCCCAAATTAATTCTCTTTCAGACTGCTTAAAAACTATTAAAGATGCTTTTTCACCATGGAAAATGTCGTAGGATGTTGTAGCTGCTCTAAAACCTTCTTGTTTATTTATTAAAACGTAATCTAAACTATCTACACTTTCTAAATTCTTTAAATCTGTTTCTATACCTTTTAGTTTAGAATAAAATCTTTTCTTTTCTCGTAGTTGTTCTTTACGCCTCTTCAAATTATCTTTCTCGGATTCAAATTCTTTCAACTGTTGAGAAATACTGGATAATTCTCTTCTAACTTCTTCTACTGATGCCTCTTCTCGATCCTCTACATCGCCCATTTTAGAAATGAGAGATCTTATATCTACAAGCAGCTGGGAAATATCTTCAGAACCTGCCATAGGTGTGCCTGTCTCAAGCTCTCCATCATATACATCTAAATCCATTAGACCTAGACTGTAGAGCTCGTCCACAACAGTTTCCAGTAACGTATGAGGCGCTGTAATTGATATCTTTGACATTTCTTCGGGCTTCACATGATCACCCTAGAAACTCGTCTTCAAATTCTTCCATTAGAAATTCTAAGGCTTTTCCACTATTCTCTGCTGCCCTGTCTTTGAAATTTTGAGCTTCATCTGAGGCATCTTCCATCATTTCCTCTTCTTTTTTCTCCAGCTCTTTCTTGAACTCTTTAAGCTTACTCGCCTTCTTTTCCAGAGCAGCCTCTTCAGACTCTTTTAACATTTCCTCTGCTTTAGAGTTAGCATCTTCAAGAATTTCAGCCCGAGTTTCCTCAGCTTCTTCAATTATGGCTTTTGCATCTTTTTCCGCTCTCTGTACTTCTTGGACTACTTCAGCCATCGTATAAACAGCACGGAGTTAGAAAGCTTATAAAACCACTCTCGCCATCTACCCAAACACTGTTTAAAAGAGTTGCCGTATCTGCAATAGTTCCACTGATTAAAACCTTAGACATTAACACTCGTTACATGGAAGAAAGAGGCCTCAAAATCTTTGCTCCCGAGGGAGAACCCACTAAAAGCGATGAAGTATTCTACAACCCTAAAATGACTGAGAACAGAGACATCTCCGTTATCGCTGCAAAAACTTTCTTCGCAAAGGCCGATATAGAAAAACCGAATATTGCTGATCCATTATCTGGAACTGGAATAAGAGGCCTAAGATACTCGCAACTTGGCGAATTGTATCTCAATGATGCAAACCCGAATGCAGTTGAAAGTATTGAAAAAGGCCTTGAAACTAATAATACCGAAGCAGAAGTATCCAACGATGATGCAAACGTGTTCCTGTCCAGAATGCCTAACTTTTTCCACTTCATTGACATTGATCCTTACGGACCATTCACAGAATTCTTGGACTCAACAGCTAGAGCTGCAAACTATCAGAGCTTTGTAGGCCTGACAGCGACGGATAACTCTGCTCCAACAGGCAGCTACCCCACAGTATGTCGAAGAAGGTATGGTTCCAGACCTTTGAAAAATGGTTTTATGCACGAGACATCTCTCCGCATATATATTAAGGAAGTTTTCAGAAACTTCGCCCGGTATGACAAATGCTTCGAACCCAAAATATGCTTCCAGTACAAACATTATACGCGAGTCATGGGACGCGTGACAGAATCAAAGCGACGCACCAACAGAAATCTTGGTAACATTGGATACCTCAGCTACTGCAACGAATGCGGCTGGAGAAAACTAGAACGGGTAGAAAAATGCGAGCATTGCGATTCGGAAGTACAAATAGCAGGCCCACTTTGGACAGGGAAAATCTCTGATTCGCGATTCACAGAAAAAATGCTGGAACATTTCCCAGAAAAATGGGAGACTTCAAGAGAGATAGTAGAACTCATCGACTCAGAAGCAGAAATCTTGACGCCTTTCTATGACCTCCATGAACTCTGCTCACGTCACGGCCTACAAGTCCCGAAAAGAGACAAAGTAATACAGACCCTGGAAAGAAAAGGGTATCCGGTTTCACGCACTCATTTTGGTCCTAGAGGCCTGAGAACAGATGCACCACTGGAAGATATATTGAGAATCATTGACTAATCGAGTTCTCTTTCTAATGTTACTGAATATTCTTTGAATTCGTGTTTTCTGTAGAAGTTTATTGCTCCTGTATTTTCTGCAGATGCTTCTACTCTTGCTCTTTCTACTCCTCTTTCTTTACTCCATGTAACGAAATTCTTAAACATTTCTGAGCCAAGACCTTCTCCTCTATACTTTGGTTCAATGTACATGGTTTCTGCTTCTGCTATTTGATCTGTGTCTCTAAATTCTTCAGCTTGGTTTATTCCGCCGATAAGATATCCGATTATTTCTTCTTCAACTTCTGCTACTATAGCAAAACCGTTTTCTTGATTTATTCGAGAATCGAAATATTCTTCTGCTTCTTCAGAAAGATTCCAGTCAGGATCTATAGTCTGATCAAATTCTTCTTCTTCCTTCAAACTAAGGTTTCTGCTTAGGTTCTTGAGGTAATTAATGTCTTCATCTACTGCATCTCTAATTTCGAATTTCATTGCAAATTAAAGAGAAAAAGATAGAGGGTTTTTAGGCCTCTAATTTGATTTTTCTTCTAGCTCGTCTTCTAGACCTAGTTTTTCTGCGAGTTCTTTGTAGCGGTTTCTGATGGTGACTTCTGTTACTCCTACTACATCTGCCACTTCCCTCTGTGTTCGTTTTTCGCCTTCTAAGACTGCTGCGATGTAAAGTGCTGCTGCAGCGAGGCCTGTTGGCCCTCTTCCGCTGAGTAGATCTCTTTCTCTTGCTTCTTTGAGTATGTTTCTTGCTCTTGCTTGGACCTCTCCGCTTAATTGGAGTTTTCCTGCAAATCTTGGTACGTAGTCTTGTGGTTTGGCCGGCAGGATTCTGAGGCCTAGTTCTCTTGCTACGTATCTGTATGCTCGTCCAATTTCTCTTTTTTCGATTCCTGATGCGTCACTGATTTCGTCTAGTGTTCTTGGCGTTCCTTGTTTTCTTGCAACGATGTAGATAAGTGCAGAGATTATGGATTCCATTGATCGTCCGCGTACGAGGCCTTGGTCGACTGCTTTTTCGTATAGTCTTGCTGTTTCTTCGTGGACTGATTCAGGGAGGTTGAGGTTTGAGATCATTGAGTTTAGTTCGCTCAATGCAAACCCTAGGTTTCGGTCTTTACTCTTCGTGAGTCTTTTGTGCCATTTTCTTAGCCTATAATATTGGGCTCTTTTGTTTCCGCTGACTTTGTATAGTTCTCCAGAACCTTTTCCAATTTCTGTGGACATACCCATGTCGTGTTTAGTATAAGTTAGAGGTTGTCCTGCTCGAGCTTTTTTCTCTTTTTCTTCAGCGTTGAATGCTCTCCATTCTGCAGATTCATCGATTCGGTCTTCGTCTATGACCGTTCCACATTCTATACAGATTAGCTCTCCTTTGGCAGAGTCTTCTTCGAAGCGTTGTGCGCCACATTCTGGACATGTTAGTACTGTGTCGCCTTCTTCAGCTTCTTCCTGTCTTACTTCATACCCTTCTTCGGTTTCTTCTCCTTCTTCCAGTGTTTCAGTTTCTTCTTGTTCTTCTTCCTGTTTCCACTCATCAGGGATATCGTACTCATCAATCTGTCTTCTTGGTATATTCTCCTGTGCGTGGTTTTGTTTTTGGTCATCCATTTTAGAATCAGTCCTCGCCAGTAACCTTTAAAACTCCCCCAATCTTTATAACTCTTTCTCCGACTTAGATTACTCTCCAGTAGTTACTCCCTAAGACAGTGGTAATTTAACTAACTCTTCATAAACTGTCCTTTATGGATAAACAGGAGCACTTGAGAGCAAAAAGAGAAACACTGCTGGTCGCACTGCTCCTTGTATTAGGTAGCATATTCATTGTGTACCCTTTTATGGACGCAATTGTCCTAGCCGCAGCCGTAGCCTATTTATTAGCGTTTGGGCACTCCAAACTGAATAACTACATCCAAAACAATACTTTATCCACTACAATAATCATCTCGGGCCTACTATCAATGATATCAGTAAGCCTATACTTCTTTATTGAAAATATCTTCACCATTATCGATAGAGTCAATATATTCGTACAAACAATAGAGGATCAAATAATAGCCTCACTAGATCCATTAGACCTCCCCTCATACTTTATAGATAGCATCAGCGATTTCTTCAACCAAGCCTCAGCCTGGGCTACAGATATATTACTAAACATTTTTACCACACTACCTTACTTCCTCATACAAGTCGGCATATTTCTAGTAACGGCAATTTACTTGTATAAAGATCGTAAAAAGATTTATTCGGGCATCACTTCAGTCATAGAAGGCCTGCCTGAAACTGAACAGCGCATTATCAATTCATTAATCGACTCCGTAGATTCTATTTTTAGAGGCGTATTCCTAACTCAACTCATAGTCGCGGGAATAATGGGTATTGCTGCAGCCATAGGATTTTACATTATAGGTTTAGTTACTTCGCCAATACCTCTGATCCCCGTATGGGCTTTATTGATAGCCGTATTCGCAATTCTACCAATAATCGCAGCATTCATGGTTTATGCCCCTCTTGGCGCTTACTATATCGTAGCCGCTGAACCTCTGAAAGGAGGACTTATAATAATGTATGGCATAGTCGTCCTGCAAATCTTGCCTGAAACACTTTTTAGGCCTTATGTTGGCGCTAAAAAGCTTAATGAACACCCTCTAATTATTTTTATTGGATTTATAGCAGGCCCCTTAGTATTAGGTGTTAAAGGAATAGTCTTGGGGCCTCTGATGTTAATTCTAACGAAGCAGTTTATACTGAACTATACTGATCTCGTTTCCTCACAGGATTAATCCCGCAAGAAGTACACATTTTTTCAGTTTCTTTTCCGCAGCTCGGACACTTCATCACCCATGAAATCTTTCTAGATGCCACATCATCAAGAAAACCTTCAACCTTTGCCTCCAAATGGTGCGCAAGGTTCTGAAGTCCTTTATCATCCGTCATCAATACTACTTCTCTATCAATAGCTAGTGCAAGTAATGATTCATCAACTTCGGAAGTATTAGAGCATATCTCTCTTGATTTCTGCTCTACTTTCTCTATAGACTCTTTTGATGGTTGAACAGTCTCAATGTCTAACGCAAGACTCCTAGTCTTTGAATAGTCTGATTTAAGCTCTGCAATCGCTTCTGGAGTTGTAAGAGCCTTTTCATCTAGGCCTCTGCCATGAATTATCACATTAGTATCTACTACTTTCACGTTTCTAAATTAAGTATAGTTAAAAAATCTTTTAGTGTAATTGTTTACTGTTAACAATGAAACTACCCAAAGCAGCAGTGGAAAGAATAATAAGGAATGCTGGAGCAGAAAGAGTGTCCAGTGAGGCGGTCGAAGATTTAAAGGAAGCTATAGAAGAGTTAGGAATGGAAATAGCGGAAGACGCTTCCGAGATGGCCGATTACGCTAATAGAAAAACCATTGAAAGAGAAGACATTGAGATGGCGGTGACCTACTAATGCCTAAACAAATAGAAGCCTCCTCAGTTAAAAGCGGTTCAATGATTATGCTAGACGGAGAACCATGCGAAGTCCGTTCTATGTCAAAATCAAGTCCTGGAAAACACGGATCTGCTAAATGCAAAATTAAAGCTCGAGGAGTATTCGACGATAAAGATCGACACGTCACCAAGCCTGGAGACGCAAACTTAATGAGTCCTGACGTAGCTAAAAAAGAAGGACAGATTGTATCCAAAGATGGAAGCATAGCGCAAGTAATGGATATGGATACATACGAAACAGAAGAGATGCAGCTCCCAGATGATCTCGATGCCTCCGAAGGCCAGAACCTAAAGTACTGGGAAATCGATGGAAGAATACTTGTCAAAGGCCTGAAATAACGGCCACCCATCACCACTTATTTTTTACATACCTTCAACCAAATTCTCTCCATGGAACTAGAAAAAGTCAAGAAAAAAGTACTAAAAAAATACTACCCTTCTACTGAAGAGCTAAAGGAATCAAGGCAACTTTTCCAAGAAATACAGTCCTTGATAAAAGAAACATACGGACTCAACTCTCATTTTGCAGGATCAGCCTCTCGTGGCACATGTAGAAAAGGCGACAAAGACATAGACATATTCGTTCTTTTCTCTAAAGAAACTCCTAGAAGAGAGCTTGAGGAGAAAGGCTTAGAAGTTGGAAAGACTGTCTTTGAAAAGATAGGTACAGAATACCACGTCGAGTATGCAGAGCATCCTTATACTAAAGGATTAGTCAAAGGCCATGAAGTAGAAATTGTGCCTTGTTATGATGTGCCATCAGGAGAAATACAGAGCTCAGTAGACCGGACACCCCACCATACGAGATGGACTAAGGATAACCTCAATGAAACTCAGAAAAGAGACGTTGTAGCGCTCAAAAAGTTTTTAGAAGCTCAAGAATTATATGGCTCCTCTCTAAAAACAGAGGGTTTCTCAGGCTACCTATGCGAAATTCTTATCTCATACTACGGGAGTTTTGAAGAATTAATAGAAAACGCATCCTCTTGGGAAAAAGAAAAACGGCTAGATTTCAACGAGTCCCCTAAAGACTTCGACTCAAGCTTTGTCGTTATAGATCCTGTTGACCCTGAGAGAAATGTTGCAGCAGTTCTATCAACTGAAAATTATGCTAAATTTATTTTCAAAGCTTGGAAACTGAGTCAGAACCCTAGCATATCAATGTTTGAATCCTCTACCGAGTTCAACGAATTTGAACTAAGACAAGATCTAGATAAGCGAGCAGACTTCTTGGTAATTGAGTTTAAGAGACCTGAAGAAGTAGACGATATTGTTTATCCCCAATTAAGGAAGCTTGAAAGATTGCTACATACTAAGTTGAAAAAATCAGGATTCAAACTTTATGATTCCGGCGTCTATGCCGAAGACATGGCCAGACTATTTTTTGAGTTGGACCGCCATCTGCCCGAAACTGAAGTGGTAAAAGGACCTCAAGTTTACCATAACGAGAAACATCTCGAAGAATTTACCAAAAAATATGAGAATGTATTCATCCGTGATGAAAGGCTATGTGCTAAGACCGAGCGAGAATTTACTGATGCCCGTAACCTAGTAAAGAACTTCCTGAAAACTGACGTTGAAAGCCTGAAAGAACGTGGAGTACCTAATAAAATTGCGCCTCAACTAGAGGAGTACAGGTTTTCTGATATTTTGGATGGCGAAGACGAATGGTTAAAATACCTTTACAACAAATTGCATGTGTGATATTTGAATGAGCCTAAGCATCTTGACAGGACTATCTGGAGTCGGAAAATCAACAGTATTAGAGGAAGCAGTTCTTCTATCTGACAAAGAGTATAAAGTCATTAATTATGGAGATAAGATGTTTGAGATCTCTAAAGAACGAAATCTTGTTGATAGTAGAGATGAAATGAAAGAAATAGACACTGCAACATACAAGGAAGTTCAAGGAGAAGCTGCAGAACAAATATTTGAACTTTCAAAGGATGAAAACGTAATTCTAGATACACATGCTACGATAAAAACGCCTCATGGATACATTCCAGGTCTTCCGAAATGGAGTATTGAGCAGCTGAGTCCTGATAAGATTATCATGTTACATGCTTCTGCAGATGAAATATTTGAGAGAACACAGGGCGATGATAGAAATCGAGAGCACAAATCTGTTGAGGGTATTGAACAGTACCTTAACGTTTCAAGAGAGATGGCTGCAGCTGACGCAGTTCTCACTGGCGCCTACTTCCAAATTATAGAGAATCCTGATGGTGGAGCAGAAAAAGCGGCAGAGAAGCTTGTAAAAACTTTGAAAGCCTAGTCGCTTAACTCAGCATAAAGCTTTGGACTTATGATCATTGTATAAGTTCCCACTATTGATGAAATGGCTCTCCCCAGTACAAATCCTGTGAGACCTATATTCCTTAATGGCCCTGTCGTTAGTGCAGCAACTCCTAACAAAATAAAGGAAAATATCATAACTGTTGCCACCTTAGTCCTGTGGCTATTTGATGCCTTTGAAGATGATATAATGCTCTTTATAGGGCCTGATTCTGTTAGTGTGACTGGTAGAAAATAGATTGAAAAGCTGAAACTGATCAATATTGCAAAAGTCAATATTATTCCGACTATAAAGAACAAGATGTTGAAACCTGTTAGGAATAGTCCTAGTCCTGCATACATCGGAATTGATGCAGCAGTAAATATGATTATAATCAATAGGGTAGTGAGAAATATTTTAGGCGAGTTTTGAATAGTTCTTTGTACTGCATGCTTAAGATTAATTTTATTTTTGACTATTTCGGCTACTATAACCGGACTAACTAGGCCTAAAAACATTATAACCGGAAAAAACAACATTAGATATACTGAATTAATTAAACTGCCTGATTCAACTGTTATAAGAACCATTATCATCCAGAAACTGCTTATGAGATTTGTAGCTAGCTTCGGCATAAAGATTGAAGGTCTATCTTTGAGCAATAGTGCAGAATTTTTAAGCAGTTCTGACAGCCTCATCTCAATCTACACTATATTAGATGGTATACATGATTAAAAAGCCAGTCCTTGTTACTACCGTTCAGAAAACAATTTTTAGATGTTGTATATGCGTTTAACCCGTGCGTCGGGAAACATTAATAAGAATTAGTTAATCTACGTCGTATATGGCGAGCCTCTGGGATATAGGTAAGAGCAGAAAGGAGAAGCTCGCCGATGAATGGGAAAACAATGGAGTGCTGGAAGAAAAAGTCCAGAAACATCGAGATAAATTTGAGTCAAGGTTCAGAAACAACATGAGCCAAGACGTACCAACTCATCCTTACAAGATTTACAGGAACATTGTAGAGTCAAATGAACTTTCAGACGAAGAACGTATTGCACTTGAACACATGAAAGACGAATTTTCAGAAGAATGGCAGATGCTGAAACAGACGCACTCTAATTAGGATTCCCTAAGTCGGCAAGTATCTCAGGGGAGGGGAAACAAAGCCGAACCACTTTTTTCTCTTTTTCTTTTTCTACCATCACAAAAAATAAGCAAATCTACTTAGGACTTCTCCCCATATTCTGTAAATCTTTTACCCAACATCTCATCACAACTCCATATTCTTTGTCATATAAGGCCCTTCTAACTCGTAACCCAGCTTCCTATAATATTCTCTCGTACCAACAGCAGATATAACTGCAATTTTATCCTTTTCAAGCTCCAAAGCTTTATCCTCTGCAGCACTCATTAGCTTCTTACCTAGGCCTGTATGTTGAACATCGCCTTCTGCACCTATATCTGTGGCAGAACCTAAGATCTTCAATTGCCTCACAATTAAAGTATCCTCATCAATTTCAGGCCTAAAAGACTCACTAGGAGCTCTCAAACGAATAAAGCCTAATATAATATCTTTCTCCACATCCTCAAAGCTCAAAAAGTATTCCTGACCGCCCGAAGCATCATAATCGCGCTCTAATAACTCCACTTTTTCAGGAATTTCACCGCGTTTTCTCTCTACATGACCTACTTCCCTACATCGAATGCATCGACATCGCTCACCCTCTTCTTCAAGCTCCTGTAAAGCCATCTGTCGCATGTTAGTTAATTGAGGTCCTGCATCCACTTCTGTAGAAGGAATATCTCTCATAACCCGTTTAACTCTTACATGAGGAGGAATCACATTCTTCTGTAGATACTTTAAACGTTCTTTTGCTTCTTCGTCAGTAATGGGTTCAAATTCTCCCTCCTCATACTGCCTATATAATTCAGTGCCTTGAATTACTTCGCACGGATAAATCTTGATTTCATCTGGCTGATACTCTTCTTTAGAAAAAACCTGTCTAAATTTTTCAATATCATCATCATAATCCTCTCCCGGAAGACCCAGCATAAGATGATAACACACCTTAAAACCCGCATTTTTCAGCCTCTTAGTAGCCTCTTTAACCGGACCCATCCCATGGCCTCTGTTAGTTATCTCATGAGTTTCATCGAATACAGTTTGAACACCCATCTCCACACGCGTACCTCCCATCTCAAGTATCCGATCAATATGTTTTGTCTCTGCAATATCAGGCCTCGTCTCAAAAGTGACACCCACATTCCTAATCTCTGCAGTCTCATTTAGCTTAATAGCCTCCTCAAGAGAATCTGCTTCCTCAAGCTCAGAATCATCAGGATACGTGTTGAAACCGTCATAAGCTCTCTTCAAGAATTCACGTTGATAATCAGGGTCCTGAAAAGGAAAAGTTCCGCCCATAATAATTAGTTTAGATTTATCTATACTATGACCATTTTTCTCATACTGTCCTAGCCTATCATGGACCTGATCATACGGATCATACCCATTTCTAATAGCCCTACGAGTTGCAGGTTCCTTACCAGTATAGCTTTGCGGAGCATTTTTTCCTTTAGGACAGTAAATACATCCTCCCCCACAGGGTGCGGGCCTCGCCATAATAGCTATGTTAGCAATTCCGGAAATAGTTCGCATCGGTTTCGTAGTAAGAAGTTTTTTTGCTTTCTCTTCTTCATCCTTCGTAAACTTCAGTATATCAGAATTTTTTGGCATCCCTGGGAATTCAAGACTTGAACAGAGCTTTTTCTTTTGCCTCTCAATTTCGTCCTTATCTTTGAGTTCTCCAGACTCTATTTTTTCTATTATTTTCCTTGAAAGAGTTTTGAGATTAGACATATTTGTGTTTGGCAATAGAAAAGTTAAAAAGAAAAACCAGTCTTTAACTGTCTATGAGAAAATACATCCTAATTTTAACCACATTACTACTGATATCTAGCGCTGCAGCATTCTCTTTCAGCGACTTGTTCACGAATTTAGAGGCTGATGAAGGTGACGTAGGCATTATAGATCTTTCAGGGCCTGTTGTACCATCTGAAGGCGGATTTACGGCCGGAACTAGTCCTAGCGAAGTAAGAGAGCTTAATCAGCTAGCAGCACAACAAGAAGTAGATGCCATAGTGTATGAAATTGATTCTGGAGGCGGCGCAGTTGTAGCTTCAAAAGATGTGAAAAGGAGTATTGAGTCTGTTGACGTACCTACAGTCTGCAGAATTCGTGACGTTGGCGCATCAGGAGCCTATCTTTATTCCCTAGGATGCGATTCGATAGTGGCTGATTCAGCATCAATTACTGGAAGCATAGGAGTTACAAGTTCTTACGTAGAGTTTTCAGAGTTAATGGAAGACATAGGCGTAAATTATGTTAACATAACTACTGGAGACAGAAAAGAATTAGGTTCTCCATTTGAAGAACCGGATGAAGAAGAAACAGAGCTACTCCATGGCAAGGCAGAAATAATAGGAGACGAGTTTCTTGAAGAAGTTTCAGACTCGAGAAACCTTACTGACGAACAAGAAGAACTAATAGGTACAGGAGAAATATTTCTAGGCTCAGAAGCAGAAGAACTAGACCTCGTGGATGATTTAGGAGGCAGAAATACCGCAATACAAGAAGCAGAGAACTTGACCGGCAAGGATCTTACTCCTGTAAGCATAGACAGGACGCCCTCCTTTAATTTACTCGAACTGTTTCTTCCTGGCATCGAAATAGGAAGCACAAACTCTCCTTTAAAGGCAATAATGTAGTTAAAATCTAGATAGCGCTAGTACTGCATATACTTTCTTTCTTACTTTTCCAGAAAATACATCAAATAAGCTTATTTCTGAGGAGCATGTTCCCATAGTACATCAAACATAGGCTCTAGAACTGATTCCGCCATGTGATCACTTCTACTCCAGAAAGCTGTGTCCTGTGTAGAATGGACTTGATCATGAGTCATTGACATTGTGACTGCTTCATTATCAATAATAGTAAATCTTCCATTCGGAATAGCTGGCATTTTATTTTCATCCAAGTGCCTTAATTCTGCTACTTGTTTCAATTCGTCATATGCATGCATATTCTCAGCTGAAACAGGAGTCAATATTTTAATCTGAATGCCATTTTCTTTAGCTTCTTCTAATAGACTTGAATGATTATCACGAATATCGTTTAGTCCTGCGTCAGATGTTAGTATCTTTATGCTTTGTTGGGCGTCTTTGAACATCGTGCCCATGTGTTGATGAATTTGTCTTGATCCTTTAAGGCTACCCGACATTTCTGCAGGGTCCACAAGTTCTACTCCTTGATCATATAACTCTTCAAGCTCTTGAATTGCCTCTGAACCTTTCATTGTCTCTAAACGGTTCAGTTTTTCCTTAAGATCTTCCTCGTGCTGCGTCTTCATATTTTCTATTGCTTGCTGCGGAGGAATTGATACATATTCCATCGGTTGAGAAGATTTGATAACAACAAATCCTTTTTCTGCTAAAGACTCTAGCACATCATAAGCCCTTGATCGTGGCACATTAGTCATTTCGGAGAGCTCTCCTGCAGTCGAGATACCGCGTCCTAGAAGTGCGGAGTAAATCTTACGTTCATACATGTTTAATCCGATGTCTTCAAGTTTGTCGAGCGTCTCCTGACTAGCGACCATTGTTTACGTATCCACCTATCAAATTGTTTCAGTTACAGTAGTTATAAACCTTTTTCCGGGTTTTGCTCTCAAAGTAACAACTACTAAACTTGTCATCAACTAGTAATGAATACGTGTTGAAGATTTATAAGTACTTCCTAATCCAAGAAATAGCTCCTTTAACCTTCTTATTATATACTTCTTTCTCTTCCCTAATACCCTTCCACTCAAATCCATCAAAGACACTACTCACCTGCGAACCATACTCATTATAGAAACAGACCTCATTCATCCCGAAACGATCAGAAGAACTTACTGGACTATCACAGTACGCAAAACTAACAACTGCTAAAGGAACCTTGCCCTCAGGACACTTCAAAAGACCTGCCACATCATCAGAATCAAAACCAGTAACTAGATTTGAACTCAGACCTTCTTTTGATGCCAACAAGCGCATGTTCTGAGCCGCAGCAGCAGATTCCGCATAACAAGCTCCTAACTCATCACTTACTCTCCGCCTCATTCTTTCCATATCCGATACCAACACTATTGATGACGGAGCTTCAGAAATACGCGGATCTCCTAATATCTCTGAGAGATGATGTCTCTTCTCTTCGTCTTCCACAACCACAAACTCTACAGCCTGTATATTTCCTGGAGAAGGAGCATTTCTTCCTGCTTCAAGTACCCTACCTAACTTTTTTCTCTCAATTATTTCCTTTCTACAGTCGTTAAAGTTACTTATCGACATGAAGTCGTCGAGTTCAACCATAACCAGACATTGTACAGCCATGGGTTTAAACCTTAAACCCTCAATGTCTTGTGTGGAATATTCAAACCTTGTAGACTGTTACGAAAAGATTGAGGCCACTCAATCTAATCTTGAAAAGACAAGTATATTGGCTGAACTATATGCCGAGGCTGAAGATGATCTTGAAGATGCAGTAATGCTTTCTCTTGGCCGAATTTCTCCATCATGGGAAGGCCTAGATCTTGGAGTATCAAGTAAATCCCTTGTTGATATAATAGTAATGGCTTCTGGCAGAACAGAAGAAGAAGTGGAGGACGTTTGGAAGACAGAGGGGGATTTGGGTGACGCTGCTGAAGCCATGATAGAGAACAAGACTCAGCAACGCCTCATGACGCAAGAACTGGAAGTTAGCCAGGTGATGGCCAGGCTGAGAAAGGTGGCAGAAATGGAAAAACAAGGAATTTCGCAGTCTATAAGCACTGATAAAAAGAAAAAGATGATTGCAGACCTTCTTTCATCCGCTGAACCTCGAGAAGCACGTTACCTTGCAAGAACAGTTCTTGAAAATCTAAGAATAGGGATTGGAGAAGGAACAGTCAGAGATGCGCTCGATAAATCTTTTTTCAACAGCGAAAACGCAGACGAAATTCAACGCGCTTACGACATGACCAATGACTTTAGAAAAGTTGCTGAGGCTTGTCGAAAAGGTGAAGAAGAACTTGAAAAGCTAGACCTAGAGCTTTTCAGACCTGTAAAATCAATGCTCGCCCAAAAAGTAGATACTATTGAAGAAGGATTCGATGCCGTTGGTAGGCCTGCGGCTATTGATTACAAATATGATGGCATGAGATGTATTTCGGGTTCTACTCCAATCTATGTTAAAGATACCGGGATCTTGCCAGTTCGGGATGTTAATGTAGGGGACAAAGTTCTTACGCATAAAGGCCGGTTCAGAGAAGTTACTGCAAAAAATAAGAGGACAATCGAAAAAAATGAACAAGTATTTGAGTTCTCTACTTATCTTGGGAATA
>LKMP01000020.1 GCA_001563915.1 Nanohaloarchaea archaeon B1-Br10_U2g21
GAAGTCGGTGGAGTTGTCTCAAAATAAGTATTGGAGACATTTACCGCCAAGAACAAGACTTGAAAGTACTATAGAAAAGATTAAAACCTTTAACAAAATCTCTGACCCTAACAGAGATCTACTTCTTGAGTTCATGGACTACCTTCTCAAAAAATGTGTAATTTACCCTACTAAATGCCCGCCGCACCTTGTATTTAACCCTGCTAATTTACCGTTACATGTTTAAGCTTGCCCTACCAACTGACGCATATGGCCGATTTTATAGAAAGAGATATGGTGAAAGATGTTGAGAACCACTTGGACAAAAAGGAAATTTCATTAATCGTAGGTGCTAGACAAGTCGGTAAAACTACTTTGATGAAGAAATTAAAATCTGAGCTTGAAAACAAAGGAGAGAGCACGCTCTATCTAAGTATGGATATTCAAGAAGATAGAACACATTTTGAGTCACAGCAAGACTTAATCAATAGAATAGAACTTGAGTTTGGAAACGAAAAAGGTTTTGTATTCCTTGACGAGATTCAAAGAAAAAAAGACGCAGGAGTTTTCCTAAAAGGGATATATGATCGAGAAATTCCGTATAAATTAGTGGTTTCTGGTTCAGGTAGCCTAGAACTAAAAGAAAATATACACGAATCCCTCGCAGGCAGAAAAAGAGTGTTTGAACTTCCGCCTGTATCTTTCAAAGAGTTCGTTAACTATGAAACAGACTATGAATATAGTGATAGACTGGATAAATTCTTTGAAGTCAGAAAAGATGACAGCGATCGTCTGCTGGAAAAATACTTGAACTACGGCGGCTATCCTCGCGTAGTAACTGATGAAAAAGAGGATGAAAAAAGAAGAATTATTGATGAGATTTTTTCAAGCTATCTGGAGAGGGATGTCTCCAGCTTCCTAAATGTAAGGAAAACCGATGCCTACTCCAAGCTTGTGTCTGTCCTTGCTGACCAAATGGGAGATCCTGTCAGCTATTCTAAAATGGCGAGAGATGTAGGAGTCAAATCAAGTACAGTAAGGAACTATCTAGACTACTTGGATAAAACATTCATAGTTGAACAAACTAATCCTTTCTACACTAACAAGAAGAAAGAGATAACCAAGTCACAGATAATCTATTTCTCTGATCTAGGCTTAAGAAACTACAGTATACAAAGATTCGGACACTTGAACACGCCTTCAGAGTTCGGTGAACTGTTCGAAGCATTTATCCACAATTTCCTGAAACATAGGACCCAGCACACAGGCCTCAATGTAAAATACTGGAGGACTAAATCTCAAGCAGAAGTAGATTTCGTACTTACTGCAGGGAACAAGGTGGAACTACCTGTAGAAGCAAAGTACAAGAGACTAAGTAAACCGAAAGTCAGTAAATCACTGCGGAGCTTCATACAAAAATACAATCCAGAAAAAGCAGTAGTCGTAAACCTTGAACTCAAAGAAACAAGACATATCGAAGAAACACAGGTAAAATTTATACCCTATACTACGCTCCTATCCAATTTTGAAGAAATAGTACGAGAATAACCAAAGACCTGCCTAGTATACGGCTAAAAGAAGCTAATGCTAAGGAAAACAAAAGAATTTCATAGTGCAAAAACATAAATTACAAATTTAAGAGTATCTCCACCCTTACCGTCCGCCCGCTAACGTATATGTATAGATTACGTCCTGCCCTAGGCGTTCACTCATATACAGCATTGGTTAGGCAAATAAGGTTTTTTGAGGGTAGAGACGCTTTCTGTCTCCTCTAGAGACAAAGATAAAAATACCAAGAACTCAATGCATCAACCAAAGACTACTGCAAAAAGTGCAACAACCTGCTGCTTAAATACCAATTCATGCTTGAATTGGTAATAATTGGTAGACGAACGAATATTTAGAAGTTATACCAAAAACTACCAAATTATGCATAAGTTGGTAGCAATTACTTCTATGAGAAACAAAAGTATTAAATGAAGTTTATAATAGAACACTTTCGCAGTAAGAGCGTAAATCCTTAACTATATAGCAGAAGGTAGCTGAAAAAATTCAAAAACCAATTGCTATCCGCGTACTTGATCGAAAGGAATTTTCCGGTGTTTCCTCCTAAACAACCTGCACCTTCCTTCAATGTATCTTTCAAATCTTGATTCCGGATCTGAACCTCTTTGAAAGATTATTTCAAGAGTATTCTGTCAGCGATCTTTTATCCCTCCATAGTCTATTCCAGCCTTTTCTGTTTCTAGTTTGAGGGCCTGAACCAAGTTTAGAAAGTTTATGTTCAATTTCTTCTATTCTGCTTTCTAACTGTTTCTTTCACTTCTCTATTAGTATAGATTCAATTTTTCTAAGCACCCTATTTTTATAAGATGCTGATATACTTTGTTTTATGGACGAAATACAGTTTTATCTGCTTATAGTGGCTTCATCGGTTCTAGATTTACTGGGAATACTTACTTTAATTACTAATGAAGGTCAAATAGCTATAGACTCTGAACTAGAGTTTAACGTACCAGTACTGTTAATCTCTCCAGATGTACAAGGCATAGGTCTATTATTGATTGGTTCTCTAGTTTCACTTTTTGCGTTGTATAGTAGGCGCTAGGCGAATAGTTTGAGTTTTATGCGAAAAGTAAAATTAGTCGGAAACAGCACCGGGTACTTGATGAATGATGGCCGTTACTGTCTCCTGAGCACCTGCTTTCGTAGGCGCTACCACATTAACGGAAGCCATCAGGCCTCCAATAATGGGCACTCACAGTATTTTTTTAGGTAGCCAACTTTTTTAAACAGAGAACAGGTTTTTTGAGAGAATTTGTTTTTAGGTGAGCGTAGATATTTTGTTAGTAACTGGATGAGTGGAAGCAGAATAATTTAATTTAGTTCTTAGAAAGGCGTAAAAATAGGAGAAAATAGGTGTAATTGGAAGCGAATGAAGTCAAAAATAATATGTAAAAATTAATGTAAGACTTCTCTAATGTCTTCTGCTCGTACTGTAACTCTTCCTTTTCGTTCTGCTATCTCTAAAGCTTCCTCAGTGATCTCTTTACCTCTTTCTTCTAAATCTAAACTTAATTCTTCTGCCGCTTCTCTCGAAACGCGTTTATCAGTCTCTCCTTTTATTACTTCCTTCATTTTGGAAATTGAAAACTCCATTTTTCTCTCCTCCAGCATGTTTAATGCTATAGTTTGTCTTGGTTTTCGTATAGAGCGTTGGAGAACAAACTTTAAAGCCTCAACCCAACTCGATAGCCTTCTAATAGGGCGCAAAGTTTAAATAGCTAACGTTTAGAGTATTGATTTGACTAGCTTTAACTTAACTGTGGTCAAAACACTGCAACGCACCCAGAGTCATATTAAATATATACAATTGTTCAATAAAATGCAAAACAACACTAACTTCCTCTAATTTAGATTTAAAGAACAAAGAACAGTTTTTAGGCGTTAAATAATGCGTTATTTTCAGACTTCAAAATTTTTGAATCCTGCAGCCACAAGAATCGGGAAAACCAAGGTTGCTTCCGCCTCAATTTGAGTATAGTTTCTCTTATCTTCTTTTATCTTACCCCAAGAAACTGCCTCCTTTGGAGGAGCTCCTGAAAGACTACCATCTCCCTCCATCCCTGTAGATATGTAAACCGCATAATCCGTCCCTCCTCTGAATAAATTACTCATTATTGCCTGATGTTTTGGAACACCATCCCCCACACAAATTAAACCTGTCTTTTCCGACTCTATCGCCTCATGGATTAACTTATCCCAATCATCAAGTATCTCTATGCCCACTTCAGAGTCCTGCTCCTGCCTATAATAAAACATGTAGTCACCTATCTCTGCGTCTATTAACGCAGGACAAAAAACAGGTATATCATGTTTTGAGGCCCAGTTTAGGAACGAATTTCCGTCTTCCATTTCTTTCCCTAACTCATAGGCCACTTCTGTAGGAGTCCTTATTTTTTTCTCACTGAAAAAGTCTGGAAAGAACTCATTATTTAGCCAAGATTCAAGCTTAACGTATCCATCTGATTCAACATAAATATTCCCTAAACGATTTATCCCTTGTTCTCTAAGTTCTGCCTCATTTGCATCCCATTCACCCATCTTAAATGGATGCATCGTCTTGATAACATCCTCAGTAATCGAACCTGAGGTAGTAATCATAACATCTACGAAGTCTTCACGCGCAAGATATGCTATAGTTTCTCTAAGGCCTGAACTCACAATGTTAGAGGTGAACGTCAAGAATATCTTAGCATCTTTCTCCCTCATCTCCTTCACTATATCAATAGCTTCTTTCAGATGTGAAGCCTGAAACCCTGTATTTTCATAGGCATTGAGCATGTCTTCAAAGTCAAAGTCTCCTCTAAAATCGTATCCTTTCACTTCTTCTCCCGAATGCTGTTTATCCGTTCCTGGCACCACATGTTCGCGAGTTTCCTCAGAATCGGCCATGTAAGAAATGTAGCAGACAACATTTAAACAGTCAAAGGTTTCTAGGAGTAGCAAAGCTCTTGATAAACAGAAACTTCGTCATCGGCTTATTAAAGTTTAGAGATACACATCTGTTTTACTGAAGGCCGAATAGCTCAGCCTGGGAGAGCGCTTCACTGAAGATGGAGTTGTCCCCGGTTCAAATCCGGGTTCGGCCATTGCATTTGATCCATCTTTCTATAACATATTTTACGTGACAAGCGGCGGTAAGCACAAACTTTCTATTTACTGTCTTTATCTGTTTATGACCCTTGTTAAGATGAATTCTTGGCCTGCGAGGTTTTTAGAAGTGTTTAAAGCGGTAAATGTGTCTCTGAGTCTGTGGAATGCGTCTTGAAGTAGTTATGTTGTGCTCTAGAACGACAAGCTTAAAGATTACTGCATCCCTATAAGTATGGCTAAACGAACCCCATACCGCGATACTCTAACCGGCGGACCCTCAGTAAGACACGAAGAAGAAAGTTTTCTAAAAAAGACACAAAAAACTGTAGTACCTACAAGAAAACAGGCCAAAATAATCGGCTCTATGGGTTCGTTAGGAGCAACTGCAGGATATCTTAATGCAGAACTGTACACAGAAGAAGTTCTAGCTGAAGCCGCTATAGACTACCTATCCAGCAGAGCAGAATTTGCGTTAGAAACAATTAATGACAATCCTGAAACAGTAAATCAGGCGCTAACCGCATTTTCAGAACTTTTCTAGAACTACCAAGGGTCATGCTCATATCCTTTTTCTTCTGCTCTATCTATCATTTCTTCTTCAGATATTTCTGAACATTTCTCCATTTGCCATTCCTCAAGATCTCCCATATCTTTCAAGGCCTCCGCTTCTTCCTTACTCATAACTGATATATTCGCGGTTTCTCCCTTGTAAATTTCGATTATCCAGTAGTTATTTTGCTCCCCCATAGTATTTCCTCTATATTCGTATTCGACTTGCATATTTTAATCCTTTTCTTCAGCACATCCCACTAAACAACTCAGAACCCTGCGTGCACTCTCCACTGTTTTCCCCTCATCAAAAGGAGGAGCCACTTCCACTAGATCGGCGTGTATAGGCTTGACGCTATTAATAATTTCAAGAACAGCCTCTAAATCAAGTGCTCCATCCGGGTAACCTGTCCCCTCCGCATATTTTGGAGCCAATACATCAACATCAATCGACAAATATGCAGGTCCTTTAAAATCCTCCAGAAACTCTTTAACCTCATCAGGCCTATAAAAATTGAAGTTTTTGTCTGCAATATATTTTTTCTCATCTTCATCAATTCTCGTGATCCCTACAAAATGTACTTCTTCCGGTTCAAAAATATTTTCCTCCACTAATTGACGTACCACAACATCATGAGATACATGATCCTCTACTTTTTCTTTAACATCTAGGTGGGCATCGAGCCACAATAGCTCCATCTCCTGATGCTTTTGTTTCAAGACCTTCGCCGCCGGATATGTGACGGAATGATCGCCTCCGACTGAGACTAGCGGGCCGCCATAAGCCGATAGCTCCCGAGTATTATTCATTATTTCTTCCTGTGTCTGCTTCAAATCAAATTCATCCGGAAATATCTCATCTACAAGGACTTTTTCCTTAAATTTCAAATTATCAAGTATTTCTTCCGGAGCATTAAGAGTTCCTTTCCTAGGATTTCTATGAATACCCATATCTGAAGGCAGCTTCTGTATAATCACATTTGCATCTTCCGGCGATTTAGTCCTCATCGTCTATTCCTGAGGCCTCTACCTTTATATCCGCTTTTTACACCGTAGCCAATAAAAAAGAAATCAAATAAGAGAAAAATTTTAGTTAGGGACTCCAATCGCTTCAAAGTTTCCTACTCCTGCCCATGCCAGAACTGCAAGTACTGCTAGAACAGTGATCCATGCTATTAAACCTATCAATGCCGCATTCCCCCATCCTCCAGGATATCGTCTGTTTATTATCCATATCCATGCTAACAATACTATTAGCGGTCCTATACCCGGTATTCCTCCTAGAAAGAATGCTGTTATGGCCCACACTATTGCTCCTATAAACGCTGTTCCAATCGCATAGGTGTAATCCTCTATGCCTGTTACTACTCGTCCACCCACATATATCCCTATGGCTCCTATTAAAAGCCCTATTCCGAATACAATTAGCGAATCAATTAGAGGCATAGCATTACAAGGTTCTTCCAAATATAAACTGTTTGTTACAGACAAACAAAGTTTTAACAGCTAAACATGCCGTTCAGAGAAGATATTAAGAGAAAAACCCATAGAAACCGTAAATAACGTACTATAAACTTCAGGCCTATTTAGGAACTCTAAGAAAAAAGGTTCGGACCCGGAGGGATTTGAACCCTCGACCTACCGGTTAGAAGCCGGTTGCTCTGTCCGGGCTGAGCTACGGGCCCTTCTATACAAGATAATCGAGTGACTTTACTATTAAATATGACATGCGACCACAGCTCTATCCAAACTAGATTTCAAAGAACTGTCCAGCATAGCTATATCATATTAGGCCTGCTTGAAGAGCTATTCCAAAGATTGCAGTGAATAATCCTACAGCAATCACTGTCTTGGGATCCAGTTCTATACCTGTGTCCTCTTCATAGTACATTACGAGGCCTCCCATGCTGGATGGCATGGCTCCTCCTTCTTTCTGTGCCATAATACTTTATCTATGTAGAACATTCAAAAAGATTCGATTTTGTTTTGTGAAGTTAATTAGAAAAAACAATAGTTGGAGTCGGTAAGTAAGCCTGATTCTGTTAGTAGACAGGATTCGACTAAGCGCCTCTAAAGGGCTTGCCGCACAGCTTGGACCTCGTTTCACCGATCCCCGCGGAACATCCTGTTGTTAAAACAGTCATTTTTTGACACGGGACGTGTCGTTTCTGCGATCCAGGCCTATCCCTACTCCCTAAACTACCAGAGATTATGGTTAAGACCATCTCCTCTCAGAGTACAGGACTTGCGCCTGCACTGTATATTATGCGGTCAGGACTTTCCTCCCTTTAATTGAAAAAGGGGTACCTGTCTCCCGACTCCAATAGTATCTGAGTAATGAAATGTTAAGAAGTAAAAAGGTTAGTAGAAAGTAGGATTCGACCAGAATTGGTAACTTGAGTTTTAACGTTAGAGCTCAAGCCGGTTGCCGTCGGCCTGAACCCGAGTTCCGCTCTTAGTAGTGGTCGGCTAAATACCTCGTTGCCTTGGTACTTACACCGCCACTCTATCAACCCATCTTGTATGGGCGCGGTAAATGCGGTCTCTTTTTGAGGTAGCTTTCGAGCTTAGATGCTTTCAGCTCTTACACCTGTGGAGCGTAGCTACTCGGCACCGCCCTTCCGGACGACCGATACACCAGAGGCTCCAGTCCGGGGTTCCTTTCGTACTGTCCGGACTTTCCTCTCAGACCACTCTGCACTCCTGGCAGATAGCAACAGATCTGGCTC
>LKMP01000015.1 GCA_001563915.1 Nanohaloarchaea archaeon B1-Br10_U2g21
CCAAAATCAAGTATAAAAAAATGAACATTGTTACAAAGTGATTGTGATGAAGAACAATATACTGGAAGGACACGGAGAAACACTGAGCTATGAACTTTTAGATTCGGGAGATAACCACGCCATAGCTGAAGTAGAGGGAGAGAGATATCTTATTGAGCAAGCTGGATTTGACGAAGAAACTCAGCAATACCTATTTGATATCATTGATAGCGACACAGTGTGTGTTGATGGAGATCATGGCTACAAAGGCCCTAATAGAGTAGCGTTATCCGCTAACAAAGTAGAAACATCAGAGTATAGAGATGTAGTCGATACTGTGCTCAAGACAGGAGGAGCATTAAGACCGCAATCAGAAGGTCTTGAAGACCTCAGAGAGTTGTACTAAACTCCAAAATTCTTTATTTTTTATTCTGAACACGAAAGCAAAACATTTATAAAGTGTTACTACTAATGAATAACTATACTATGACAATTGATAGAATCGAAACTTCGGCAGACAAAGAATCTGGATTCATTGAAGAAACCAGATATGATGAAGCCCTAGAATCTATTGAGGACTATGGAGGAAACCCAATTTCTCCTTCAGATAGAGCTCAATACGATGTAGTAGTTGAGATAGAAGGTCAAGAGTACGGCTTGAACGCGTCTGAAACTGGAGAAGGCGTTGCCGCTCTTCAAAACGAATTTCAGTCTGAATACGGACCCGACATTAATGTAGCTCTTACTCGCGAAGGCAAAGGGTCAGCTTCAGCCGGAATTCTAACTCCTAATACAGAGACCATGACCGTTAGAGAAGCTGTAAGGACTCTAAACGGAGACTAACTACCTTATCTCACTACCTATCTTTATTTCTTTATTTGTAGTCAACAATGAAACGTTATCATCATCTTCTGCTGCCAGCATCATACACTCACTCTTTTCGCCTCTCAACATTGCTGGCTCAAGGTTTGCTAAGACTATCACTCTTCTGCCTTCGAGCTCTTCTATACTATAGTGGTTGACAAGTCCGGCACAAGTCTGTAATACTCTATCGCCGACATCAATTTTAACTTTATACAGTTTATCAGCATTAGGATGCTCTTCAATACTTACAACTTTACCCGCCCTAATATCTAAGTCCTGAAAGTCTTCAAAACTCACAGTATTACGGCTTTTTTCCTCTTTAACATCGTCATCTTCATATTCTTCTACCATTTCAGCCACCTCAATCTTCTCAAATAATACTTCTCTTTCACCTAACTCATGGCCAGGTTCAAGATTCCCTAACAAAGGCTCAATGAACTCATCAATCCCCTCACCAACATGAATGTCAATACTCAACATCTCTTCAATTCTTTTAGAAGCCTGTGGAGTATAAGGATAAAGCGCAACTCCTAAAGCACGGATTAAATGGAGAGCAACATGAATAGTTTCTTCTCTTCGATCTTCGTTATTCCATGGTTCTTCTTCACTCAAGTATTGATCTCCAAGTCTTGCGAGCTCCGCCACTTTCTCAGCACCAGTCCTCAAATCGTGGCTTTCAAAAGACTCCGCATACTCATCCAGTATTTTCAGAGCTTTTTGCTCTACTTCCTTATCTTTTTGCGTCAACTCAGGAAAAGGCACTTCAGAGTCAAACCATTTCTCTGAAAGCGATAACGTACGATTCACAAAATTGCCTATAGTGTCGTTTAATACATTGTTAATTTCTGACTCAAAATCGCTCCATGAAAACGTAGAATCGTGTTGTTGCGGCAAATTCCTTGCAAGATAAAACCGCCAGTAATCTGAAGGACAGAGTTCTAGAGCTTCTTCAGTTGATAAACCCTTACCTCTGCTCTTAGAGAATTTTGTATCTTCCGCCAATAAAAACTGTTGTATAAACTCATAATGCGGTAACCCATAGCTCATTTCTTCTGTAGAACCTCCTATCAACATTGAAGGCCATATAACAGTGTGAAAAATAGTATTATCCTTTCCAATAGAATAATAAATATCGGACTCGCCATCCCAGTAGGACTTCCACTCATCACTGTCTTCAAAAAGCTCTCGGGTGAAGCCTATGTAACCTATAGGCGCATCAAACCATACATAAAGCACTTTTTCATCATACACTCCTGAATCAAGCTTTGGAACATCTAAACTTTTTTCTTCAATCCTATTATTAACCTTTTCTACCGGGATCTTGAATCCCCACTCAATATCGCGAGTAATACAACGCTTCTCCGTATTTTCAATCGCATTTTTTACTTCTTTCAAAGAAGAATCCGGTACAGGACCATTCTCTACAACCCATTGCATAAGTTCTTCCTTGAATTTAGGAAGATCTAAGAACAAGTGTTTTGTTTCCCGAAACTCAATATCCTCGCTCCCAGAAATAGCAGAATGAGGCTCAATTAACTCCTCTGGCTCCAAAAGCATACCACAGTCATCGCATTGATCGCCTCTAGCTAGACCTCCACAATCAGGACATTTTCCTTCAATATACCTATCCGGAAGAAACCTGTTATCCTCTTCGGAATAAGGCAATACTTGAGTCTCTTCAGATATATATCCGTTACAGTAAAGCTCTAGAAACATGTCATGCGTCTGTTTCCTATTGTAATCGCTGTGAGTATTTGAATAGATACTGAAGTCAAGATCAAATTTTTGAAGAACTCCTCTAACTTTCTCATGCTGCTGTTCCGCTAATTTTTCAACAGGTATATCTCTTTCTAAGGCCTCAAGTTCTAGAGGCGTACCGTGTACATCGCTTCCGCACACAAAAATGTTGTCGCGGCCTCTCAAATCTTGGTAGCGATGAAAAATATCGGCTGGAAGCATACTGCCAACAATATTTCCTAGATGTGGTACTCCATGAATATACGGTAATGCAGATGTTATAGTTATTTTTTCTTCAGCGATTACAGTTCACCTATCAATAAATGGTTGACAGCAATTTTTATACGGATTAAGTGAAACTCTGATTCGAAGACCTAGATTTATTTACGAGCCAGAACAATCTAACTTATGCATAAGTACGTCACCTTTTTTCTGTTCCTGTTAGTCTTCATAGGTCTAAGCACTGCTTACCAACAGAGTACTAGCATACCTGATGTAAATTTTGAAGGCGGAGAAACTTTTGATCCTAATTCAGATGAAATGGGATCTATTGAAGAGATAGAACTATTTTTCAGACACGATGATGATAATACGCCTTGGAACTCTGAAATTGAGGTGGAGGGAGAAAGTTTTGAAGTAGTAGACGAAGAAAGAATTAACAGCGATGAAGGAAGACTATTAGCAGAGGCTGAATCACCAATAGAGCTTTTTGAGGGGGATATAGACGTTTTTGTAGATTCTGAAGATCAGCTTCTTTTAACATCAATCGTGCTTATAGGCGATAGAAGGTTTCAGAGTGTTACTCCTGCTGAAGAAACAGACACTGGCATTGCCGAAACTCTTGACCCTAATCTAGAAGTCGTAGTTGACCATCCTGAAGACCAGTTTATGGACTTTACATTTTATGATATTGAAGAAGAATCAGAACTCGGAGAAACATATACTTTTACTACATGCGGTGTTGAAGGCCGAATTGGGCCTTCTCAAGAAGACTGTGATTCTGAATACGAAGGAGATAGTCTTGAAGACTCTGTAAATATTGTTGACTCCGGATATCAAGAATGGACTGTTCCTTTTGATGGGAAGTACAATATTACTGCTGCAGGCGCTAGAGGCGGAGGAGATGATGGAGGCGATGGCGCAGTAATCCAATCCGAACAATATCTAAATGAAGGAGATACTCTGAGAATTTTAGTAGGTCAAGTAGGCGATGCATTTTCCGATACTTTTACTTCTGGAGGTGGAGGTACGTTCATATCGACCACAGAAGGAAATAATTATACAATGGCTGATGGTACAACTCACGAGCCCTTGCTAGTGGCAGGAGGCGGTGCAGGCGCAACTGATCCTGGTCATGACCAAGATGGTAGTTTAGATGAAGACGGAAATAGTGCTTACTCTTCAAGCGGCTGTGGTGATGCTGGTTCTCCTGGCGAAAGTTGTGGGGGAGGCACAGTAGGAGGCGGAGGTTTTGACGTAGCTGGTGGAGGAGGACTATGTGAGGGGGGTGGAGAAGACGAACCTTACGACGAAGAAGAAGGAGGATGGTCTTTTAACACAGGAGGAAAAGGAGGCGACGGAGATTCAGAAGGCGGGTGGGGTGGAGGAGGAGCATCAACTGAAGTATCATGCGATCGTGCAGGAGGTGGTGGAGGCTACTCTGGCGGAGCGGCTTCAAGAGGAGGGAGCGGAGGCGGAAACGCTGCAGGAGGAGGAGGAGGCAGTTTCGTACACGATGACGGAAATTTGATAGATGCAGAAGCATCAAACACCGGACAAGGTATTGTCGAAATAGAGATTGAAGGAAGTCCTGATCAGGTGATAGGTACAGATAGTAATATTGAGTCTGGAGAACTAGCAGAATTAGAGTGGAGCGATAGAGAGAATTTTGAAGATTACAGCTGGACTGTAGAGGCATGTGAGACTGGAAACGAAAACTGTGTCTTAAGCACATCCATATGGGATTTTACAGTCGAAATTTCTGATCCTGATATAGATCTTAGCTTTGAACCTGATAACGATCAACATGCTTTTGACGCAGTAGCTGAGATTGAATTTGGACGAGACTCAGGCGAATATAATGAAGAATGCTACTTCAACATTACCAATGGAAATGAAGAATACAATCACATAGATGGCGATTTTGAAACTACTGGTACAAGAACTGCAGTTTGTGAGAAGAAAATATATCCTGAGTCTAATGATGACAAATTTGATCCCGATGATGAATATAATGGGCTTTTTGAAGGATTCGAAGTTTGGGACGATATTGAAGTAGATGTGAACGTGACTGATCATGGTATTGGATCAAATAATTTGACACGCACTAACCCTATCCGAAATCAAGATCCGGTAGCCTCACTTAATACTCCTAATGATGGCGGTTTAGCTCTAGACGAAGATGTAGAGCTTTCTATACAAGTCAATAACCCTGAAGGAGATGACGTAGATGTGGAACTACGAGACCGGAACGCTGAAGAAACACTGCACTCAGATAGTTACTCTTCAGGAAGTACCGTAGATACAATTTGGGAAGATTTAGATTTAGGAACTTATGAGTGGGATATAGTGTTAGAAGATCCCTACAATCGGACAACAAGTCAGCTGTTGGAGTTTCACCGAGTTGTATCACGTAGTTATAGACCTTCAACAGGTGTAGAACATGAATACTCTTCCTTAGTTGTCTCTGAAGGCGAAAGCGACTTTATGTTCTTTGAAATAACAAATCAACAGTCTACTCGAGACTTTACTACTTATTTAGAAGGCGATGGAGTTGAAACAGATTTCGTTGAAACTGATGAAAGCTCAAAAAGTTATGAAGTCGAACAGGGCGAAACAGAAAGATTTCATGTAAGAGTTACTGGTGAAAATCCTGGAGAACACGAGCTGAGAATAATTACGGAAGATGATAATCTAAAAGTAAATACAACAGAAACGTTTCCTATATTTATCCAGTCAAGAGAAACAGAAAGCCATGGAATACCCGGCCTAACACTTTATTATATAGGCCTGATATACTTGCTAGCTGCTAGTTATTTCTGGTTTTCAGCCTGACAATGTATCCTGCGACTCGATTTCTTAATCTTTTAGAGTTAAACTCTCCTGTTTCACTAAGTAATTCTTTGTTCTCATCGAAGTCTTCAGAAAATTCTTTATTGTCTGACTCTACCAAATCTTTTGCAAGCCTCTTGATGTAGGTTTGCCTTACTCTTCCCATAACATAGCTACAGGGGTAAAAACTCTTAAATGGAAAGGCTTTTTTCAGGATAGATAAATTAAACTGGCAGAACTCTTAGCTTTCTTAAGACATAGATTTCATTCATAGGCCTAGATACGAACTAATTTCTAACATGAAAGAGTTGAAAAAGTTCTGAATACTAATCTCTGTTTATGACTGATATGCTATACTATCCTAGTAATGAGTACCAAAAAGAGTTTGAAGCTAAAGTGCAGGGGAAAGGAAAAGACTATGTAGTACTAGATAGAACTTTGTTTTATCCTGAAGGCGGAGGCCAACCCTATGATACTGGCGAATTGAAATGGAGGGATGAAAATGCGTCAGTCATAAAGGTGAAGAAAAAGAAGGGAGAAATACGGCATTATATTGATGGATCTCTTCCTGAACCTGACACAGTAGTTAAAGGCAAAATCAACTGGGATCGACGTTACAACCATATGCGTATGCATAGCGCTCAGCACATTATTTCATGGATTGTGCTGAACATGTATAATGGACAAACTGCTGGAAATCAGATACATGAAGATTATTCTCGAATCGATTTTGAACCAGTTGAGTTCAGTAGTCGTGATGTAGAAAAAATTGAACAAGCTTCAAACGCATTAATTGAAAAGGAACTTGAGGTCAAAAAGAAAGAGATGGCTCGGGAACTAATAGAAAAGCAGATGACTGAAGGCCGCACTAACCTTGAACTCATACCAAGCAACATCGACCCTCTCAGAGTAGTAGTGATCGCAGATGAAGACGTATGTCCATGCGGTGGAACTCACGTAGACAATCTCAAAGAAATCGGGAAAATCAACATAGTAAACAGAAAGTCAAAAGGCGCAAACGTAGAAAGACTTGAATTCAAACTTGAGAACTAGAGTTCATAGAACTGACCTTTCTTTCTCTGCTCCTTATCTTTCTGACTATCAGGCTTATTAGCACGAGGCCTGCCCGTTTCAGGGTCTTTCCTGAACGTTACGTCGACTTCTTTCAGGAACTCATTCAAAGCCTCTTCAATCATCATAGGTTCTGTTGACTCTCCACTGATCCCTGGCTTTCCTTTGAACACTATTCCCCGGTCTGATACGTAATCAAGCAGTAAGAGGTCGTGATCAATTATCATCAATGGTTTCTCCTCTTTTCGTGAGAAGTTCTTCAGAGTCTTGCCGAGTTTTACACGAGACTCAACATCGAGAAATGCAGAGGGCTCATCAAGCAAGTATACATCTGCATTGCGTGATAGGCAGATCGCTACCGCGACCCGTTGAAGCTCTCCACCCGAAAGGTTGCTTAACTTTCTCTCATACAGCGGCTTAATTTCCAGTGGTTCTTCGATACGCGTCTGAAACCTCTTCGAGTTCATAACCGCTTCGTTTGGGAAGGCTTCCTTCACCAATACGTCAGAGGCCTCTATGTACTGAGTCTTATATGATATTGAGGTCTTCGGTGACTCTCCACTATCAGGTTCAATAGCTCCTGCAAGCATCTTAGCAAAAACTGTTTTGCCCAGTCCATTTTCTCCCACAATTCCAATTATCTCTTCTTCTTTCAGGTTTCCTTCTGAGGCGTTCAATTCAAATCCATCGTCTCCGAACTTCTTTTTCATTCCGCTGTATTGCAGTATTTCTGCTCCTTCTCCTCTTTCTTCTCCAGATTTATCGAAGCTAATAGCATCGGAACGAATCTTCAGATTCTGTGACGGTATATGACCTTCCAAGTACTGATTAATCCCATTTTTCGTGCTTAACGCGTTAGATACCATTCCGTAGCTTCCTTTCTCACCGTAGAATATATGGATTCTGTCTGAAATCAGGTCGAGTGTCGCGAGATCGTGTTCAATTGCGAGCACATTTTCATCAATACTTGTTATCTCGCCGCCAGTTTTCAGTCTCTGACCTACGTCGAGATAGCTCGAGGGCTCATCGAAAATGTAGATCTCCGCGTCTTCGAGCAGCGTGGATGCTATGGCAAGTCTCTGAAGCTCCCCGCCGGACAACTGTTCAAGCTCACGATCAAACAGCTTCATCAGCTCGAACTTTTTCGCTATCTCCTCCACGCCTTCCTGTTCGCCGTTTCTCTCAAGGAACTCTTTTACAGTACCCTTGAAAATCTCAGGTATTCTTTCTACTTGCTGTGGCTTTGTGGCAGACTTTAATTCTTCGTTCGCCAGTTTTTCGATGTGGTTCTGAAGGCCTGTGCCTCTAAAGTTTTTCTTTATGTCCTGCCACTCAGGAGGCTGTTTATAGTCACCAAGATTAGGTTTGAGCTTGTTTGTTATTATTTTTGAAGCAACAGTTTTTCCTAGACCATTTTCTCCTAGTATTCCTATTGCTGCATCTTCTTCAGGTACTGGAAGCCCGTACAACCTAAACTCATTTTCTCCAAACTGATGTACTTTATCTCCTTCTTCGTGTACAAGCTGTACCATTTGTATAGCTCCTTCGTATGGATATTTGTTGACCGCCATTTTGTGCGCTTCCATAACATCTCCATCATTGATGTGCAGTTCTTCGTTTTCGTCTATATAGAACCCTCCTTCTTTTCCTGCACGATTCAATGGATCAAAGTTAATTACTGTCTCTCTAGCTAAATCTGGCTCTATTTTATCTTGATCAACTATCACTATGAATTTTTTCGAGTTCTTTTCCGAAGCCATAAAATTTTCTTATAGCTCTAATTTTAATTAAGGGTTGTATCTATCACAAAGTTTTTCTGGGAGATGCTCTTGAGTTGAATGAGCTTAAAGCATGCGAAATTGTGTAGCGTCGTTGATAAAGAAGAAAAGATAGTGATTAAGTTTTTAGAAAAATTAGGAGAAGAAGGATTGAATTTACCTTCTAAATAACTTAATAGCCATTATGCCTATTCAAAGGCCAATTCATAGTCGACTGCAGTTATCTCCTGAATTAAGCTCTCTAATTCTTCACGAGACATGTTAACTTTATCCTCATAACTTCCATCGACTACAATCTTTTTCGACTGGCCTCCAGGCTTGAAAACCGTGTTTATGGATTCAATTTCTGCAGGGCTTAATAGGCCTTTGATAATTTCCTTGTCTTCTTCCGCTTTTTCTACAATTCGGATTGGTTTGCCGATTTCCTCTGCTACTTTCTTCACTATTTCTCCTTTACGACCTACTACTTTTGCTCCATCTCCAGAACCTGTTACTATTACTACAACATTTTCCGTGTCATAGACTTTTTCAATCGTAGAGTCTCGAAGTGAACCGTGTTCTTCGCTGAGTCCGTGTAGAATCCGGGAGACCTTGATATCTAGGTCTGTTACTTCTCCTTCTTCATGGTTTTTCTCACATTTACTGCAGAGAACATCACTCTTCAGACATACATTACAGATTGGCGCCTTCATAAGAAAAGTGGTTCAAGGAAAAATTAAATAGTTGAGGACATAACTGTCTCAGAAATCAAGATCAAAAAGTCATACAATATGATAATAACACCGAATATAACTGCATAAAAAATGATAAATTCGTTAAAGTACGATATTACAAGGGCTGTAGTCAAGACGAGCACTCTAGCTATTCTTCCAAGCAGTCTAGAGGTATTAACATCTCCAAACTGTGATGATTTTTGTAGGAACTCAGAAAGAATCATCGTCAAACCCAGATAAATTACACCTATAATTTCAAAACCAGCAACATAAACAATTGAAACAACTAACCCTGTCTCTGCTATTGGCGGAGAAAGACTCGAAAGAGCTTTTTCAGGTCTGCTCGCAGCCTCCTTAATTACTCTACGTTCAAAGTACAGATTGGAGCCTATACCTATGAAAACAATTGCTGCAGCGAGTACAGGAGAACTTCCATTTATGTATGCTGCTAGGCCAGTTATAACAAGACCTATTGATAGTACAAGCCCGTAAAGTTTTTCCATAATCCTTTATTAGCGGGATAAGGTTTTATGATTTGAGATAGTTAGAAGGGAAAAATGTGAATAAGTATTAGACGGGAAGGCCCTCAGAGCTCTGCAGGGAAAAAGGGGGGAGGGGGGTTGGGTTTTTTCTCTGCAAGTCTGAAAGCCTTCCTCGTTAATATAGGTTTTTTAGAGCAGGGAGACTGCCATATTGGGAAGGAAAGGGGGAGGGGGAATTTCCTATTTTATTAGGGGTTGAAATTTCCTTCCGAGGGGCGTCTCCCTGCCTCTAATATTATTTTAGCACCTCTAATCCTAGGTCGTTTACGTCTCCAGTTACTTCTGTCTGGTTTTCTTCTTCTAGTTCTCCTAAGACATAAGGCGACTCTACACCAGTAACAATTGAAATTACTTGTAGAGCTCCTTCAAGGTCTTCTTTGATTCTTGCTCCCCAGATTACCTGGGCGTTAGCATCTAGTTTTTCAGTGACATGTTGTCCAACATCATTGATTTCGTTCAATGTAAGATCTTGTCCTCCTGCTACGTGAAGCAGTGCGCCATTTGCGCCTTCAAATTCTACATCAAGCAATGGGTTTGAAAGCGCTTCATGAATTGCTTCTTCTCCTTTATTGTTGGTGTCTGACTCTCCATATCCTACTACTGCAACTCCTCCTTCATTCATTATAGCTTGGACATCTGCATAGTCTAAGTTAACGAGTGAAGGTTTGCTGATAGTTTCAGTAATTCCTTTAATCATGGTAGTGATTAACTCATCAGCTACTCCGAAAGCTTGATCCAAAGGCATGTCTCCTGCTATATCGAGCAGTTTATCGTTTTCAATAACGATTGCTGTGTCTACGTGTTGTCTTAGTCTATATAGCCCTTCTTCTGCTTTACTCATTCTCGCGCCTTCAATTTCGAACGGCATTGTTACTGTTCCTATTACTATACAGTCTTCTTTGGACGCAATTTCGGCCAGAACTGGTGTTGCTCCTGTTCCTGTTCCTCCTCCTAACCCGCAGGTTAGAAATACCATGTCGGCTTCTTTGAATAATTCTCTTAGTTCTGCTCGATTTTCTTCCGCACTTCTTGCGCCCTGTTCAGGATGTCCTCCTGCCCCAAGACCTTTTGTTAAGTCGCGTCCTACTAGAATTTTTCTGTCAGCAGAGCTCATTTTTAGGTGTTGTTTATCTGTATTAATTACAACTGTTTCTGCTCCTTCTATCTCCTTGTTCTGAATCCGGGTTACCTGGTTGTTTCCAGCTCCTCCGACTCCTACAACTAGGATTTTAGCATCTTTTACATCGTCCAGATTTTGAGTCTGTTCTTTTTGTTGTGTAGCGTTTCCAATTATGGATTCCATCTTGTATCTTTTCTCCCGGCGTAGCGAAACCTAACCTTTTTAAATCGGCGTAGGTAATTCTACCTTAGAATAACACAAGTCTTTGCCCAAGACTTACTACACATATGTCATATACGATTCGAACTTTGCCCAAAGTTCGACCAATGATCCGTGTTCGACCTTATCTCGTGCCCGCGAGACATGTCGAGTACAGTTCGCTTGCCAAAGCTGAACTGAAATAGTCTTTACTATACTAACATTTTCTAAGCTCATTTATAAACCTTTTGCATCTAACCGTTCATAACTGTTCACAGCTCCAGTTTATACAACTCTTAAACATCTAAAAGAATACTGACCTAAAGAATTCAATATGAAAAAAGAAGTAATTGAAACCTCTGAAAATGCCAGAATAAACCTTTCAGATGACGAAGCTGAAGGACTTGCAGAAGACTTCAAAGAAGTACTAAGCATGTTCGAAACTCTTCAAAAAGTAGATACCGAAGGCCTTAAACCATCATTTCATCCTGTGCCCGTTGAAAAACGGAGTAGAGAAGATGAATCAGAAGACAGTATTAGTGATGAAGAAGTTTTTAGAAACACCGAAAATGTTCAAGAAGGTTTCTTTAAGGGGCCTTCAGCCCGGTAAAAGAGGTTATTTCTAGATGTCAGTAGAAAAAAGCGTAAAAGATTTCTTGGAAAAAAGAGAAAACTATTCTAACTCAGATTTCTATTCGGAACTAGAAGATAAGAACTCTGAACTTGGATTCATGCGAGAGATTGTGGAAGGAGATGAAAACAGTGGAACTCTTCAAAATATTCCTTTTGTAGTAAAGGATGCAATCTGTACTGAAAACGTTACTAGTTCAGCAGGAAGCAAAATGATTGCAGACTATAAACCTGTATTCGATGCAACTGTAGTTAAACGGCTAAAAGATGCAGGAGCACAGTTCTATGGTAAGACTAACATGGACGAGTTCGGGTTCGGAACTTTTTCTACTAACTGTGCTTTTGAAACCCCTAAGAATCCTCACGACCATGAAAGAGTAGTCGGAGGTTCAAGTGGTGGTGCTGGAGCAGTAGTAGCTGCAGTAGATTACCCGCTAATCTCAATAGGCGAGTCTACAGGCGGATCCATTACTAACCCAGCAGCTTACAACGGCGTCGTAGGCATCACTCCCACATATGGACGTGTCTCACGACATGGACTAATTGACTACGCAAACTCTCTTGACAAAATAGGCGTTCTAGCTAAAACAGTTTACGGCACAGCAAAAGGACTAGAAATAATAGCTGGAAAAGATGAAAACGACCACACCAGTTCCTCCAAATCTGTACCAAGATACAGCGAACTAGAAGACACAGATGATTTGAATATAGGCATACCCAAACAGATGCTTGAACTAGATGGACTACAAGAGGGCGTAAAAGAAAACTTTGAGAAAAGTATTGAACTACTAGAAGAGAAAGGAGCTAATGTCGAGTACTTTGACGAGCCATTGTTCTCTGCCGAAGTAGTTCTGCCTGCTTATTATATACTTGCAATGGCAGAAGCTTCAACAAATCTTGCCAAATTCTCAGGTATGCGATACGGATACGAGAAAGATCCTGAAGACTTCAGCGACTTCAATGAATATTTTTCAGAAGTTCGTTCAGAAGGCTTCGGTGCTGAGGCTAAAAGACGGATTCTGCTCGGCACATACATACGAAAGGCTGGTTACCGTGACAAGTACTATGTAAAAGCCGCCAAAGTAAGAACTAAATTGATTAACTCTTTCAAAGAATCCTTCAAAAAATATGATGTGCTAATGTGCCCTTCTATGCCTAATATAGCTCCTAAAATCGAAGAGGCTGAAGCTTTGAGACCTGAAGAAATGTATGCGATGGATTCTTTAACTGTAGGACCTAACCTAGCTGGCATCCCTCAACTTTCTGTCCCAAATGGAAAAAGCAAGGGTATGCCTACAGGCCTACAAATACTTGGACCTCACTTTGGAGAAAAAGTATTGTTTAACACAGGCTACAGTTTCGAAAAGTTAAAAGCTGAGCAGTGGTAGTTATTTATCATGGTTTATGAGATAAAGTGTTCAGAATGCGGAAAAATAATTGATTTCGGCGGTAATAAGCCTGAAGGCCTACCCAATAATGTTACAGAATGGCACGGCGATATTTTCTGCGAAGAATGCGTAGAAGAACTAGTGGTATTTGGAATCGGAGAACTACAGGAAAGAGTCGACTTTTTAGAAGAAAAATTAGAAGAAGTATTAGATACCTTGGGGCTCGAAGGACCCGGCGAAATTTGAGAAAATATTTGGATTATTGAGTATTTATCTTATCACTAGTTCTTTCTATCTCTGCATAGTTAGGCGTTACAACAATCCAATCTTCATCGACTCCTGCAATATCTCCATCAATTGACTTAACAGTTTTCTTGAGTCTATTAACCGCTCTCTTTAATTTAGTCATATCTTTCTGCTTTAGAGGCTTGATATTCACCCATACAATATGATTGGCCCTGAGGTGATCCTGTACGTTCTCCACATCATCAAATTCTTTAAGACTTTCAGCCCTTACAACTACTTTTTGTTGCTCATCAGTCATTTTTGCGTCAAGTTCTACAAAATCTTCTTCAATTACTTCTCCTTGTTCAGAATCTTTTTTATTAAGAAATCCTAGTGCCACTTTTGATTACCTCTAAGTATAAACTAAAGCCTCTTTCTTTTATAGTTTTACGATTTCAGTCCAGACTCTCAACCTTAGAAGCAATGTTCCAAATCCTTGTACGAGTATGTTGCCTAATATTTGGATCATTACTTATCTGATCGAGTAATGATGATGCAGAATTAACTCTGACAGACATATCTTTATCCTCATCTTCTAACTCCAAAGCAGCCTGTTCTATCATATTTGATACATTAGACGGAATAGAATCGCTTTCCGCCATGTCTCTCATCATACCTATGACTGAATCAGCATCCATAATTTATCCCTGGAAGTTTTGAGAAAACTTTTCCTGATTTTCCTGTATTTTCTTTCTCAGTTTTTCTTCTTTCCTGTTAAGCCCCTTCAATCTAATTCCTAAGTCTTCTTTACTTTCTTCCAATTCATCTTCTAAATCATCTCTATCTCGTTCTACAAGAAGTTCTCCTACAGACTTATACACTTGGCCTTCAGATTCTTTAAGCTCTTCTAAGGCTTTTTCAACGCCATTAAGCTCATTCTGGGTTTCTTCAGCTTGTTGCGCCACAGTTTGCAAACTCTGTTGCGTCTTCTGTAGCTCCATCATCATTTTCTGTGCATCTTGATCCATTTTTTAGTTCACCTTAATCGTTTTGAAAGCCCGACTAGCCTAAAAACTGAGTCAGTCGAACCTCTTAGAGGTCCTAAGCCTTCAGTCTCTATATCTACTTTGAAACAGTTCTCTTCAAATCTATAGCTGTAGGTTACACTACCCTGACTTCGAAGACTTGGACCTACAGCTCTTTGAAGTTGTCTTGGCTGATCTGTGTCTATTTCTAGAGAAGCTTTCATACAGCTTCTACTTTTTCAGGGTCTTCCGGTCTTTTTTTCAGCAGAACTCTGTGACTGCATTTAGGACATATAACTTTCTCATCAACTGGATCGAGTTCTACATCTTCTTTGCATTTTACACATACATACATTCTTTATTCCTCCTCGAGTTCTTCTTTAGCTTCTTCAAGTTCTTCAACTTCAAGATCTTTTTGGAGCGCTTTCTTCATAATCTGTGTTGCTCCAGTCTCTGTCTTGTATGCTCCTCCAGCGATTTTCTCACCTGTCTCCTTATCTCTCCAGATTCCGGCCGCTATTCTCTCATAGCGATCGCTGTCTTTTTTCTCTGCTTCGTCTACGTTTTTTCTGATTCGACTACCATACCTAGCGCCAAATCTTTTGGATGATTCTCCAGACATTTTTCAACCCTCTTACCTTCACAAGTGTTGGAAACTTTTTTATTCTCCAGCAGAGATAATCTGCCGGAACTCTTCTGTCTGGGTTTTCGTACCATCGATAATTTCCATGATCTCTTCTGTGGTTAGAGGTTCTTGTCCTCCTTTCTGCATTGCTACTACGCTACCTTCTTCAGTAAGCGTCACTGTTAGACGAGCGCCCAAAGCCTCTTCTTCTTCACTTGTTGTATCCCACAAAATTTTGTCACCTATTTTTCTACCAGTAGCAGTTACAGGGAATTTTGTTAGAGGAATATCCATGGCTTTCTCATCGTGTAGAAGTTCTCCTTCTTCCTCATCATACGCTGGAACATAACCCGTCTTCAATGCAGTGATAGCTCCGAGAGCTGCCGCATCAAGTAAGTTGCCATCATTGTTCAGAACATGAATATCGATGAATACTGTGTAGACTTTCTCTCCTTCTTCGATACATAGTGCTTCAAGATCAATCGCTTCCGATTCTCGGATTCCTCTATCAACTACTCTAGCTAGTTCAACTCCTGTTTCTTGTGGAGGACCTGATTCGTATTCTCGATCAGCCATAGGCGCTAATTCTGCATTGGTTACAATTGTCCCTGATGCAGGCCTGTCACTGTAAGGCGATTCTGCTCCAAAGCTGATCCCTACGATTACTTGGGTGTCTCCTATCTGTACTCTAGCTGATCCTTGTGCTGTTGTAGGAATGTAGTCTGGTTCTACTGTGATTTCTCTGTATTCATCCATTTTTCGGCCGTCAAGTCTTTCGCCTTCTGCGGCCATCTTCTTAATTGTCTTGGTATTTAATTTCACTGTTCTTCACCTCTGTAACGAGAAAGAAGTGCTTCACGTTGTTTTCTATCTAAATCTGCGCATCCTTCTTTCGCGAGTTCGACGCATTCCTCCACCTGTTGCGGTGTGAGATCTCCGTCCATCTGTAATAGAGTAATCTGATCTCCTCCATTAATTGTTGCAATAGGTACATCAGCGTCTCCTTCTTTGTCTTCTTTGCCGTTGACATCAAGCACTACATGATCTCCAACTGCTCCAGCAGCACATGATGATACAAGACCTTTCATTGGGATTCCTGCATCTGCCAGTGCGAGTGATGCGGCAGTAATTCCTGTTGCTCTTGTTCCTCCATCTGATTCAATTACTTCCATTGATATGTCAATTCCTGCTGTTGGGAAGTGTTCTAATTCCAGTGCTGGTTCTAGAGCTCTTCTTGCGACTAATCCTATTTCTTTTGCTCTTCTGTTTGGTCCAGGCCTCATTCTGTCATCTACTGAGAACGGTGCCATATTGTAGCGCATTTTGATTACTGCTCTATCGCTTTCCTGCAAATGTCTTGGGTGCAGATCTTGAGGCCCAAATACGGATGCTATAACTCTTGTGTTTCCAATTTCCACCATTGCTGATCCGTCAGCTTCTTTGAGTACTCCCGCCTCCATTTTTACGTTTCGGAGTTCGTTAGGTTTTCTTCCATCTACTCTCTCTCCGTTTTCGTCTATCCATTGAACTTGTTCGCTCATTGTGTTTCACCTGCCTGTTCTTCTAACCATTCGCCGATTTTGTCTGTAAGTCCACTCATATGAGCTTCTTCCTCGACTTTTTTGATAGCTCTAACCGCCAGATTTGCGTTGTCTCCAGAAACCCAGATCAATCCATTTTGACCTACGATAATATTACAGTTTGTAGCTTCGTTAATTTGTTTGACCATTGTGCCTTTCTTACCAATTACTCTCGGCACTTTTGAGGGCGGAATTGTAACTATTCTACCTCCTTCAAGTTTTTTGCAGCGTCTATCTTTCATTGTCAGGTCTACATCCATTGAGTCGGTTACTCCCTTGACCTTAACAACTACAGCATCACCTACTGCAAAGAAATCAGTTAAATCGTCTTCATCTAGGTCTACATACTGCTCTGTCGCATCAGCAATATTCAAATTGCCTTCATAAGGAGAATTAAGCTCTACACTCCACCTAGAGTAAGATACATGAGAGATCTCTCCTATTATAGTATCTCCTTCTTCAGGAATATATCGGCCAGACATAGGCCTGACCTGTACGGAATTATCTCTGTAAAATACAGTTCCTAAGTATTTAGAAATGATTTTGCCTTCTTCTTCGTAAGCCCCACTGTTAGCTTTGACGTCTTCGTTCTCAGCGATAACGTCTCCTGGAGCCACTACATCGTTTGATTCTTTCACACGAGTCATATACTTTTTACCTCAAATCTTAGTTAAATCGTTCCAAAAGATTTTTCTTTATATAAACTAAAAGTTCCCAAACAGTTTTATACCTAGCCAGCTTCACGCCTCTTGCCTTTAGATTATACGTCTTTTACCTCAGAATTACCAGAAGTCATCTCCTGCAAGTCCTCCATCAACTCAGTAAGAACTCCTGCAGGCACCTTTATCTTAGCATAGAAAAACTCGTTACCCCACTGTTCTTCCAATAACTCTGCTCGCTTCTGCAACAAATTGTAGGCTTTTCCCCCAGAGTCACTTGGAACTTTAATCGCCACAGTTTTCTCATCTAGCGAAACAGGGATTATAGGTCTAATAGCTTCTATAGCATCTTTGAACTGAGATTCAACATTTTCCATTGCATCAAAGTCAAACCCTGCTTCTTCTAACGCGTTCTTTACACGTTGAGGAGGATGAGGATTCCCTGTTTTCGGGTTTTGAGCTCTACGTGCAATCATAGAAATTACTTGTTGCCTCTTATCATTCCGCATCTCAGCTTTTTGATCAGTAGTAAGCTGCATATCTCCGCTCTCAAAGATTTGTTCTGCAGCATCCATTACTTGTTTTGTTCCAAACTCTTCCTCAAGTTCTCTTGGCGATGCACGTTCTCCTTTATCCGCATCCTTGAAAACCTGTTGCACGAATAAAAGCCTTTGAATATCATGGTCTGTATCATTAAACCTTGCTTCTTTAGCAGGATCAGGCTCTACTAGAATCTCAAAAACTTTTTCTCCACGGTACTGAATTCTAATCGCATCAGATGTGTCAAGTCCTTCAGCCTCTCCAGATCCTTTATCGCCAGTTCCAAAGTTTCCTTGCTGACCCATGAAAAGTCCTTTGAAATCAAATCATTAACAGTGTTTCGGATTTACCTTAAACAAAAAAATGATGAAAAAAGAAGATAAATGAAGCTAAAAAACTGAATGCCTCTAGAGCTCTACTCCTTGATCTTCAAGATCTTCAGGAGAGTAACGCTCAAAGTCTTCTTCAGTATTTAACACAGCGAGCTCAACATTCTTCAGTTCAATGTCTTCCTCTCCTTCACTTAACGCCTCTACAGCAAGTTCTATAGCACCATCTTCATCTAGATCTTCTTCCCAATTTTCTTCAAGATGCTCTTTCGCATTTTCACGCCCTTTACCAATTGCAACCGCATTCCACTGTGAAAGAGTTCCAGAAGGATCTGTATGGTAAACTTCTGCTTCCCCATCTTTAACCCCTCCACTAATAGTAGAAAGTCCGTAAGGCCTTACTCCTCCATACTGTGTAAATTGCTGACATCTATCAGCAATAAAAGTTGCAAGTACTGAAGTAGGAATTTCTTCATCAAAAGTCATTAAATGTTTCTGAGCCTCGTTTCTAGCCTCTTCAACAAGCGTTCTACCATCCGCCACAAGACCAGAGGTTGCGACACCTATATGGTCATCAAGTTTGAATACTTTTTCCGGATTCCGTACCTGTAATTCTGGCGTACTTCGTGTAGCCGCCAACACTACTCCGTTATCGTACGTTATTCCGAGCGCTGTTGCTCCTTTTTTGACTGCTTCTTTTGCGTATTCGACCTGGAACAATCTGCCGTCCGGCGAGAAAATCGTGATTCCACGGTCGTACTGTTGCTGCTGTGGATTAGTCATCTGCATCATATCAACACCTTTAGAACTCTACAGTTTTAACTATCAGTCCAAGATTTATTAACTTGACCGCAACAGAGAAAAGCCTTTTTTAGATTATCACGGCTAAATGCTTCATACCGATAACAAAAGGTCCACTAGCTCAGGGGTTAGAGCACCGTCCTTATAAGGACCATTACACAAAAAAACTCGCCGAAAGGCCTGTGTAGTGAGCCTCGAGAGAGGCGGCGGTCCCGGGTTCGAATCCCGGGTGGACCAAAGTACCCACGTATCTAAATGTCCGTACCGGGATGTCTATTAGACTTCTAATAGACCCCATTATAAACGAAAACGTTCTGCGGTTCACCCATGAAGGTGAATCAAATTGACAAACTACGAAGACAAATATCCTAACTTGCATTACATAAGCTCTAAACTCGCTAAAACCGAAGAACTATCGGATCACAATAAACAAGTCTTAGATGATTTTTTCGATATCTGGAGAGACAGAGTGAAGAACAAGTCATCCTGTGAAGATTACGCTAACAAATGGCTCAACTTCTCTCCTGAGATCGACTTCAAGATAGATGAGGCTACAAGAGACGATATAGAAACGCTCTACAAGAAACTTGAGAGAGGTATTATATCTAAGGATAATGGAGAAAAGTACGATCCTCAGTCAAGAAATAAACATCACAAAGCCCTTAGCACATTCTACCGCAACTTCATCGACTATCCTAACAGAGGTTACAACAACAGCGACATCCATGGACCAAGCTTAGTAGACGGTCAAAAAGGATTACTGACCACTGAAAAGAACACCAAAGTAAAGAAGGAAACAAAGCCAGATCCTTCACAGATAAAGGAAATAGCATCTAATGTTGACAAGTTCCGAGATAGATGTATTCTGGTCTTTGGTTGGGCTGTAGGAGCAAGATCTGGAGAAATCTTCCCCACGAAAAGTAAACCTCAACCGTTACTCTGGAAGGACATAAAGTTCAACGATGATGATACAATGACGGTTCATCTACGTCTCAACCAGAAGAAAAAACCTCCAGAGAGAAGAAGAGTGAATGTGGCAGTTTCTAAACCGTTAATGATGGAACTATACAGGAGAGAAAGTCCGGAACCTGAAAATCCGGTTTTCAAGAAAGATAATCCGACACTTGTGTGTCCCAGATGCGAATCACAGGTAAAGAGAGTCAAAGGTCAGATGAGTAATACCAGTTCTAACCGAAGATATCGGTGCGAGAAGTGTCAAAAGGTCATTAAAAGAAGAAAACTGGTTGAGGAGTATGGGCCTCTAAAGCGGAAAAGAGTCAATGACATAATAGCTGAGGCTGTAAACAACTCTGATTTCAGAAACCTTGATAAGACAAGCCACAAATTCTTCCGGAAGGCTCGTGCATTACAGAAAGTAGCTATGAACTGGAACGACTCCAGTATTAATGGTTTCTTCGGCTGGGAAGTAGGTTCACAAGCCAAGAAAAAGTATTACGAAGCTCTTGAAGTAAGCCAGAAAAAAGACTTGAAACAGGAACATCCAGAACTCGATATCAACGTTGAAGGAAGGTTCTTCGATGACGCATTAAGACCTACAAAGTGTTCAAGCTGTGGAAAACTTAACAGCAGACTCTGGGACTTCTGCATAAGCTGCGACAACTCTCTGACATACCAAGGCTTGAAGATGAAAGGAGATAGCTCCAAAGAATCAACGAAAGACGTGATTAGAAACGAAACAAAAGACGAAATGATAGACTTCTTGAAAGAAAAAGCTGGTATCTCCGAATCAGAGTTTGAAGAAGCTTTAATGCAAAGAGTA